>NZ_DGDC01000006.1 GCF_002385225.1 Psychrobacter sp. UBA3962 | reverse complement strand
CTCACTCAGAGCGCCTTTTTATAGGATATAAATTTTAATGTTGAGCTAACACTTTGTTGGGCAAGCCAACTTAGTCTATTAATGCTCACGGGTATTGCTAAAGGTCACCTCTGGGTAACGGTCTTGCATCAGTTGCAAGTTGACGCGGCTTGGGGCTAAGTAAGTTAGATAGCCGCCACCATCAATAGATAGCTGATCATGGGCCTTTTTCTTGAACTTGGCCAATACCGCTTCATCATCGCAATGAATCCAGCGCACTGTGGCAATAGAGACTGGCTCGAAGATACACTGAACTTTGTATTCTTCTTTTAATCTGTGCGCCACCACCTCAAACTGAAGCACCCCTACTGCCCCTAAGATTAAGTCATTATTAATCTGTGGCATAAATACCTGAGTCGCGCCCTCTTCACTTAGCTGCTGTAAGCCTTTTTGTAGGGCTTTTGATTTTAGAGGGTCTTTTAATACTACTCGGCGGAATAATTCGGGAGCGAAGTGAGGAATACCAGTAAAGTTCAACTCCTCCCCTTCAGTAAAACTGTCACCAATACTAATGGTGCCATGGTTATGTAGACCAATAATATCCCCTGGATAGGCTTCTTCTAACGCTTCACGATCTCCGGCTAAGAAAGTCAAAGCATCTGAGATACGCACATCTTTACCTAAGCTGACATGCTTCATCTTCATGCCTTTCTCATACTTACCAGAACATACTCTCAAGAAGGCAATGCGGTCACGGTGACGGGGATCCATGTTGGCTTGAATCTTGAATACGAAGCCACTAAAGCTGGTCTCGTTGGCTTCAACTTGGCGCTCTTTAGCAGGATGGCTCTTAGGTGCTGGTGAATGCTCAATAAGGGTATCTAGCACCATGTTAACGCCAAAGTTACCCAGTGCGGTACCAAACAATACCGGCGTCATCTCACCTTTTAAAAACAGCTCAATATCAAAGTCTTCAAGCGCCATCTGCACCAGTTCAAGAGACTCTTCAAACGCAGCAAATGCTAGGGTTCCTAGGCGTTCACGGATATCTGGATAGTCATAGCCTTCACGGGTTTCAATCTCAGTGATTTCACCGCCATGGCCTTTTTGATATAAATAAGTTTTATCTTCGGTCAGATGATAAACCCCAACGAAGTCTTGACCCATACCAATAGGCCAAGTGATGGGCACACATTTAATTTTTAAAACGGTTTCGATTTCATCTAGCAGTTCTAAAGGATCTCGAATTTGACGGTCCAATTTGTTAACGAACGAGATGATGGGCGTATCGCGCATACGACACACTTCCATCAATTTAATGGTTCGTTCCTCGACCCCTTTTGCCCCATCTACCATCATTAAAGCGCTGTCTACCGCCGTTAAAGTACGATAGGTATCTTCTGAGAAGTCGGCGTGACCTGGGGTATCTAATAAGTTAACCACATGATCTTTATAAGGAAACTGCATGACCGAGGTGGTGATCGAAATGCCACGCTCCTGCTCCATACTCATCCAATCTGAGGTGGCATGGCGGTCAGTTTTACGACCCTTCACTTCACCGGCCACCTGAATGGCTTGACCCCAAAGCAGCAGCTTCTCAGTCATTGTGGTTTTACCGGCGTCGGGGTGAGAAATAATGGCGAAGGTGCGGCGCTTGGCAACTTCTTTGTTCAGAGTTTTTTGATCTACGCTCATAATGTGCTTTTCAACTTAAATGTAGAGGGTGTTTCAGAGAAAATATTCAATTTAGAAATAGGGTAACAAACAAAATAAGAAATAATTGGGAAAATTAATGTGCGTATTGTAACGGATTTCTAGTGTGGGTGCAGAAGATGTTGGCTTAATAAAGAATGTGTAATATCGACTTACACAGTACGGGTAAAGCTTTACCAGCCCTAAACGAAAAACGGCCTGTGTTTTGTTATGCTAGAACTAGGTGTTGTGCAAACTCCTATTTAAAACTAGCTAATTAAAACCAGTTAATAAACTGAAGTTTCTATAAGTAGTGACAATAAATTATAAAAAAGGATTAATATGAAGACTTTATATACAACTCAAGCCACAGTAAGCGGTGGTCGTAATGGCTCAGCCACACTAAATGACAGTGACTTACAAATTGATATGAAGGCCCCTGGCTCTGGCAAGGGTAATAACCCCGAACAGCTTTTTGCTATGGGTTATGCCGCTTGTTTTGATAGTGCTTTGGGTGCGGTAAAGCAAATGCAAAAGATTAAATTTGATTCAACCACTGAAGCAGAAGTTACCCTATTACAAGGTGAGGGGCATGACTACAAGCTAGCGGTTAAATTACACGTTATTGCTTCCAACACTGAAGCCAGTGCTGACGACATTCAAAAGGCTGTGGAAGCGGCCCATGAAGTTTGCCCTTACTCTAAAGCCACTCGTGGCAATATCGAAGTTGCCGTTAGCTCTGAACTAAAATAGCCAGAATTAACTTTCAAACTTAGCCTTTAAGCTCAAGCTTATCTTATAATCAAACTAAGTAAGCCGACTGAATTTAATAGTTTTGTTTGATAGCTTTAAAAACCCAAACTGCCTTTGCGCAGTTTGGGTTTTTTATTAACTGAACTTTGTGTGACCCCAATAAATCCCTACAACTTGCTCCCTACTACCAATCAACAAGCAATGACCCTAACGACAGTCAAAATTTTAGTTATAATGAGCCTAATCCATCTTAAAAAAACCAACTAACAGGTCCCTACAACCTGCCTGAACAAAAAAAACTTATTATTAGAAATTCTTTTTTTATAACCTAACTTCTTATTTTTACAACTTTGATTACAAGTGACATCCTATGACCGATAAAACTGCTAAAGATACTGCCCATCTAACTGAAGCTGCCGATACCACAACCGATACCTCTCATGCAGCATTAGACCCCAATGTGATGCCTGACTTTGCGCACATGCCTAATGTTGCCTCGATGAATACCAGTCATGTTGATAAGGAGAAGCCTCCTTTTATCTTAGTGGATGGCTCTTACTATCTATTTAGAACTTATCATGCGCTTCCCAAGACCATGATGAATACCCAAGGGCTGACTACCAACGCCATTCGTGGGACGTTGAATGCCTTATTAAAAGTCATGCGTCGTTATAACCCGACTCATATGGCCGTGTGCTTTGATACCAAGTCACCCACTTTTCGTCATACTATGTCAGAGGAATATAAAGCCAATCGTCCAAAAATGGATCCTGAATTGGCGGAACAAATCCCTTATATTCACCGTTTAGTCCGTGCTCTAGGCATCCCTTTATTACGCATCGAAGGGGCTGAGGCTGATGACATTATCGGTACCCTAACCTATCGCGCCGTTGAAGAGGGGCATCATGTGGTCATCTCCAGCGGTGATAAGGACATGATGCAGCTGATTAATGACAGTGTAATTCTTGAAGACAGCTTCTCAGGCAAAGTAGTAGATGAGCAAGGGGTCGAAGAGAAATATGGCATCAAACCCACCCAAATGATTGATTTACTGACCTTAATGGGGGACGCCTCTGACGGCATTAAAGGGGTGCCAAGTGTTGGTCAAAAAACCGCTGTTAAATGGCTTAATCAATACGATAATGTAGACAACATCTTGGCCAATGCCAGTGAAATCAAAGGTAAGGTCGGTGAGAAGTTGATCGAATATGCTGACAACATTCCCCGCGACAGACAACTGGCCACCATCGTTACCAATTTAGAGATTGGTCAAGACTGGGATGACTTACGTATTGATACTGACCCAACCGCTTATATCGAAGAGCTACGTGATCTATATACTGAGCTTGAGTTCAAAAATGAATTGGCCTCTTTGGCTCATCCCAATCATCCTGCCAACATGGCTACAAACAGTGTGGCTGATAGTAAAGCAGAAGCGGAATCACAAGCACAGGTGGCTAAGACTCTGCAAAACCAAAAACAGGCGGCCATCATCGACATTATTAAAGACAGTAAAGATCACGACCAAGCTTGGCATACTATTTTGGATGAGCCCGCTTTTGATAGCTTGCTACAAAAACTGTCAGCGGCCAGTCATTTTGCGGTAGATACTGAGACCACGAGCATCGATTGGCGAGAAGCAAATATCGTAGGTCTGTCTTTCTCACTACAAGCTCATGAAGCCTATTACATTCCTCTCAATCATAGCTTAGAAGATGATGAATTAACTTCAAAACAGCTAGACCAAGACAAAGTTTTGACACAATTAAAGCCCATTTTAGAAAACCCAGAAATCGGTAAAATCGGCCAAAACATTAAGTATGATGCTCACGTGTTACGTCGCTACGGTATTGATCTTAATGTCACCCCAAGCAATTGGAAGATGGACACCATGCTTGCCAGCTATGTGCTGAATGCTGCCGCTACTCGTCATGGCATGGACGATCTTGCTCGCCATTATCTGCATACTCAAACCATTACTTATGAAGATGTGGCTGGCAAAGGGGCCAAACAGGTCACCTTCGATAAAGTGGCTGTAGATATTGCCAGTGACTATGCTTGTGAAGATGCCGATATTACCTATCAACTTTTTGAAGTCTTCCAAGAGAAGTTAAGAGACGATACGGTTAATCAGCGCCTGTTACATGAGCTTGAAATTCCTGTATCACAGATATTATGTGACATGGAAGCAACCGGTATCCTGATTAAAAGAGCCTTCTTAAATGAGCTGTCAAAGCGCTTCGATGAAGAGATTGGCGAGCTTGAAAAACAGGCTTATTATGAGGCTGGCGAGGAATTCAATCTGGGCTCACCCAAACAGTTGGGCGAAGTTTTATTTGATAAGCTTGGCGTTGTGGGCGGTAAAAAGACTAAGTCCGGTCAATACTCCACCGGCGAAGCAGTGCTATCAAAAATTGCCCACCCATTAGCTGAGATTGCCCTTGAATATCGCGGCTTATCAAAGTTAAAGAGCACCTATACCGATGCGCTAGATGCTGTGGCAGATAAAGACACTGATCGGGTGCATACCAGCTATCATCAAGCCTTAACTAGTACCGGCCGCTTATCCTCAACAGACCCAAACTTACAAAATATCCCTATTCGCACTAAGACTGGCCGTCTTATCCGTCAAGCCTTTATCGCGCCTGAGGGCCGTGTCTTGTTGGCTGCGGACTATTCACAAATTGAGCTACGCCTGATGGCGCACTTCTCTGGTGATGCTAACTTAACCAAAGCGTTTAATGAGGGTCTAGACATTCACAGTGCCACAGCGGCGGAAGTATTGGGTAAATCCGTAGAGGACGTTACTCCCACTGAGCGTCGTAACGCCAAAGCCATTAACTTTGGTCTGCTCTATGGCATGAGTGCCTTCGGATTGGCGAAACAGCTTGAAATGACTCGTGGTGAAGCACAAGACTATATTGATCAGTACTTTAAGCGTTATCCTGGAGTCAGGAAATATATGCATGACACCCGTAGTAATGCCGTTGATAACGGTTATATCGAAACTATTTTAGGGCGTAAGCTGTATACACCGGATATCAATCATAGTAATCAAATGGTGCGCCGTGGTGCTGAACGAGCTGCCATTAACGCACCCCTTCAAGGTAGTGCTGCTGATTTAATTAAACTGGCGATGATAGCGGTGGATAAAGTCTTGCCTGCAGACAATGCCAAGATGTTATTGCAAGTACACGATGAGTTGGTGTTTGAAGTAGATGCCGATAAAGTCGATGAGATAAGCGATTTAATTAAAAACGCCATGCAAAATGTCCTAAGCGATACAGCTAAAGAAATGGGCTGGGAGGTTGATTTCGCGGTACCGTTACTGGTTGAAACTGGCGTTGGCGATAACTGGGATGAGGCTCATTAAACTTTTAGTATTTAATTAATAACTGTTTATTTTTATATGTATGGCGGGATTGGCTCTAAGGGTCATTCCCGCCTTTTTTTGTCTCATTTGCAACCTACTTGATTGAGGCCAATGAGTTATGGAAACAAAGCCAGCTGTAGCTTTCATTAACTTTTATTGGCTTTTATCATCTACCCTTCTCTATTGTTACGCATTAATTCTACTGTTACGTATTAACTATACTAAAAATCACTACGGGCTTAAAAAGTTGTCTATGATAAAAAGGTCACCCAAATTACTATAATTCAAGGCAACCAATATGTTAAAAAAACTATTTAAATCAAAGCCCAAATACGTCAATTTCGATGAAAAATACACCACTTTAAGTGCTGAAGAAGAGTCTATTGTAGATATGATTACTGATGATATCCGCCAATTTGTGAAACAAAATAACAAAGGTAAAAGCTACGATCATCATACTCGTGCCGTTCACGCCAAAGGCTATTGCGCCTTAAAGGCGAAGTTTGAAGTATTAGACAACCTGCCAGCAGAATATGCACAAGGCGTATATGCTACACCGGGCATCCATGATGCAGTAATTCGATTTTCTAATGCAGCTGCCACCATTGCTCCAGATAGACGTCTGGGCATGGGTATTGGTTTGTCATTCAAAGTCTTTGATGTACCGGGTCCCAAACTAACCCCTGATGAGCCAGACGCGCCTACTATGGACTTTGCTTTGGTCAATGCGCCGGTATTTTTTACCAATAAATTGGAAGACTATGCTTATTTATCTAAACTCAATTTTGGTCTTAACAGTTACCTAGATGGTAGCAAGTTAAATAAGGCCAAATTTGTGTTTAACTGGTTAACCAAATACGGTAAAGAGCTGCCAGATTTTGAGGGGCTAAAAACATTAAATGCTTTTCGCAAGCTGGCGACCATCAGCCCCAAAAATCCTTGGCTATATGATTACTTCTCTCAAGGGGTGGTTCGTCACGGTGATTACATGGGCAAAATAAGAGTGACACCTACCAAGGAATCTATTAAAAAAATCAATGACCCTGACCTGCACTTATTCAGTGAAGACGAAACGGTTAGAAAGGCGTTATTAAAGGAAATCAGCGAGCATGATTATCAATTCGAGGTTCAGATTCAATTGTGCCGTAATCTCAAAAAACAGCCTATTGAAGAATTAACCACAGAGTGGAAAGAATCTGAGGCCCCTTTTGTGACCGTAGCAAAATTAACCATTCCCTGTCAGGACGTTCCCGAAGATGGTAACTTTGAAGCCATGGAACATTTGTCATTTACTACCTTTAGAGCGCTAGAGGAAAACCGTCCGATTGGTCGGATTCAGCAGTCTCGCCTGCGAGCTTATCAAACCTCATCTGAAGTGCGTCACGAGCAAAACCAAGTAAAACGTAAAGAGCCGACCAGTTTAAGACAAGTATTTGATAAAACTTACTTTTAAATTTATTGCCAGTAAGTGATTTTTTATATTTGAGAGATTTCATAACGGTTTAAAATAGAATAAATATCTGATTAGTATCCAATTATTTGGCTAGGTTGTATTCTCTTTTTAATAAATATGGCGTAAGCTTCTTATCGATTATTTAAGCCTATTTAATAACTGTTGTGAATCTCTTCTCTATGAACAAGCCCACTAAAATTAGTTGCTCTTTACTTCCCCTACTTACCTGTCTGTGTCTTAGCTCAGCCGCCATCGCTGAGGATAGTAGTCAAAACAAGGCTTCTACTAACAACGATAGCATTGAAACCGACAGCGTCCAAACCAATGATATTGAAACGCAAAATGTTTCTATGGAAACAGAAGGATCTTCATCTATCGAAGCATCTATTGAAGCTGACGACACTGAAGATGAGCCGGGTATGCTAACTACCATCAACCAGGAAGCTGCTGAATGGGCAGATGGACAACGCGAAGAAGTTAAAGGCAAGTTGGGTGACTGGGCGCACATTATGGATGATTGGTTTGGTGAGCCTGATCCAAACAAACCTGCTTCTGCTAGCCTGAGAGTTGTCTTAGACACCCGCTGGGCAGATGATCCGATTGAAGGTAGCCAAGTCTCAGTCAAACCAAGAATTAGAGGCCGTTTAAAGCTGCCAGTATTAGAAAAGCGTCTTAGCTTAATTATTGGTGATGAAGATTTAGATGAAGAAAGGATCTTAACCCAAGGCTCGAAAGGCAGTAATTCAAATAATAATCAGGGCTATCAAGAAAAAACTTATGATCGAAAACAGACCCGCGATGACAACGCCTCTATCGCTCTACGCTGGTCAAAAATAGAAGAAGCCCTTGGCTTCGATGCTGACATTGGTATCCGCTCTGGTGATGATGTTTATCTTAAGCTTAGTGCCGATAGAGACTTATATGAGCAAGATAAGTGGAAAGTATCCACTCATAACTACTACCGCTATGGCAGTGACAGTGAACACGCTTTAAAAGGCGAGCTAAACTTTCAGTATGCCTTAGACCACAACAGCTTCGTTAATAACAATATTAATGTTCGCTATCGTCATGAAGGCGATAAAGAAGAAACGGACTGGAGTAATGAATTGCGCCAAATCCATTTCTTTGAAAAAGAAAAACAGCTGTCTTACGGTGTCTCTGCCTTCGGTTACTTTGAAAACAGCGAGCCTTCCTTAAACAGTTATGGGCCTACCATCACTTATCGTCAACCGTTTTGGCGCGACTGGCTATACTTACAGACCGAACTTAACTACTTTAATGATAAGGATGAAGACAAAGACCACTTTCTTTCTGGATTGCTACGTTTAGAAGCGCTGTTTTAGCCAATCCAAGCCTTGACGCACAGTAGTGGTTGCTTGCTGCATACGCGGACTGAGCGGCTTGTCATGCAAGTTAATCTTACTCATGTCACCGTTATAGTGAGCGACTACCCGCTTATTCATAATAGCAAACCACAGCGGTGGAATGTATGCCGGCACAATCATGCTGGCATAGCCACTGGGTAACTGCGGCGACTCATCAAAGTGGCGTAAGGCTTGATACACTCGGCTAGGGTGCGCATGATGATCGGAATGACGCTGTAACTGATATAAAAATAAATTAGTCACAACGTTATTGCTATTCCAACTGTGCGCAGCCTCTGTACGCACAAAATTACCTTTGCTATCCTTTTGACGTAGTAGCCCATAATGCTCAAGATAATTGACCGACTCTAATAAACTAAAGCCGTATGCTGCTTGAATCACAATAAAAGGAATCACCTTTTTGCCATATAGCTTCAAAAGCGTGGCGTAAAGTACAGCAGTGATGGCCCAACCCTGCAATAGTTCATTATCTTTATGCCAAAAAGACTTATTTTTTCGCTGCAAGCGGCGTTTCTCAATATTAATTGCAGAGCGTAATCCGCCAATAACGGTGCGTGGTAAAAACTGCCAAAAGCTTTCATTATACCTACTGCTGGCAGGATCTTGTGGTGTGGCCACCCAGCGATGATGGCCAAAGTTATGCTCAATAGCAAAATGCCCATACGCAGAAGGTGCTAGGCTAATGCGCGCTAGTGTCCGATTTAGCTTGTCTGATTTATGCCCAAGTTCATGAGCAGTATTGATGGCGATACCACTACCAATACCTGAAGTGATGGCCACACCGAGCTTGTTATACCAAGGCAGCTTGCGATGGGTAAACTGATGGGCAGCAATAAACAGCGCAGTATAATTCAGCGGAATAAAGGCATGCGCAATCTTTTGATAGTAGCGGTCTTTTTCAAGAACTTGATAGGCTTGCTCTGATAAATTGCTTTTATCTAGACCTATCAAGTAATCAGCCAAAGGGATGAAGCCATAGGTAAAAATGCTACCACTCCAGGCAAGGGCGGTATTTTTGGCATCAAAGCCCTGTTGATCTTTGACGGCTAAATACATTGCCCAACCAATGACCGGAGCCATGGGACTCAGTAGCCATAACTTACGCTTTGGATCTTGCCATTCAGGTCTCTTTTGGCTTTTTTTGATAAGATTTTTCTGCAGGGTATTTAAATTGTGAGTCATTGCACTTTCCTTATGTTATAAGTTACTCCTGCCTTGAAGACATAGATAACCGTATCTCTTCCTGAAATACTGAACTTAACAACTAGATTAGAATATTTAATCAGTAAGCGCAAATTTTATCGATTTTTATGTTAGTCTTTGTTGACTGCTAATAGCTCGTAAAACCCAATCGCTCATTAAAAAACAATTGCTCCTAAAAAAACAATTGTCTCGTCCTGAAATA
>NZ_DGDC01000028.1 GCF_002385225.1 Psychrobacter sp. UBA3962 | reverse complement strand
TTATAGACCCTTTATTTTTTCTGTCAACCGCCTTTTGTATTTTTTTGAATTTATTTTAAGACCTTCATTTTAAAACAGATGACTGAGACCAATACCAAGCACGAATAACAGGTTAATAATAAGTGTCAACTTAACGATTACTTTTAATTGGCTACCTATCAAGACGGTATCCACCCTACTATTCTCAGTAACCGTACTGAAACCAGGAGTCTCTATTGGCTTTGCAGAATAGATAAATGCTAAGTGTTTAACTATTAAAGGCAGGGCCAATAACCATAACAAGCTATAAGAGTTATAGACAACACCGTATAGCAAATAGCATAGGATAGATAAGAGCATTAATAGTGCATAACCCATCCTCATCCTTTTGCTGCCTAGCAACACAGCAAGGGTTATTTTTCCTGCTTCCTTATCACTATAAATATCTCGCATATTATTGACAAATAAGACGCAGGCTGCCAATCCACCACATCCAGTTGCTGGCAACAAATGACTGGATTGAAACTGACCGGTTTGCAAATAGGCACTACCCAGTACAGCAAGCCAACCAAAAAATATAAGAACAGCGACCTCACCCATAGCGCGATAACCATATGGTCGTTTGCCCATGGTATAAGCCATAGCGGCAATAATAGCCAATATTCCGAAACCTAAAAAGACTAAAAAGTCGCGTAGATTATCAAAGCCAATCGCTATTAAGGCTACCCCTGAAACAAAGGTGATTAATGCCCATCCAAATATTAGACGTTTGAACTGACTCGGCTGCAATAATCCTTGTGCTGTCATACGTTCTGGACTATTAGCATCTCTAAAACTATCTGTTCCCTTAACCCCATCTCCATAATCATTGGCCAGATTAGACAAAATCTGTAACGCCAACGCTACCCATAAGGTAAGAGCAAACACCACAAGGTTCTGTCCACTAATGGAAGTAGATGAAGCAAGTTGTGATAAAGCTAAGCCATTGCCGCAGATAATGCTAGCAATGGCTAAAAGGAAGGTTCTAGGACGAGTAGCTTGTAATAAAGCTCTTGCAGAGGAAGAAGCGGGAGGTTTATTCATAAATTAGTGCAGTAGGTTATAAATACTATTAATGACTCACTTTAGATTTGATGGTAGTAAATATACCTGACAAAGCATAAATAATCCCTATCGCCAAAATACCCACTGGAATATCGTAAAGCACAATGGCCATAACCAATACACCAATAATAAGGGCGACAAAAGGGACTTTCTTTTTATCAAACTCTTTAAAGCTATAGTATTTAATATTACTGACCATTAATAAGCCGCAGATAACGACCCAAATAGCAGCGATAACCATAACTAGACCAGCGTACTGGCCTATCCATTGGTTGTGATCGATAGCGACCATGACAGAGCTGGTCACTAAAATAGCCGCTAATGGACTGGCTAAGCCGACAAAGTATTTCTTATCTACTTCACCAATCTGCACATTAAATCGAGCCAAACGGAACGCCGCACAAGCCGTAAATATGAAGGCACAGCCAATACCTACTCTACCCAAAGGCTGTAATGCAAAACTATAAATTAATATAGCAGGAGCTACCCCAAAGGCCAGCAGATCTGCCAAAGAGTCATACTGCTCGCCAAAAGGACTTTGTGCATTCAGCATGCGAGCAACACGCCCATCGGCCCCATCCAAAATAGCCGACAAAAATATCGCCAATGAAGCTTTATAAAACTCGCCTTGAGTACTCGATAGGATTGAGAAAAATCCAGACAGTAAAGAAAGTGTGGTAATCAAGTTAGGAGCCAAATAAACTCCGCGACTGACCACAGGTTTACCATCAGCAACTTCGTGCTCAACAACTTCAAATGTTAAGGCATCTAAACCTTCTATACCCGAATCAGTAGGGCGTGTAGAAGTAGATATATCAGGCTGTGCTGCCTCTGATCTGACAGCTTCTGAACTCGATTGATGTGTGGGCTTCATACTAAATCCTTTATTGATCAAAAGCCAAGCCACTTAGTTAATAAACAACCTAAACATGAATTGCTTAATACCAAGTAGCCTGGTAAATCGTTACTCGCCTACTAGCCAGCGTACACTTACTGCTTGGCTCTTAGGTAATTCAGGAGCATCTTCTGGACGCATTAAAGGCTGAATGAAATTTAGAATTTCACGAGCATGCTGATCAAATTTCCAAGGGGGATTAATAATAAGCATACCTGTTCCATTCAGACCTACCGCAACATCATTAGGGTAGATATTAAGCTCACATAACAGCTGCTTACGAATCCCTGTACGCTTCATTTTCTTATAAAAAAGTTCGACGGCTTCAATATTTTTAATCGGGAACCAAAGGGCATAAACCCCTTGTGGCCATTTGGTCATCGTCGCAACCAACAACTCGACCAAACGAGTAAAGTCTTTATGCTCCTGCTCGTAAGGCGGGTCAATTAAAATAACACCACGACGCTCTACTGGGGGAATAACCGCAGGAATACCTTCAAAAGCATCACGGTTATGAATGCCAATAGGCAATTGGTAAAGCTGATAGTTCAGCGCATCGTATTCAGCGTTTTTAAACTCGAAGGCTTCGGCTCTTATTTCAATTTCAGGGTTTTGTTGAACATGATTGGCAATCCACCAAGGAGAGCCGGGATAAACGTGTCTGTCATAAGTTTGACGCGCCTGTTTAATATCCTCAACATACTGACGCACAGCATCAGGCGCTTCAGAGATATCCGCGTCTAAAATCTTTTGCACACCTGCTTTGGCCTCGCCCGTCTTGCGAGCCTCCTCACTGCTTAATGAGTAAAGACCGCGTCCGCCATAAGCGTCTAACGCGTAATAAGGTTTGCCCTTAGTGCTCATTTGATTAAGCAGTTGAACCAGTAAAATGTGTTTTGCAACGTCGGCGAAATTACCGGCGTGATAGGCGTGTTTGTAATTCATAAGTTAGCTTGTTTTAGTGTAGAAAGGTTTGTTTTCAAAAATTAGTTCTATGGTAGCATAAGCTGGTTTAAAATAAGTATATTAATGGTTAATAGCCCATTATGGCACCAACATTGCCATTAATTTGCTGTTAAACTGACTTTTAACTTATACCCTATCTGGTCAGTTTTACATAAGCTCATCCTTGGGCTCTATAAAAACGAACCTCAGAGATTCCGCCAATGACTAAAGTCGTTAAGACGACCATCGCAACTATTGAAAGTAACTTAACCCCTACCTCTTATAATTTCCAAGATCCAATCACAGCGGCTATTCCTCCTCCGCTACTTCCAGAAGATTTAGCGACCTCTAAAGAGCAAGCTCGCCAAGCGTTACAACAGCTACCTCCCGATGCTACTTTTAGTCAACAACATAGTCATTTAATCGACATTGATTTAACTGAGACGCAAAAAACTCTCGACCAATCTGATTTTGAAGCAAAGTGGGAACAAAGAATAGATGATAAAGCCTTAGAGCTTCTTATTAATGATGGGTTTATCGTCCTAGATGATGTGTATTCTCAAACAGCGCTATTGGCCTTACAAGCCGAAAGTGGCTTCATCGATTATCGTGATGCAAAACTGACTGAAGGCGTGCGTAAGACTGATATCCGTGGAGACCGTATTCGCTGGATTACCAAAGATTTCTATGCAGGCTATCATTATCTACAAAGTATCAATGAGTTGGCTTTTTTCCTAAACCGAACTTTATTCGCTGGTATTCGGCATAGTGAGGCGCATTACGCCTGTTATCCACCTGGTTTTGGCTATAAATGGCATTCTGATAACCCTATCGGACGCGACGAGCGGGTAATCTCGGCAGTATTTTATCTCAACGATGAATGGGAAGATGCTGATGGGGGTCAAATCTCTATTATAGACAGTCATAATAAAAGCCACCAATTATTGCCTAAAGCCAATCGATTAGTTATTTTCGACAGTAACTTACAGCATCAGGTCGAGATAGCACATCGTCAACGCTACTCCATTGCCACTTGGCTACGTAGTGATGAAGCTTTGATAGTTGCAGAGCCGTTATAAGGCTGTTACTTTTTATTAAGTATGAGCCTATTGGTTCTCTGAGAGCCAGTCGCTAGCAGTATTTATTTTCTATTTCATATATTTAAGGGAAATTATGAGTTCTAACCACACTACAGGCCAGTCAAATCATCAACAACAAACCTTAGAGCTTAGTATTGAGCTAATGCGCCGAGATTCTGTTACCCCTCTCGATAAAGGCTGTCAGGAGGTGTTGGTTGAGCGTTTAAGCCCGATTGGGTTCGAGCACGAGTTTATGTATTTTGGTGATAAACAAGTCAGCGGTCAAAATGCTCAGGTAAAAAACCTATGGGCCAGACGTGGAAATCAAGATCCTGTGGTGTGCTTCGCTGGTCATACTGATGTGGTGCCTACTGGTAATGTCGATAATTGGAAAATCCCTCCGTTTGAGCCGACTGTTAAAGAGGGCTATCTTTGGGGACGCGGTGCTGCCGATATGAAAACGGGTATCGCGGCCTTTACTATCGCTGCAGAAAACTTTGTCAAAAATCATCCGAATCATAACGGTTCAATTGCCATGCTAATCACTTCTGATGAAGAAGGTCCTTCTATCAACGGTACGGTAAAAGTAGTCGAAGCTTTAGAAGCTCGTGATGAAAAAATCACTTATTGTTTAGTCGGTGAGCCATCGAGTACCGATACTTTAGGTGATATCATTAAAAACGGCCGCCGTGGCTCGTTAGGTGGCATACTTACGGTCACTGGTAAGCAAGGTCATGTCGCCTACCCTCATTTGGCGGTTAACCCGATTCATGCTCTCCTGCCAGCATTAGCCGAGTTTACCAATACCGAATGGGATAGCGGTAACGACTTTTTCCCGGCTACCTCTATGCAAATTTCAAATATCAATGGTGGCACCGGCGCCAATAATGTGATTCCTGAAACGGTAGAAGTGGTGTTTAACTTTAGATTCTCGACTGAAACCACAGAAGAAGAATTGAGAGCCAAAACCCATGAAATCTTAGATAAGCACTTTGCAGATTCTGAAGCTACCTATGAGATTGAGTGGAAGTTGTCGGGTCATCCGTTCTTAACCGCTGAGGGTAAACTTGTTGATGCTTGTAAAATAGCGGTTAAAGAAGTGATGGGTATTGACACTACCCTATCCACTTCGGGCGGCACTTCAGACGGCCGCTTTATCGCCCCAACTGGTGCGCAAGTGGTTGAACTGGGTGTACGTAATGCCACCATCCACCAAGTTGATGAACGTGTTGAAATTGATGATATAGGTAAATTGGCGCAGATTTATGAGCGCATGCTAGAAGAGTTGTTGTTGGGTTAAAAAACTTTTGTTCACAGCCTAAAAAAGCCAGTTCCTCTTATAAAGGAGCTGGCTTTTTAATGACTTTATTTTATAAAAATAAATTTTATACAGCTGAGTTAATCCGCTTCATCAATCCAATTCATCTGAATGGCTTCCAAGATGCCTTCGTTCGAGCGATTTGGATCATCATCAAAGTTTTCAAGCTCGGTTACCCAGCGGTGCAAATCGGTAAAACGAATGTATTGTGGGTCAGTATCTGGAAACTTTTCATAAAGCTCAATAGCGATATCTAGGCTGTCGGTCCATTTAAGTTTCTGATTCATAGTGGTTTCCTTTTTATGAAAGTATTTTTTTAGTAATACGTGAACTAAAACTGGTATACCCTCAATGCTAACAAATATCAAAGCACGTATATAGCCAGTTTTATCAAAGCCAAACTTTACTGAGACTTAATCGCCATTTGGTTGGCATTCCAAGTTTCAATAACTTCGGTCAAGCTCTCCCCTTCCATTCCTATGCATGAGGGTAACTGCTTACCCTTTTTATTAAATAAAACAAACTTAGTAAGCCCCACAGCCATTAACGTATCTTTGACATAGAAGTGATGCTGGAAATAGACATACTTCTCATCCCATCCCTCTAAAGCACTGGTCACCGTCATTTTATCTAAGAATTTAATTTCTTTTAGATAAACCATCTCTTGCATAGAGATGATCCAATCCAGACTCAGCCCGCCCAAACCATTTTGCTTCAAAATTTTATACAGCCAAGCAGTCACGTTAATCTCAATAAAAGATAAATAGCGATAATTGGGTAAGTGATCACGAAAGCCCATGTCATGCGGTAAGACCCGGTAACTTCTACTAAAAGGACGGAATAAATCTTCAGTGGAAACTTTTACAGTATTATCGCTCCCTTGCTGCGCGGTCTTATTTTTTTCCGAGTTTTTATTCGACTCAGAATGCTCACGTTTTAGTAACGCCATCACTATAAAGAAGCGAATTAGCATATTCATTACTAGTCTCCAGACAAGGGTAAATCAGATTTTCAAAGGATGTTATTGGCTAAATAGCCCGTTAAATAAAACTATTTACACAAAGCATAAGTTCGTCGCAGGCAATAGTCTATACAGCCGTTGACCACTTGTCAGTCAACTTAATAAAAAATTTGCTCGTTTAAGGTTGAAAATCTAGTCCATTAACCCCATTTTTAGGACAGCCCCATAGCTCATGGCAGAATTTCATCTAATACCCTTGAAATTTTGCTAAATAACAATACCTTCTTGAGTGATATGGGTACCCTTTTATCAACTTAATTAAATTTTTAATGGAGTGAACAATGAATATTCGCCCTTTACATGACCGCATCGTTGTCCGCCGTGTGGAAGAAGAACAAAAAACTGCCGGTGGCATTTTATTACCAGGTTCGGCACAAGAAAAACCATCTCAAGGCGAAATCTTGGCTGTTGGTAACGGTCAAATCCGTGAAAATGGTGAAGTTCGTGCTTTAGACGTTAAAGTTGGCGACAAAGTCCTATTCGGTCAATATGCAGGTCAAACCGTAAAAGTTGACGGCGAAGAACTATTGATTATGAAAGAGTCTGACGTATTGGGTGTCCTAGAAGGTTAATCTAAAGGATTAATAATCTTCTTTTGGCTTAGGCAATCCACTATTACAAAAATAGATTGGCTAAGCCAATAAGCTCAAAAAGTTCAAATCAACTCTAATAAAAAAAATTAACACTCATTAACTAAAATAACTGGAGAGTATTCTCATGGCTAAAGACGTAAAATTTGGCATTGACGCTCGTAAACAGATGATGGACGGCGTAAACATTCTAGCGAACGCTGTTAAAGTAACCTTAGGTCCTAAAGGCCGTAACGTGGTTATCGACAAATCTTTTGGCGCGCCTGCAATCACTAAAGACGGTGTATCAGTTGCCAAAGAAATCGAACTAGAAAACAAATTTGAAAACATGGGTGCACAGCTGGTTCGTGAAGTCGCTAGCAAGACTAACGACGTAGCTGGTGACGGTACTACTACCGCAACTGTATTGGCTCAAGCCATCTTAGTTGAAGGCATGAAATCAGTAGCTGCTGGCATGAACCCAATGGACCTAAAACGTGGTATCGACAAAGCGGTTGCTGCTGCTGTGCAAGAAATCCACAATATCTCTACTCCAGCTGATGACTCTAAAGCCATCGCTCAAGTAGGATCTATCTCTGCTAACTCTGATACCAAAATCGGTGAGTTAATCTCTGAAGCTATGGAAAGAGTGGGCAAAAAAGGTGTTATCACTGTTGAAGAAGGTTCAGGCTTCGAAGATTCACTAGAAGTTGTTGAAGGTATGCAGTTCGACCGTGGCTACATCAGCCCCTACTTCGCTAACAAGCAAGACAGCTTAACCGCTGAATTTGAAAACCCATTCATTTTGCTTGTTGACAAAAAAATCAGCAACATTCGTGAAATCGTGCCCTTACTTGAGCAAGTAATGCAGCAAAGCAAGCCGCTACTAATCATCGCTGAAGACGTTGAGAACGAAGCACTAGCTACTCTAGTTGTGAACAACATGCGTGGTGGTCTGAAAACTTGTGCGGTTAAAGCCCCAGGTTTCGGTGACCGTCGTAAAGCTATGTTACAAGACATCGCTATCTTAACTGGTGGTACGGTAATCTCTGAAGAAGTAGGCTTAAGCTTAGAGAGCGCAACTATCGAACACTTAGGTACTGCGAAGAAAGTAACTGTAGGCAAAGAGAATACAGTTATCGTTGATGGTGCAGGTTCTAAAGCGGATATCGAAGCACGCGTTGAGTCTATCAACCGTCAAATCGAAGAATCTACTTCAGATTACGACAAAGAAAAACTACAAGAACGTGTTGCGAAACTATCAGGTGGTGTTGCAGTAATTAAAGTAGGTGCTGCTACTGAAACCGCTATGAAAGAGAAAAAGGACCGTGTTGACGATGCGCTACATGCGACTCGCGCTGCAGTAGAAGAAGGTGTGGTACCTGGTGGTGGTGTTGCTATGGTTCGTGCTTTAAATGCACTAGCTGACCTACAAGGCGATAACGACGACCAAAACGCAGGTATCAACATTTTACGCCGTGCGATGGAAGCGCCACTACGTCAAATCGTAACTAACGCAGGTGATGAAGCTTCTGTAGTTGTAAACGAAGTTAAGAACGGTTCTGGTAACTATGGTTATAACGCAGCCACTGGTGTATACGGTGATATGTTAGAAATGGGTATCCTTGACCCAGCTAAAGTATCTCGTTCAGCGCTAGAGCACGCAGCTTCTGTGGCAGGTCTAATGCTGACTACTGAAGCGATGATCACTGATAAGCCAGAAGACAATGATGCTATGGCTGGCATGGGTGCTGGTGGTATGGGCGGCATGGGTGGTATGGGCGGCATGATGTAATCATCCCCCTTCCCCTTAGTTGCTTATGATACGCTAAAGGTGTAAATAGCAAACAAAACCCCGATAGGCAATAGCTTATCGGGGTTTTTTATTGTTCACGCTCTTTTGGTACAGCTTAAAAAATTACCGCTTATAAATCTTAAAGCTGTTAATCAACAGGTTACTGGTCCCCCTCATCCCGTCTAAAAGTCCAGTTATGGTCATCAGACAGCTCATCCACATAATAATAACCGGCCAAATCAAATTTCTTTAACTCTTCTGCCTTGGTTATCTTGTTATCCGCAGCATATTTCACCATAAGACCCCGTGCTTTTTTGGCATAGAAGCTGATCACTTTATAGTTGCCACTTTTTTCATCTTCAAACCGTGGGGTAATGATCTCGGCATTAAGTGATTTCTTTTTAACAGCTTTAAAATACTCGTTGGAAGCCAAGTTAATCAACACATTGTCTTCACCCTGCTCGCTTGACTCATTCATTCTTTGATTAATAACTTCAGTGACTTCCTCCCCCCAAAATTGATACAGGTTATCGCCACGGTCATTCTTCATTTTGGTGCCCATCTCTAAGCGGTAAGGTTGAATTAAATCAAGAGGTTTTAATACCCCATATAATCCTGACAAAATCCCTAGGTGCTCATTAAGATAAATCACCGTCTCTTTCTCTAGGTTATACACATCAAGACCGGTATAAACATCTCCGTCAAAAAGATAAGCCGCGGCTTTGGCATTAGTTTCGTCAAAAGGTTTTTGCTCACTCCAAGCCCAGTCCTGATTACGCTGCGCATTTAGTTGCGCCAAATCATCAGAGATACTCATCAGCTCCTGCAAATCTACAGGCTCTTTAGACTTCAATATTTTCATCAATTCTTGAGCATGCTCAATCAGCTGGGGCTGACTATAATAATTTCCCACATTGACCGGGACCTCATCGCTCTCATTTAGACTTTTGGCTGGAGACAATACAAAGTACATCGCTTTATCCTCGATTTATTTTATTTCTGGCTTAGTTTCATTCTTTGACTCGTTATAGTTTAACAAGTTTAAGCCCTTCCTGACTAATCTGTAATCACTGACTTAATTTTAATTTATCTTGAAACACTGATAATTTTTTCTCGCATTCATAGATAACCTTGTGTTATGTTTCCATCTAACTTTAGCAAAGCACAT
Source organism: Psychrobacter sp. UBA3962 (assembly GCF_002385225.1). Taxonomy (GTDB): domain Bacteria; phylum Pseudomonadota; class Gammaproteobacteria; order Pseudomonadales; family Moraxellaceae; genus Psychrobacter. The sequence goes on along the minus strand of NZ_DGDC01000028.1, from coordinate 15,156 downwards.
AAATTAAAGTTTGTGATTAAATTTAACTGGTCGGTCATATTTCTACGATGAATTATTTTAATTTATATTCTTATAATAAATTCCCATGATGGTATTCGGTTAGCCATTTATTAAATTGATAACCATTAGTTTGAATATCATTAACCAGATGTTTTCACCACGGAATATTAGATGTTTAGACAGCATCGGGTGAATTTAGTCAAAACTTAGATCAATTAATCAAGCTAGGAGCGAACATGATAATAGGCACAATCCAAGCCAAGCAGGCATTTGAAGGACGCGTTGCAATTACGCCCGACTCAGTAAAGAAACTTATTAAGCTTGGTCATGAAGTGATTATTGAATCTGGTGCAGGTCAACATGCCTATTATGATGACATTGCTTATCTCAATGCCAGCGCTAAAGTTGCCAGTGAGTCTGAAGTACTGTCTCAAGCAAATATTATTTGTGTGGTTCAAAACTTAACCGCAGAGCAGATCGCTCAACTGTCTAGCGGTAGCATCGTCATTGGTATGCTTGACCCTTATCGCAATGATCAGTTAGACAACTATGCGCAGCAAGGGGTAACTGCCTATGCGATGGAGCTGCTACCCCGCACCCTATCTCGTGCGCAAAACATGGATGTTCTATCCTCACAAGCTAACTTAGCCGGTTATAAAGCGGTTCTAATGGCAGCCAATGAGTATGCCCGTCCGTTCCCAATGTTTATGACCTCGGCCGGTACAGTTAAGCCTGCCAAAGTGGTTATCTTAGGGGTGGGCGTGGCTGGTCTTCAAGCCATTGCTACTGCTAAGCGTTTGGGCGCTGTGGTTGAAGCCAGTGACCTACGTCCCGCCGCCAAAGAGCAAGTTGAGTCGTTGGGTGGCAAATGGTTAGATGTACCGATGAGCGATGAGGAAAAAGAAAAAGCCAAATCAACAGGCGGCTATGCTTGGACCCCTTCTGAGCAGTACATGAAAGATCAGGCTGCCGTGGTCGATAAAGCGGTCTCCAATGCAGATATTGTTATTACCACGGCTCAAATTCCAGGTCGTAATGCGCCAAGATTGGTGCATAAAACGACGCTAGACAAAATGAAAGCCGGCTCAGTATTAATCGATATGGCCGCAAGCTCAGGCGGTAACGTTGAAGGTACTGTCTCTGGAGAAACCATTGTCACAGAAAATGGCGTACGTATCATCGGTGCTGCCAACATTCCAGCAAGCTTAGCGGCACAGTCCTCTGACTTATATGCCAATAACTTAGTGAATTTTATTACCACTTTATTTGATAAAGACAACAACAATGCCTTAACGATTAACCTTGAAGATGAAATTCAGGGAGCTTTAGCAGTGACCCATAGTGGTGAGGTGCGTTTACAACGTAGATAAAGGCTTGATAAGTCAGGCAAATATTGCCGACTAAAGCCTCTGCGCTGTCAAAAATAATCCAAAAAGCTAACATGAATATTTCAGAAAGATCTTAGGAGAAGATTATGCTTGCTACTTTATTAGCAACCGCACCACTGGGCGTTGCCGTAACTGGTGCTACCCCTTTCGTGGCCATATTTACCATCTTTGTATTGGCCATATTTGTGGGTTATTACGTTGTTTGGGGCGTTACCCCTGCACTTCACACCCCTTTAATGGCGGTAACTAATGCCTTATCAAGTATCGTTATCGTGGGTGCGATGCTACAAACGGTTCATATTGATGGCAATGCCATTTCAGTGACCAGCTTATTGGGTGCCTTCGCTGTGTTTTTAGCCAGCATTAATATTTTTGGTGGTTTTGCAGTAACTGAGCGTATGCTTGCCATGTTCAAACCTAAAGCGAAAAAAGTAAACACAGCGGCTGACCAAAAAGGAGGGGACGCATGAATCCTGAATTAACTCAAATGAACTGGATTGCTGCTCACGCTGATTGGTTCTATTTAATAGGCGCTGTATTATTTATTCTTACTTTACGCGGTCTATCTAGCCCAAAAACGGCCATTCGTGGTAACCGTTTTGGTATGGCTGCCATGGCCATTGCCGTAATTACCACCTTCTTCTTAGCAGAAGGGCCTGTACTTTGGCTTATCATCGGTGCGATGATTTTAGGTGCTTTAGTCGGTATGTGGAAAGCGAAAACCGTTGCCATGACCGAAATGCCGGAAACTGTGGCATTAATGCACTCTTTCGTTGGTTTGTCTGCGGTCGCTATCGCCCTAGCCACTGTACTTAATAGCACACACGAACACAGTACCATTGCTCGTGTTGAATTGTTCATTGGTTGCTTTATCGGTGCCATTACTTTCTCCGCTTCAGTGTTTGCCTTCGGTAAATTAGGCGCTAAGAAATGGGCCAAAACGGTCAATGGCGGCTGGGTTAAACCCTTGCAGCTGATCCTTTTTGTGGCCATGATTGCTTGCGGTGGCTGGTACTTCGTTACTGAATCTATGCCAGCGTTCTATGCCATGACTGTATTTGCAGTGTTATTTGGCTGGATGTGGATTGCCCCAATTGGTGGCGGTGATATGCCGGTGGTTGTGTCACTACTTAACTCATTCTCGGGTTGGGCAGCAGCAGGTATCGGTTTCACCTTAGGCAACTCAATGTTGATTATTGCCGGCTCGCTAGTAGGGTCATCAGGTGCGATTTTATCTTACATCATGTGTAAGGCTATGAACCGCTCATTATTAAACGTATTGTTTGGGGGAATGGGGTCAACCGCTGCTGTCGCCGGTAGCGATGATGGCGCCCCAAAAACTTATAAGTCCGGCTCTGCTGAAGATGCAGGCTTCTTAATGAGCAACGCCAGTGACGTTATTATTGTTCCAGGTTATGGTATGGCCCAAGGCCGTGCGCAGAATGCGGTAAAAGAATTATATGAGCTGCTGAAGGAACAAGGCGTCAATGTTCGTTTTGCCATTCACCCTGTTGCGGGTCGTATGCCAGGTCACATGAACGTACTGCTTGCTGAAGCAGATGTGCCTTACGATGACATTTTAGAGATGGATGAGATTAACTCTGACTTCCCAAGTACAGATGTGGTGTTAATTATTGGTGCCAACGACGTGGTTAACCCTTCTGCTAAAGATGATCCAGGTTCTCCAATCTTTGGTATGCCTATTCTTGAGGCCTCAAAAGCGCAAACGGTTATGGTAATCAAGCGCTCTATGAGCACGGGTTATGCTGGACTAGACAACCCGCTATTCTATTTAGATAAGACCATGATGATCTTTGGTGATGCCAAAAAAATGGTTGAAGAAATGGTACGCACTATTAACGGTGGCGGTCACTAGGCTTAATATTCGCTCAATACATCCATTGCATTAACATTAATATAAAAGGCAGCTTAGGCTGTCTTTTTATTTTCTGAATTATTTACTCTAGATAACCTTATAACTCTCTTAGCAAGAAATGCTAACAAAACACCTTCAATACTGCCCTTGGAAATGTAACAAGGTATAACCATATATAGAGTATAGTTAGCTTTAATAGGTTTTCGCTTAGTTAGATAGAGACGACTCTATCAAAGACAGGCGTATCCCATTGATAACAACTCAAAGAAAAGAAATAAATTAAGGGCAAAAATATGTTTAACAAATTAAAAAATATAAAAGCAAAAAAATTAGTGGCAGGTGTTGGTCTAGCAACGGCAACCGCAGTGGCTTCAACTGCAGGTATGGCTTCAACAGCTTTAACCCCTTCTACTGCGGATTATTCTTTCACTGTTGAAAATAAATATAAAGGTACTGCCACCCGTACTTTAACCAAGTCAGGCAACACTTGGAACTATAAAGTGAATGCCAGAGTGGCCGGTGTGGCTACAGCGAATCAAAACAGTACCTTCAGCTTAAGTGGTAATAATATTATCCCAAGCAGTGCCAGTACCGCTTATAAATTATTTGGCATCGGCAATACCCATAGTATGAAGTTTAGTAATTCTGGTAAAAAAGTGGCCAGTACTTACCGTGGTAAGACCGTGAACTTATCAGCCCCTAATAGAGCTTTTGATGATTTGAGTTTAGAGGCCCAAATCAGACAAGACCTATTAACCGGCAAATTCACCGGTAACTACTATATGGTCAAAAAAGACAAAGTAGAAAAAACACCTTTCAAAAAAGCAGGCAATACTAAAATTACAGTCCCAGCAGGTACTTTTGATACCATTCGTGTTGACCGTATTCATGATGATAATGACCGTTCAACGAGCTTCTGGTTAGCCCCTAGCTTAGATTATTTACCTGTACAAGTGACTCAAATCAATGATGGCAAGAAAATGGAAATGAAACTGACCAAAGTCCGTTAATTTTCTAAAAATAATACAGTCCTGCTAAATTGATGACTAAAAAAACGCCTCACTAAATCTAGTGAGGCGTTTTTTATTATAGTAGCTATAACCTATCGCTATCCATTCATGGACGGTAAGCGCTTCAATAATTTAAATAACCAAACATTGATAAGCAGAATAAGTATCAGATCTATAGCATAAACCCACATCACGCTACTGCCGCTGTCATAAAATCTAGAGAATAAAGTAACGCCGCTGGCACCCAAGTAAACCAAGGTCAGCATGCTACTCATCAGTAAGGCATAAGGCGACTTCCCTTTTATTACCCAAGGCGTAACGATAAGCGCTGGAATCAGCCACAATAGCTGCCAAGCGATACCTCCGATAACATCTGGCTGGGTCGCCAATAAAGACCCTAACAGCACAGGTAATCCGATACCTCGATAAACCAGCCAAGCAAGCCAACTCATTCTTAGTCTTGATTGTAACTTAGCAATAAGCGTTACGTTCTCTGGACTACTTCTGTCCAGCACCTCTCTTTTAGCCATGAATTACAACCACTTAGCATTAGCTAGCGCTTTGGCAGCACTGGCAAGACGACGACCTTGAGCAATTGCTAAGCTGCGCTCATCTTTGGTTATGGGTTGGTCGTGAGCACTGCCACTGACATGAGTGGAGCCATAAGGCGTACCTCCACGATTGGTGCGATTTAACTCAGGATTTGAATAAGGCACTCCCAAGATCATCATACCGTGGTGCAACAAAGGCATCATCATTGTCAGTAAGGTGGTCTCTTGCCCGCCATGCATCGAGCCAGTGCTGGTAAAGACAGTAGCTGGTTTGTTTTGTAAATTTCCAGCCAGCCATAAGGTTACAGTGCTGTCCCAAAAATGCTTCATTGACCCAGCCATATTACCGAAATGGGTGGGGCTGCCTAAGGCAAGACCTGAACAATTTTTTAGATCAGACATGGTGCAATACAAATCGCCTTCATCTGGGATTGCCGGCTTAGCCACTGTAATCTCTGCAGCCACCTTAGGTACCGTACGGATACGAGCCGTCATACCTGCCTCCTCGATCCCTTGAGCAATGGCATAGGCCATCTCTTTAGTAGTCCCATATTGTGAGTAGTACAATACCAACACATAGTTGTCTGTCATAGATTGGCTAGAGCCATTATCATTTGTCATAAAACGTTACTTCCAAATATTTAAAATTTCTATTACAAGGTAGCTTAAAGGCAATAGGCACTGAACGAAAACCACTAAAACCAGTGTAGATCATTTCATGAAGTCATTTTGCCATAGCTGAAGCTTTAAAACTGAATTTGAAAAAATTTTAGTCCGAAATTGGTGTATTAGCAGTATCATATCAGTTAGGTACAAACTTTCTTCACATTTTGATTATCAATATTTGATAAACTATGCCACCTTTATACAATAAGCCACTCTACTTTTCGATAACCTAACACAACGATTCTAATATGGAAAACCTGTTAAAAAAGCTGCCATTTTACGACAAATCTTGGTTTAACTTCCTGCGCTTTTTGATTCGCAACTTTATTAACGACAACGGCCAACAAAAAGCGGCCTCTTTGACTTACACCACGCTATTATCTATCGTGCCTATTTTAACGGTTTTATTGATGATTTTGTCATCAATACCGGCTTTAGAATCTGTGCGCGATCAAATATCTAATATTATTTATAGTAACCTGTTGCCACAGTCAGGGCTACAAGTATCACAGTATCTTGATAGCTTCGCCGAAAAGTCGAGTAACTTAACAGCGATTGGTGCCATGGCATTATTCGTCACCAGTATCATGACTTTAACCACCATTGAACGTGCTTTTAATGAGATTTGGCGGGTAGAAGATCGCTCGGGTGGCATAAAAAGTATTGTTCGCTACTGGACCATTATAACCCTAGGTCCATTGGTGTTGGGGACAGCTTTTATCGTATCAAGTACGGTTCAAAGCTTAAGCTTTTTAAACCAGCAAATTGGCGGTTACGGAATCGACTGGAACTTCTGGATTCAATTGGTGTCGTTCGCGATAACTATCGCAGGTTTCATTGGCATGTACTGGTTTATTCCCAAAGCCAAAGTGCCTTTAAAAAATGCAGCAATAGCCGGTGTCTTTGTGGCGGTTACTTTTGAATTGCTGAAGTACTCATTCGGTATCATTATGAGTAATTTCACCAGTTATGAAGCGATTTATGGTGCCTTTGCTGCCCTACCTATTTTCCTATTATGGATTTATTTGTCTTGGAACCTAATCTTACTTGGGGTTGAGATAAGCTATACATTAACTATCTTTGCGACCAAAGAGGTCTATCCTCGTCACCCACTACTAAGCCTACTAGACATGTTGAACCTGATTTATGATCGCTATCAAGATGGCAATTCAACCAGTGAAGAGGAGCTACGTAGCGTATTAGGTCGTAAAGAGTTGCCTAAGTGGTTTACCTATCTCAATTACCTATTAGACAGCAACTTAGTTACCATTACTGAAAAAGGTAATTATGTCCTAAAAAGAGACTTAGACAATATTACCTTGTGGGATTTTTACCGCACTCTTCCCTATCCACTACCCATCAAAGATGAGTTAGATGATATGAGTGCCAATATGGACACGCCTTGGTTAAGCTTGTTAATTCAGCGCTTCAAAGACACTGAACAGCATGCCAAAAATGAGTTAGATATTCCTCTTGCTGATATCTTTGAAAACAGCCTGCCGCGTCAAGGTGTTGAGACAAACAAGTCTATGTTTGATGACTCTGATAAAAAGACACAGGCAAAAAATAGTGGCCCGTTAAAACCCGATGATAACAACCTTGATGCAGAGGCTTACGACCCAGATGCAGAAGTGGTTGAGGATAACCAAAGAAAAGAGGCGACTATCCCTCCTGATGCTGACCTAAAGTCCGGTGCTAACCTAGATAATAAGACAGACAAAGCCGCTCATAAATCTAAAAAGAAAGGGGGGCTATTTGGCATCCTGTCTCATGATAAAGATGAGCCTATCATTACCGAGGATGATAATCCTTATAAGCAGTAAGCTGTCTTGGTTTAGCCAAAAGCGTTATGGTCTTTAATAAGAAGCCTATAACGCTTTACCCAGTATTACTAGATCTGCAGTGAAACCTTGCATGTCACAAACCTTAGGAAATCTTCCCCAAGGCTCAAAGTCAAACTTTTGGAATAAGGCCAGGCTTGGCTTATTATGACCAAATATAAGCGCCAAGATATTTTGGATGCCCAGTTGTGGTGCTTGACTTAACATCCATTGCAGCAACAAACTGCCCAAACCTAAACCTTGGTATTGTGCCGCGACATAAATACTAATCTCACTACTGATATGGTAAGCTATCCGATTTTTGACATCGCTAAAGCTACCCCATGCCATGATGATACCTTCAGTATTGGTCGCCACATAAATAGGGCGATTGGGCCGAGTCAAATGCTCATCAAACCAGCCCTGTCTATCGGCAATGGTCACAGGCTCTAAGTCCGCTGTCGAGGCTTTACCAGCGATACTTTGATTGTAAATATTCACAATATCGGGCAAGTCAGAGGGTTGAGCCAAACGAATCTTATGCTGGTTTAGAGGTGGGGTTACGTTTTTAGAAGCTGAGTTGAGGGAACTAACCATAGTGTTATTTTCTCATTACAAGGCATTGAGCTGATTTCGAGTCTCAGAGACTGTAATTTTACATTATAATGAAGACAAGTTATCTATAAAGTAATCACCTTTTAAGGCCATTTGCAATCTGCATTATTGTGCTATATTTTCTATTTATCTAAATTACCGGTTTAATGATTTATCTGGTTATTACTTACTTTTAAAGTAGCTGACAACTACCCTTGTGCTTATCGATAAGGCTTTATGAAAACAATTTTTTTAGATTTGACCAAAATTCTTGCTGGCAAGAGCCACAGTAGTCTAACTGCTGACAGCGTATTAACCATTGGTAACTTCGATGGGGTGCACTTAGGCCATCAAGCCATGTTAAAACAGCTGCAGCAAAGTGCTAGCGAGCAGCAGCTGCAGACTATGGTCATGATCTTTGAGCCTCAGCCGCGTGAATACTTCGCTCAGCTAAAATCTGACCCTTCATCTGCTCCTGCTCGCTTAACCTCTCAAGATGAAAAACTCACTTTACTGGCTAAGTTTGGCATTGATACGGTTGTTATCGCTAAATTTGATGAAGCTTTTCGCTCTTTGTCAGCTTCTGAGTTTGCAGACATATTAGTTCATCATCTAAATGTGAGGTCACTGGTGTTGGGTGATGACTTTAAGTTTGGTCATGATCGTACCGGGGACAGTGAGTTTTTACGTAATTATGGGTTGCCTGTTACCAATCTACATACCATTACCGATACCCATGCGGCAGGAGTTGAGGAGAACTCGTCGCTTAAAGACGAACGCATCAGCTCGACCAGGATTCGTGAACTATTGGCTCAAGGTGATCTGAATACGGTCAGCCGCCTACTCGATCGTGACTATACGATTACCGGTAAAGTCGTCGGAGGCGATAAAATCGGCCGTACTTTGGACTTTCCAACCGCCAATATCGAATTAAATAGAGTCCGTCCTGCTCTGCACGGTGTTTATGGTGTAGACGTGGTGATACTAGATGAGGCTGGAGAAGTTATTGCAGATGCTTTTTCAAGCCTTGCTAACGATAGGAAGGTTGGCGTTGCTGGGCTACGTCCGAATAGTTTATTTGGCACTGCTAATATCGGTATCCGTCCTTCAGTAGATAAGCCTCATGAATGGCGTCTTGAGGTTTTTTTCCCAGAGTTTTCCGGTAATTTATATGACAAGACATTGCAAGTTAGATTCTTACATCATTTACATGACGAACGTAAATACGAAAGCTTAGAAGCACTTAAAGCGGGTATTAAACAAGATGTTATCGATTTAATCGAGTGGCGCCATAATCAAGACCAATAATTGTTATTTATCAACACTTCTTAAAAAGGCGAGGATATTTAAAATATCCTCGCCTTTTTTTAAACTTAATTTATCATGAGTTAATTTTTATAAAGCACTTTTTGTTATTTAAGTGGCAATTGCCTCTACCACTTGCGCTGCGGCTTTAAAACAGCTTTCTATCCGGCCTTCATCACACCAGTCGCCCGTCACTAGCCACTGTTTACTATTATCGACATAACTAATTTGTGAGGGGTTGTAACTTTCTATCTGAGCCGTAGCAGCATAACGCCAACGATGACAGTCTATCCATTGCGGGGCCGTAGTATGCTCCCAGCTCAATAACTGCTGTGCGGCTTGCAGTAGCTGTTGCTGAACCTCCTCTATCGCTTCCTCTACCTTTGATTCAGACCAGTCATTGCTGGCATGAATAGTAACACTGGGCAAGATAGCTTCACGACCTGGCTTATGATGCTCAATGAATATAAGGCCAAGGGGTGAGTTCATCTGCTTAACCTCGAGCACTTCCCACTGGGCCTTTTTCAAAGCTGAAGGTAAAGTAGACTCTTGCTCCCAGCCTAACATCAAGCTATAACAAGCCAGCATCTTTGGAAGCTTAAGATTATCGAGCAAGGCAAAGTCGGTTTGCTCGAAAAGCTCGATGGCTTGCGCCTGTGGTGCGGTACATACGACCCAATCAAACCTACCTAGCTCATTGCCTTTATCATCCCATAAAGTAGTCTGAGCTGCTGTGTCAGGTGAGTTTTGATTGACTGAGTTATCAGAGCTTAAGGGGGCCACTCGGGTTTTATAATAAAGCTTAGTATGCTTTAACTCAGCCGCCAAAGCTCGACCAAAACTGGTCATTTTTGGACTACTGATATATCGCGGCTGTTCATTGCCCCAGTGTCCGGTTAGCTCAATGTCTGGCTTTGATTGTGAACCGTTCGCTGTTGCAGTTGTAGCAAGCCAACACTCAATAACGCCCTGCTTTAGCCAAGGCTGTAAATAAGCTTGGAAAGCCTCTGATTTGGCAGTGAAAAACTGAGCACCGAAATCAAATTGCCACTGTTGCTCGCTATGGAGATCTGGATTTCTATAACGAGTAGCTAAGCGCCCTACCCCAGCGGATTTCTCAAAAATGGAGATATCTAGTGCCTGTCCACAATTAGCAAAAGCTTGCTCTAATAAGTGAGCAGACATCAGCCCAGTCATCCCAGCGCCAATAATAGCAATTTTAGTCGCTGCAGCTGAAGGAGTTGCTAAATTGCTGTCGTGCGCTGAGCCATCGGCCCCTACTGAAGTATCGTAATTTATAGTCATAAGTTAAATGTATTTTTTTAAGATGAAGAAGAATATCAAGCAGATAATGTGTGGCAAATTCTAAGCCAATGATACAGGCTATGACCTATCAATTGTGTAAAAAAACCACTGACCCAGTAAGTCAGTGGTTTTAAGTTTATTACCGAGGTGAAAGCATCTGTAACCTTAACTTAAGGCGTTAACTTTCACTCCTCTAGCTCCACACCCTTTAGATAAGAAGCTAGAAAGTTAAAAAGTTAAGAGACTAAGCGGACTTTACGGTTTTGATTAAATCATCCACCACACTCGCTTCAGCCAATGTTGAGGTATCTCCTAGACCATCAAACTCGCCTGCTGCTAGCTTACGCAGGATACGGCGCATAATCTTCCCTGACCGAGTTTTTGGTAAAGCATCCACAACATAAATGGCGTCTAGGTTGGCAATAGGTCCAATCTCTGCCCGTACATGGCGATTTAATTCACCGCGTAATCTTTCGCTATCTTCCTCACCATGTCTTAAGATGACATAAGCACAGATGCCTTGACCTTTTAACTCGTGCGGCATACCCACAATAGCTGTTTCAGCAGCAGCAGGGTGCGAAACCAAGGCACTCTCAATCTCTGCCGTGCCAATACGGTGACCAGACACGTTCAATACATCATCCACACGACCGGTAATCCAATAATGACCGTCTTCATCACGCATAGCCCCGTCGCCAGTGAAATAGCTACCAGGATAGGTGGTATAGTAGGTCTCTAAGAAGCGTTTGTGGTCGCCGTAAATGGTTCGCATTTGACCTGGCCAACCATCGCTGATAATCAGGTTGCCCGCTGCTGCATCCTCCAGTTCAACCCCATCAGAGTCTACGATAACCGGCTTAATGCCATATAGAGGGTTCATGGCGGCCCCTGGCTTCATGTCTACTGAGTTAGGTAGCGGAGCCATTAAGATACCGCCTGTCTCAGTTTGCCACCAAGTATCGACGATAGGACAACGTCCTTCCCCTACAACGCTGTGGTACCAGTCCCAAGCTTCAGGGTTGATAGGCTCACCCACAGTGCCTAATAAACGTAGGCTTTCTCGGTTTGACTCACGAACAAAAGCATCGCCCTCTTTCATCATTGCCCGAATGGCTGTTGGCGCAGTGTACAAAATACTGACGTCATGTTTATCAATGATTTGACCGATACGGGCCCATGTGGGGTACTGCGGAACTCCTTCAAACATAACGGTAGTAGTGCCGTTGGCTAGTGGACCATAGGTGACATAGCTGTGACCGGTAATCCAGCCCACATCTGCTGTACACCAAAAGACGTCATCTTCTTTGACATCAAACACATCTCTAAAGGTAGAAAGCGCATAAGTTAGATAGCCCCCTGTGCTGTGAACCACCCCTTTTGGCTTACCGGTAGAGCCTGAGGTATATAGTAAAAACAACGGATCTTCAGCATTCATGGTCTCAGGAGGACAGTCCTCATTAGAGTTATCAATAACTGTATGATACCAAACATCGCGTCGACCACTCATAGGCACTGAGTTACCGGTGCGGTGTACCACAATGACCTTCTCGACACACTCGGTGCCATCAACATCCAGAGCTCTATCTACATTGGTTTTCAGTGGGCTGTATCGGTTGCCGCGCACCCCTTCATCAGCAGTGATGACCAGTTTTGCCTGACTGTCGACAATACGACTGGCCAAACTTTCGGCTGAGAAGCCACCAAATACTACCGTATGCACTGCCCCAATACGAGCACATGCCAACATAGAGACGACGGCTTCTGGCACCATGGGCAGATACAGCGCTACTCGATCACCCTTACCTACGCCCATCTTGCGCATGGCGTTACCCAAGCGGCACACTTCTGAGTGCAGCTCTTTGAAAGAGATAATTTTGTGTAGTGAAGGGTGATCCCCTTCCCAGATAATGGCTGGCTTATAAGGATTATCGACCAAATGACGGTCTAAACAGTTGACTGAAACGTTTAATTCACCATCCTCAAACCATTTGATTCTAAAATCATCAAGATCGTAATTAATGTCTTTAATTTTTGTGGGTTTTTTTATCCAATCAACCAACTCCGCCCGCTTGGCCCAAAAAGCCTCATTGCTTTCATCAGATTCAATAGACTGTTGATATAACTGGGCATATTTTTCTGGGTTGGTATTGGCTTGTGCTGCAAATTCAGAGCTGGTTGGAAATTTTTTCATAATATAAAGTCCTTTTTTTAATGTGAATCCATCCTGGAAATCACCAGTAGTCACTGATAACCATAACAGCAAAGAAATTCTGGGCTGTTATCATGATAAAATAGGATAGGGAAGAAGACAAAGAGGGGTAGATTAAATACCGTAGAGAATATGTGAAAGGGTTTAATTAAGACCATAGCCCGTGATCGTGCTTAGAAGTCTAAATAAACCTCATCTAATAGAAGATGCTATGCGTTCACTCAGTCCTTTCCCTATGACTGTAGTACCCTCATAGTTTTACTAGATTTTGATACAGTTGTAAACTACTATTTGGTGTAAACTCCTAAAAAAGTTATGATTTTTTAATTCTGACAATGATTCTATTAGCCTATTTCATTCTTGTTTTTCCATTATTAAATGCCTGAACTAAGGGCTTATTGAGCCACTCATTCATCCCCAATTATTTTTACAAAAGCTGATTTCATGACCCAAAATTCTGCCCCTCATTCTGACTCTAATACCTCTTCAATTAAGCCTTGTGGCAAAGACTTAAGCACAAGCTCACTTACCTCCTCAGCTAAGTCTAGCGTTGATGTGCTTATTATAGGGGCTGGAGCGTCAGGCTTATACTGTGCAATGACAGCAGCTCAAAGAGGTCGTTCGGTATTGGTCGTTGATCATGCCAATAAAGCAGGGAAAAAAATTCTGATGTCTGGTGGCGGACGCTGTAACTTTACCAATTATGTGGTGGAGCCTGAGAATTTTATCGGTGAGAACGGCCATTTCTGTAAATCAGCCTTAACCCGTTATAACCCTTGGGAGTTTATTGGGCTGGTTGAGAAGCATGGTGTCCCCTATCATGAGCGTGATTATGGCCAACTGTTCTGTGATGACTCGTCAAAAGACATCCTAAACCTATTGCTTGATGAATGCTCTGAAGCTGGCGCTAAAGTCCAATTAAAAACTGATATTATTGCTATTAAGTCTTTGCCACAAGATAACGATAAACAAGGCTTTATTGTTGAAACCTCAAAAGGCGCGATTTATTGTCACTCCTTGGTTATAGCCACCGGTGGCTTGTCTATTCCTACCATGGGAGCCACTGGATTTGGCTATGAAGTAGCGCAGCAGTTCGGGCATCAAATTATCCCTACCTCAGCCGGATTAGTGCCCTTTACCTTTACCGATAAAGTCGGGGACATGATTGCTTCACTAGCCGGTATTAGCTTAGATGTCATTGCCTTTAATGAACGGATTTCGTTCCCTAGACCTATGTTGTTTACGCACCGAGGCTTATCAGGCCCGGCGATGTTACAGCTCTCTAATTACTGGCAGGTGGGGGAAGCGATTCATATTAACTTGGTGCCTAATGTGGATATCGGTGAGTTATTACAACAGGCCAAAGCTCAGCATCCCAAACAACTAATTCGTAGCGTCTTGTCTGAATATTTCCCAAAAAAACTGCTATTAGCGTTACAAGACCTGCACTGGTTAGATTTTAAGGACAAAGAGCTGGCAAATATTAAAGATGAAACGTTAATAACCCTTGGCGATAAAATAAATAACTGGACCATAAAGCCCTCTGGCACTGAAGGCTATCGTACTGCTGAGGTCACTCGGGGTGGCGTAAATACTGATGAGGTGTCGTCAAAAACCTTTGAGAGTAAGCTACAACCGAACCTGTATTTTATTGGTGAAGTACTTGATGTGACGGGCTGGCTTGGTGGCTACAATTTCCAATGGGCTTGGGCCAGTGGTAAGGCTTGTGGCGAGGTAGTTTAGGGTTACTAAAACTATTTATATTGTCCTTTAAATATTTGAGGTTATAAACCAAAATGATGAATAACTATGTCTACTCAGAACTCTACAAGTAAAACAATTGGCTCCAGAATAAAAGACATTTTTGTTACCTTGGTAGGGTTATTCGTACTCTCTATCATTGGCTTAAAGTACTATTCAGTTTACCAATTTAATAAGCAAAACCCTGATTTATATACTCCGAGACCTGTAAAAGGGGAAAAGCCAAGTAAAGAAGAGCTGATAAGACTTATGAATGATATTACAAACAACCTAAACCAACAAAGCCGTAGCTTTTATAGGAATGAGGGCGTATATGAAGGCTTTATTCTTTTATCTAAAACCTATACCAATCCAAATGAACAAACATTAAATCAACTAGAGAGCAATATCGCTCAGCAAAATATTTGGACTAAAATCAACTCAGAGCAAGCCAATACTCAAATATTTTGTCACGAGCAAATAATGCTGGAGAAACATTATAATCGCAATGAATTAGAAAAGTATCTCCATATATCTATCCGCTGGGATAGTACTGGCGAATGCCGTGACTTACATTACAACCCTGATAGCAACCTTGCAAAGCGGTTGTTACAATCAGCTAATTAATAAAAAAGCCTATCACATTATCGTAATAGGCTCTTTTTTTATTGGTGTCCCGTCCTGAAATAAGT
>NZ_DGDC01000021.1 GCF_002385225.1 Psychrobacter sp. UBA3962 | reverse complement strand
TTTTTCGGGGTGATTACCGACGGTATTTAATGTCTCTAAGCAATTCTTATTGCTATGAGTCAGTATACCTATCAGACTCACACACCCTGTTTTATCTTTTAGATCTAAAAGTGACTCTTTACTCCACTTATCATCAATAATAATGCAAGCAAAAGCGCATGGCGTATTATCAATTTCATCTGGCCTGTATAACTTAGCTCTGATATAGCCCTGCTCTTGTATATTACTTACATAGTCCTTATCGCTAATCATAATTTAGTCCTTATATTATATTTCTTTTTTAATTTTTATCTGATTAAGCTAGCGCTTTATTCTTGATAAAGCTCTATGGCGCTCCGCAACCTACCCAAAACTGCCATCCTTAACTCAACAGGAGATTCGACCACAGCCAGTTGCGACATACTCACTAGCCAATCCTCTAAACGCTTTGTATTTGCAACCGTTGCCGTCACTCTATTCCAATTATCATTAATAACCTTAATTTGTTGATTGTCTGATAAAGGACACTCGAACAAATGCTGGCAAGCGTATCTTTGCACCTTAAGCACCAACTCAATCTCATTGTTAGTAGTTGGCTCTAACTTACCTATTTTATTTAGGTTGTTCAGCGTAAACGTATCTCGATAAACCCAGTCTGGTATTGGCTTATTAAGCACAGTCGCTTCTTTTATTCGATTAACAGCGAAATTGCGATGAGATTTGAGCAGTACGTCATCATCAATATGATCCTCAACAGGATTAAAACCTGTGAGGTACATCATATTTTCAATAAATACCAACCCTTTAGGGTAAAGCGTTCTTTGCTTCGGCTTTTGCTGCCATTTATTTTGATAAACAATTTGTAGTTGGCTTTTATTAAGTAAAGCCAGATGGATGCTTGCCAATACCTCTTTATTAATTGTGGGTGCCTGCACTACACTTGGTAGCGTTATTAGATTGTCTTGCCACTGCCCTAGCGGACTTTGAACAAAACGATTTCTATCATGCCGGCGAATATGTACTAATTTATTAGTAATCGTTTTCTGAAAAGATAGGGGCAAATAGTGAGCTGTATAATTGCTAAGCATCTCCCAAAAGAATATTGATTCCTCATTAACAACATCTATAGTAAATTCAGGCTCTATATAAAACCTTGCGGCTTGCCCACTAATATTTTGCTCCCATGCAGGAATCCGAACCAAGGCTTGGCTAGAAAAAATATCTGTAAATACTTGGTTTAGGCTATGTAGATCGTTCTCTAAATTCTTACGCTCATTTGCAAAACTATCAGGATTATCTCCATAAACTGTCATCAACTCAGTAAGTGAGACAGCTTGTTCTTTATTTCGAGGCAGGCATTGATATAAGGCAAATAATCGCTCAGACTTTTTATAATTTGCTATAGGGTGGGTTAGCATTTGATACTCGCTTTATACAGTTGTCAGACCTAATGAGATTATTTATTTAAAAAGAACTACAATTGCTGTGCCATTGTCATAAGCATTACCTTTGGATTGATAAACCTGCCTTTTTAACCCAAGCAACCACTGCTGAAGGTCAGTATTATCATCAATCAACTCCCAATGGTCACTAGGGACCAAGTCATGTATGCCATCGGTACAGATAAGTAAGCTATCTCCTGAGTAAATATCAATCGTATCCACTTCACTTTTTGGCGCTTCACTATTAAACCCATCATTAGTCGATAAGCTGAAACACTCAGTTATGCTATATAGCATGCTAGCCATACCCGTCTTGTTATAGTCTGATACACTTGCTTGCTCATCTTTGGCTTGCATTTGCTCGTCAACCAAATCATTGAGCAGGTTTTGATCTCGGGTTAAGCAATGCCAATGCGATGACCCTTTTGAAAGTCTATACACGCGGCTATCACCGACATGAGTTATTCGTGCTTTTACCGACTCTTGCCGCCTATTTATTGTGACCTCAAGCATTGCAAGTGTTGCTGATGCACCATACCGTTTTACATGATGCTTGGTTTGAGTAATTAACTGATGAATCTTAGATGCAGTTAATGACTGTTGATTTATTACTAAGGTTTTAATAGCTTTAACGACGGCTTTGGAGCAATGCTGCGAATAATTAGAACTAGCAACGCCATCAGATACGGCTAGACACATTGGTAAATGAGTTGCCACAACATCAGTGACACCTATCCTTTCTTGATAATAGTTATCTATAAAAAATAACGCGTCCTGCTGACGCTTGTTACTAGCATTACCTTGAAAGGTTATAGCGCAAGCTTTTGCTATAGGACTATTTATTTGTTCTATCTTAGTAGAAGTCATTCTATGTCTCTTCTCGTTGCTTGATATTAATACTATAACCTACAACCTAGAAAAATATCTTCTAGGTTTAAGTAAAACCAATTACAGTTTATACAAATAGTCTATAAATTCTTTGTCTTAAGCTCATTAAACACAAAAACCCTCCAAGCTAAGCTTGAAAGGCTTTAACATTTACAACTAAAAAAACAGTTCAGCTATTAACGCAGCTCATCCACAACAGCAAGCATAGCCACAAGTGAGGCCTCGCCAAACTTAATTGAACGCTCAGGCGACCAACCTGTGTCTTTATTAGGTAAATTAACGTTATCTTTAAATGGCATCTCAAGAGTATTAGCTAGACAGTCATAACGCTCAGCAACAGCATTGGTTGCCACTGTCATGTTAGCTTGACCTGGAGCATCAATCTCATAACCAAACTCTGTTTGGAAGTCTGCACTAGCTAGAAGCAATGCCTCTGCAAACTTTTCACGCAAGGTAGCCAAACGCTCACTGTAACTTGGCGTACCTTGCGATCCTGCCAAGAACACATAGGGCAATGCTTCATCACCGTGTACGTCATAGAATAAATCTACACCAGTCTCATCCATCTTTTTCATAACGTGGAATACCTCAGGGCTTTTGTCCAAGCTCGGGCTTTCCCACTCACGGTTTAAGTTAGTACCCACAGCATTGGTACGTAGGTGTCCTCGTGCACTGCCATCAGGATTCATATTTGGCACAATGTATAAGTTCGCTTTTTCAAGTAAACGCTTACCTGTAGGATTAGCCTCATCTAGTAAACTATATAACAGGCCTTCAATTAGCCATTCGGCCATTGTTTCGCCTGGATGCTGGCGGGCTATAATCCAAATATTGGGCTTAGCCGTATCTGAGCTATTCTCCTCATCACTAACTTTAACCAAGGTCAAATCACGTTTGTCTAAAGTTTTGCCTAAATGCTCTAGTGTCACCAGAGGATGTACTTGAACCGCTGCTAATAAGTCTTGATGACGCTCATAGCTATACGGCGCAAAGTAGGCAATTTGAATAGTATCGCATTCTAACTCGACCTCGATACTCAACTTACCGTCTTTATAAGTAGTGGGTAAACGGAACCAATAATCACGGTCGTAAGAAGCAACCGCTTGGTAGTCATTCCAACCTTCAACGTAAGAGGCCTCGCCAGCATTGACGATATTTAGCACATACTGCTCACCTACTTCAGCGCTCAAGCGAAAGTTAAACCACTGAAAAAACTCATCTCCGAAGTCGGGACGAATTTTCAATTGGATGTCTTGTTTGTCTTCTAAACTTATAACTTCGATATTACCGGCATCAAAGTTAGCGGAGATGTGCATAATATTTCCTTAATAGTTTTTATATCTAAAAGTAGAGTTTTTATCAGCCGATAAAATATAGGTATTGAGTTTGGGTTAGATCGACAATACACTAATAGCAGACTAAGATTAAGATTAAGATTAAAAAAAGACATTATATCTAACTATAAGCCATCGCGATATTCAGGTTAACAAAAGCTAGACTGACAGCATTGACACAAGCTCTTTTAACTTATTTCTTAAAGATAAGGGCGTTATAGGTTTATGCAATAAAGCCACTTCTAAATTTTTAGCAATTTTTAAAATTTTAGGGTTGGTATCCCCAGTTAAAATTAGGCACTGTAGTGAAGAGTCAGTTCCCATTAAAGCAGCCATACTTTTAATGACTGTTAACACCTCCACGCCAGTACAAAGTTCTGCCAACTGATAGTCAGTAATAACTAACTGCGGGGTATGTAATCGATATTGTTTTGCGGCTTCCTGTACATTATGAGCACCTAATACCTTATACCCCCAAGACTCTAATAACAATTTCATAGAGACCAACACCGTATCATCATCCTCTACTACTAAGATACTGACTTTGGAAATTTTATTAGTCTTAAATGACTCATCTACTTTATCGGCTTCTTCATTAAATTTGCATGTCGGCACATCGATATAAAATTGAGAGCCTCGATTAAACACAGACTTAACATGTATAGGAGTATCTAATAATTTGGCCAAACCTTTAGCAATAGACAATCCCAAACCTAAACCTTGATTGGTTTGGTTATTACGCTCCAGTTGATGGAAAGAATCAAAGACCCCTTCTAACTCTTCTTCTTTAATGCCTGATCCGGTGTCCCAAACAGCAATTCGACAAAGACGTGTATCAGATTTATTTGTCTGGTTTTGTTCAGCTACGTAACGCACCCCTATTAACACTCCGCCCTTAGCGGTATAACGTAGCGCATTACTCAGAAAATTCCTTAAAATCAAAGACAACATCGAAGGGTCGGTTGCTACGCATAGGTTAGTCTTTTTATAGTGTAAACTTATTCCCTTAAGTGCAGCTTCAGCGCTAAACTCATCGACTAAGTGCTGTAAAATGGCATCTAAATCTGTTGCAACGATATTAGGTATCATTTCTCCTGATTCTAAATGCGAGTAATCTAGAATGCTATTTAACATATCGCTACTAGATTGACTCGCATTTTTTGCATACTCAACAATACTTCGCTGTTTATCGTCTAATTTCGTCCTAGATAAAGTTTCAATAAATAAGTTTAAGGCATGTGCTGGCTGGCGTAGGTCGTGACTAGCCGCTGCCAAAAATTGAGTCTTTGCAGCACTGACTCGCTGTAGCTGTTTCGACTTGCTTTCAAGCCGTGAAACCAACTGAGTATTTTCAAGATAGATTTCAATGGTCCTAATCGAGTTAAGCCAATGATTTTTGGCAAAATAACAATGTGTTAAGACAAAGACTATTACCACTAGAGAAAGAACTATCAATTGATAGTCGTTGATATAGAAGAATATAGTAGACCAAGTTAGTAAACTGGGGATTGCAAAAGCATTTAACACCTGTCGAAAAATGCCAATACTAGACATTGCAGCACTGATAATTGTAAAGTTCAAACCTATTAAAACGAACAAAGACACCGATAGGTCGATATCGGTACTTAAAACCTTTGCTACTGCTATGGCCCATAAGCAGCCTAACAACATCATACAAGTAAATAGAACTCTATAAGCGGTATAACTTGCTAGGTAATCAGCTTGATGATTAGTCTCTGGTCTGAAGTATAAATTATTAGCGCCTAACGTCTCTCCAATGGGTGATAACGAATGACCATTTTGCATTTCATCAATGACTTTATCTATGTCTTTCCAACTGCGATAACACAGATAAAGTGCCAAGCTATGATAAATAATCCATATATAAAATAAACTAGGTTCAATTACTAACGAACCAAAGACCGAATTTTTTAAAATAATATAAAAAGCCAAACCAAAAATATTGGCTGAGAGTAAAGAGATAAGTAAAATAAAAAAAATCTTTTTAAGATAACTATGTGTAATTTTCGTTGAATCAGCTAGGGCTTTTTTCCAAAGATACCAACATATAATGATGGTAAAGCTATGATAAATAACCCAGGTAAAGTGAATGGGGCTATAAAGAAGCTTCGTAGGTAGCGCAAACACCATCATCACAAGAAAAATAAAACCAGTAATCAATATGCCCCCTAAGAAGTAAGGCAGCACTTGATTCACATGGCGTACTTGCTTAGACAAAATAGCTTCAGCTGTTTTTTGATTAGCAATTAAATGACTTAACCCTCCAATATCATCTAGCAGTATCATACTTGCTCCGAGATTGTTATCAAATGAGGGGATAAACCATCACACCAGTCAAGACCTTATGAGTACTAATCAAAATTGGATAGATATCCAGCCCGTTGTGCCTCTATAATAATTTGAGTACGATTATGTACATCAAAATGCGACATGAGCGTTGCAATGTGATTGCGTACAGTGTGCTCGCTAATAAATAGCTGATCTGCTATTTCCTTATTACTTATGCCCTGAGCAAGCAAAGCTAGCACTTCTAACAGCCTATTGCTTAACATAGGCTTAGGCTTATTTATAGCGGAGCACTCTTCTCCATTTCCATTATTGAAAATTTTTTTTAGGCTTCTTTTTTTTAGTAGCGACTGAACTGTTTTAATGATGACTTCAGGGGCTGAGTTTTTATTTAAAAAACAGCTAGCTCCAGACTCTAAAGCGGTATTAATATTGTCATGATAATTAGAAGCAGAAAGAAGCATAATCCTGGACTTGGGCCAATGCTTTTGAATAATTGACATACCCTCAAGACCATTGATACCTGGCAAACAAATATCGAGCAGAACTACGTCTATGTTTGTACTGACTAAGCTTAAATCACTAATTTTTTCTATTTCTATAATATTGGCATCTGTTTCTGGCTCTAGTATGAGGCGAAGTCCTACCCTAAATAGTTCATGATCATCTATTAGTAAGATGTTTTTCTTATGCAAAGTATTATTCATCATAGTTTTTCACTATTAGCGAAGTATAAAAGAATTACAACCTGAGCTTTAAAGCATATTGTTAAATTATTATTATCAATTACCTTCCTACTCCTATTTACATTAACATAATTTATTAGTTGCTATAGGTAGTTTTGACTAAATTATAAAATCAACTTATCTTTTTATTTATCTCATATTTATTTAATAAAAACTTAACAATATTCACTCTTTAAATTCACGTAGTTACTTATCTATTTTTATTGTTATCTGCTGTTTTTACCTATACCTAAAAAAGTACAGCTAATAAAAAAGCCACATGTTCTTTAAGTCTGTGGCTTTTTAACTTTGTGCATTCAAGGCTTGGCTAAGGAACTATGATTCTAATAGCCAAGAATAAAATAGTTGCTGATTAAATAACCATAACCCCTTGTTCAATATAGACATCATTTAGCGCGCTCACAGCGTTTGAATGTTGATACACGTCATAACTCACGCCAGCAATAACTTCGCTGTTGACCAGTGACCAATCACCCCCAGTCACATCATCCATTTTCGCTTTAGAAGTATCATCACTACTCCAGTTAGTTGAGCCTAAGTCGACCTTACTTAGATCATTACCATTAATAAATAATGCCGATTCACGGTCAGTATCTTGCAATATATCCTCAAACCGGACATCTAAAACATTTTGGCCGTTTAGCTCAACCCTCTCGATACCCGTCAAATTCTCTGTCGTTGCATTGGTAATATGTCTATTGCCGTCTACCAAACGGCTATCTAAACTATAATCTAATATTAGGGTGTCTGTACCTGAGCCTCCAGCGATAAGACCTGATAAATCTGAACCACAGACCGTAATGATATCGTCACCCATACCTAAATCTATACTTGAATCTCCTTTGACGCTATTTACAACGCTCATGACATCGCTGCCACCTCCAAGATTCACTGAAGCATGATTTAAAGTTGACCCTTCAACAGCTAAAGTATCTTCCCCGTCACCGGTAATAATGGTTGAATGATCTTCTATATGCCTTGCTACGTTAATAATATTGTCACCATCACCTAAATCAATAACCGCATAATCTTCAACATCTTCACCGACTGTTAAGGTATCACTGCCTTCATGAGTAGTTAATCGGCTATGACCATCAACATCATCACCCGTAGTAATAATATTATTGCCGGCTCCTAAGTCAATATCGGCACGACCATCAATTTTATGACCTACCACAAGCGTATCCACACCAGCGCTTGCTGTGATATGCGTTGCCCCTAAAATATTTTTGCCGAAGCTTAGCGAGTTGTCACCTTCACCGAGATGGATTTCGCTGTGATTGACCATAGATTTAGCCACCTCGATGACATCATTACCATTACCCACTTTGATAGTAGAGTGGTCTTCGACATAACTGGCAATAGTGATTGAGTTATTGCCATCTCCTAAATCAATTGATGAAGAGTCTTCTGTATCATCGCCAATGACTAGAGTGTCGACTCCACTACCGGTAATAATCTTAGACTGACCGTCTAAATCATCTCCAATATCGATATTATTAGTACCCTCACCTAAATTAACTTCACTAGTGCCTTCAACGAAGGTACCAATGCTAACATTGTCATTTGCATCACCACCAAAGACATGACCAAAATCATTTGCACCAGCATTTCCAAGATTATGGGTAATCGTCAGATAGTTAGTATGCTCAGCACTATCTACTGATGCTGCTGCTTGCTCATCTAAAGCAAATTCAACACGACCTGCGCCTAAATCAATGACACCACCGTCATCCATTTCACCATACACTGTCACCTCGTCATTACCACGTCCCATAAAGATACGACCACCGTCTATACCCCACCCTGTGACCTTACCTTCGCCATTACCACCGATTACCACAGTGTCGTTACATTCTTCAGTATAGATATAGCTTCGAGCTTCAAGATTAGTTTGGGCCAAACTCAATACCGCATCCATTTCACCTTGAACATAATAAGTATCGTTCCCGCTACCTAATTTGGCAGACGTATAAGCATTTTGATCCTCACGAATATGTACTAAATCATGACCACCATAGGTCTCCAAGCTCCATAATGCATTCCCATCTCCATGATCTCTTTCAAAATCACCATCCCAAGGAGATTTAACTAAATTATCATCATTGTCTAGTCCGCTATAACCGATATAGATAGCATCGTTCAAATCGCTAGTAGCATAATTTATATCATCGCCATACTTCCCACCAGTTTTGCCACGCTGATCTGATGGACCTTCTGTCGCAGTAAGATTAGCACCTAGATGCCATAAAAATACTGGATCCGCATCAATACCAGGATCTTCACAAGGGTCAATTTCGGTTAGATTTAGTACCGCAGAATCGGTACTGGTGGTTGAAGCGTTTTCATACTGATCAATGATAATAGTGTCCACTATGATTTCTGAACCATCAGTGGGGCCAGTAACGTCCGTAAACGAGCCAGTGTAACCATTTGCAATAATCTCTTCGGTAACCATTATCTCTATGACATTATCGGTGACCACCCCATTCTCAGTATAGGTGGTGGTGATTTGCAGCGTATTGCCCACAGTCGCATCTGCATCTACTGTTACCACATAATCTACTGTGTCTTGAAGCTCTGAGTTTTCGATAACCCCATCATCGTCAATATCTTCGGTAATGACAACATTGGGAGCAGCTCGCGGCTCAAGTTGTACATCGTAACTGTGCTCTATTTCACCGTTATAAGTATTCTCGGTTGAATCAACTGCAAAAGCTGCTACCGATACCGAGTTATCAGCTACTAAATCACTGCCCGATACAGCTACTGAATAAGCGTTATTTGAATCCAACTTGGCTTCATATTCATTGTCGTTTATGGTCACTGTAACCGAAATAAGCTCTCCATAATTACCAGCCACTGTTCCGGTTAACACTACCTCCTGGCTGGCTTCAACGATATTAATAACATTGTCTCCTGTAATACTATCAACCGAGACGGCCAGCACATAACTTGGGTCTATCGCTAGTATTTGTGGTTGAATAGCAGCGACAACTACTTCTGCATTATTATTTATGTTTTTATTATTAATATTAAATACGTCTGATATTATTTTTTGATTTATATTATTCATTATAAATAAGCCCTGTATGTTTTTATTGTTTAGTAAATTAAATGGCGCTTAATTACTATAGGCCTAGCAGGTACTAGTGTTTATAGTACAAATATACTAATTACGCTCATCTTTAACCTCATGGCTTCAGATTGACTTAATGAAAATAAAAAAAAGCCAGAGTATTAATACTCTGGCTTTATACTGTCTGGCTTTATTCGTGCCAAGTTTTCTTACTACATTACAGGACAGAAGCTTGGCTAGTTAGACAAACGTTAGCTAGTAATGGTTAGTCCTCTCTAGTTCCTAAATAATATGATTATCTACCAAGTTATTAAAGTCACCTGCGTAGTTATCAATTTGAATATTTAGATCACTTTGAGCGGCATTGTATCCTCCACTAAAGTTGCCATCTACACTCACACTTAGCACTTCGGTCACTGCATCCCAATTTAGATAATCTGCAAGGTTAGCGGCATCGCCTATGGTTTCACCTTGTAGTAAATCGCTTAGATTGTAAGCATCCGACCAACCC
>NZ_DGDC01000023.1:83882-109022 GCF_002385225.1 Psychrobacter sp. UBA3962 | reverse complement strand
CTTAACTGACTGGCATTAAGCCTAAGCTGGGTTTTTATGGTCGTTTGAAATTATCAAGTTAACAGCTAATAAATTAGTATGATAATTCAGCGCGACGGTTTTCAGCATGAGAGGCTTCATCAGTACCAGTAGCCACTGGACGGTCCTCGCCATAGCTAATGGTTTCAACGCGAGCATCGGTAACACCTTGAGAAGCTAAGTAGTTTTTAACGGCTTGCGCACGGCGCTCACCTAAAGCATGGTTGTATTCACGGCTACCGCGCTCATCGGTATGACCAGCAACTAATACAACGGCATCAGGATAATTCTTTAAGAAAGCAACTTGTTCGTTTAGAACATTAGCAGCTTCGGCATCAATGGCACTGCTGTCAAAGGCGAAGTGAACAATGCCGCGTACATTTTGGGCAGCAGCTTGTACTTCTGCTGAGTTATTTACTAAAGGACCGGTTTGATAGGCTGCATTACCTGGCACTGCCATAGGAGCTACTACAAACTCAGAAGTTTGAGGTTTGCTAGCACAGCCTACTGTGGTTAAAAGAGCTGCTGAAAGTAGACTGATTGCCGAAATTTTTAATGATGAATACATATTAGATCCTCAGATTCCTAAAAAGTGTTGTGAGCTTATGTTCTTACTTATGTTGTTGTAACTTGCTCATTAACCAACACCACATGAATGGCCAAATACAATTATTGTAAATATAGCACATTTAAAAGCAGATGTTACTTTATGTAAGTAGTTTTACTGTAAATTCATATCAGGATAATGACAAAGTTTCAAAAATTAAACAAGCATTTTATCTGACTGATGCAGCGGTAAAGGCGAGTATTATGGTAAAACTTTAATAAAAGTCCTAGTTCTTCACACTACCATCTATATTTATCAAAATTTTCAGGGTTGGCCCAGTATTTGGCATTCAGCCAATCGGGTCGCTGTTTATAGTCATAGAGATTAAATTGCCAACTCACAAAATCTGGTATCTCATCAGAAGTTTCAATGGGGTGAGCAATATAGCCTAAGCAATTAAAGTTAAGCTCACTTAATGGCGTATAAGTCAGTAATAAGCTTTGTTCGGCAAATAAATCTCGTAGTCTAATAGCAATACGGCTGTAGGTTGCAGTATTGGCTTGTGCTTGAGTCTTATCCCTATTAGATTCAGAATTCAGCTCGAAAGGCTGTACTAAACATCCGAGCGTATAACGTTTATTGAACGGCCTAGCCTCAAACTCAGTCAGTGTTAAGCTATCAATGATAAGCTTTGGATTGTCTTTTATTAATAACTGATAAAGTAGTTCATTGATCTGATCATCACTTATCAACAACATATTAAATGGCGAGCTTTCTTGTTGGTTGCTCTGTGCTTCAGACTCTACAGGTAGGGTCAATTGATGAACAACTTGCAGAATGTGAGCAGCAACATTATTTAGATATGAGGTGAATTTTGGGCCGGTTGTTAATGACATAGTTTGCACTTAAAAGAATGAATTATTTGCCGATCTAGAACAATAGAGGCAGTAGGGTATAGATAACATATTTTACCCCTAATGGGTTTAAAAACAGGCAGAATGTTACAATATAAAAGCTACTATTACCGCTAAATAAAGACCACTAAAAAATAAAGAGATCCCTATGACAGATTTAATTAATACTGATGCCAAAGACAATGCCATGATTGTGGATAGCCTAACACCAGATGCACCGGAGCATAATCCTGAAGCGGTCGAGGCAACGGTTGATGATGGTATACAGAAAATCTATCTAAAAGACTATACCCCGCCAAGCTATTCGGTGGAAAAAGTAGAGCTGGACATCAAGCTTTTCGAAGATCATGCCACGGTCGATAGCGTGTTGACCATGAAAAGACAACATCCAGGTGATTTGGTGTTGCTCGGTCAAAATATGGAACTGACAGCAATCAGTATCAGTGATAAGGCATTGGTAGAAGGTGATTATCAACTTGGTGAGGGGCAGTTGACTGTCTCTGATGCCCCAGATGACGCTGTGGTAAAAATCAGTGTGCGTCATCAACCACAAAAAAATACTGAGCTTGAAGGGCTGTATATCGCTGGGGAAGGCGATGAGGTTATGTTTGTGACCCAGTGTGAGCCAGAAGGCTTTCGTAAGATAACCTATTATCCGGATCGTCCCGATGTTTTATCGGTATTTACCACACGCTTAGAGGCGGATAAGAAGTTTCCTACCTTATTAGCCAATGGGGATCTTATCGAGTCTGGAGAAGTGGAGGGTGACAGCAATCGTCATTATGCGATATGGCACGATGTGAGTAAGAAGCCAAGCTACCTGTTTGCTTGTGTCTTTGCAGATTTAGCAGTGTTAGAAGACAGCTATACCACCATCGAAGGTCGTGAGGTTAAACTACAAATTTATGCAAAAGCTTATGATATTGATAAATGTCATGTTGCGATGCAAGCGTTAAAAGACTCAATGCACTGGGATGAGGTTAACTACGGTAGAGCCTATGATTTAGACCGTTATATGATTGTGGCGGTGAGTCAGTTCAATATGGGAGCCATGGAAAATAAAGGTCTAAATATCTTTAACACCTCTTGTGTACTATCAAGTCCCGAGACCACGACTGATGCACGCAGCTTTAGCGTGAAATCTATTATTGCTCATGAATACTTTCATAACTGGACTGGAAACCGTGTGACTTGTCGCGATTGGTTCCAGTTGTGTTTAAAAGAGGGGCTGACAGTCTATCGTGATCAGTCCTTCTCAGCTGATCATCAGTCGCCTGCAGTGCAGCGCATCGATGACGTGTCTATGTTGCGCGCGTATCAGTTTACCGAAGATGCAGGTCCTTTGTCACACCCACCGCGTCCAAGCAGCTTTGTGGAAATCAATAACTTCTATACCACCACGGTCTATGAAAAAGGGGCAGAGGTGGTGCGTATGTTGGCCAATACTTTAGGTGAGGAATACCGTCAAGGAACAGACACCTACTTTGAGCGCTATGATGGTCAGGCAGTAACTGTGGAAGACTGGCTATCGGCATTAAGTGCCCAAGGTAAATCTGTTGAGCATTTCATCGATTGGTACACTCAGCCCGGTACGCCTGAGGTATCAGGACATCAAAGCTTTGAGTTAGGGGAAGATAATGTTGGCAAGCTGACAGTGACTTTATCGCAAAAGACGCGTCAGGTAGAAGGCTATGAGGCGCCAAAAGCATTGCCTATTCCTGTGGCTACGGCCTTATTTGATAGAAGCAGTGGCGAGCTACTCGAAGAGCGTTTGTTAATGCTAGAAGAAGAGACACAAGACTTTGTGTTTGAGAATGTGAGCACCGTAGAGGGTATTGAGCCCATCGTCTCTGTATTGCGTGATTTTAGTGCTCCGGTTCAAATGAAGTATCAATACAGTGAAGCAGATTTGGCTTTCTTATTGGCTCATGAAGCCAATGGTTTCAACCAGTGGCAGAGCGCTCAAGCCTTGGTAAATAAAATATTATTGCAAAATAATGAGCCAGACGTATATCTACAAGCGGTTAAAAAAGCGTTCTTAAGTTTGGTAAAAGAAGATGCGATGTTAGCGGCTAGAATTTTAGATATTCCTGCTGAGCGTGAGTTGGCTTCAGCGGTTAATAGTGATTACCAGCCAAGCGTTATGAAGCAAAAGCGTGACCAGCTAAAAGCTAATCTGGCACAGTATATGGTCGATGATTGGCAACAGGTCTACCAACAATTACCCATAGAGGATTATGAGGACACGCCGCAAGCCAGAGGCAAGCGAGCGCTACGTAATGTAGTGCTGGATATGGCACTTACTGCCGGTATAGAAGAAGCCCATGACTGGGCTTATGAGCAGTATCAAACTGCGCGCTGTATGACTGAGCGTTTCGGAGCTTTAAGTGCCATGGTCAACCATGAGCATCCTCAAAAGCAAGCGGTACTTGATGACTTCTATCAACGCTTTAATAAAGAAGCCTTGGTAATGGATTTATGGTTTAGTGTCCAAGCTGGAGATGAAACTGCCTCGATTGCTGATATTGCAGCCCTTATTGAGCGTAAAGATTTTGATTGGGGAACGCCTAATAGGATCCGCGCTGTTGTAGGTAGTTTTGCTGCACAGCCCACCAAACTGTGGACTAAAGAGGGCCTGCAAACCTATATCGCTGTGGTACAAAAGCTAGATGAAACCAACCCAGTATTGGCCTCACGTTTATTACAAACTTTATCACGCTGGTATACGTTGGCAGAGCCTGTACGCACAGAAGCTAAGCAGCAATTGCAACAATTAAGTAAGCAGGTTAAGTCGAAAAACGTTACTGAAAGTCTGCATACGATTTTGAAGGCGGGCTAGTCTGTATAATCACCGAAGCTTTTGAATCTATTTATATGAGTAAAAGCTAATATAAATAAAAACGCCCGGCATATATGTCGGGCGTTTTTTATAAGTACTGAAGGCTATAAAAGCTAAATTAGCGATTAGGTAGCACGTCCTTAACGGTGTTGCGTAAGTTTCGTAAAGAAGCAACTGTGCTGTCCCAGTCTAAGCAGCCATCGGTAATAGACTTACCGTATTCAAGCTGGCTTAGATCGCTGGTTAGTTTTTGATTGCCACCTTTTAAGTGACTTTCAATCATAAGCCCCATGATAGACTTGTTACCATTACTGATTTGCTCGGCCACGTTTTGGATGACCATAGGCTGCAAATAAGGGTCTTTACCTGAGTTGGCATGGCTTGAGTCAATCATGATTTTCACCATGGCATTGCCTTTTTCTAGCTCATTTTCAGCCTGTTCGACAGAAGACTGATCATAGTTTGGCTTACCGTTACCGCCACGCAGTACTACGTGAGCGTATGGGTTACCTTTTGACTTGATGATACAGACCTGACCATCGCTAGATAAGCCTAGGAAGTTATGACCTGATTTAACTGCATTCATCGCATTCACCGCGACAGTCATACCCCCATCAGTACCGTTTTTGAAGCCGACAGGGCACGATAGACCAGAGCTCATTTCACGGTGGGTTTGGCTTTCAGTAGTACGTGCACCAATGGCTGACCAGCTGATTAAGTCTTGTATGTACTGCGGTGTGTTAGGGTCAAGTGCTTCTGTGGCACAGGGTAGGCCTTTTTCATTTAAATCTAATAATAGCTTACGGGCAGTACGCAGACCCTTTTCAATATCAAAGCTATCGTTCATATCAGGGTCATTAATTAGACCTTTCCAGCCCACAGTGGTACGCGGTTTTTCAAAGTAGACACGCATCACGATGTAGATACTGTCTTTAAGCTCGTCTGCAAGCTTAACTAGTTTATCCGCATATTCATGAGCCGCTTTAACATCATGAATAGAGCAGGGGCCAACCACCACTAATAATCGCTTATCGGTGCCATCTAGGATGTTCTGGATAGTAGTACGACCCGTCAGTACCGTGTTATATGCAGTTTCAGATAGCGGGTACTCAGCTTTTAGGCTAGCAGGAGTAATTAAAGGGATAAACTTTTCAATATTCACGTCATCAATATCTGCTGTATGGGTAGTCGAGTTTATAGTCATATTTATATTGCCTAGTTTAAAATATTGTTAAAAAAATTGGGAAGTTAATTTTTGGTATAACGTTATAAGACAAGTTGTGATAATCATAAGAAATAACTTATAAGCTTAAATATCATGGAGTTATATAGCCCGTTCTGAGCTAGAAGTTGTTAGCTTAAATAAGTCATAACTTTTAGTTAGGGATAACTTTATTATGGAGGGTTATTCTGTGATTGACAAGTGTTAAGCTATCCTTATTGCTTCATATAGGGAATGACCCCTACAAATTTTTGTTATACTGTGGGCTCGATTTGACGATTTGTATCATGCCTGCCGTACCTAGAGTATAAGTTCCTTCTAATCCTTTGATATTAAAGTAGAGTTAGCTATGTTAGCAAGTGCTTCAGGGCAAGTTAAGCCTATAAACACTCAAGACCCCACCAAGCTGCTAGTGATTGGCATAGTTGCAGGAGAAGCTTCAGGCGATAGCTTGGGGGCAGACTTTATGGCCCAAGTAAATGATCTCATTGAAGATGTGGTCTGGGTAGGAGTGGGCGGGCCGAAGATGAAGTCACAAGGGCTACAGTCTTTATTTCCCTTAGAGCGCTTAGCAGTGATGGGTTTGGTAGAGGTAATGTCGCAGCTTCCTGACTTATTAAAGGCGCGAACAGAGTTGGTTTCTGCTTTTATTGAAGCCCAAGTAGATTGGTTCATCGGCATTGACGCCCCAGACTTTAATTTGAGAGTGGCTAAAAAGCTAAAACCGAAAGGTATCTTTTGCGTGCAGTATGTGAGCCCCTCGATTTGGGCTTGGCGAGAGTCTCGTATTGAGTCGATAAAGAAAGCCACCCACTTAGTATTGTGTCTGTTCCCATTTGAGCTTGAGGTGTATCAGCGTCACAATCATCCTGCAGTTTGCGTTGGCCATCCTCTACTACACAATCTGCCAAAAGACTTGGTAGAAATTGAAACTCATGAACAGCGACGTGAGCTGATTTGGAACAACTCAGAGCTGCATAACTTTTTTGCCAATCGTAAAGAAGATATTAGCCAGATGATTTGCTTGATGCCAGGCTCTAGACGTTCAGAGATTAATGCTATTTTGCCCTTAATGTTAAATGCGGTGAGTCGACTGTTATTGGTTGATGAGAAGCTGTGCTTTGTTATTCCCACCATAGATAAGAATCATCAGTACATCGTAAAAGATTTAATAGAGCGCCAAGATGAATCTTTGAGAAAAGCTGTGGCGGTAGCTTATGATGAAACGCAGCAGCAACAAGACTTTAGCCAGTCCATTATGGCGATGTCAGATCTCATTGTTTTGGCATCAGGCACAGCCACCTTAGAGGCTATGCTACTTAACCGCCCGATGGTCGTGGTATATCAGATGAAGAAACTGACCTATGCCATAGCCAAACGCTTGGTAAAAGTGCCTTATGTGTCTTTGCCCAATATCTTGGCAGGAGAAAAGATTGTGCCCGAGCTGCTTCAGGAGCAAGCCAATGGAGATAGTATCTGCCGCACGGTAACACGGTTGATGACACCTCAGGCTTATCAAGAGCAACTAGATCGTTTAGAGGAGACTTCTACTTGGTTAAAGCAGCAAAGCAGTCAGAGTGCTGTGTCAGCTGTGGTAAATGCTTGGCATGATCATCTCAACCAAAATCTTGTTAATAAGTCATAGGACTAATACGGCCCGTTAACCTCTATTTTTATTAATCACTAAGTAGTTTTTCAATGACCCCTTTTTATCATACCTTAACCGAAATAACCTTACTCTCATCTACCGCCCAAAATAACTTGCCGATGCCTTTGGGAGCCCCTATTATAATTGAGGGAAACATCAATCAACAGCTATTAGACAATGAGCTACACAATCTTAAGCAAGACTTAAACACACCAGCTACTGAGCAAGTTTCTCAGGGTGATAGCTTACTACAGTTTGATATAGGCATTGATGAGGTAGGGCGGGGTCCTTTGTATGGCAGTGTGGTAGTATCAGGAGCAATTTTACCTAAGAGGTGGTCTTCTGAAATTGAGCAAAACCCTTTGCAGGACACGGTCTTATCGACACTTACGGACTCCAAGAAATTAACCGAGTCAAAGCGTGAGCGTCTTTTTGACCCCATTAAGCAGCAAGCTTTGGCCTATATAATTGTTGAAATACCTGCTGCAGTTATTGATGAAGTCAATATTCTACAAGCTACTATGCTTGGTATGAGAGTAGCCGGCGAGCAGCTGATGATTGCGATTGTAGACACCTTGCGCTCAACTGTGACACCTTCAATTGAGCCAAACGTTCGCTTTAATCTATTAGTAGATGGTAATAAATTACCAGATTTAGATTGGTCGTTTTTACAACGATATGGGGTGGGTAACTTCCCTGGTTCCAAGTGCTCGGTTTATGGTGAAGCTTGGGTAAAAGGGGATGCCCGTCACAGTGCCATAGCCGCAGCGAGTGTATTGGCTAAAGTCAGTCGTGATAGACAGCTTATCGCTGATGGCGCTACCTATCCAGGCTATGGTCTTGAGGGGCATAAAGGGTATCCAACCAAAGCTCATATTGACGCCATACAGCAATTGGGTGTATTACCACAGCACAGGCGCAGCTTTAAACCGATACAGCAAGCTCTTGAACAACACCGATAAAAAAACAGACGCTTCAAGCGTCTGTTTTTTTGGCAATGAATCTACTAAAAGACTATTTACGCTCAGTTTCAATGGGATGCTGCTTTAGGTGCTGGTGTAGAATTTTGCGTAAAGTTAATACTGCCTCTGGAGTATCTTGAATGCTATGACCGCCTTTAATAATGGTTTCTGAAGCAGCCCCTTCAAGATGAGAGCTGGCATAAGGAACAATTCCATCAGACAAGGCAGGAGTAACTGATTGAGCAATATCAGTAGTAGCCTCTTTGATTTTATTAGCGGCATCTTGACCGGCGCTATTCTCACTGCTTGTTGCTGTATCGCTTGAGTTCTCAGCCGCACTCTCCTCAGAGTCTTCTTCTACGAAGCTTGGCAATTTACTGACACCAGCAGTAAGTACATCAGGGGCTGTCTTATCTGACAAGCTAGTACTAGGCGCTGTTGTCAGCTTCAATCGCATGAATCCATTGTAGATATCCGAGTCTCTATTAGCAATAATGGAGTGATAGGTCACATCATCAGCAATTTGTAAATCTGCAGTCAGCTTCATAAAAGACGACTTGTCACTTAATTGACTGGCACCATTTTGGAAATAAAGCGCTCCAAGAGGGTTACTAGCAAGCTCACCTTCACTGGCAATACTGGCTAGGTTACCAGTAATGGTTTGGATAAAACCGAGCGGCAAATGCACCACACGTCTTAACAGCTGGGTAAACCATCTATCAGCAAAATCTGTTCCTCTAAACGGAGCAGAAATAAAGACCGCGGTATCGACACTTTTTAGCTGCTTTAATTGCAATCTATTAAGCACATTCTCTCTATCCAACTCATTGTTAACCAGCTTACTAAGGCGTAAGGAGCTTTGTTCTTGGCTCAAGCGGTGGAAATTATCTTGAAGGTTCTCATTAGAAACCAACATGCGTCCAATAACTGCGCCCATGCTATGACCAATCAATACTGAGTTTTGGCTGGCTATATGCTGTGAGTTAGGATCATTAATTTTGTAGGCGCTCTCAATGAGCTCTTGTATTCTGTAGCGGTTTTCTAAAATAGGAATATTTGTGGGATAAAAGATTTGCCATACTTGATAGTTATCGCGCAGCTCGTCATCACTGGCGATATCGTTGGTAATACTGATCCAAGTGGCTGGGCTTGAGGCCAATCCATGCAGCATAATGATAATGCGTTTATTGGGGTCATAAGGCTCAAGCATGAATAGCTGAGGCAACACTAAGCTTTGCTGCTTAGATAATAGATTGAAGTAGCCCACATTATCTAATCTATTTTCAGCCAACCACATGCCATAACTTGCAGAGAAGTTAGCCGCTAAATAGTAAGGCTTACCAAGAATATCTACACTTTCAGTATGATGCGGGTTGTATAAATTAATGTCGTAACAGTTACTGTCTAAAACCTCTTCTAGAGTAGTTCCGTGGGGTATTACTAAGCTGGTCAACAGTAAGTTACCGGTCAGATGAATTCTATCGAGTGGGTTTTCTGAGTTTAGTTTTTTATTGTCTGAAGTGATTAGGCCTTTTACGGAGGTATCCAGACGCTCATCAAATAAGGTAACGTAGCTAATACCAACGCCTTCACGTTCACTGATGCTATTTAGGCCGGAGAAGCTTAAGTCATGGCTAGCATAAAGCGCATCAATACTCTTGTTATGAGTTTCGGTATTTTGTAGGTACTCAGGCTCATTGGGCAAATAAAGATCGATAGAAGTCGTTACCCCTTGTTTGATTGAAGACTCAAAATCAGTAAAGGCTTCATCATCATTACCAGATGAGGTTGAGGGTTCTCCCTCTTTTTTAGCCGCTCGAGTGTTAGCTAGGTATTTATCTTGCTCAATAGGTGGAAAGGTAAAGTTAAGAACCTTTATTTGATCTCCATATTTAACCCCATTAGCATCATCTAATTCATTGGTCTTAGAGGATTGGCTATCACTGACCAGCTGTGGATTGATAAACGACGTTACTTTATCCGCTTGCTGAGTATAATCTTTATTAGCATACAGCTGCTTGAGCAGGGCATCAGAGGCGGCTTCATAGACATCTTGAGTTTGAATGTCTAAGTTACTCGATAATTTATTAGGTTTATTTTTTATATTAAGCTGTGTCGCGGTACTAGGGTTTAACTGAGCGTAGAACAGATAGGCGTAACTGTATTTAATGGCGCTTAATAAATTATCTCGATAAGCGGTATTGCACTCCCGTAAATACAATAGAAAATCCGCATATTGTTCCTCTGTTTTAGGGGCATTGGCATAGTAAGGATCAATAGGGGGGCGGGTGATTCTTTGGACACATTTCTCAGATTCAGCAATGGATTTAGCTTTGGCTAAGTGCAGCTCGGCCAATAATGCCAAATGTTCTTTATTATTCTTATTTAAGATGCCTTTATCCACTCTATTAAGGCATTTATTAAAGTCCTCCAAACACTGATCTTGAGGCATACCTATCGAAAGCAGTTGAGAGGTGCTTTTATTACTTAAGTCAGACCGAGTAACAATATTACCTCGGTTATTGGCAATGGTTCTACTGGAGTCTTTTTGGCTAACAGAAACGGTACTACAAGAAGCCATAACTAAAACGCTTGAGGCTAAAGCAAGGCATGTAGCCAGTTTAGATGTTTTGAAATTACTATACATAAATAGGGCCATAATCAATGACTTAGACAATAAAACTGTAATGTTTTATTTATTTAAATAAATAGAGACAAAGGGTGGGTTGTCAAAATTAATAATACCTTATTTTTGAGGAATTAGTATGACAATAGCAAAGAAAACATCAGGCAGGTTTAGGCTGTAGACAAGTGATAATTGAAAGCTTAAGAGATAATAGAGTAGGTGCCAAAACAATAAAGCCACAATTAAGTGGCTTTATGTTTAAGTAAAATAAGATCGGTTACTGCCAGTAAAAAGAACATCTTGCTATCTTTTCATTGGTCTTTTATTAACCTTATTTGGCCACAGGTAAGTCCCAAATATAGTATTTACCGGCTTCTACAATTTCAATTTGCTTAGCAATAGTGGCGTCATTAGGATGTTTTTGCTGTAAAGCTTTCAAGCGAGATAGTGCTGCAGGGCGGTTGTCATTAAGCAAGTCTGCTTGGGCTAAACTTTGCTCAGCTTCTTTGTAGCTTTGAGAGGCTGCTTTCATTAGGTATTTTTTACCCTCTTTAAAGCCACCGCCTTCAGACAACATCATACCATAGATAAAGTTTGCTTCAGCACTTTCAGGCTGTCTATCGATTGCTTTAGCGATAAAAGTACTACCACGTACTGCGAAGTCAGAACCTAAGTCTAAGTTACGACCCATGCCGTTTAATTTAGCAGCTCTTAGTAATACTTCATATGAAGCATTTTCATCTTCAGCAAAAGGACGTAGCCACTGCTCCAACTCTTTTAACTTCTCTTTGGCATAGTAAAGATCAGATTTACTATTGAAGTTTGGTGGATAGTGACGAGCATTGGGGCTGATCTCATCAATAAAATCATCTAATAAGCTCACATCCAACTGATCATTCGGGTTGATACGAGTTTTAGGGATTACTACTGTGGCAATGTAGTTAACATCTGATACCGAAACCGTTGGGGTAGGAATACCAGGTAACTGGGTCGCTGTGATGTCTACCGAATTAATTAAAGGATCATTTCTTAATTCATTGGCATCATACTTAACCTTGAAAACTTTACCACCTGTGGTGTCTGCCTCGATGGCAGCAGCTGTATCAGTAGTATCATCTACTACCACTGCGCTGCCAGGAGCTGTGCTAGTACCAGAGGTGGGTAGAGACTCACAGCCTGTAGCGACCAAGCTTACTAAAAAAGCGCTTGAAATAAGTTTAGCAGATACCGATTTATTCATTATTAGGTCCTTATAATCAATATTAATTAATGATGCGGGTTATATATCCAAAATTAGACAACTAGAACAGCAGTTCAATCTATCCGACTATTTGATAATCATTGGCTCAACAATCTGATAAGTATTGACTCCACAATTGAACTCGCCAGCTAGAATTATTCAGTATAATAAGTGCTATAAGATAGCAACTTTATAGAAGGCATTAAAGGGGTCAGTTGTAAACTTTGATTATCATTTGCTAGTAAGAAGGTTATTTTATTTAGTTTAATAAATCGTTAAATAACAACCCTTCCAAGTCGAAATCTACAAATGATAAGCCAAGCCCTTCATGCGATTGGCCATCCAGCGCATGGACACTCTAACAGGGGCTGATAGCGCTTTACCACCATGATTAAGGGCAGCCTCACGATGCTCAAGTTCTTCAATATTCATTTGGGCCAAAATCTCTTTACTGCGAATATCTTGTTCTGGCAATAAGCTTATGTGCTCTTGTAAATGCTCACTAACTTGAGCTTCTGTCTCAGCGACAAAACCCAAACTAAATTCATCAGAAATAAGACCAGCAATGGCACCTAAGCCAAATGATAGCCCATACCAAACTGGGGTAAACACGCTAGGGTGGCTGCCCAATTCATCCAGACGAGTCTCACACCATACCAAGTGATCAATTTCTTCATCAGCAGAATGTTGCATGGCTTGTTTAACTTGGCTGTCTTTTGCGGTAAAGGCTTGACCATGATATAGGCCTTGAGCGCAGACTTCACCGGTGTGATTAATACGCATAAGCCCCGCCACATGGCGAGACTCATTGATAGAAAGCTCAGGCATTTCATCAGAGCTGACAGGTAGGGGGCGCGCAGTCTGATTTGAATGGGGGATTATGGAGCGCAAACTGCTATCAAAACCAACAATAGCACGATCAATAATACTCAAATTTTTTGACATAACGAGCCCTTATCTACTTGTTATTGATTTAATATCGTCAATATTTATTTACTATTATCACTGTTTAGCTAGTTATTAATACAATCCTAGTTACTAACTTAAACCCAGTTAACAACACTGATTAATACAGATACTGGCTAAGCGTGCAATAATTATAGAATATTCAACTCAGCTTATTTAAGCTCAACTGAAGCCCCATTTTCAATATTTGCATAGACTTCAAGTACGTCCCAGTTGGTCAAACGTACACAGCCTGCAGAAGCTTGACGGCTAATACCTTCTGGAACTGGAGAGCCATGAATACCGTAAGAAGGTTTAGATAAGCCCATCCACACCACACCTACAGGGTTGTTAGGTCCTGGAGGAAGCATGAACACTTCTTTTTTATCACCACTTTTTACAGTAGATTTATACCAAGGCATTTTCACTTTATTAACAATCTTGAAGGTACCCGTCGGTGATGGAGTTGCCGTACTACCCACAGTCGTTGGATAAGTGGCTACCAATTTATCTCCGTTATAGGCATATAAAGTTTTGGTTGCCTTGTCAGCCACCACACGATTAATTTTAGCCTTTAATGGGGTGCCTACGTTAATAACGGTAATGGTTTCGCCTTCGGTAAAGCTCTTACCTTTATTTAGCTTTTCAAGATAGCGAACATCCATGTGGAAGCGCTCACCTAACATCTCTTTAATGTTTTGATAATACAAACCTTTCATCTTAGATTTGGCTTCTGAACCAGAAGGAGTCTGCGCGAAGTTGGTATTAACATCGTCTTTGGTTAAAGTGTATTCGACCAATACCGGCTGATTTGGGTCGATATTCTTGGTCAAAGCACTCCAAGTTGCTGCGTTCATTTTGCCAGTGCTAGGTAAGCCTTTCATGGTCTGGAAGTTAGCCAAAGCTTTGGTACTGTTCATACCCCAGCCACCATCGATAGGACCTGGTGAAGCATGGTTCCAATCTAATAGGGCTTGCATTTTCACAGTCATTGCTGTGTTTCTGCGCATATTTGGAGTCCAAACCGCACTGTTTACCGCACGAGCATAGTTTGAAAGGTTGGTAGTTTTATAAATTTTACCGTCTTTATTTTCGATACTCTTGATAGAGTCATCGTCTAGATTTGGGGTAGCAATTGCTACGGCCTGGCCCGATTCGACATCATCTTTGTTTTGTTCAGCAATTTCATTGTTGACCTGAGCCTGAATGGCAAAATCGTCAGCATCGTCACTGGCCAATTCGGCGTTGTCATCTGCCTGCTTTGCTTTTTCGGCGGCAGCACTTTGTTTCTGGTTTTCAGTGTCATTGATTAACTTCTGAAGGCTATCTACTGGCTTAGCCTTGGGAGTTGTCTCAGCAATTGCGGAGCCGCTAAAAGCAAATAAGGTAGCTGCAACAGCAGTGGCAAGTAGCTTAGGAGCGAATTTAGTAGGCATTTTGGTAAGGGTAAGTTTAGCGTTCATAGTCATACAGTTATTCACAATAGAAAAGGTGCTGCTATTATGCGATGAAAAGCAGCTAGTGGCAAATGTTTACCACAAAATTGAAAGTAACCGTAACAATTGTGCTATCTAAAGCCCCTCTAGATTTAGGAAGAGGTAGTTTCTATAGTGGGAAAGAGATTATCACCCTTATTGAAAGGCAATATATTGATTAAAAGAGAGCATTTTGATAAACACAGGGTCAAAGAGTAAAGTGTCGAATGACAGTTACAGTACTCTGTAAAACCCAGTACTTTGCAGAATTTCTACTTTGTAAAATATAGTTCCTTACAATAATAGTCTCTCTTAAACAATGTTGGTTATAATGGAGCAACCTGTAGAGCTGATTCGAGCTTTTTATTAATATCAGATTTTATGATTATCAGATAGAATGAGTCACGAGAAGTTTTACTTTAGAAATTAACTCAGTAATGGGAATAGCAGATTAACTATGTCAACAGACCACTCAAATCTAGACAACACAACCGACTCAAAAGCCTCTTTATCGTCACTGGATGCTCAAGCCTTGCTGGCTCAAATCCAAGGGTCTGAAGAAGCAGACTTGTCACAAGGTGCGTTCGATAACTCGTTAAATGGCGAGTTTGATGAGCTTTTGGCTGCCAGTCATGAGGCTACCGAGTCCCTTTATACCATTCGTGATTTTATCCGCTTTTGTGTAACTCAGCTGCGTACTTATGATGTGGTGGTGGCACAAGGCACCAATGATGTTTTCGCAGAAGCGGCCGCGATTGTATTGCACACCTTATCGCTTGATTGGTCTGCTGATGAGCAAATCCTTGACTGCCGTCTTACCCCTTCAGAGAAAGCTGAGGTATTGACCTTGTTGCAGTCGCGTATTGTGTATCGTCAACCTTTAAGCTATCTAGTTAATTTGGCTTACTTTTGTGACCTACCTTTTTATGTGGATGAGCGAGTGCTTATTCCAAGATCACCTATCGCTGAATTAATTCGTCAGCAGTTTTATCCTTATTTTGAGACCAACGAGATTGCTCAGCCTTTAGGAGCAGACTCAACGCCAGATCTCCCTTCTTTTTATTTACATGGGCTAGAGAATAAACAGCTTTATCAACCAGAGCGTATTTTGGATCTTTGTACGGGTTCAGCTTGTATTGCAGTCGCCCTTGCCAGCAGATTTAGAGATGCCCTAGTGGATGCGGCAGATATTGATAACTCAGCACTAGAGGTGGCAGCGGTCAACGTAGAACATCACGGTATGGAGCATCAACTAAATCTTATAGAGTCTGATTTATTTGAAAAGATTCCTGCTGAAAATCAGTATGAATTGATTGTCACCAATCCTCCTTATGTAGATGCAGCAGCAATGGCCGAGCTTCCTCCTGAATTTATTCATGAGCCAGAGCATGCCCTGGCTGCGGGTCAAGATGGCTTGGATTTAGTTCATAAGATTTTAAATGAAGCCGCGGACTATTTGTCACCAGAAGGTCTGCTAGTCTGTGAAGTAGGGGATAGTGATTGGGCGCTACGTCAGGCTTATCCTGAAATTCAATTTAATTGGTTGAGCTTTGCCCGCGGGGGTAGTGGTGTTTTTGCTATCGATCGTGATGAATTACTAAATCATCGTCATTTATTTGCAGCCCAAGTGGCACAGCTAGATTCGTAACAGTTAACGTAACGCACTGCTCATCCATAGATAGGACTTGTGAAAGTGACACAGCTTGATAAAGTGGATGGGTAAATTTAATTAGAAAAAATGAGCATAAGTTATGGCAGGGAATAGTATTGGACAGGTGTTTAGGGTAACGACATGTGGCGAGTCACATGGCGAGGGGTTATTGGCGATAGTTGATGGTATTCCCCCAGGTATGGCACTAAGTAGCGCTGACTTACAAGTCGACTTAGACCGTCGTAAGCCGGGCACTTCTAAATTTGCTACCCAGCGCCGTGAGCCTGATGAAGTGGAGATTATTTCTGGGGTATTTGAAGGCAAAACCACAGGCACCTCGATCGGCTTATTAATTCGAAATACCAATCAAAAGTCAAAAGACTACAGCGATATCAAGGATACCTTTCGCCCAGGTCATGCCGACTATACTTATAGCATGAAGTATGGCTTTCGCGACTATCGAGGCGGAGGTCGTTCTTCAGCCCGAGAAACAGCCATGAGAGTCGCGGCTGGCGCGATCGCTAAAAAGTACTTGCAACAGCGACTTGGGATTACGATTCACGGTCATGTGGTACAGATGGGTAATGAAACTGCGAAGGTACAAGACCTGGCCAATATTGATTGGCAGTTTGTAAATAGCAATCCTTTTTTCTGTGCAGATGCCGAAGCAATTCCAAGATTTGAGGCCTTAATTGAGCGTTTAAGAAGAGAGGGCACCAGTTGTGGAGCAAAGCTTGAGGTTATCGCCTCCGGTGTTCCTGTTGGTCTAGGGGAGCCTGTCTTTGATCGTTTAGATGCTGACATTGCTCATGCCATGATGAGTATCAACGCCGTAAAAGGGGTAGAAATTGGCGATGGTATGAGTGTGGCTGAGCAGTTTGGACACAGCTCTCGCGATGAGTTAACACCAGAAGGCTTCACCGCTAATCACTCGGGTGGTATTTTGGGCGGAATATCTTCAGGCCAAGACATTAAGGTGAGCATCGCCCTTAAGCCCACCTCTAGTATCACTACTCCAGGCAAGAGCATCGATGTAGAGGGGAATGCCATCGAGATGCTGACTAAAGGTCGTCACGATCCTTGTGTTGGTGTTAGAGCCACCCCCATTGCTGAAGCTATGCTGGCCATCGTATTGCTTGATCATTATCTCCGTCATCGGGGACAGAATGCGGATGTTACCCCGCCAGTGTCTGCCATTACTTAAAATCACTGCTTAAAAAGGTATGCTTGTTGAGAGTCCACTGCTGCGTAAGTGGCGGTGGACTATCGCTTGTAGCGCAGACTGCCTGCATACCTTTGGGTCGTGAAAAACACAGCCCCAGTCTATTGCTTTAATTTCATATCCTTTCAGTTTTTCGCTCTTTATATTACCTTTGCTTTTTTAAACTTGTTAGATAAGTAGCAGTTTGGTAAAAAGTGCTGTAAAAAATAAAACCAGTACCAATATCTATAGTAAGAAGACTAAGAAGACATTTAGTAAGAAGTTTAATGTTGATAGGAAAATATATAAATAAGGGACAGGGTAAGATAACCCGATAATAAACTGCAATTTATCCAGTTTATTTTTATCTAGTTTATTAAGGCTTACCCTAGATAAAGGAATAATTATAAATAGAGGTTTTTATGACTGACCAAAATTTTGATAATGATTTAGTGACCAGTAACAATACTAATATTAATAATATGGAAGCCAATGCTCAGTCGGCTCAGGTCACAGACGAGCAAGTTATTAACTGGATAAAATCACGTCGTAGTATTGGCAATTTAACCATACCAGCCCCGAAGCAGCCTCAAGTTGAAGCGGCAATTGAATGTGCGATGACGGCCCCTGATCATAAAAAGCTACAACCGTGGCGCTTTATTATTACCGAAGGCCCAAGAAGACACGCTTTTGGTCGGGCACTATTAGCAGCAGCAGAAGCAAAAGCACTGCGTGAAGGAGCAGAGCTTGATGAACGTACCGCTGAAAAGACATTAAAGATGCCTCTAAGAGCACCTATGATCATCACTGTGGTCACCCGTATGCAATATCATGAAAAGGTGCCGGCTTTTGAGCAGCTATTGAGTACAGGAGCTGCAGTACAAAATCTAATATTGGCCTTAAAGGCACAAGGATTTGATACAGTTTGGCGCACAGGACCTTTAGCCAATGAGCCGGCGGTTAAAAGTTATTTTAATGTGGGAGCAGAGGACTATGTCACCGCTTTTGTGTATGTGGGAAGTAGCCATTGCCAAATGCCAAGCCGAG
This sequence comes from Psychrobacter sp. UBA3962, assembly GCF_002385225.1. GTDB lineage: Bacteria > Pseudomonadota > Gammaproteobacteria > Pseudomonadales > Moraxellaceae > Psychrobacter. The sequence continues at coordinate 90,687 of NZ_DGDC01000023.1, read as the reverse complement.
GTAATATCGACACTGCAAACTTCATTACTCATGACTCAGAGTAAATATATGATTCAGAATAAGTAAATGAAAGATTGAATCGCATCATCAACCCCTTATAATAAATACATTTAAAGAAACTTAAATCTGTTAGAACTATAGAGAGCAAGCTTATGTCAGCTGACAAAAAAAATAGTGAAATTGAAGATAAAAACATGGACCAAGCTGAGGCTACAACCAATACAGACACTACCGATGACGTAGAGTCGGAGGAAGAGAAGCCTTTATTTAACTCAGGTATTTTAGCCAGTCTTTTTGACAAAGCTACTAAAGTGGGCGTTAAGGCTAAGCGGGATCAATCAGCCCTTAATACTGAAGAGATCGAAAAAAAGGCGCGTAGTAATATGAGTAGTCCGGAAGGGATTACCCCGCCACATCAGCTACGTTTGGCTTTTTTAGGGGGCGGTAGCTTCGGTACAGCTATGTCGAACTTAGCAGCCCGTAATGGTTGTGACTCAACCTTATGGGTTCGTAATAAGCGTACAGTGAAGTCTTTGCAAAGAAGCCGAGTGAATAAAAAGTATTTACCAGGCTATACCCTAGATGAGCGCTTAAAGTATGAGCATGATTTAAAAGCTGCTGTGCAAGATAAAGACATTATTTTTGTGGCAGTACCCAGCTCTGCATTTAGAGAGACGCTAAGAAATATTCGCCCTTATTTAACAGGGCAGTCTATTGTGTCTTTAACCAAAGGCATGGAGAAAGATACGTTTAGTTTGATGAGTGATATCATCGAACAAGAATTGCCAGAAGTGAACTTCGGGGTAATGTCTGGTCCTAATTTGGCGGTTGAGATTATGCAGAATATGCCGTCTGCTTCAGTCATTGCCAGTGACTCAGAATTCCTGCGTCATGCGGTTCAATCTGCTCTGCACAGTGTCTTCTTTAGAATATTTGCCTCTGATGATATTAAAGGTGTTGAGCTTGGCGGTGCGTTAAAGAATATTTACGCCATCGCTATGGGTATGGCCGCCTCTTATAATGTGGGTGAAAACACCAAAGCCATGCTATTGACCCGTGCACTGGCTGAGATGAGCCGTTTTGGTGTCGCTTCTGGAGCCAATCCTTTAACTTTCTTAGGTTTATCGGGGGTTGGTGACTTATACGCAACCTGTAGCTCAGAGCTAAGCCGTAACTACCGCATTGGTAATATGCTGGGTAAAGGCATGAGTTTGGAGGCAGCCATTAAAAAACTCGGTCAAACCGCCGAGGGGGTCAATACCATTCAACAAGTGCATGAAAAAGCGATGAAACTGGGTATTTATATGCCCATTACTCATGCATTACATGCGGTTATATATGATGATCAAGCTGCGCTAGGTGTGGCCTTACACCTAATGGAATCTGGCTTTAGAAGTGATGTTGAGTTCGTTATGCCCCATGAATATAGTAATGAGGCATTAAATGCAAAAATAACCGCAGGCATGCCAGATAAATAGGGCGGATAAAATTATGAAAATTATTTTAATGCGTCATGGTGAGGCGGAATATCAAACTGAGCCAGATTCACAGCGCAATCTAACTGAGTTAGGGCAGCAACAGGCCGCTGAGACAGCGCAGTATATTGTAGAGAACTATAATCCTGATGTTTTTGTGGTTAGTCCTTATGTTAGAGCGCAGCAAACCCTTCAGGCGTTAATCGCTCTTAAACCTGATGTGCCCGTGAAGGTGCATTCAGACATTACTCCAGATGATGATGCTATGCAGGCGTTGCACGGTTTAATGGATATGGAAGGGGAATGCGTGGTCGTGGTGTGTCATATGCCGATTGTGGCAAAAATGGCCGCGCTGCTGACTGCGGAGACACCTGAACCCTATCAACTGGCGGAAGCCCGCGTATTTGAGGCTGAACTTATTGCAGCAGATTTGGGTAATGAAGTTGAGCGTTATGTGCCTAAGCAGCACGGTTAACGGTTAAGCAAAGTCATTTACTGCGCAATTGATTTGCTGAGCTTATTTGCTGAATTAATTTACTGGGTAAGTTAATTTGCTGAGTGAGGTAATGCTGTACAGTTAGACTGTCAGCTTATTATTAATAAAAGGGGAGGATTATGGACAATAATCGTGATACACGCCAAACTACAAAGCTGCAACAGCCAGATTTAAAGATACCTGTATCTGGTCAAGATAGTGCCTATCAGCAGCACTCCCAGCTAATAAAGACTCAGTTGAATCCTTCTCAGTCCGTTATCAGTAAATCTCAAGAAGAGTCTTTGATTCGCTATAATCATATTACTTATTTACTGTACGTATTAAGCTACTTTACAGCAGGCTTGCTATGGATAGTCCCTATCATTATGAACTATGCACGCCGTGGGCAAGCTGATTATACTTGGCTATCCACTCACTTTGATTGGCAGATTAAGACCTTTTGGTACAGTATCATCTTTGGGGCGATCGGCATTGTAATGGCTGTGATTGGTCTAGGTGGCTTAGGTCTTGGCGTATTTGCAGATAGCTCTAATGTGGCATTGGGCTCAACAGGGTTGGCCGCACTGGGCGGGCTTATTTTTCTGTTTGCCTTTATTTGGCATATTTATCGTATTGTCAAAGGCTGGATAGCTCTAACCGACAAAAGACCAGTACCTTGATAAGTTAGGGGCTTGCTACAGTGGTTTTTTAGTTGATACTAATCGATGATTTGCTACGATTATACTGGTATAATCAACAGCTTCTGAGTAGAGCACAACTCAATCTTGAATGAAAAAAACTTCATTATTTAAGAGTGCGGCTAATAACAATTCTCTCAATTTACTTACTTCATAACAGGTTATCTAGCGTTATGTCCTACGCCTTATTACGTCCTTTCTTATTTAATTTAGACCCTGAGCAAGCTCACGATTTAACTCTACAGCTGCTAGAAAAAGCGCATAAGACACATACCTTAGGTTTTATTTACTCTCAGCAGTCTTTGCCGACTGAATGTATGGGCTTGCAGTTTTCAAATCCAGTGGGTTTGGCGGCAGGTTTAGACAAAAATGGCCGTTATATTGATGCGCTAGCCGAGCTTGGCTTTGGCTTTATTGAAGTAGGTACTGTGACGCCGCGCCCGCAACAAGGTAATGAGAAGCCTAGATTGTTTAGGCTTAAAGAAGCAGATGCCATCATTAATCGTATGGGCTTTAATAACCTTGGCGTAGACAATCTAATCAAAAATGTCAGAAACTGTAAGTACCAAGGTAATATTGGGATTAATATCGGAAAAAACGCGCTAACTCCCGTTGAAAATGCCGCTGATGACTACATATATTGCTTGGATCGTGTTTACCCCCATGCTTCTTATATTACCGTAAATATCTCCTCTCCTAATACTAAGAATTTACGGGATTTACAAAGCGGGGATGCGTTAACTGAATTGTTAGATAGTATCAAAAATCGTCACACTCAGTTGGCCACAGACTATGGCTTTTATGTGCCAATGGTATTAAAAGTGGCTCCGGATTTAACAGAAGAACAAGTAGATTACATCTCAAAGCAGCTGATTGAGTTTGAGATTGATGGTCTTATCGCTACCAACACAACTTTAAGCAGAACTGGCGTAGAAGACTTACCGCATGGCAATGAAGCTGGTGGGTTATCAGGTCGACCTGTAGGCCATTTAAGCACTCAAATTATTAAGCAGTTTCATGAGCGTTTAGAAGATAAATTACCCATTATAGGCGTCGGTGGTATTGATAGTGGCGAAAAAGCAGTACAAAAGCTGCAGGCAGGCGCCAGTATGGTTCAGCTCTATAGTGGCATGATTTATAAAGGCCCCAAGCTGGTTCAGCAGTGTGTAGAAGCGATCACCAGTTATCGCGATATTTATTAACTTTTTAAAAAATAAAAGCTAGGGTTATTGCATGGGGTTTTTAGACATTGTCATTGCTGTAATATTGCTAGCCGGATTGTGGCGAGGATTTAACTCAGGATTTATCCGCAGCTCAATCGCGTTAGCAGGGTGGTTTATTGCCCTTTTGGCAGCCACCCGAATGGCAGATGACGTAGCCCCTTATATGGCTAACTTTGTTAGCTCCCCTGTATTACAGATGGGAGCGGGCTTCTTAGCTATTGTATTAGTAGTATTAATTGTTATTCAAATATTGACGTTACTGGTGTCTGGTATCGTAAAAGGCCTTAAATTAGGCTTCGTTGATCAGTTGGCTGGTGGCGTATTGGGAGCGGCAAAAAACGTACTGGTAGTTTTGGTGATGTTAAGTGTGTCCGCGCCGGTTATTATCAATACTGCTTTATGGCAATCCTCTGTCTTAGCTCCAGAATTACTTCCTTATGCCCCGTTTGCTAAGGAGTTTGCAACAAAAGTATTAGGGGAGGCATGGCAACAAATTGACGTGCCTAGCTCGCAACAGACCGACCAAGAGGCTATCGCTCAATAAACATTGAGTTCACAGTCAACAGGTTAGTAAGTAAATAGCTGAGCAATCAGTGATTAAGTGTAATTTAGCCACTACTAAATGAAACTTTTAACCAGTAAAGACTATTTTAAAAGGATAGAGTATGTGTGGAGTTGTAGGTGTTGCAGCACATGAACCAGTCAACCAAGTGTTGTATGACGCATTAACTGTGCTTCAACACCGTGGTCAAGATGCCGCTGGTATCGTGACCATGAAAGATGGACGCTTCTATTTGCGTAAAGACAATGGTATGGTTCGTGATGTGTTTATGACACGTCATATGATGCGGCTAATTGGTGAATTTGGTGTAGGGCATGTGAGATACCCGACCGCTGGAACGTCAAGTAGTGCAGAGGCGCAACCGTTTTATGTAAACTCTCCTTATGGTATCACACTAGCCCATAATGGTAATTTAACCAACGCTGAAACATTGGCAAAAGAGCTTTATCAAGATGACCTACGTCACCTAAATACCAACTCAGATTCAGAGGTTTTACTAAACGTATTGGCGCATGAAATTCAGGCATTAGGCAAAACTCAGCCAACCCCTGATGACATCTTTACCGCCATCAGCTCAATGTATAAGCGCCTTGAAGGGGCTTACGCAGTTGTCGCCTTAATTACCGGTCAAGGCTTGATTGCTTTTAGAGACCCTAATGGGATTCGTCCTTTAGTGTATGGTGAGCGCGTTTCTGCTGATGGTCAAACTGAATATATGGTAGCTTCGGAGTCTGTTGCTCTAACCGGTTCTGGCTTTAAAGTGGTACGTGATGTTAAGCCAGGTGAGGCAATCTTCATCGACTTAAATCATAAGTTGCATACCTATCAATGCATTGAGCCAAAAGAATACACCCCTTGTATGTTTGAATACGTGTATTTCGCCCGTCCTGACTCAATTATAGATAATATTTCAGTTTATAAAGCTCGCTTACGTATGGGTGAAAAGCTGGCCCAGAAAATTCGCAAAGAATGGGGTGAGGATCATGATATTGATGTGGTTATTCCTATCCCAGATACCTCACGTACTTCAGCGATGGAGCTGGCGCTTAACTTGAATGTTAAGTACCGTGAAGGCTTTATGAAAAACCGTTATATTGGCCGTACGTTTATTATGCCCGGTCAACAGCAACGCAAAAAATCAGTTCGCCAAAAGCTGAATGCTGTTCCGTTAGAATTTAAGAATAAAAACGTCTTGTTGGTAGATGACTCAATTGTACGTGGTACCACTTGTCATGAAATTATTCAAATGGCTCGTGACGCGGGTGCCAATAAAGTATTTTTTGCCAGCGCTGCGCCACCGGTTAAATATCCTAATGTCTATGGTATTGACATGCCTGTGCGTTCTGAACTGATTGCCTCTGGTCATACGGTAGAAGAGGTGCGTCAAATTATCGGTGCCGATCGTCTGATATTCCAAGACTTAGATGACTTGATTGAAGCGGTACAGGACACCAAGCATAGTAAAGTAGAAGGCTTTGATTGTGCTGTGTTTGATGGTAAGTACATCACTGGTAACATTACCGAAGAATACTTAAACTGTTTGCAAGAGCAGCGTAATGACAAAGCCAAAGCCAATGGTATTGAAGTGATTAATAATACTCCAGATACTCCAGTTGATATGACTGGGGTACAAGAAAACTAAAAGTCTATTTGGGGCGGCTTAAAGTATCTTATACATTTTTTAGGTCGGCCTAGTGGTTATTCTTGATAGTATAAAAGCAGGTTATAAGCATCTATGGCTTATAATCTGCTTTTTTTTTGAGGATTTTAACTTTAAATAGACATAACAAGGAAATATTATGAAATTACCAATAATTGCTAGTTCGCTTATTTTAAGTATGGGCTTAATGGGCGCTTCAGTAGCTCAAGCAGAACAGAGTACAGATCAAAAAGCACAACAAGTGGAGCAATCAAAGCAAGCTTCTACTTCTGCAATGGCCACTCACTCTAAAACCACGCCTATTTTTTATGGTACAGACGGAGAATTGCCTTTTTCAAAAGCGGTAAGAGCGGGTAATACGTTATACCTCTCTGGCGAGCTAGGCATGAAAGACGGTAAAGTTGTCGAAGGTGGGGTCAGAAAAGAGACAGAGCAAGCTTTAGATAATATCAATAAAACATTAATGAGCTATGGCTACCAATCCTCAGACTTGGTTAAATGCATGGTCATGCTGACTGATATGAAAGATTTCGCTGAGTTTAACAAAGGCTATCAAGCCAAATTGGCCAAACCATATCCTGTACGTTCTGCTTTTGCTGTAGCAGATTTAGCATTAGGTGCGAAGGTTGAGATTGAATGCATGGCTGTAAAATAAGACAGCATCTAAACTGTTAACTCTTAAACCAGTACATTCTTAAACCAAAAAGCCGAT
>NZ_DGDC01000023.1:0-83759 GCF_002385225.1 Psychrobacter sp. UBA3962 | reverse complement strand
ATCGGCTTTTTGGTTTAAGATTCATATTCAAACATCATCGTTTTGAATGAGCTATGAATGCGCTATCTTTGAAAGATAAAGGGTTGTACTCAATGAGTTAATAGTAACCCAATATTTTCCACCAGATTAGTCCTGAGCCAATCCAAATTACTAGGTTGGCCACACTCATGACAAAGCCAATAGTCCACCATTCACGCAAGGTGGTATAGCCTGAGTTAAAGATAACCGGAGCGGTGCCTGTAGCATAGTGGGTCAAAGTCATCATAATATTACCAGCCGCTGCCAAGATTAGCGCATACAGCATAGGAGGGGCGCCTAAAGTAAGACCAACGGCATAGAAGGCAGCAAACATCGCCGTAACGTGTGCTGTGGTACTGGCAAAAAAGTAGTGCATGTATAAATAAACCAGAGTCAATATCACTACGGCCCCCATCCAATTAAACCCAGTTAAGGCGATAGCCGACTCGATGCTAGAGGAGAACCAGCCAATTAATCCTAATTTATTTAAAAAGTCTGCCATCATCACCAAGGCACCGAACCAAACGATGGTATCCCAAGCCGATTTCTCTTTAAGCACATCCTCCCAGGTTAATACCCCAGCGACTAGCAATACTGATAATCCTAAAAATGCGGTAGCGGTAGCATCAATCGTGAACTGCTCACCAAAGATTAGGGCGGGAATATTGGCCCAAAGCAATAACATCAAGGTGAATACCGCTAACATGATTTTTTCATGTCGAGTGACAGCCCCTAATTTTGCTAAGTTTTCAGTGGCATACTTTCTGGCATCGGGTGTCTCTTTAATCTCTGGGGGATAAATCATATAGATAATTAAAGGCATAACTAAGATACACAGCATACCTGGGACGAACATAGCCAATGCCCAAGTGGTCCAAGAAAGCTGTATTTCACTGCCTGTTGCCTTATTAACCAAGTCTACGACTAAGGGGTTTGGGGCGGTAGCGGTAATAAACATACCTGAGGTAATGGGGTTGGCATGGTAGTTAACCATCGCCAAATAGCGACCGATTTTATTTTGCGTGCCTTCTTTTGGGGTTGAATGGAAGCTTTCGGCAATAGATCGCATGATGGGGTGAATAATCCCGCCACCCCGGGCCGTGTTAGACGGAGTAATAGGGGCAATCAGTAACTCTGCCGCCGTTAGAGAGTAGGCAATACCGATGGTCTTCTTACCGACGATAGAGATAAAGTAATAGGCAATTCTCGAACCAAGACCTGTTTTGATCAGGCCACGCGAGATCATAACCGCAATACCGATTAACCAAATCAAAGGACTTGAAAAACTCGATAAGGCATCTTGCATGGCTTGTTTTGGGGTGTCTGCTGTAACCCCAGTTAACGCCACCAAGCTGATGGCTATAATCGCCAATGCCCCGATAGGCAGGGCTTTACCAATGATTGCAACAATGGTCGCCACGAATAAGGCCAATAAGTGCCAAGCGTTATCAGTCACACCCTCTGGAGTGGGAATGACGAACCAAATGATAAAGCCAATGGCTATTGCCAGTATTGTGGGTAACGGCTTGAAGGGAAGTTTTTCTGAAAATTCCGACATAATTAAGCCTTTTTAGTTGAATTATGAAATAAATGTTTTGGGATCTTATTTAGTGAGCCTCGTTTAATAAAGCTTGGCAGCATAAATAGGTTAAGCGTTTATTATTTACTATAAATAAGGCTTTGTTGATTACGCCATAAAACAACCCCAGCAATAGCAAAGCGGGACAGTAGCAACCAATACACTGCAAACCACACAACGGGCATGGCATACTCATGACCATATAACTCATACACTATATATGTCAATGGAAAAAATATGACAGAGACAATAATCGCCACCTGACGAATTTTGGCTCCCGCAGTAAGACCAAACATGATCCCATCGAGCCAATAGGCACCTGCGCCTATCAAAGGAAGTAGGGTGGCGATATAGCGATACTCTAGAGCCAGCTCAGTTACTGCGGGTAAATCGGTCATGACACTTAAAAAGCTAGGTAGGATAAATGCCCAAACAACAGTTAAGCTTAGGGCCAGTACGAAAGTGATAATACCCGTACGTTTTACCGCAGTGATAAATTGTTGCCTTGATTGTCTAGCAGCCGCTTGACCCGATAAGCTTTCAGCCGCAACGGCCACGCCATCCAAGGCAAAGGCTGAAATACTAAGCACCTGAAGCAATACTGCATTGGTAGCCATCACCAAGTCACCTTGCTGAGCCGAAAGGCGAGTGATCCAAGCAAAGCTTAGGGTTAATAAAATAGTTCTAATAAAAATGTCTTTATTAAGAGAAAATAAGCTCAGCATTTTATCCAAAGCGAATATCTCAGCAAGTCTTTGTTTGCTAAAACTTGAGTTCTGAGTCTTAACACCAAACTTAGCTGAGTCTGCATGCAAGACTTTTTTTGCTAAAACAATGGCGGTAATACAGCCAACAGCGTAGCCAATTACTGTCCCCAATGCCACCCCCTTTAATCCCAAATCAAACACATAAACGAAGGTTAAGGTCAGAATAATATTAATAATCGAGATCAGAAGCTGCACCATCATCATCTGATTGGTTTTGCCTTGTCCAGCAAACCAGCCAATAAAGGCATAGTTCATCAATTCAAATATGATGCCATAATAGCGCACGCTCAGATACGTATAAGCAGCTTGACTGCTTTCGGGTTGTGCTCCTAAAAGCTGTAGGCCTAACTTTAAGATAAAGGGCTTAAACAGCCAAAGTAACATGGCCAATATTAAAGCCAGCCCCAATGAACGAGATAAAATATCTGATAGCTCGGTGGCATCAGAAGCACCTGTGGCTTGTCTACCTAAAGCTTGAGCCGCTAGTCCCGAAGAGGCGTATTGCAAAAAATTGAAGCTAACCAGTATCAGCAGCCAAAGCTGGGAGGCAATCCCGAGCCCTGCCAAATGGGCAGACTTGGGGAAATGTCCAACGACACCCACATCTATCGCCCCTTGCAGGGGCATGGCTAGGTTGGCTATCAATACAGGCGCAGCAATCGCAATAATATGGCGATAGCTTAAATCCATCGGGGCAGGCTTAATATGACTCATAGACTCAATACTTTATTAAATTAAAAGACCAAAACAATAAAAAGCACCCTAAGGTGCTTTTTATTGTTACATATCCATCGGCTAGTAGATAGAAAGATTTGGTTTATCCAAAACAATTACCGGCTAAGTAAAAACTTAATCTTCAAAAGATTTTGGATCGTTAAAACTTACCTCTTCTTCTTGGAACTCAGGTTTAATCTTCACTACAAAGTCATCACGTGACAAGCCCATTGCTAAAGGAATAGAGCTTGAGATGTACGTTGAAGAGTAAGTACCTGCAATTAGACCAATAAAGAAGGCCACTGAGAACCAGAATAAACCATCACCGCCTAAGAATAACATCGCTAGAACCACAACCAACACAGTAGAGATGGTCATGATGGTACGGCGTAATGTCTCGGTTAGTGATAAGTCAACGATTTGTCTGGCTGAGGCATCACGAACCCTTCTAAAGTTCTCACGAATACGGTCAAAGACTACGATCGTATCGTTCAATGAATAACCAATCAGAGCTAGGATAGCCGCTAAAACGGTCAAATCAAACGGGAACTGGAACAAGGCAAAAAAGCCTAAGGTTACAATGGCATCATGAACCAGAGCCAATACCGCACCCACTGCTAGCTTAAATTGGAAGCGCACGGCCACGTAGAGCATCATCATACCCAGTGCCGTTATGATCGCTATCATTGAGCTTAAGTAGACTTCACCGCCTACCTGACTACCAATTATGTTAACGTTACTAATTTGAGCACTGTTATTTGGCAGCTCTAAAGCAGAGCCTAGACTTTCATTCAAGCCTTCTACGTTGTCAGACTGAGGAGGTAGGCGCACCAATAGTTCCGTGGTGCCTCCTAAATATTGAACCACAGCATCATTAAAGCCCGCTTTTTCTAATGACTGAATAACTTCAGTCTGTTCCACTGGCTTTTCATATTTCACATCGGCAGAAACACCGCCAGTGAAATCTAGACCTAGGTTAAGACCATTTATAAATAAGGCGCCTATACTGATTATAATCATCAGAATAGAGAAGATTGCCATTGGTTTTTCAAGCTTCATAAATGGAATTATGCGCTTGGAGCCCAAGGCTTTAATACCCCCTTCTGCTAAAGCGGCTTCATCTTCATAGGCTTCAGAAGTGGCTAACTCAGTATTTTCAATTTCGGCCTGTTCGATATTATCGCTAGGTGACAAGGTAGTATTATTGCCTCTACCATCACGGCGAGGGCCACGTCTGCGACGACGGCCTCCCTCAATATAAGCAGGAGTTGAGCTGTTTGGCGTTCCTGAGTTTGGATTTTGATTATCATTCTGATTATTAGTAGACATTATTCTCTCCTAGCCTATGCTCAATTTATCGACAGATTTACGATTACCATAAACCAATTGGACCAAAGCACGGGTTACAATAATGGCTGTAAACAACGAGCTTAAAATACCAATGGCAAGGGTAACAGCGAACCCTTTAATTGGGCCAGAGCCAATAGAGAATAAGATGATAGCGACCAGTAGGGTGGTGATGTTACCATCAAAGATACTACTAAAAGCACGATCGAAGCCAGCCACAATAGCTGATTTAGGTCTCACCCCTTCGGCAATCTCTTCTCGAATACGCTCGAAAATTAGGACGTTAGCATCTACTGCCATACCGATAGTTAATACAATACCAGCAATACCAGGCAAGGTTAATGACGCTCCTAAGATAGAAAGCACAGCTACCATAATAACTAAGTTAAAGGCTAGCGCAATGTTGGCAATAACCCCAAATAGACGGTAGAAAACAATCATAAATAAGAAGACCAGTAAGTAACCTACTTTAGTAGAAAACAGACCGTCATCAATATTTTTCTGACCCAGTGAAGGACCAATAGTGCGTTCTTCTACGAAGTACATTGGCGCTGCAAGAGCACCTGAGCGAAGTAACAGGGCCAATTCACCAGCTTCTGCATTACTATCTAGACCGGTAATACGGAAAGAAGAACCTAGTACCGCTTGAATGTTCGCTTGGCTAATAATCTTAGTTTCAGAATAAGGGGTACGAGTTTCAATAGTTTCCCCAGTTTCTGGATCCTTGTCATAGGTGATTTTTTGCTTGTTCTCAATAAACAGTACTGCCATCTGCTTACCTACCGCATTTTTGGTAGCATTCTGCATCAGCTTACCACCAGCAGTATCAAGCGTAATATTTACTTCAGGAGATCCATTCTCGTCGAGGCCAGAGGTTGCCCCTTGGACCTTCTCACCAGTTAAGATAGGTTGACGATTTAATAGTGACGGCGGACCATCTAAGCTCATATATGGGAAAGCTTCAGTGCCTGCAGGAGGTATGCCTCCTGAATAAGTGGCATTTTCATCGGCAACCAAACGGAATTCAAGGTTAGCAGTACGACCCAGAACACGCTTCGCTTCAGCAGTATCCTGAACCCCTGGTAATTCAACCACAATACGGTTGCTACCTTGAGACTGAACCAGTGCTTCAGAGACACCTAATTCTGCAATACGGTTACGTAGGGTAGTTAAGTTTTGTCCTACTGCGTACTCATTGATCTCTTTTAAAGTCGCTTCGTTATATTGTAAACGTAATGCTGGACCTTGATCGTCCATCGACGCTTGCATTTCAAACTGGTTACCTTGATCACGCTGGATAATACGCTGCGCTTTGTCTCTTAACTCGGTATCTTTAAAATGCAGCAATAGACCTTGATTGGTAACATTGATGCCTTTTACAGGTACGCGCTCACCACGTAAGCTGCTACGCACATCATTGCTGGCTGTTTTTAAACGTTGTTCAAGAGCCTTGTCCATATCCACTTCAAGAACAAAGCGCACACCACCACGTAAGTCTAAACCTAGTTTTAAAGGCTTAGCACCGATGCTACGAAGCCAATCGGGGGTGGTTTGCGCTAGGTTTAAAGCCACAACATAGTCATTACCAAGTTTTTGGCGTAGGACTTCTTGGGCCTTGCGCTGCGCTGCGCCATCTTCTACTCGTAATAAGGCACTGTTCTCTGAAAAAGTAGGATCGTGGTAAGCGATACCCGCTTGATCAAGAAGTTGTTTTGATTGATTCAGCACCTCATCAGTCAGCTCGGTACCTGCTGAGGCACTAGTGATTTGTACCGCAGGCTCATCTGGATATAGATTAGGCAGAGCATAGAGCCCTGATATAATGAGCACGGTAACGATTAAGAAATATTTCCAGGCAGGGTAATGCATAGTAGCTTCTTCACTTGAGGGAAGGTAACAATAGAACGCTACGCCAGAGCCAATCTTCGATAGATAGGAATATATAAAACGAGGTGTTAGGCCGGTTTATTCTATATTTAATCAGCTAATATGGCTGAAATAGGCTTAACACAGTTGAATACAGTTACGCGAAGACAATAATTATCGCGATTTAGATATCTGAAAATGGCCCTATCGAGTTATAAAGTAGTTCGCTCTTGCTGACACAGACTTTATAGGGGTAGCGCACTCTAATTAATTTAATTAAAACATATAATCCAAAAACTGAACGCTCAAAAGAGGAAGGTTTGCCTTAACTCTTGATAGGTTCAATTTTTGGATTAGCAAACAGTTATATTAGTACTATTTATTGCAAACCATCAATGGTGCCATTAGGCAACACAGAAATTACAGAAGCACGTTGGATCATGACATCGTTTCTATCATTAAGTGCCACAACTGCGTAATCCCCATCAATAGATTTGATTTTGCCCATCAAACCACCCGCGAAGATAACTTCATTACCCACAGTTAGTGAGTCAACCATGTTGCGGTGCTCTTTAGCACGTTTAGACTGAGGTCTAATTACTAAGAAGTAAAAGATGGCAAAAATAGCCAGTGGAAAAATCCACTGCATAATCATTGCAGAACCACTAGCGGCTTCTGGAGCAGCATGAGCCGCTTGGATGAATAAATTCATATTAATAAATCCTTAGAAATTACTGTATAACCGTGATAAATAGCGCCTCATAGCGGCGATAAAGTTGTTGCAACCAAAATAGGGAGTCAGCTTAATCGGAAACCGCTAAAAAGGATATTTACCCGTATATTGATGGATAGGGGTATAGTTATCATAAATTAACACGCATAGTATCAAAAAAATGACCCATTGATAACTATTACTTGTAATACCAGTAGTTAATAAGGCCTATAAAAGCTATTAACAGTTAAAAAATTGTATTTAACCAAAATGAAAGCTAGCGACAGCTACTAATATAACGTTATAATCTTATTCATTAGTGTGTTTAATAAGTCTACATATAAAAAAATATACTTATTTAAATTCGATTTTTATGATTTAGAGGTAGTTATGCGTTTTGTCCTTATTATATTATTATTTTTAGTTTTTGGTTACTCTCTGGGGTTGGTTTTAACCAATAGCAGTGAGATTGCGGTGAATTTATTATTCACTGAAGCGCCAGCCATGAACCTAGGTTTATTATTGATTTTATGCCTGTTCTTAGGGGTGCTTATTGGCATGCTGTTGTCTTTATTGCTATTTAAGGTATTCCAAAATAAATGGGAAATTAGCCGTTTAAATAAAGAAAATAAACGCTTACAGGATAAGTTGACCCAGGCTCAAGTCGAAATTGAACAACTATCACACACTCCTGTTGTAGATCATACAGTGCAGACTGACTCAGAGGTGTATGTTGATCCTATCGATACCACCACAATTAGATAGTTAGCATCAAATAAAAAGCAACTATTTAATAATCAGTAAAGATAAGACACAGAGTTGACGAAAAACGGCCTAAGGGTCGTTTTTTTTTATCTAGGCTACTATATACTATCTAGTGCTTTACCCCTTAAAATGATAATCCTTAATTATAATTAAAACTTTTATTTTAGGAGACAATGTGACTCAACTTCAGCAGATGAATCAACAGGTTGCCCCAAACTTAATCCGTCCTAATTCACCTATTGTGGTCGCAATTGATAAAGCTTCATTGAATGAAGCCTTGCAGTTGGCCGATCAGTTAGACCCCAGTTTATGCCGGGTTAAAGTAGGTAAGGAGCTGTTCACCCGCTGTGGGCCTCAAATAATTAATGAGTTGCATAGTCGCGGCTTTGAGGTTTTTTTGGATTTAAAGTTCCATGATATTCCTAACACAACGGCGCAAGCGGTTTTAGCAGCTGCCGATATGGGAGTATGGATGGTTAACGTTCATGCCAGTGCTGGCTTGGAAGCGATGCAAGAATCCAAAAAGCGATTAGTGGATGCCGGTCACGATACCTTATTGATAGCGGTTACGGTACTAACTTCTATGACAGAGCAGGGATTAAAGGGAATTGGTATTGATGTGGCGGTGACTGAGCAGGTAGAGCGCTTGGCATTATTGACCAAAGAAGCAGGACTAAATGGGGTAGTGTGTTCAGCTCAAGAAGCGAGTCGATTAAAGCAGCTTTGTGGTCAGCAGTTTCAACTGATAACACCAGGTATTCGTATGGCTCAAGATTCAGCGGATGACCAAAAACGGATTTGTACCCCGAGTGAGGCAATGCAAAACGGCTCGGATTACTTAGTCATTGGGCGTTCAATTACCCAAGCTGCTGATCCTATTGATAAGATGACTCAGATTTTAGACACCTTAAATTAGACAGCAATTAGGCAACTTAATGCAGTTTCTGTGACTCTATATTTACTGTGACTCTCTACTAATCAGGCTTTATTATTACATTCTATGAAATTTCAAGTATTAAGTGACCTGCATATTGACAGCTATGCCAAGCGCCAAAAACCATTAGGTACTATCGTGCAAACTGATGCCGATCTTATATTGGTGGCTGGAGATACTGCCAATAGCGACTTAGGTATGCAGTGGTTACAGCAACAAGCTGAGATCAATGGCAAGCCTGTGGTTGCTATTGCAGGTAACCATGAATACTTTTCTGAAGATGTGCTAACGTTCGATGATAAGCTGAGTCAGTGGGATACTTTTGATAAGGATTCCCTTAAGGGTTTGAAGTTTTTGCAATGTCAGCAGCTCGATTTTGGAGACCTCCGTATCTTAGGCTGCACGCTGTGGACTGACTATCAATTTGAGGCGACCTCCGAGACCCGAGAGTCGGTCATGTCTTTTATGCGGGATTATCGCCAAATCACGGCCGGATCTCAGCTTTTTTCACCAGAAATATCGGTTCAGATTCATCAACAACACAGAGCTTGGTTAAAGCAAGCGTTGATTACAGCGCATAGTGAGGGTAAGCGGGTGGTGGTCATGACTCATCATAGTGTGACGCCAAGATCCGTTTCACAGCAATATGCAGGCAGGCCCAGTAATGCTGCCTTTGTAACGGACTTAAGTTCATGGATGCATCAGGACTGGGCGCCAAAGTTATGGCTACATGGTCATACCCATGAAGCCTTTGATTATGTCGAAGGCAAAACACGAGTTATTGTTAATCCTAGAGCTTATCCAGGTGAGATTAGTAGTACTCAATTAGAATTTAGCTGGTCAAAGGTGGTAGAAGTTTGATACGGTTGAGCTATGACTAAAAAAGATAATAATTCAGTAACGCAAGCTAAGACGCAGAGCAATGAGCGTTTAACGGGTACTGACAAAGACAACACTTCTGTACAGAAAGCAGCAGAGAACTCGACCAATAAATCGATGAGCCAGCCAGAATTTGGAGAGCTTCCTTTTGTAGCAGGCAAGGTATCTAATGTGGATAGCAAAGAGCCGCCTATACGTGCTCCCGCTCCAGCGCATCTGCCGCCCAGTATGCTGCATTCAGTAAAACAGCTGCCTAATAATGATGAGCGGTTAATCTTATTTACCAGACACTCTTTAAGAGAGCGCTCTAATGGTCAAGGTTTTGCCAGCTATGATTTGCCGTTAACCCCTCAAGGCAGAGTTCTGGCTAAATCTTGGGGACGCTGGCTTGCTGAGTATTTGCCTTATTCAATGGACACTCATAGTATTGCAAGCCCTATATGGCGCTGTGTGGATACTGCTAAGCTTATGCAAGAAGGAGCGGGGGTAAGGCAGCCAATCGCTCACGAGCCTCTACTGGTAGAGCCTGGGAGCTTAGTAACAGATGCTGAACAAGCCAATGAAGAGTTTAAGAGGATTGGCGCCTTAAACTTCATCAATACATTTTTACAAGACACTTCCAGCAGTACCAAGCCTGCTAAGCAAGGGGGATTAGATCTGCTGTCTTTGTTGTATCAATCGCAACCTGAGCCTGGTCATTTATCCCTAGCAGTAAGTCATGATACTTTGTTGGCAGCCTTTTTAGGGGTTATGCGTCAGCATAATGAAATCACTTGGGATGATTGGCCAAAGATGATGGAGGGGATGTTTTTGTGGTTTGATGATAAACCTTTTGAAGAATCGACAGCTAATTTTATCTGGCGGGGTGAGAAGTTTGAAGTGCCCACCCAAAGCTTGATACTGCCGTAAAGCTTAACCTTATTTTTGATAATAAAAATAACTTTCAAAGTAAAAGTTACCCAAAAAATAAGCCCCTAACTCAAAATGAGCTAGGGGCTTATTTTTATTTATAGCAAATCAATTAAGCTTTAAGTGCTTTAATTGCTTTGTTATAACGGCTCTTATGACGAGCAGCTTTGTTCTTATGGATAACGCCTTTGTCAGCCATACGATCAATTACAGGTACTGCTTTGTTGTAAGCGGCAGTAGCTGCTTCGTAGTCGCCCGCTAAGATAGCAGCGTCTACTTTTTTGATGTAAGTACGGATCATTGAACGCTGTGATGCAGCGTGCTGACGACGAGTGTTGTTTTGACGAGCGCGTTTACGAGCTTGTGCTGAGTTAGCCACGGATGTCTCCTTGGTAGAGTTTAATTACTAAATTAGGACTCAGTAATAAATACTGATGAATATAAAAATCAATAGTTTATAGTAAAAACTGATTGACGCAAAATTATATTTATAAATTTACACAAAACTTATCAATCCATCTAACGCTAGAGGACCATAAGTGTGCCTACTTTAGCCATTATGGATCTGAGACTATCCATTGGCTAGCTTAAGTTAGCTATAGTAACGTTTTTTATGCCTTGTTAAAGCAGCCAGTTCAACAAGAGGAGTATGAGGATTAAGCTTGTTGTAACAACAGTCTAAATTCATACTCTGGCATTAAATAACGTCATCAACACAAATTTGGAATATTATATTTGTGTGTAAATTAAAGCGGACAATTCTAGCAAACTAATGCTGTAATTACAATACAAACCGCTTGATTGATACTGTTTTAGCGCTATAAAGCGGCTTAAAGCATCAAATAAAGTCGATAGTAAGGCTCAGGATAGAGCCTTATTGAATTAATTATTTAACTGTTTATTTATCTAGCTGTTTTGGATCGGCTTTAACTACCATAGTTTTGGCAAGTTTATCGTGAATACTAAGGCGCTGTTTGTTAATAACCATAACCACAAAATCAGCGATTAAAAATAGCGTACCAATACCTGGTAGGGCATACAAAGCTGAAGTCACCAGACTACGCAATAAAATGACATTGGTAATTGAGGCTGGTTTTTGGGTTTTAACATCAACAATTCGGATCCCCATCACTGTTTTACCGATAGTTTGTCCTCTTTTAATCAGAAGCATAAGCTGCAAAAAGAATAAAACCAAAAACAGTACCGAGGTTAGCGAACTTAAATGCTCAGGAACAGATTGCACCAGCTGGGTCATTTTCTCCATATCGCCAGCAGTTGCCGATATTGCTGTGAAGTCGTAATTTAATCCAGATAAAAAAGGGATATAGCACGCCATCAGCAATAGAGCGTCAATAGAAACTGCAATTACGCGATTACCAATGGTTGCCAGCTCATTAGTCGAGCTAGACGGGGCTGACTGTAAATTATGATTTTTATTAATGGGACTTTTATTGTGTATTGGATTATTTGCGAAGGGGGAGTGTTGATTTACTGGACTTTGAGTAGTTTCGGGCTGTTTATTACCATAAAGATCAGCCACAGTCACCCGTCTAGGCGGGGTATTGGCTGAAGTGGTGGCATTGGGATCATAGTAAAACTGACCCTTGGTCATTTCGCCCACTTGTTTCCACTGATCCATGCCAACGTGCCACATAAGATCACTGAGCTCTACCTGCCGATTAGACAGCATCTTATTAAGCTCTTCTAAGGTATAAGGACCTGCTTGAACTTGATTTCTAGCTAGATAAATCTGCATTAATATAACAACCTTTTATAAAATTAAAGTCCGCAGTGGGAACATTAATATTATTAATTTTAATATTTATTTAGAATATTAAATGAAAACGACCACAATAATCAATAAGAGTTGATTTTTGTGGTCGCTATGAGGGCTATTGACACCAATAACCCACAGAATATGACAGTGTGTCTTTACAGATTATTTAGCTGTAACATTAGCGTTGGCATTGTCATCATTAGCTAAGAACATCCAAGTATCTAATACTGAGTCTGGGTTTAATGAGACAGAGCTAATGCCTTGTTCCATTAACCAGTAAGCTAGATCAGGATGATCTGATGGACCTTGGCCACAGATACCTACGTATTTACCTTGCTTACGGCACTCAGCGATAGCCATTGATAATAGTTTCTTAACCGCTTCATCACGCTCATCAAATAAATGAGACACGATACCTGAGTCACGGTCTAGACCTAAGGTTAACTGAGTTAAGTCATTAGAACCAATTGAGAAACCATCGAAATGCTCTAGGAACTCTTCAGCCAATAATGCGTTGGTTGGAAGCTCACACATCATGATTAACTCAAGACCATTCTCGCCACGCTTCAAGCCATTTTTGGCTAGAATTTCAACTACTTCAGCAGCTTCTTTAGTGGTACGTACGAATGGGATCATAATCTTAACGTTGGTTAAGCCCATTTCGTCACGAACACGTTTTAGAGCACGACACTCTAACTCGAAGCAGTCGCGGAAGTTATCTGAAACGTAGCGGCTAGCACCACGGAAACCAAGCATTGGGTTTTCTTCTGAAGGCTCGTACAGCTTACCACCAATTAAGTTGGCGTATTCGTTCGATTTAAAGTCAGACATACGAACGATAACTGGCTGTTCTCTGAACGCTACAGCTAGGGTAGCAATACCCTCAACTAGCTTATCAACGTAGAAATCTACTGGAGAAGCATAACCTGCGATACGCTCTTTAATAGCCTGTGAGATTTCACGAGGTAAAGTGTTCATGTTAAGCAGAGCTTTTGGATGCACACCAATCATACGGTTGATAATGAACTCTAGACGGGCTAGACCAACACCAGCGTTTGGAATTTGAGCAAACGAGAAAGCACGGTCAGGGTTACCAACGTTCATCATAACTTTGAAAGGCAGCTCTGGCATAGCATCAATAGAGTTGCTTTGAACTTCGAAATCTAATAAACCTTCGTAGATAAAGCCTGTATCACCTTCAGCACAAGAAGCGGTAACTTCTTGACCATCAGTCAATACTTCAGTGGCGTTACCACAACCAACAATAGCTGGTACACCTAGTTCACGAGCGATAATAGCGGCGTGACAAGTACGACCACCACGGTTAGTGATAATTGCTGAAGCACGCTTCATAACTGGTTCCCAGTCTGGGTCAGTCATATCTGATACTAGAACATCGCCTACTTGAACTTTGTCCATTTCATTCAAGTCGTTTACGATACGTACTTTACCTGAACCTACGCGTTGACCGATTGAACGACCTTCACAAAGTACTTTCGCGTCTTTGCTCTGGATAATGTAGCGTTCCATAACGTTACGGTCTTGACGGCTCTTAACGGTTTCTGGACGAGCTTGAACAATGAACAACTTGCCTGAATCACCATCTTTAGCCCACTCGATATCCATTGGCTGGCCGTAGTGTTTTTCGATAGTGATGGCTTGTGTGGCAAGTTCAGTTAATTCTTCAGTAGTTAATGAGAACTGGTTACGTTCTTCTTTGTCCACTTCTACAGTCTTCACTGAACGGGTAGTGCTACCTTCGTCACCATAAATCATTTTCTGGTGCTTACTACCTAAGTTACGGCGAATAACCGCAGGTTTGTTGTCTGCCAATAAAGCTTTTGATAGATAGAACTCATCTGGGTTAACCGCACCCTGTACTACCATTTCACCAAGACCATAGCTTGAGGTGATGAATACTACTTCATCGAAGCCACTTTCAGTGTCTAGAGTGAACATAACGCCGGCTGCTCCTGTTTCTGAGCGAACCATACGCTGAATACCCGCTGATAGGGCAACACCAGCATGCTCGAAACCTTGGTGAACACGGTAAGCAATAGCACGGTCATTATATAGTGATGAGAAAACTTCTTTGATAGCGATTAGAACGTTTTCGATACCACGGATGTTTAGATAAGTTTCTTGCTGACCTGCGAAAGAGGCGTCTGGTAAATCTTCGGCAGTCGCAGAAGAGCGAACAGCAACGGCAATATCTTCACCATCACTCATCACTTCAAATGCATCACGGATTTCTTGTTCCAGTGATTTTGGTAATTCTTGCTCGATGATCCAGTTACGAATCTTTTCACCAGTTTCAGTTAGCTTTTTAACATCATCAACATCTAACTCTTTTAGTTCGTTGTTGATTTTGTCTAAAAGACCAGTTTCAGTCAGGAAGTTATTGAATGCTGCAGCTGTGGTCGCGAAACCGCCAGGAACACTCACCCCTAGATCTGATAGGTGGCTAATCATTTCGCCTAATGAAGCGTTTTTACCGCCTACGATTTCGACGTCGTTTTTGCCTAACTTGTCAAGGGTAATAACTTGCGGTGCTGTCATGATAACTCCAGGAAATAAGGTTATTTTTTTAAATTATACCGCTATTTATCTAAATTGTGTATGGATTAGCACTCTTTAAATAACTGACTGAGTCAACAAGAATCGACTGTGTAGTTAACAGGGAACTCAAAGGGTTTTTTCAGTCAAATATTTTTGATCAAGAGTGAAATCTTAACGCTTGTCATCCACGGTAATGTGATGTGGGCGAACTATAACATTTATAGTTATTAGGAGTCCACGAAGGAATATAGGGAGGGTTTGTTTTACAGGGGTTGAGCTGTTGATATATATAAGTTATTTATTTGCTAAATATGATGTATTTCTTTGGTTTATGGATAATTTAAATTTATATTTTATAACTCGATGACGATATACATAAAAATTATCAATCAACTTACCATACCAATGGTTAAACACGCACAAATTTCGGTTGCATATGAAGTTGGATTTTAACAACAACTATTTCAGTAAGTAAAGTAACTTTAATCAAAGCAAGTAGCAAGGATGTGTATTTGCATAAATGTTAAGCTTCTCAAATACTTTATTGGCTTAATATTTGTTAAGATATGGCGAAATATTTTTAATAAGGCATTTTGTCTATATTTTTGTAGGAAGATGCACTCCTGCTAAGGAATTTTATGGAAAATTTAATGAACTCATTATCTGCAAAAGCTACCATTCAAAACCGTAGTGCTTTGGCAGTAGACAAGCCACAAGTCATTCGTGTGGCTTTTTTTATATCTGATGGTACGGCTATTACTGCAGAGACCTTGGGACGTTCAATACTAAGCCAATTCGCTAGTGTGCCTTTTGAGACCAGAGTGATCCCTTATGTGGATACCATAGAGATGGCGCAAGCAGCGGTTGAGCACATCAATAAGGCTTATCAAACCACAGGCATACTGCCTCTAGTATTTGACACTATTGTTGATCCGGATATCAGAGAGATTATTAATTCAGCTCAGGCTTGTAATCTTGATATGTATGAAGGATTGATTGGACGTATCACTGATGAAATCGGGGTAGAGCCTGATGCGCACTCAGGTCATGCGCATGATGATGTGGATTCAGAAACCTATAAATCTCGAATCGATGCGGTGCACTTTGCTTTAGACAATGATGATGGGGCGAGAACTCGTCATTATGACATGGCTGATATTATCTTAATCGGGGTATCTCGCTCCGGTAAAACACCTACCTCTTTATATTTAGCCTTACAGTTTGGTATTCGGGCAGCCAACTACCCATTAACTGAAGATGACTTATTTGATAATCAGCTGCCAAAAGCACTTCAACCTCATCGTGAGAAGTTATTTGGATTAATTATTGATACAGAGCGGCTACAAAAAATTCGCCAAGAACGAAGAGCGGGCAGTCGTTACGCCAGCTTTAAACAGTGCGAAGAAGAGCAGCGTGCGATTCAGGCGATATATATGACACAAAATATTCCTAGTCTGAATGTTTCAGAAATGTCAGTGGAAGAGATTGCTACTCGAATTCTACAAATAACTGGGTTGAAGCGTCGCATTGGATAGTGATTTCGCCATGAAGTTAACAGGCGAAGTTGCTATAATATAGCCAATATTCTGCAGCAACTATAATTAGGTCTAAAAACTAGGTCTAAAAATTAAAGAAATACATAACAAGAGGATGATATGTCAAAAAAACATAAAGGTGATGAAACTAGCAATATCAATGATGATAAAAAAGATATTGAGGTATCCAATCAAAGCAGTGGCAGTGCTCCAAGTGTTGCATCTTCTGAGGCAAGTCGCGAGTCAGAAAATCAAATAGACTCAGGAGAAGATCATCTTTTTCATCCTAACTTAATTAGCCCGTTAGATAATGACCGTATTCGTATTAACTCAGGCTTTACTCGTGACTCAGAGCGTATCAAACGAGATAAACACGATTTTGAGTACGATGCTGTAGTAATCGGTGCTGGCCCAGCAGGTGAAGCGGCTGCGATGAAGTTGGCTAAATCTGGTAAAAAAGTAGTGGTAGTTGATCCTCGCAATCAAGTGGGAGGTAACTCAGCACACGTCGGTACTATCCCTAGTAAAGCCCTACGTCAGTCGGTATTTAACCTGATTAACTATCGCCGTGATCCTTTATTCTCACAAGGCTTGGATTATTATCAAGTCCCTTTAAATAAGGTGTTGACCAACGCGCGTAAAGTTATTCGTACTCAGGTAGACACCCATACCCGCTTCTATGAGCGTAACCAAATTGAACTGCGTCATGGATGGGCCAGCTTCGAGGACAAGCATACCTTACATATCGAATTAGGAGATGGCACAGGCTATGAAACCATCACTTTTAATAAAGCCATCATTACTGTAGGTAGCCGCCCATACCGCCCAGACTTATTAGACTTTGATCATCCTCGCGTGTTTGATTCTGACAAAATCTTACAAATGGATTATGTGGTCAAAAAGATTATCATTTATGGAGCCGGAGTAATCGGCTGTGAGTATGCTTCGATCTTTACGGGTCTTGGCTACAAAGTGGACTTAATCAATAACCATGATGGGCTTTTAAGCTACTTGGATAAAGAAATTAGTGATGCTTTGGCTCATGACTTTAGACAATTTGGGGTATTGGTTCGCCACAATGAAGAGATTGAGAAGTTAGAAACTCATGACGATTATGTGGTACTACACCTGAAGAGTGGTAAACGCATTAAGTCTGACGCCATCCTATGGTGTAACGGTCGCTCAGGTAATACTGAAAGCTTAAATCTTGAGGCGGTTGGTTTAAAAGCCAACAACCGTGGTCAACTAAAAGTAGATGACACCTATCGTACTGAGGTTGATAATATCTATGCTGCAGGGGACGTGATTGGTTGGCCATCATTGGCATCAGCTGCCTATGACCAAGGTCGTTGTGCCGCCGCCTTTATGGTGGGTGACAAAGATGCTGAGCCAGTATCAAGTGTCCCAACTGGTATTTATACCATTCCAGAGATTTCAAGTATTGGTAAAACGGAACAAGAGTTAACCGATGAGAAAGTACCTTATGAAGTGGGTCAGGCCTTCTTTAAACATCTAGCACGTGCTCAAATTATTGGTGAGCGCTCGGGCGTTTTGAAGATTTTATTCCACCGTGAGACTTTAGAAATCTTAGGTATTCACTGTTATGGTAACCATGCCTCAGAGATTATTCACATTGGTCAGGCAGTGATGAAGCTTCACGGTACACTTGAGTACTTCGTCAATACTACTTTCAACTATCCGACTATGGCGGAAGCGTATCGTGTTGCGGCCTTAAATGGTTTGAACCGAGTGTTCTAATTCTTTGAAGCTCGACAAAAAAAGAGACTGCAATGCGGTCTCTTTTTTTATTTATATTAGTAGGCTAGGACTGTATCGTTAAGCTAGAACAATGTTGGTCAGCTAGAATAATATAGATAAACTAGGGCAATGCGGCAATGTTGAGACAATTAAAGTTGCAACTTGTCATTAGTTAGTGTTGAATAAATGCAAACAAGTTAAGCTTAATAACTTACAAGGCTACTTGTTGGGTTAAAAAACAATCAAAACAATATAAGGACTTATAAAATGACCATAAAAGCTTATGAAGATGATAATATTTTTGCAAAAATTATAGCGGGTGATTTACCTTGCCATAAAATATATGAAGATGATAAGACTTTGGCATTTATGGATATTATGCCTCAGGCCAAAGGTCATGTGTTGGTTATTCCAAAACAAAAAGCAGTCGAGCTATCGCAGCTAGAGCCTGAGTATGCCAGTGCGGTATTAATGACGGCTAAAAAAGTCATGGCGGCGCAGCGTAAAGTGTTTCAACGTGAAGGCATTATTCAGATGCAGTTAAATGGGGCTGAGGCGGGTCAAACCGTATTTCACTACCACGTACATCTAATTCCCTCTAACTTCCACGAATTGGGCCAGCATGCCACTACACAGGCTGATATGGCTGAGCTAGCGGAACAAGCCAAGCAGCTGAAAGAAGCTATCGAAGCGGCTTAAACTTCATTTAATACCTAGATTAATAGACACGGCGCTAAATAGAGATATAAGGCACTGTGCTTACTTTGTGAAGAATAACAATAAGTTTGGGTAATAGCGCAATTGCATTATCAAACTTATTTAAACTTGAGATTTGAACACGAATCTTTAGAATACGGGTTTGTCTTTAAAAAATAAAGGCAAGCCCTTTTTTATTTTTAAGTTAAAGTGAAATTACTGCTTGCTATAATTTTTTCAATTTCATATCTCATCAGGATTAATTTACTAAAAGGAAAATAAAGCTTATGCTAAAAAAGCCCTCTAGGTCTACAATTTTAATGCCTGTATTTGCACCAGCTGTGATTGTGCTGGTGCTGTTAGTGGTAGGCACTATTTCAAATCCTGATGCTGCTGGAGAGCTGTTCAATCAAGTTCTCAACTATACCACCACCACTTTCGGTTGGTTCTACATGTTAGCGGTGGCGCTATTTCTAATCTTTATTTTAGTATTAGCGTTTTCCTCCTACGGTAATATCAAACTTGGCCCTGATCATGCAGAGCCTGATTATAAGTTTAGTGAATGGTTTGCTATGCTTTTTTCAGCGGGATACGGTATTGCCTTGCTATTTTATGGCGTTTCTGAACCGGTAGTGCATTTTGCTGAACCCCCAAACTCGACCCCGCAGACCATTGCTGCTGCCAAAGAGGCCATGCAGATTGCTTATTTTCACTGGGGGCTTCATACCTGGGCGATTTATACCTTTACCGGTCTTGTTCTAGCCTACTTTGGCTTTAGGCATGGTTTGCCATTGTCTATGCGCTCCACTTTATTCCCGTTGATTGGGGACAAAGTGTATGGCCCTATTGGTCATGGGGTGGATGTTATTGCCTTGTTGGCCACAATCTTTGGGGTGGCAACGACGTTGGGTCTGTCTGTGTCACAAATCAACTCAGGTTTGAACTACCTAATGCCTGATTTGATTCCGATTGGCACCGGTGTTCAGATCATTACCATTGCAGTCATTACCTTAGCGGCTCTCATGTCAGTGCTGTCAGGTATGGATAAGGGGATTAAGCGCCTATCCATGCTTAACGTGATCTTAGCGACGGCATTGATGCTGTTTGTATTTATTGCCGGTCCGAGTGTATTTATCCTAAATGCGTTTATGGAGAATACAGGCAGTTACCTAAGTAATATTGTTGAGCGGACATTTAGCCTGCAAGCCTATGTGCATGGTGATTGGATTGCGAGCTGGACGCTGTTTATTTTTGCATGGACCATTGCTTGGTCGCCATTCGTGGGCACGTTTATTGCCAATATTAGCCGTGGCCGTACCATTCGCCAGTTTGTCTTAGGGGTGTTGTTTGTTCCGGTTATCTTCACCTTCTTCTGGTTCGCTGTATTTGGCGATACTGCGCTTAACCTAATCATGGTTGAAGGACTAGATACCTTGATTGGCGATGTACAAGCCGATAAGTCGGTTGCTTTATTTAAGCTGTTTGAAGCTTTACCGTTTACCCAAGTCGCTTCGTATTTAACAGTGTTATTGATCATGACTTTCTTTGTGACCTCGTCAGACTCTGGCTCATTGGTCATTGATTCTATTGCCTCAGGGGGTCGTCCTACGCCGGCATGGCAGCGGACATTTTGGGTAGTTATTCAAGGGGTAGTGGCATCCGTACTATTACTGGCAGGCGGCTTAACCGCTTTACAAACAGTAGCTATCGTTAGTGCGCTGCCATTTGCCATTATTTTGCTTATCTCGATGGGCGGTATGTGGCGAGCTCTGATTATTGAGGAGCACCGTACTGAAAGTTTGGAGCAGGATAATCGCTTACCGCCTCACTTACTGACTCCTAGTGCTTGGCGAGAGCGTATCGATTATCTAACTAAGCAGCCGACACGCCACGAGGTGTTAAGCTACATTCAAGAGGTAGTAGAAGTAGCGATGCATCAAGTCGCTGATAAGTTCATGGACTCTGGCTGGCAGGCTAAGGTAGAGTTTGATGAGGTGAATAATCGAGCCATCTTGCAATTACAGCGCGGTGAAGAAGTAGACTTTAGCTACGAGGTGCGACTGGGTGAACATGATATTCCAGACTACTATGAGCAAAGTGGTTCCCAGGTGGGACAGCTGCATCATTATTATCGTGCTGAGGTTTTTCTGCGCCGCGGAGGCCTAACCTATGACCTATATGGCTATCAGCCGGACGCGGTCATTAATGATATTATTGATCAGTTTGAAAAGTACCTACACTTCTTGAATGTTTCTCCTGACAGCTTACCTTGGCGCATGGAGATGCATGATGAAGGACTGGTGGTTGAGTCTAGTAGCGAGTTTGACAAATAGTCTGATTAACCTTTTAAAACTTGAGTTTTAATATTGAGTCTTTACAATACGAGCTTGCTCTTAATGAGGGCAAGCTCTTTTTTTATGGGGGCATTAAATCGCTAAGTGACCCGATATATTAAGTTAAGTGACACTCTCATTCTCCTAAGCTTGTAAATGGCCTAAAAATGACTTTTATTACCGAAAATGATACGCACCCTTTGCTACAGCCCCTGTATATTGGTGGGTTGGAGATTCAAAACCGACTGATGGTAGCTCCAATGGCTGGGGTAACAGACAACCCGTTTCGACGCTTATGTAAGTCGTTTGGGGCAGGTCATGCTGTCAGCGAAATGATGACCGCAGACGCCACTTTGTATGCCCATAAGAAGTCATTGTTCCGGGCTAATTTTGAGGGAGAGATTGCGCCAATTTCAGCGCAAATTGCAGGCGCTGACGTGGATAAAATCGCTGAAGCTGCGCAATATCAAGTTAATAACGGGGCGCAAATTATTGATATCAATATGGGCTGCCCGGCTAAGAAAGTATGTCGTAAGCTGGCAGGCTCAGCCTTGCTGAAAGATGAAGAGTTGGTGGCCAGATTGCTTGATGCTACTGTGGCTGCTGTCGATGCGCCTGTCACCTTAAAAACCCGTTTGGGTTATGAGAATGGTCAAGAAAACATCTTGCGAGTAGCCAAAAGAGCAGAAGAGGCGGGCATTGCTGCTATTGCCATTCATGGCCGTACTCGTGAGGATAAGTATGGCGGAAAGGCACGCTACGACTTGATTCGTGAAGTCAAAGAAATGGTCAGCATTCCAGTAATTGCCAATGGCGATATCGATAGCCCAGAGAAAGCAATTGAAGTGTATGAGCAAACGGGCTGCGATGCGATTATGATTGGTCGAGCTGCCCAAGGTCAGCCTTGGTTATTCCGAGATATCGCTCATTATTTGCAAACAGGTAAAAAATTGCCAGAGCCAACTATTGATGAGCTACGAGAAATTGTGCTGACCCATCTTGAGGAGCTGTATGCCTTTTATGGTGAGTACTCAGGATGCCGCATCTCACGCAAACATATTGCTTGGTATACTTCCGGTATTGAAGACTCGAACGCTTTTCGACAAGCGATGTATAGTGAAGAGACGACGGCAGGACAGTATAAAGTTGTTGATAAGTTTTTGTCTTCTCAGAAGCTTAGAGAAGGGGCTTAATTAAGTCATACAGTCTAAGTGCGGCTAGGTTTATACGATAAATTGAGTTACATTAACTCTAAGCCATTCATTTGAGAGTGATTCTATGCTTGATACGTTAAATAATACTCAATCTGAGGACTTAGCTCGCCCCCCAGAGGTATTGTCAACCCCAGTATTAACGGTCAATGGTCTTAGTATTTATACTGATCAAGATACTTTAGTTCATGATTTGTCTTATCAGATCAACCGGGGTGAAACGCTGGCTATTGTGGGTGAATCGGGATCAGGTAAGTCGTTATCTAGCTTGGCGTTACTCGGATTGTTGCCACAAGATTTGCAGGTTGAGGCTCAAGTCGAGCTGCAATCTATAGGCTTACTGCCTATCAGTCAAAACTCAAATCAATCCATGAAAAAGCAGGCCGTCCGCGATAAACAGCTGAAAGCGGCACGCGGTACAAAAATTGCGATGGTGTTTCAAGAGCCTATGACGGCGCTGAACCCCTTACACACCGTAGGCAAGCAAATTGCTGAAAGCTTGCGTATGGCCGGCACGCCAAAGTCTGAAATTAAGCCGCGCATTATTGAGTTATTAAATGACGTCAATATCAAAGACCCTGGATCTAAGCTAAACCGCTATCCGCATGAACTATCAGGTGGCCAGCGCCAACGGGTGATGATTGCCATGGCGTTGGCACAAAACCCAGAAGTGCTTATTGCTGACGAGCCTACTACGGCATTAGATGTTAGCCTACAACATGAAATCTTAGAGTTATTGAATCGCTTAAAGCAGCAAAATGGAATGGCAATGTTGCTAATCAGCCATGATTTAAACTTAGTACGCCGCTATAGCGATAAAATAATTGTAATGCAGCAAGGGGAAGTGATTGAGCGCGGAGACAGCCACACGCTATTTCATAACCCCCAAACGGCTTATACTAAATTGTTAATCAGTCAGAATTTTGGTTCTCCGCTTAAAATTAATGCCAGTGAAGACACCTCTGCAGTTGTTGTGGTAAAACAGCTGTCCGTTGACTTCCCACAGAAAAAGTCACTTCTGGGCGGGGTAAGTCAGTGGATGCCTGCAGTCAAAGACTTAAGTTTTGATCTTAACCAAGGCACGTCATTAGGGATTGTCGGAGAGTCAGGTTCTGGCAAAACTACCATTGCTTTGGCTCTTGCTAGGTTATTGGGTCAGCAGGCCAAAGTAAGCGGTGACATTATTATTGATAACGTAGATATAAATAGCCTAAGCAGAAAAGAACTACGTCAATTTCGCTCCAACATTCAAATGGTGTTTCAAGATCCGTTTGCGAGCATCAATCCCAGATTTAATGTAATGCAAATCGTCGAAGAAGGGCTGTTGATAAGAGGAGAGAGCAAGACACAGCGAGAGCAGGCAGTTTTAGAGGCACTAGGCACAGTAAACTTACCGCACAGTTTTGCTTATCGTTATCCCCATGAGTTGTCAGGCGGACAACGTCAACGGGTGGCTTTGGCTAGGGCGCTGATTATGCGGCCTAAGGTTATTATTCTTGACGAGCCTACCTCAGCCTTAGACAGTAGTACCCAAGTTGAGGTGGTACAGTTACTTCGAGATATTCAGCAGCAGTACCAAATTAGCTACATTTTTATCAGCCATGATTTAAATGTGGTACAAGCTTTGTGCCACAATATAATGGTGCTTAAAGCGGGGGAGTGTGTGGAGTTTGCCGCAACCGAAAAATTATTCGAAGCTTCGCAGCACCCGTATTCAAAACTGCTTATCGATACGAGTGTGCGAAGTAAAGACTTTGGCTAATTTAATGAAATTAAGCGGATTTTATGAAAATCAATAACTAAAGCAGTTAGATTTTTGAGGCAGGAACCGCTGCAAGAAATTCATTACGGGCCTGAATGTCAGTCTTAAACTCACCAAGCATAGCGGTTGTACGTGTGCTAGAGAGTTGTTTGTTAACACCACGCATCATCATACACATATGAGAGGCATCCATTACCACAGCAACACCACGGCAGTTAGTCACTTCCATGATAGCATCAGCAACTTGTTTGCTTAAATTCTCTTGAATTTGTAAGCGGCGGGCATACATATCAATGATACGGGCAACTTTAGACAGACCGATGACTTTGCCGTCTGGTAAATAGCCCACATGAGCCACGCCATGGAAGGGTAGTAAGTGATGTTCACAGAGCGAGTAGAACTCAATATTGTGAATAAGAACCAATTCTGGATTATCGGTCGGAAATACAGCATTATTGGTGACTTCTTCCAGGGTTTGATGATAACCTTGAGTTAAATAACCGAATGCTTTTGCGGCACGAGTGGGCGTATCAACTAAGCCAGGACGGTTTAAATCCTCACCAGTTGAAGCAATTAATTTAGCGTAAAGATCAGGACTGGGTAGTCTAGGATCTAGATTTGAATTTGAAGCGTTTGAATTAGAATCACACATAGTTATTAGTAGCAAATTAGAAGAATGCTATAGCTTAACGGCTACAAATAAATTGTAAAGGTCTTTGTCAAAAAATAGCTGAGTATTTCTCAGTTTGGCACAAAAAAATCTCATAATGCCATCTAACTCTAGATTTTTGTATTATTATTCTATTGTAGTCATTGAATTCAAAAAAATGCCCCTCAAAAAGATCTGGGCTAAGCCAACTTAAAATTAAAATAAGGGAGTGGTTCGTGAAATTATTACAAGGTAAACGTTTCGTAGTGACAGGTATTGCCAGTAAGCTATCCATTGCTTGGGCAATTGCAGAGGCATTACACAGGGAAGGGGCATCATTGATTTTGACCTACCCCAATGACAAGATGAAAAAGCGGGTAGAGATGGCCGCTGAACAGTTTGCAGCAGATATGATTTTGCCGTGTGACGTGGCTTCTGATAGTGAGATTGAAGCCTGCTTCGCAGCGGTTGCCGAGCATTGGTCCGAGGGCATTGATGGGGTAGTACATGCTATCGGATTTGCTCCTGCTGAAGAGTTAAATGGTGACTTTACTGAGGTGACAAGCAGAGAAGGCAGCGCCATTGCTCATGATATTTCAGCCTATAGCTTTGTGGCCTTAGCGCGTGCCTCACGTGAATTATTGGCAAAGCGTCAAGGCTCTTTGTTAACATTGACTTACCAAGGCAGCACGGCTGTTATTCCGAATTATAATGTGATGGGTATGGCCAAGGCTAGCCTAGAAGCCAGCGTTCGCTATTTAGCAACCTCGTTAGGGGGTGAAGGCATCAGAGTCAATGCCATTTCTGCAGGCCCAATTCGTACTTTAGCGGCCAGTGGTATTAAGTCATTTCGTAGAATGTTAGATGTGAATGCTAAGATTGCGCCACTACAGCGAAACGTAGACCAAATGGAAGTAGGAAATGCGGCTTTATTCTTATTGTCGCCTTGGGCTTCAGGCATTACTGGTGAAATTTTATTTGTCGATGCAGGATTTAATACCGTAGGAATTAGTGAGCAATTACTGCATCTAGATGAGCAACAATAAATAAGTTTACTGCCATTATTGGTAAATCATTACCCCATAAAAAAAGACGCTTAAAGCGTCTTTTTTTATCTTTATACTTATTTAATAATTGCCGTATTATTTACTATCTTGATCATTAGAGTCGTGTTCTTCATGCTCGTGCATACCTTGCATCATGTCTAAGGCGCAATCATTGGTACGTTGCTGATCTTTTTTGTCTAAATGATCCTGATTAATATCATTACGGGCCATTTTCGTAGTTTTATTGACTGTATTATCATCTGACATGGTAATTCTCCTTATTAGAGCACTCCCTGTATTATTGTGAAAATAGGCTAATAGCTTATTAACCCAATAACCCAATATCAAAGTGCATGATTGATTACTCACCATTTCATTATAAAAGCAAATAAAGTAAAGTGTGTGTACAAATGTAAACTAATAAAGAGGTGACGTTAATAAATCCCTGAATGGACCCTAAAATATGTCGCTAATGTAAATATAGCGCTTAACTTTCGAAGTCTGACTCAAGCTCTGATCCAAAGTCTAACCAAACCCAACTGTTCTCAAGCCAGCTCATAACAGTCTCAGTAGATAGTTTCGCTGCTAAAAAATCTTCGTAGGTTAGGCTGTCAGCATCTGCTAGGCGCTTTAACAGCTCTGCTTCAGAGTCACTAATATCGGCTAAAGGCTGACCGTTAGCATAAACTATTAGCTGATCATCAACTTCAGTATAAATTAGGCGGCTGCTGTAATCGGTTCTTATTATGGCTCCCTCTGATAAGGCTTGTTGTAATTCTTCTGCCTCAAGGCTATCTTCGGGGACTAAAAGCTCATACTGGCGTTTACTGACCACTTCACTGACAGCTTCTGCGACCAGAGCCTCACCTTGATCGGACTGCAGTAGTTCAAGCAGTTGCTGTTTTATCTGTGAGATACTGTGTTGATTCAGCTTTCCGGGGGCTTGTAAGGGCTGATCTAATAGTAGTGGCGTAAACAGTGAAGGTTCACTGGTTGCTGCATCGACTAAGCTGTCTAAAACTTGCATTAAATTTGGGCGTCTAAAGCCAAAAGAGAAGGTTAAGCAATCATCTTGTGCCACACCATAATGAGAAAGCTTAGGCGGGACATACAGTACATCACCGGGCTCCAATACCTCATCAAAAATTACCTCTCCCATATCATCGAAAATACGAATAGGCTGATTTTCAATAAATTCGGTGTTTTCATTGCAATATTTGCCAAGTTGCCAACGTCTGTGGCCAAAGCCTTGTGCTAAAAACACATCATACTCGTCGTAATGCTTGCCCACAGAGCCGCCTTTGGGGGCATAAGACACCATGATGTCATCTCGTTGCCACTGCGGAATAAAGTTAAAGGCATTCCATAGCTGACCGAGTTCAGGCGACCATTGCTCTAAGTTCTGAACCAATACGGTCCACTGCTCAGGCAAATTAGCGAACATCTCTTCGGTTAACGGGCTTTGTTGTAATTGCCACTGCTCGCCAGTTTCGGTTTTATTTTGGGTAATCAGCCGAGAGGTGGCGGCCTCATCCAGACTTAATCCCAAGATATCTTCTGGTTCAAACATATCTTTTAATTGAGGTAAGCCTTGCTTGATAAGCAGCGGTTTTTTTTGCCAGTACTCAGCTAAGAACTGTTCTGCGGTAATATTGTCAGGTAAACAAAAATCAAGGGGTATCATAAATAATCCAGGGTGGTTAAATCAGTTTTGTTGACCATTTATTCGGTCAGCTATTTCATTTGTTGTTAAGGTTAGAGTAGGGAAATAATATAAAATCTAGCTTTAGTATGCTATTTTAATGCTTTATTATCGTTGCTTAAATGAGTCTATATAATTTCTAGGAAAGTTATGAAAAAATTAACGCTATTAACCATTATCATTAGCAGTATCATGATACAAGGTTGCGTACACAAATTGGTTACTGTGCCTGTTAAAGTAGCCTATAAAACCACCAAAGGCGTAGTTAAAGGCACTGTAGCCGTGGGTAAAGCTATTATACCTGGTGGTGATGACGATAAGGATGATAAAAAAGATTAAGATTTTTTAGTCTTATTGGTTTGATGCTAACTGAATTAAGTAGCAGTTGAACCAGTTCACATAGCCCCTTTAGCTTCAGCCAAATAAGATATTGCCTTCATAATTATAAAAACCCTGCTTATAAAAGCAGGGTTTTTTTGTTTCTCTAACATCAAATGGCTTTAAGTTTAAAGCAATGATTACTTGTTTAGCTTAGCAATCCATTCTTCAATTGCCAAAGCTTGCTCATCAGCATTACCAATGTAAGTAGCAGGCGTCAGCTCAAGTAGGCGCTTTTTATCCGCTTCTGGAACCGCATCTAATTCGTTACCACTCACAAACTCAAGCATTTTTTCACGGGTCATGGCTTGACCACGGGTTAAGGCTTTTAGTTTTTCGTATGGGTTTTCCACACGGTAGCGGCGCATAACGGTTTGAATAGGCTCAGCCAGTACTTCTTGAGCATTATCAAGGTCGCTATCTAGTCTTTCTGGGTTGACTTCTAACTTGCCAATACCTTTTAGGCACGCGTCATAAGCAATCATACTTTGTGCAAGGCCTACACCAATATTACGTAGAACCGTTGAGTCAGATAGGTCGCGCTGCATACGTGAAATAGGCAGTTTTTCACCTAAGTGAGCCAACATAGCGTTTGCCACGCCTAAGTTACCTTCAGAGTTTTCAAAGTCAATTGGGTTAACTTTATGCGGCATGGTTGATGAGCCAACTTCGCCTTCTTTTAACTTTTGCTTAAAATAGCCTAAGCTAATGTACTGCCAGATATCACGGTTATAATCGATTAATACAGTATTGAAACGACGAACCGCATCAAATAATTCAGCGATGTAATCGTGTGGTTCAATCTGAGTGGTGTAAGGGTTAAAGACTAGGCCTAAACGTTCTGTAATGAAGCTTTGTGCATGAGCGGTCCAGTCTACTTCAGGGTAGGCTGATAAGTGAGCGTTGTAGTTACCCACGGCACCATTGATTTTACCCAATAATTCTACTTCATTAATCTGCTTAATTTGACGGGCTAAGCGGTAAGCTACGTTAGCCATCTCTTTACCCAAAGTAGTTGGGCTAGCGGTCTGACCGTGAGTGCGTGACAACATTGGCTGTTTAGCATGCTCTTTGGCAAGGGCCACAATTGAGTCAGTCACTTCTTGTAACTTAGCAACAAGAATTTTACGGCTGTCTTTAAGCATTAACGCATAAGATAGGTTGTTGATGTCTTCAGAAGTACAAGCAAAGTGAATGAACTCTAGGCTGTCTTCTAATTTAGCATTACCACGGAACTTATCTTTGATGAAATACTCAACTGCTTTTACATCATGGTTGGTGGTTTTTTCAATGTCTTTAATAGCTTGAGCATCAGCTTCACTAAAGTTATCAACGATAGCATTTAAGAAGTCATTGGTTTCGGCATCAAATTTTTCCAATTCAGTGATGGCGCCATTGTCAGCTAAGGCTTGCAACCAGCGAATTTCAACGGTAACACGGGCTTTAATTAGACCAAACTCAGACAAATGCTCACGTAGTGAATCAGCTTTGCTGGCGTAGCGACCGTCGATAGGAGATAGGGCAGTTAACGCAGATAAAGAGGCAGACATAAATATCCTTCAACTCAGTGGGTTAATGAAACGAGATTATTAAAAAACGAAGTTTAAACGTTTACAGCAAATTAAATAAAGTAAGGGAACCTAGGTTCCCTTTAATATAATACCTAATGTCAATGTAATGCCTAGTGAGGTAAGCATTTTACAATTACTGAAGCTAATTATAGCAAGTTATCGCTCATAAATATGGCGTAAAGGCAGGTTGTAGCAAAAGGCTTATGCCTCAAAAGACTCAATAACGCCACCACCTAAACAAACTTCACCAACATAAAACACCGCAGATTGACCTGGAGTAACCGCGCGCTGTGGCTCATCAAATACAACCTTAACTCGGCTACCGTCTTCAGAATCTGCAAATACTGTACAGCTTTGATCCGGTTGGCGATAGCGGGTCTTGGCCACGCACTTTAAGCCCTGCTCACTAAACAGGGCTTTCGGAGCAACACGCTCAACCCAATCTAATTTATAGGCAATCAAGCTTTGACTCAGAAGCATAGGGTGGTCATGACCTTGACCCACAATAAGCTCGTTGTTGGTCAAGTCTTTTTTTAGTACAAACCAAGGCTCTTCAGGACGGTCTTTTACGCCGCCAATACCGATGCCACCACGTTGACCTAAAGTGTAATACATTAACCCGTCATGTTTGCCAATGGTAATGCCATCATCGGTCACAATATTGCCAGGTTTGGCCGGCAAGTATTGTTGTAAGAAATCTTTGAAGCGGCGCTCGCCGATGAAGCAAATACCAGTAGAGTCTTTTTTCTTAGCAGTGGCCAATTCATACTCTTCGGCAATTCTACGCACTTCAGGCTTTTCTAATTCACCCACTGGGAATAAAGTCTTGGCAATTTTATCGCCGCCCACTGCGTGTAAGAAATAACTTTGGTCTTTATTATTATCTAGACCACGTAATAGGCGCGCTACTTCAGTTCCATCTTCACGCGTGTAATTGATACTGCGGCGAGTATAGTGACCGGTAGCGATGTAATCTGCGCCAAGCCCAAATTTAGGATCAGAGGCATAATCTAAGAAGGCTTTAAACTTGATTTCTTTATTACAAAGAATGTCTGGGTTTGGGGTACGGCCGGCTTGGTATTCGGCTAAGAAGTGTTCAAATACTCGGTCCCAGTATTCCATAGCGAAGTTGGCAGTGTGTAGGGTGATTCCTAATTTATCACACACAGCTTGAGCATCGGCTAGGTCTTCCATAGCCGTACAGTACTCGGTGCCGTCATCTTCTTCCCAGTTTTTCATAAACAAGCCTTCCACTTGGAAGCCTGCTTTTTGCAGTAGTACTGCAGATACAGAAGAGTCCACACCACCCGACATACCTACGATTACTCGTGTCTGTTCAGGATTAGGCACATCACTTAGGCGCAATGCAGGTAAATCGTAAGGGTTATTGTCAAAAGAGGCAGATATCGTCATATTATTAGAAACTATGCTAAAATTTGGCTAAATTATAACACTGATAGGCTAATAATGATAAGAATTGGACAAGGTATTGACGTACATGCCTTTTATGACAAGTCGTCAGAGAGTGGAAACCAAGATAGTGCTGCTCAACAGTTTGTGACATTGGCAGGGGTGCAGATTGAGCATAGCCATAGCTTATTGGCGCATTCTGATGGCGATGTGGTATTACATGCTCTAGCTGATGCTTTATTGGGAGCTTTGGCTTTGGGTGATATTGGCCAGCATTTCCCTGATACCGATGATGCCAATGAAGGTCTAGATTCACGAGTTCTATTGCGTCATGTCTATGATTTAGTTCAGCAAAAGGGTTATAAGCTGATTAATGCTGACATTACTGTGGCTTGTGAACGTCCCAAGTTAGCCAAACACAACCTAGCGATGCGTACTAATATTGCCCAAGACCTGGCCACTGATGTTGAAAACATTAGTGTTAAAGCGACTACTACTGAGAAGTTGGGCTTTACCGGTCGTCAAGAAGGTATTTTATGCAGTGCTGTGGTTCTCGTGAGCAAACAATAATCTGTGTTGAACATGCATTTTTGTTGCATTATTTGTTACCATCCCCATTAATAATTTAACGTTACTTTCATTCTCCCTGCTTCTTTAACTGAAGTTTTACACGTGTCTTCCAATAAGGATTTATTATGACAGATCAAAATCAAGATATCGAAACCCTAATCCGTAACCAAATTAAAGAAAACCCAGTACTTCTTTATATGAAAGGCACACCGCAATTCCCACAGTGTGGTTTCTCTGCAAAGGCTATTGAAGTATTGACTCAAATTGGTCGTCCATTTGCTTTCGTTAATATTTTAGAGAACCCTGAAATTCGCGCTACCTTACCGAAGATTGCAAACTGGCCAACTTTCCCACAGTTATGGATCAATGGTGAGTTAATGGGCGGATCTGATATTATCCTTGAGATGTATCAATCAGGTGAGCTTAAGCCTTTGGTTGAAGAGCACAGCCCAGCCTAATTGATAAAATAGTACTAAAAACATTGCCCTAAAAAGAATAGTGCTAAAAAGTAAGTCAAACACTAAAAAAGCCTCAGAAAACATCTGGGGCTTTTTTAGTGTTTAGTTGCCGACCTGCAGGCATGTTATGTTTTTGTATTTCAGCGCTTTATAAATCCATAATAATCGCCATATATCTGTTAAGTAAAAACTATTTAATAAGTATACTTTGGGCATACGCTAAAGACGGGCAGTTGTTTTTAATAGGTTTAAGCTACTAGCCAATAGACTTAAAGATATTGAGAACATGATTTTTAATTAGAGTCAGCAATAGCCCGTTTTTAGAAAATTTAGGAATAAAATATGACTTCAGATGACAAGTTAGTTCAAAGACGCAAATTATTAGAAGAACAATCAGAAAAAATAAAAGCCATTGCTGATAACGAGGTGCATTCTTCTCTCAAGTGTATCCACTTACTAAGTGTGGCAGGGGGAGCAACCAGTGAGACTTATAAAGCCATTGAGCAACGGGTAATGATGGATGAAGACACTCATGGCGCCTATCATTTAGCACTTATGGCTCAGTCAACAGCAGATTTGCCTGTTGATGCTCGCCAGCTAATTGAATTGGTGGTTACTAAAGGTCAGAGCAGTCAGTTATTGTCTTTATTGAAGAACTTACCTGTACCCCCTGTTGAAGCGATTAAACAGCGTATTTTATCTGAAGGAGATCAAGAAGTAGTGGCTCAGATGACCGCTTATCTTGAAATAAATCCTGAAGGGATAGGCAGTCAGTCTTTATTGGGTGACGGTCAGCACGAGCGTATTGTGCCTATAAGCCAAACTCAAAACTGATATACTCAGTTAACTGCTAAGTTCAATTATAAAAATCACTTAAGACAGCTAAAAAGCACTCAAGATAATTCTCGAGTGCTTTTTTTTTAAAACTTTATGTAGCGTGTGTTTTTTAATCGCTTCAACAAAGGGCTTAAGCTGCTATTGCATCTTTCAGGCTGACTATAACTTTATCTCCTTCTAAGTTCACGTCATAGCAATCCAGTTTAACCGTGTCATCATCTAAGCAGTGACCCGTTGCTAGGTCAAATCGCTGCTTGTAAATAGGGGAGGCAATATAGATAACTTCTTGCTCCTTAACGCTACCATCTTGCAATTCAGTCTTGATATGGGTGCCCCCAATTAGACCGCGCGATAAGACATTGGCGTTACTAAAAGGATCAAAGTTATCAATTGCGAAGAGTTGGTCATCTTTGGTACGAAAAACAGCCACTTGTTTGCCCTCTATCAGGGCACAAACGCCCCCTTCTGGGATGATATCGTTAAGTTTACAAATTAATTGAGTGGTCATAAGACTTTCCTTGTGTCAGTGATTATGAAATAGGAGTTAGGTAACGCTAAACTATCATTTCTAACACCTGTTTTTCGGTTTCAGTAGCAGGACGAATTTGCTCACGTTCAGTCACAAACACCACGTTGTCATCAGCCAACTCACTGTTAACGAAATGACGGAAACGTTTTAGCTTCTCTTTGTCAGTAATGGTGGCTTTCCACTCGCAAACATAATTATCAACCAATAACTGCATTTGCTCTTCTAATTCTTTGACAATGCCTAAGCTGTCGTCAAT
The DNA here is from genome assembly GCF_002385225.1 of Psychrobacter sp. UBA3962. Classification (GTDB taxonomy): domain Bacteria; phylum Pseudomonadota; class Gammaproteobacteria; order Pseudomonadales; family Moraxellaceae; genus Psychrobacter. The sequence continues at coordinate 50,232 of NZ_DGDC01000023.1, read as the reverse complement.
AATGACCTGTTTTAGATAATCTAAGCCACCATCTAAGCTTTCACGCCACTTTGAGGTGCGCTGTAACTTATCGGCAGTCTTGATATAGAACATGGTAATACGGTCAATGTACTGAATTAAGGTATCGGTATTGAGATCTGTGGCAAACAGCTCGCCATGACGAGGCACCATACCGCCGTTACCGGCCACATAAAGGTTCCAGCCATTTTCAGTGGCAATAATACCGAAATCTTTGGACTGAGCTTCAGCACATTCACGGGTACAACCTGAAACTCCCATCTTAATCTTATGCGGTGAGCGCACGCCTTTATAACGGTCCTCAAGTCTGATGGCAAGCCCCATGCTGTCTTCTACGCCATAGCGGCACCAATTATTACCCACACAAGATTTTACAGTGCGTAGAGATTTACCATACGCATGACCGGTTTCGAAACCTGCCTCGACCAAACGCTCCCAAATATCGGGTAATTGCTCTAATCGTGCCCCAAATAAGTCCACACGCTGTCCACCAGTTATTTTGGTATAAAGATTAAAATCTTTAGCGACCTGACCCAATACAATAAGTTTATCAGCGGTAATCTCACCACCAGCCACACGGGGCACAACTGAGTAGGTACCATCTTTCTGGATATTGCCTAAGTAATAATCGTTGGTCTCTTGCAGTGGAGCAAGCTCTGTCTTTAGTACATAATCGTTCCAACATGACGATAAGATAGAGGCCACAGCAGGCTTGCATATCTCACAGCCACGGCCGCTACCATGCTCAGCTAATAGCTCATCAAAGGTTTTAATACCTTGTACTCTTACTAAGCTATAAAGCTCTTGACGAGAATAAGCAAAATGCTCACACAGATCATTATTGACCTCAAAACCTAGCTCGGTAAGCTGATGCGCCAAGACATCTTTCACCATGGGAGCACAGCCGCCACAGCCGGTACCGGCCTTAGTACCACTTTTAACATCAGCAATTGAATAAGCACCCTCATTGACCGCGCCACAAATAGCGCCCTTGGTAACGTTAAAGCAAGAGCAGATGGTGGCTGTATCAGGAAGGTTATCAACGCCCATAGACGGCTTTTCAACATTGGGTAATATTAGGCTTTCGGGATGAGCAGGCAAGTCAATATCGTTTAAAAACAACTGCAATAAATTATTGTAGTCTTCGGTATCACCGACCATGACAGCGCCCAATAGTTTTTTATTATCACTACTAGTGACCAGCTTTTTATAAATCCCTTCGTTAGGATTCTGATAGACATAACTTAAACTGCCTTCAGTTTTGCCGTGAGCATCACCGATACTACCGACATCGACGCCCATAAGTTTAAGCTTGGTGCTCATATCAGCACCGGTAAAAGTTTGCTCAGTATCACCCGCTATTTGAGCGGCACAGATACTGGCCATAGTATATCCAGGCGCTACTAGGCCAAAGATTTTGTTGTCCCAAACCGCACACTCACCGATAGCGTAAATATCTTCATTATTGGTTTGGCAAAAATCATTGATTAAAATACCACCGCGGCCGCCCAAGGTAACACCGCACTCAGGGTTGTTTTTCATTATGGCATCTTGCGGACGGATGCCGGCACTAAACAAAATAAGGTCTGTATCAAGCTCCGTATCATCAGTGAACTTCATAGTTAAGAAGGTGCCTTTATCGAGATGTACCTCATCTTGGACATCTTTTTGATGGATGTCATGGTTTAAGGAAACGCTACGATTATGAATAATTTCTTGAGTGTTTTTACCAGTCAGTACGGTTACGCCCAACGCTTCGATTTTTTTCTTTAGAATCTCTCCGCCAGCTGGGTCTAGTTGGACTCCCATAAGCTGAGGTGCAAATTCGACCACATAAGTTTCAAGACCTAAAGTAACCAAAGCTTTGGCGGCTTCTAACCCCAATAGACCACCGCCGACAACCACGCCCTTTTTAACGTTGGGTTTGTTTGCTGTGGTAAGAATGTCATCTAAGTCGGCGATAGTGCGGTACACGTGGCAATGTGAGTGATTGCCACCTTCGATAGGTGGGACGAAAGGGTAAGAGCCAGTTGCCAACACCAACTTCTCGTAGGAGATACTTTCTCCGCCTTCCACAGTGATGCTGTGAGTGTCACTGTTAATGTCAACGATTCGTTTATTAAGATGAAGCTTAATGCCTTTGGCATCATAGTGAGCCATGTCCACCAAGTTTAGTTTGCTAGCATCTTTGTGCTCAAAGTAGCTCGATAAATAGACACGGTCATAAGCGGGGCGGTCTTCTTCAGCAAAGACATGAATGTCATATTTTTCATTTAAGCCAAGTTCAATTGCTTTCTCTACAAAATGATGACCAACCATGCCATTACCAACCACTATTAAATTGGCTTTATCTTTACTGTTTGTTTTATTCATATCTGCCTTACTCATGATTATTCCTTTAGATGGGTGTCAGGTAGCAGGCTAGGGAAGGGCCCTTTAAAAGCGCTGACTACTTAGTGCCTACCGTAATACATTCAATAATCATGCCAAGCATCACATATTATTTTTAAAGGATTCTTTTTAAAACAATAAGTAAAAAGAATAGGTTTGATCAAACAACAACACAGAAATAATTAACCCAACCCTACAGGGAAAGGCAGCCAATGAGCTTATATAGCTAATAAGCATTCATGGTAAATGTTTGTATTTTCTGTATTGGACAGCATTAAACATCCTAAATTTTCTCTCATAAAAGGAAGCAATGGCTTAATAGAGAATTAGATATTTTTTTATGAAAGGCGTTAATTTGGTGCTTAATAAAATTAAATTGTCATATAAGGGCTATTTCAGGGCAAAGTACTAAATCTTCTTTAAAGAGTTAACGATAAAACAAATAGCTAACTATAAAATTTATCTAAATAACAAATACATGGCACGTAGCTTGCAACGACCTTATTAAGTAAACATTAAGTTATATTTTATTTTTCTTATATTTTAAGGTCTAATTTAATGTAAATAAGTCTGTTTTTATTTGGAGACACAGACAATTTATTTCATAAAAGGAAGCAAGTATGTCGTCTGCAACCCCCGTACCACCCACAAAAGATAAGCTCAATGTCTTATCTTTTGCTGGTAAAAATAAAATCCTACATTTAGGGTGGATGGCCTTTTTCCTTACCTTTTTCGTTTGGTTTAACCATGCCCCTTTTCTTTCCGCTATTGGAGAAACTCTGGATTTAACCAAGCAACAAGTTAAAACCTTACTTATCCTAAACGTGGCTTTAACCATTCCTGCTCGCGTTATTATCGGGATGCTAACCGATAAGTTTGGACCACGAATAGTCTATACCTGTATTTTAGCGCTCGGAGTAATTCCCTGTTTTACGTTCGCGTTTGCCCAAGACTATACAACCCTTGCCTTATCACGTTTCATTTTAGGCTTCGTTGGGGCAGGCTTCGTGGTAGGTATCCGTTTAATCAGTGACTGGTTTCCTGCTAGCGAATTAGGCGCTGCAGAAGGCATCTATGGCGGTTGGGGTAACTTCGGTTCAGCAGCAGCAGCCATGCTATTACCAACACTGGCGATTGGCTTTGCGGCTTGGTTCGGTGGGGATGAAGGCTGGCGCTATGCTTGTGCGACTTCAGGCGTCGTTATGGGTCTATACAGTATTTTATTTTACAAATTTGTTCGCGATACACCTAAGGGCTCAACTTATTTTAAACCTAAGAAGTCTGGTGCGATGGGGGTAACCTCTAAAGGTGATTTCTGGTTAATGATGGTTTTCAAACTTCCTATGTATTTAGCCTTGGCGCTACTGGCTTGGAAGCTATCACCCACTGGTGTTAGTTTGTTAAGTCAGACAGCGGTAAACTTTATCTATATTGGCTTAGCGCTACTGTATGTTTATGAGTTTGTGAGTAGCTATCGATTTAACAAAGAAGTATTTACCACAGAAGTACCAGAAGCACAGCGTTATGATTTCAAACAAGTCGGTGTGTTAAACATTTTATATTTTGCTACCTTTGGTTCTGAGCTGGCCGTGGTGTCAATGTTACCGCTTTTTTATCTAGAAACTTTTGAAATATCTGTGGTTGCTGCGGGTCTATTAGCATCCTCGTATGCCTTTATGAACTTAATGTCTCGTCCAGGTGGCGGTTGGTTAAGTGATCGTTTTGGTCGTAAAAGCACGCTACTTATTTTGACAGCAGGTCTGGCCATTGGTTACTTCTTAATGGGAATGGTTGACTCGACTTGGCCGATCGCTTTGGCATTGCTTATTACTATGTTTTGTTCATTCTTCGTGCAAGCAGGTGAGGGCGCAGTATTCGCGGTTATTCCCTTGATTAAACGCAGTATGACCGGTCAGTTCGCTGGCATGACCGGTGCTTATGGCAACGTAGGCTCTGTGGTCTATTTAACGGTTTTAAGCTTAGTGTCTTATCAAGTGTTCTTTATGGTTATTGCCGCTACGGCAGTAGTTGGATTCGTAGCTCTATTCTTATTAAAAGAGCCTTCAGGGGTAATCGTAGAAGAGATGCCAGATGGCAGTTTTGCTGAAATTAGTGTGACTTAATCTAAACACTATTCAGCTGGCTAAGGCTGGATAGACCACTTATCCATGCTTATTGAGCACTACATTTTAAGGTATAAAGTTTACAGTAAGCTTTATACCTTAACTGCTTTTTAGCTGAAATTTTTAAGCAATAAAAAAGTTATGGATGACGGAGCGATATTGCCAAATTTTAATAAGGAATAAAAGTGCCCACTATAGAACGCTTATCGAATGAATCGAATAAAAAAACTGCTAATAGCACTGCCTTACCTATCTCTAAAACGACTGTTAATAACCCCGAACGCATAACTATTAAGCCCTTTAAGTCTATTAAACCAAATCAAAAACACCAACAATCAACAGGTTGGTGGTCTGATTTTTATACCATGGCAGGACGTAAGTCTGAAAATCAAGACAGTTTATTGATTACCACCTGTTTATTAAGCTATTTAGAACAGATTGAACAGGACGAATTAGACCATATTCAACAGGACAGTCAAGCCCATAGCTCCAAAATTAAGCTTAGACCAGAGCAGTTGCCGGTACTTGCTGTTTTGGCAGATGGGGTTAGTGCCTGCCAGTTTCCCAAACAGGCGAGTAGATTGGCGGTTGAGACTGTGACCGAACATGTTATTAAAGGCTTGATTCGTTTACAGCATCAAGCTGTGGTAGAAACCCGACAATTTAATGAGCAAAGTTTTAAAGCCATTTTTGATGATGAAAGTGTGGCAGGCATTATCAAGTCAGCAGTCATTAAAGCGAATGACGCAATGTACTTTTCGCAGTCTTATGAGCGGGTTGCTCCTTTATTGTCAACGCTATCTGGTGTGCTGTGCATTGGTGATAGGGTTTATCTGTTTCATACTGGCGATTCACGCATCTACCGCTTGAGTGTAGATAGAACTACGATACTCAGTGAAGACCATCGTATCCATCATGGGCAAGATAAAGGGGCATTATCGGCAGCTTTAGGGGCAGATACCAGCGTCGATTTACAGCAAACAGTGTTTACCCTGCACCAAAACGAATATTTAGCCTTGATGACCGATGGCGTTTATGAACATCTTAATCCTGTTGACATGCAGTTTGAGTTTAGTGCAGCTGCTACCCAATTAGAAAATACTCCCAATTGGAACCTTCTTAAAAAATGGGACTTGAGTGAGCAATTCTGTCGCCATGCCTATCAGGAGGGCAGTAATGATAATCTAACTATTATCATGCTCGGTATGGGTCTTTCCTCAAGCATTAAGCTAAAAAATACTCGAAAAGATAAAGATAAAGGCACACGCAGCCTAATGAACATAGATAGCTCAATGAGTGTTGATGAGCCAAGTCAGGACAGCAGCCTGCTCTCCGAAGGCAATAATAACAGTAATGTACCAGTACAATATAAGCTGCCCACAGGGCTACAGGTCAATGACAGTATTGATGGCTTTGAAGTAAAAGCTATTATTGCTCGGACGGCCCGTAGTGAAGTGTATTTGGTAGAAGACAGCGCAGGACACGAGTATGTCCTAAAGTCTCCCAGCCTAAGAACGGTCGAAGATGGAGAGTATCTGCGTAGCTTTTTGAAAGAACGCAAAATTGGATTAAGTCTATCAAGACACAGGCGGGCAGGTGAGCCCGCTTATAATCAAATTGACCCTACTGAGTCAATGGGGGGCTCTGCATTGGGTGAGTCAGGTTTATTACGCTATTACCCCGTGCCTGCCAGCTCAACCTATTTGTACCACCTTACTGAGTATATAGAAGGCGAGAGTCTGCGCGCTTTTATGGATCGAAATGGTCCTTGCGATGTGTGGCAAACCCATGATTTATTGACCAAAATTGGGATGGCAGTGCGGGTGATGCACCGCAATTATCTATTGCATCAGGATATTAAGCCAGAGAACTTATTATTAACCAAATCAGGGGCGGTCAAGCTGATTGATTTTGGGTCAGTGGCATCCTCTATCCTAAAAGACAATACTCGGCCACCAGTTGGCGATCTGCATTACGCTGCACCAGAATACTACACAGATGCGCCTAAAGGAGTGCACTCTGATTTATTTTCGATTGCAGTCATAGGCTTTGAACTACTTACCGGTAGCCGACCATTTACCTCACAAATGCTCATGTCTGCCTCTGATGCTTTGGTTGTACCCTCGCGTTTACTGAATCAAAAACAAGTCCCAGCCACCAGTCAGCAAGCCTTACTGCGTGCTCTTCATCGTAATACCAACGTTCGTCATCAAGCGATCGGAGAGTTTTTACAAGATTTTAATCCAGATCATAGTGCTTCTTTATCCGACCCAGAACCGCTGATCAAAAGAAATCCTTTATTGGTATGGCACGGCATTTGCTTGGTACAGAGTGTAATTATTGTTTTATTACTGATTAAGTTTCTACCCACCAGCTAGTTTATGGAGCGCGTTTGAGCCCGATAACTGAGTAGGTTGAGAAAAATAATTGGTGATGACTATCTCAATCGCCGCTTCAGTGGCTAAGGTCTCTCATGCCAGCTCCAGTCAACGCCAGCACCATCGCACAGTCGCAATCTCTAGCAGATCAATTTAATGGCCTATCATTAGACAGCTCGTTAAGCGATTCATTAAGTCAATCACTAAGCGACTTATCAAACTTAAGCGACTTGTCAAATGAGGTAGTCATTGTGGGGGCAGGGATGGCAGGCAGTCGTTTGGCGATTCAGTTAGCCACTACGTGGCAACAACAGACTACTGCCGAAAGTCCCAAGATTACTTTGATTAGTAAAGAGTCGGAAGTGGGTTATAACCGAATTATGTTATCGCCAGTCTTAGCAGGCGATACCTCTTTTGATGAGACTTATTTATATGACAAGAGTGACTATGAACGCTTGGGTATAACTGTATTAGCAGGCGTAGAAGTCGACCGCATAGATACTGATAATCAAACGCTGACCTTAGATAATGGGCGGAGGCTTGACTATGGCAAGCTGGTTATCGCAACGGGGTCGACTGCCCGAGTCATTCCTTTTACAAATCATGAGGCCAAAGGGGTACACGTTTTTCGAGATGTCGCCGATGTGACTGTACTTACTGACTATGCTAAGCAGGGTAAAACGGGATTGGTAATTGGTGGCGGTGTACTGGGTTTAGAAGCGGCTTGTGCGTTGTCATCACAAGGGGCGACCATGACCGTGATACATGTCGATGATTTTGTACTCAATCGTCAGTTGGACTTGCCCGCGGCATTAATGCTGCAACAAGAGCTTGCTCGTAGAGAGGTAGGTTTGGAAGTTTCGGCGATGACCACGGGTATAGAAGTGAATGCTAGCAATGAAGTGACAGGACTAAGCCTTAAAGATGGCAGAACGTTACCTGCTGATTTTATCGTTATGGCTGTGGGCATTATACCCAATACCCAACTGGCTGAGGATAGTGGGATAGAAGTTAATCGAGGTATTGTGGTAGACGAATATATGCACAGCAGTTGTCAAAATGTCTATGCCATAGGCGAGTGTATAGAGATTAATGAGGAACTTTTCGGCATGGTGTCCTCAGTCAATCAGCATGTTGATACTCTCGTCGCCGTATTGACTCAGCAAGCATCAAAATCAAAGTGGCCACCTTTTGTTAGCACGCCTTTATCCTTGAAACTTAAAGTATCTGGAGTCGCCGTATTTTCATCAGGAAAAATTGAGTTTGATGAGTCAGAATTAGCTTCCGTTGAACAAATTATTTATCGTCAGGTGAATAGCGATCAATACCATTGTCTTTACCTAAAAGACAATCGGTTGATAGGAGCTGTGCTGTATGGAGATACCAGTGATGGCAACTTCTACAGTCAGCTGATTAATGAACAAATTGATGTTTCTGAATTTAAAGACGCTCTGATCTTTGGGGCTGCTTATTGCCAGTCATTATTGGATCAACACGCTGAAAATAGGGAAGGTATAACCGCTAATCCAGTGACAAATTCTACGACAGCACCTAGTGAGAAGCCCAAGTCGTTAATTAAAGCCGATAATCAACCAAGTGATGATGAAGTGGCTTAACCAAAACAAGATGCCTTTTAATGAAGGCAATAAATACAATGCATAGCGTACCTAAGTTTCAGTTTTATAAGTGTTCTACCAGCAGATATCACTACAAAATAGCGAGAATATTATCAAAAATAGCCAAACCAGCCAGCCTAAAGCCAAAGCAAGTTTTAATAGCCCGAATAGCCCAAACAACATAGCTACTTTAACTTTGCCTAGCGATACTTCCGTCTCTCACTCAGAGTTTGAGCTGACACAGACAGTACGCACCACTTGTCCTTATTGCGGTGTGGGCTGTGGCGTATTGGCAACTGTAGATAATATGACAGGACAGGTGAGTGTAAAAGGTGATCCGGAGCATCCTGCCAATTTTGGTAAGCTGTGTTCTAAAGGCAGTAATCTGGCTGAGACTTTAGGAACTGAGCGCCGGTTAACTCAGCCTTATTATCAAAACAAGAAAGCCACCATGTTATCTCTACCATTAGCTCGAGCAACTCAAGCGGCTCAAAGTTCTCAATCAGTGCCGCCTAAGCCGTCGGCTAATAGTCTTAATCAGCAAGACTCAGATTGGGATACTGTTTTGGACGATGTGGCCAGTCGCTTAAGCGATACTATCGCAAAACATGGGCCAGAAAGTGTGATGTTCTATGTGTCTGGTCAGCTACTGACTGAAGATTACTATGTGGCCAATAAGCTGATGAAAGGCTTTATCGGCAGTAATAATATTGATTCAAATTCTCGCCTATGTATGTCGTCGGCGGTTGCCGGCCACAAAAGAGCTTTTGGTGCCGATTTAGTACCGGGTAGTTATACCGATTTTGAAGCCTGTGACCTATTGGTGCTAGTCGGCTCTAATATGGCGTGGTGTCATCCCATTTTGTTTGGTCGATTTTTACAAGCCAAACAGGAAAACCCTAATAAAAAATTAATTGTTATTGATCCGAGACGGACTGATTCCTGCGAATTTGCTGATTTGCATTTGCCCATTGCGCCTGGTACCGATACCCACTTATATAATGGTTTGCTCAAATACTTAGAAGAGAATGGCTGCACCGATGCTGAATATGCCTCACAGTGTGATGGCGTAGAGCAGGCAGTGATTGCTGCTGATTCATGGGACATAGAGTCGGTTGCTAAAGCCACTCAGTTAGATGCTGAAAAGATTGAGCAGTTTTACCAGCTGGTCGCCGCAAATGACAAAATAGTAACAGCGTTTAGCATGGGGGTGAATCAGTCTAGTAGTGGCACTGATAAAGTGAATGCTATTATCAATAGCCATTTGCTGACAGGCCGCGTTGGTAAAAAAGGCGCAGGTCCTTTTTCATTGACGGGTCAACCCAATGCTATGGGCGGGCGTGAAGTAGGGGCTTTGGCAAATCTACTGGCTGGCCATTTACAGTTAGATATTAAAGAGCATCGTCAGTCAGTGGGTAAGTTTTGGCAATCACCACAACCTATAGCGCCTAAGGTAGGGGTTAAAGCTTGCGATGTGGCAGATGCTATCCTTGATGGAAAAGTAAAAGCAATTTGGATTGTGGCTACCAATCCTGTGGTGAGCCTACCTGAAGCAAACAAGTTTCGCCAAGCCTTAGCGGCCTGTGATTTGGTGATCGTCTCTGAATGCTCTAAAGACAGTGATACCTTACGCTGTGCTGATATTGTCTTGCCGGCGCAATCTTGGAGTGAGAAATCAGGCACAGTAACTAATTCTGAACGTCGAATATCTCGTCAGCGTAGCCTTGTAACAGGTGTAGGCGACTCAAAGCCAGATTGGTGGATTTTCTCACAAGTGGCAAAACGTATGAGGTTTAAAGGGTTTGATTATACTGAACCTAGTGAAATTTTCTTAGAGCATGCCGCATTAACCAGTCATGAAAACAGCAAATATCCAAGACAGTTAGATTTAATGGCTGAACTGGAAAAACACAATCAACCTTACGATTCTATGAGCCCTCTACAATGGGGTGGTCAGCATATTAATATCATTGATCCTGACTTTAAGCATGTTAAGCCTAAGCTAGTTGCCATTACCCCGCCACAACAGGCTGGTGATTTGAATAGATTTAGCGCCATCAACGACAATGATAAAACAGAACCTAGCGCTGAAAAACAGATAAAACAAAAGAACCTAGGCCTAGGTTTAATCCAGAGTGTCGATGACGGTTTAAAGCTGCGCTTAATCACCGGTAGACTGCGTGACCAATGGCATACCATGACGCGGACTGCTTTAGCACCAAAGTTGAATCAACAACAAACTGTACCGACTTTGACTTTACATCCTCAAGATGCAGAGGCTTTGGGGCTTACTAATAATGATTTTGTTTCGATTAAAGCGGATACCCTACAAGCAACAAAGCGCTCAACGGTAGTGGCTCAAGTGGAGGTTAGCGAAGATATGCGTCTAGGCGATAGCTTTATGCCGATGCATTGGAGTGATGCCTTTTCCAACTTGGCGCGAGTCGGGACGCTTATTCCCACTAAAGTTGATCCTATATCGGCACAACCTGAATTAAAAAATTCAGCCATAGTAGTTCAGCCAATGCCTATAAAATCAGTTGGCCGTATTTTGGTGCATCCTGACTGGTTAGATGCTGCCTTAGTGCAGTTGCGTCAACTTACTGAATTGACCTCTAATCAATTACAGGCAGCAGTATCCGCGCCTAATTTAATATGGAGTATCAGTCGTCAGCAAGACAGTATCTTGATTAATTTAGCCACTAGCACTGAGCAGATGAGCGACGCTTGGTTGACTGCCGAATTCTGGCAGCAGTTTGTCGCGTCGGTTGTGAACATACATCAGCGCTCTAATTCAGACAGCCTAGATAAGCCAGATAATTCTCATAGTCCGGATAGATTAAATAGTGAGTGGGCTGAACTAGACACCAGCATTATGATTTATGAAGCCGCTCAGCAATTACGCTATGTCGTTCGTCAACCTGTCGCCATAGAATTGGCATCGTCTTCTGCTCAACTTGAAGAACAGCTAATGCTGGCAGTGTACATTGCACCGCAATCGGAACAGTTGCCTAGTATACATTGGCTGAATAGCTGCTTTGCTGATTTAAGTGACGTACCTTCTGTGAAATGGCTATTGGCCGGTAAACCCGCTAGTGGCTATGTTGACCCAGGCCCATTAGTTTGTGCTTGTATGGGTGTGGGTGAAAATACCATTATTAACGCCATTACCTCTGACGGATGTGACGATGCCATTAGCGTTGGTAAATTATGTCAGGCAGGCACTAACTGTGGCTCTTGTGTGGGTCAAATCAATGAGCTTATTAAACAATGTCGTTCCGATAAATCAGTAGAGCTGGCTTAAATGGTAGGCACTGCTTAGCTCGAACTTAAGATAAAGATTAAGATAAAGAGTAACGCTGGCATGTCATTTGCAACGTATTGGTTATCAGCACGGTTTAGAACTGAATGAAACAACAGTTAAATCAGCCGGTTGCTAAAATACATGATGCCAGGAGCACACCAAGCATGACCCATTTTGATATTCCGACCCTAAATTCTGCACAGGTAATAAAGGGTCGCTCAAAGCTACCTTTAACACCTTATGACTGTGGCAATAAATTACCCACAATTAAAGCGGAAGATAAGGTAAAACAAGCCAAAAAAGGGGTGGTATATCTGGTAGGGGCAGGGTCAGGTGATCCTGAGCTACTTACCTTAAAAGCTTATCGAATAATGCAGCATGCGGATGTTGTGCTATATGACAGCTTGGTTTCCGAAGATATCCTAGATATGTGCTCTCAACAAGCAACCAAAATTTTTGTCGGCAAACGCTGTGATAACCATGCGCTACCACAAGAGCAGATTAATCAACTGTTGGTGACCCAGGCTCAAGCCGGCAAATGCGTGGTGCGTCTAAAAGGCGGAGATCCTTTTATTTTTGGTAGAGGCGGGGAAGAATTACAGACTGTCGTAGAAAACGGCGTATATTTTGAGTCTATTCCAGGCATCACTGCAGCTAGCGCTGCGGCCAGTAGTAGCTCAATTCCATTAACACATCGTCAATGTGCTCAATCGGTCAAGTTCGTAACTGCCTTCAAAAAGACCAATTGTCCTACTGAGGACTTCAGTGAAATGTTGGACCCGACGCAAACAATAGTGTTGTATATGGGATTGAATCGCTTAGCGGGGTTAACTGAAGGGTTAATACGAGCAGGCCGAGCGGGGGATACTCCTTTTGCGGTGGTAAGCCATGCCAGTCTGCCGACACAACAGGTTTTAATTGGCACACTTGATGACATAGCAGCTAAGCAGTTACTAGCAAAGTTACCGACACCTGCTTTATTAATTATGGGCGATGTGGTTAATTTGCATCAGCAGCTCGCTGATTATAATTTAGCGAATATAGAGGTCCAGCATAGGTTTACGCAACAGCAAAAAGAGGCAGAGTTGATTGCTTAAGGGTGGCTTAGTGATTGTTGTTTAACAAGCTATTTGGTGAGGACTTAAAAGGTTATAGGTATAAAAAAAGAGGGGCCATTTAACAGGCTCCCTCTTTTTTTTGTTTTTTAAACTACTTAGTAAAGCTGGTATAACAAGTCTGAAGTGACTTGGCGACCACTTTAGTTACCAGTTGTGCGCGGTACTGAGGGTCTATGGCAGCATTGGTGATATCGACAACCGTTACTTGCTGAGGAGCCTGTTCGCTAACACAGCCACAGATCTTAGTCTTGACCGCTTCTTCTTGCTCAGAGTTCATGGCCACACGGGCAATACGCCAAGCATTTTGTTTTTCAAGTTCGCTACGGCACTGAGCATCTACTGCTGTTTTGAAGATATTCATACCTACGTTGGTAGCAGTACCTACAGCATTGCCTGCATCGGTACCGGTTCCTGTAGTAGCACAGCCTGATAGGGCAAGAGAGGCCATTAGAGCTGAAACGGCTAACAATTTTTTCATGTATTATTCCTTGAAGGGGAAGAAGAAAGTGGGCTACTTAATAATTGAAAAATAGAGGTTATGGTAACCGATATTTTAACTGAAACCTATTTATTAAGTCGCCCCTTTTTTATGCCGTTTAAGCTTTGCGTTGTAAAAGAGGGTATACCATATTTTCAGGAGAGATGATTTGATCCAGCGTTTCTTGATCTAATAGTTTCTCTTCTAAAACGATGTTATAGATACTGCCGCCACTTTCTTGTGCTTTTTTAGCAATACGGGTAGAGACCTCATAGCCCAGATGTGGGTTTAAGGCAGTTACCAGACCAATGTTACTTAGCACTTGCTCACGGCAGTAATCTTCGTTCATTTCGATGCCGTCGATACAGCGTGTAGCAAAGGTCTCACAAATATTGCTTAACATCACAAGGCCGGTGAATAGGTTGAATGCCATTACAGGTTCAAACACGTTTAACTGTAACTGACCCGCTTCAGAAGCCATAGCGATCGTATGGTCAATACCCATAATATGGAAACAAGCTTGGTTCACCACTTCTGGGATAACTGGGTTTACTTTACCTGGCATAATTGAGCTGCCCGGCTGCATTTGAGGAATGCGGTATTGACCTAGACCTGCACGAGGACCTGAAGACTGCAAACGGATATCGTTGGCAATTTTTGATAAACGAGTAGCCAACAGACGTAGATTACCTGATAAAGCTACATAGACACTGGTGTCTTGAGTGGCTTGAATTAAGTCATCAGAAGTGTAATAAGGCTTACCAGTTAGCTCTCTTAATACTTCAGCGCAAGTTTCAGGATAGTTGCTAGGGGCGTTAATACCTGTACCGATAGCTGTGGCACCCATGTTGATTTCATAAAGAAGTTCACGTACCTGCTCGATACGTTTTTTCTCAGCCTTGATCATGGTGGCAAAAGCATTGAACTCTTGGCCTGCTGTCATAGGTACCGCATCTTGCAGGTGAGTACGGCCCATTTTTAGTCGATGGCCTAGTTCTTCTTTTTTGTTCAAGAAGCTTTCAATTAATATATCCATTTTGCCAAGTAGACGTTCACAGTAGAAGTCTAAAGCAAGTTTTAGGGCCGTAGGATACGAGTCGTTGGTTGACTGAGATAGGTTGACATGGTTGTTAGGGTGTAAGTACTGATACTCACCTTTTTCGTGACCCATAATTTCTAAGGCACGGTTAGCGATAACTTCGTTCACGTTCATGTTGGTAGAAGTACCGGCACCACCTTGGAACATATCGATAATAAACTGGTCGTGTAACTTGTCGGCAATTAAGTCATCACAAGCTGCCACAATAGCGTCTTTTCTTTTTTCTTCTAAAACACCCACTTTATGGTTAGCAATGGCTGCAGCTTTTTTTACAGTAGCAAATGCTCTAATGAAGGGAGAGAATTGATGTAGGCGTACTTTACTAATATTGAAGTTTTCATAGGCGCGCAAGGTTTGAATACCATAATATGCGTCAGAAGGGATATCACGATCACCAAGTAAATCATGCTCATTTCTAGTGGATGAATTCATACTTGTTTTATTCCTATTATCAAGGTTATGGGTTTTAAGCCTAATACAATAGCATAGATATCGTAAAAATTAAGTCGATTGAATACTTTTGATAGCTCACAAAAATAAAGGTTATAAGTTACTAGAAATTATAGTAATTCCATAACCTTTTTAGGGGGATATAGATCCATATAACAGTTTAACAGGTCAACCTGGCCTGTAAGTCTAAGAAAATTAACCTAAGAAATTGGTAAATAGCCACAGTAAACCATTTAAGGAAGCAATCCCAGCAATCATACTGACCAACAGTTGGCGGCTAATATGATAGGCAAGGAGTGTCAATAACAAGGCCCCAACTTGTGCCAGTAGTAATTGTAGCTCGGCGCTGTGTAGACCAGTTGTCGATGATAGGTCTTGATACGATAAGCTGGTTAAAATGAGTAGCACCATTACTGATAAAGGCAGACTTTCATTGAGTCGGTGTAGCCATGGCGTATCTAGAAGCTTTCTTGGAATTAAGGCGGGAAGGGCCCGAGTAATAAAGGTAACGCCAGCCATCGCCAGAGTTGCGAGAATAAGAT
This sequence comes from Psychrobacter sp. UBA3962, assembly GCF_002385225.1. Lineage (GTDB taxonomy): Bacteria > Pseudomonadota > Gammaproteobacteria > Pseudomonadales > Moraxellaceae > Psychrobacter. Next base: position 34,715 of record NZ_DGDC01000023.1, on the reverse strand, counting down.
AACTACTGGTCATTATTCACTCCTTTAATATTGCCCTGTACCCAATAGCCACGGGCTAAAATAAGGAGCATACAAATACTAATGGCCATCAATAGTACCCAGTTAGTGGTAAATAAAGAGGCAATAATTAAGGAGACTACGGCAATAACAATAGGGAAGTAACGTTTAACAGTTTGAAATTGCTCATAAGCCAAAATAGCAAAAAGGCACACTAAAGCGAAATCTAAATGCGGTATTAAGTCATTGAGAGCGCTTCCTATCATCACCCCAATAGCTCCTGCTACCACCCACCACATCTGATTAAAGAAACTTATGGGTAGTATTAACGCTTTTCTTGACTCAGCAGGTAAGCTGGTCATAACAGAGAAAGTTTCGTCAGTCAGCGCAAATAGACAATAAGTTTTGGCTAACTTATTGTCAGGCAAAGATTGTAGTAAAGGCATGCCGTAAAAAATGTGACGCAAATTGATAGCAGCAATATTGGTGGCCATAGTACCAATCGGCAAGCCTGCGCTTAGCATGGGAATACAAGCATATTGAGCGGCGCCAGCATACAGCACAATGCTTAACATAACCGTTGCCCAGACTGGAATTCCTGCTACTTGAGCTAGAACTCCAAAAGCTATACCTGCCGGAAGATAGCCCATTGCTACTGGAAGGCTTTTTTTAAATCCTTCTGCCCAGTCGGTATGATTGTCCTGCGCTACAGGGATGTCTTTTGAATGAGTAGTCACATGATTTCCTGATTTTTTAGTTCATCACTTAGCAGTCTTACAAGGTGCTTGTACAATTTTGATTAAGGTAAAGAGAACCATAAGAAGGTTAGTATAAGCCAAATTAGTAGCTTCTGACTTTTAGAGCCTCATATTAATGAGTTATAAATTTTTATACAATACCCTAATAAATTAACTTTTTAGAAGTGTTTAGTGACTTTTTAATATAACAAATTTACAATGAGTTAGTATCATAGTAAATATCCCGTTCAGTTTTACGGTGTTTCTCACTGTGACAGTGAGTCGTTTTTTAATAAGGGTGTTGTATGTCAGAATACAATCAGACGCCACCTACGGGTGCAAATAAAAATTTAGACAGCCATCTTCCTCATGATGGCAATGAGTACTTGTTCACCGATACTTTTCCTAAAGGCACAGGAAAAGGGCTGGTTATTACTGCTATTGCAGCCATAATTAGCTTAATTATTTTTAATGTTTTGCCTTTTGATACCAACGTTAATAAAGGCCTATCAATGTTAGTATTCATTGGTACGCTTTGGTTAACTGAAGCATTGCATGTAACGATTACTGCAATATTAGTGATGATTATAGGGGTGGCGATTGGCATTCCCGAGTTTGATACTAAATCAGCCTTATCGAGCTTTGCCAACCCAACTATTTACCTGTTCTTCGGGGGCTTTGCGTTAGCGGCCGCTCTGCATGTGCAGCAACTTGATAAAAAAATTGCGTTAAAGCTTATCTCATTATCAGGGGGTAAACTTGGTAACGCAGTAATCTTGATATTCTTTGCTACTGCCATGCTTTCAATGTGGATCTCAAATACCGCAACAGCGGCTATGATGTTACCCTTGGCAATTGGTATGTTGTCACAAGTTGATCGTCAAAAAGATCGTGGTACTTTTGTGTTTGTACTGTTGGGTATTGCCTATTCTGCAAGTTTGGGCGGGCTAGGAACTATTGTTGGTTCTCCGCCGAATGCTATTGCTGCCAAAGCTTTAGATATCTCATTTGTGGATTGGATGAAGTTTGGTTTGCCGCTGACATTCGTACTAACGCCTCTATTATTGGGCGCAATGTATTTTGTGCTAAAGCCAAATCTTAACGTGCGTATTAGTAGTATTGATCAGCCTGAGATCCCTTGGACTACACCAAGACTTATTACCATCATCGTGTTTATAACTACGGCATTGTGCTGGATATTTGGTAATAAACTGGGTGAGATGCTAGAGATTGCTGATATTGACTCTATTATTGCATTATCTGCTGCAGTGGCTGTGGTAAGTTTGGGCTTGGTTTCTTGGAAACAAGTTTCAGACAATACCGACTGGGGCGTGCTCATGTTATTCGGGGGTGGTATTGCCCTATCTAATGTGCTTAAGTCTTCAGGTGCCTCATTAGTGATGGGCGAAACTGTGGCCAATGCATTGATGACAACGCCTTTATTCTTAGTCATGTTAGCAGTTGCCGCTTTCATTATTTTCTTAACAGAGTTTGCGTCAAATACCGCTTCAGCGGCTCTGCTAGTGCCTGTTTTCGTGGCGATTGCAGAGCAAATGGGTCTGCCTACTGAAGTGTTGGTGATGATTATTGGTATCGGTGCGTCTTGTGCCTTCATGTTGCCTGTGGCCACACCACCTAACGCTATCGTCTTTGGTACCGGTTTGATTAAACAGTCTGAGATGGTTCGAGTAGGTATGGTGTTGAATATTGTGTCGTCATTAGTGGTCGCTTGCTGGGCTTATTTCTTCCTACTATAATCCTCAAAAATCTATAGAAATGAGTGACACAAAAAAATCCCCCGTAACTATACGGGGGATTTTTTATGGCTAAGTTAAAGGAATGATTTTATATACAAGCTTTCTAATAAGTTATCTAAACAAGGTGTCTACATAAAAAGCTTCTAAATAATTAGCCTAAAAAAGCGTTATACATCCAAACCAGTTTTTCCTGCTCTTGGACATAACCGTCTACTAAGTCTGCAGTACCTTGGTCTTCCGCTTCTTCTGCCACAGCAGACACTCCACGTTGTTCTTCGATAAGCGCTTGCAAGCCTGCAACAACACCGCGTACACAATCGTTACCGTTAAATACGCCTTTATCTTCTTTAATAGAACTGTGTTGAGCAAAGTCGCTATAAGCATGAAGTGGTGTACCACCTAGCGTTAGAACACGTTCTGCAATTTCATCAATTTGAATTTGAAGATTGGTATATAGCTCTTCAAACTGTTGATGTAATGAGAAGAAATGTTCTCCTTTCACGTTCCAATGATAGCCACGAACGTTAAGGTAAAAAATATGATAGCTTGAAAGTAGATCGTTAAGTTTATTGATTACGGCAGTCATGTCTTTTTTTTCTAAGCCAATTTGATTGGTACTCATAATAATTATCCTTTTTTAGTTAGTATTTTGATAGGGGGTATGAAGTGAGCTTATCCCCTTTGCCTTTACGATTATTATAATAGCAAATAAATTATGATTAGTTAAACATAATGATTTAATGGATGTGATTTGTTTTTCAAATACACTCATTTTTACTTACAGCCGTAGCTATCTTTTTTTTACCAAATAAATAGTGTTCTTGTTGAGTATATAGGGGAAGTTTTCTTTAAAATTTAAGCCAAAAAAAATGACCCAAGCAGGGTCATTTTATTAGAAGAACATTTAATGGCTGTGACACAGCATTAAAGCAAGCTTATCACTGCTCAAATGCTATGGGTCAAAAATTACTGACCAATAGCTTGTGGCTGTAAGCCTTTAACAGGGACCACTTCTTGTAAATGAGTGCGTACCGTGTCAATAGGGAATTTTTGCGCTTGTAGACGCTTTGGAATAATTTGACTGCCTTGTTGACCCTGCATTTCAAACAGCATAAAAATATAGTCATCTGTTTCTTCCCAGCTTTTTACCGCAGTCCAGGGAATAACTGCTTGCTGTGTGGCCGAGCCACGCATTTGCATACCGCGCATCGCTTTATTTTGCTGCAGACCAGCATTTGGAGAAGGCATGGCCATGATTAAGCCATGCTTCTGTACCCCAAGTTTCAGCTGTTTCATCTCATCAGGCATTTCTTGTTCAGCCATCTGCTTTTCAAACTCTCTTTGCACATACCACTTCATACCAATGGTACGTACCAATAAATACACCACCACCAAAATTAGCATCAAATAAAAGATAAAAGTTGAGTAGCCTTTGACATAAACAAGCCCCGCTATAGACACTGCTATTACAATGGCCATAATGATCCATTCTTTCATCTTAATATTTTTTAAGCCAAAAGAAGGATTGGTTTTTTCAAATAACTCAAATTGTGCTTGGTGAAACTCTTCTTCTGTTAGATTGATATCAACAGGTTGGAGGGTGTAAGGGTAAAGAGCCATATAATTACTCGAATAGGATGTTAATTGAACAAAAAGTAAAATTAAAATGACATGATTTTGGTAAAAGTACGATGTCATTAAGATAATTGAGATAGTGTTGCTATCTTACCGAAAACTGGGGCCAATTGAAACTTTAAAGCTTAATGTGAGGGGTTAAATTTTAGGACCTATTTGATTATCTGCAAACGCAGGACGGCAGGTTAAAGCAAATTGGCTCTGAAAAAATAGCGATTTGAGGCAAAGAGATTACAAGATTGTATAATTTTATAAAGATTTTAGGGGCATATCGCTGTTTTGACATGGTCAAAAATGCTTGGTCTTGGTATCATAGATAACATTATTTAGGCATCCAATCTTTGGGCGGTTTTACAGACAACCGCACTTTATATTTATCATAAAAGCGGAAGTAAGTTACGCTTAATTTTATGACTATGATTTGCCATAGAGCGTCTGGTCGTAAGGAGTGCCTGTTTCCGAATTAATACCTAATCTAGTTGTTGATAAGTCTAGTTATTGGCTAGATTTCTATTTATTTAAAAAAATATTACCTGTTTAAGTTAAACCTCTACTATTTCATATTTTAATACTCTAATACTAATACTCTAATAAAAGGTGTCACATGATTGATCCTAAGTTATTACGCCAAGATTTGACCGAATTAAAACAGAAGCTTGCCAAAAGAGGCTATGAGCTAGACGTGGATTTTTGGCAACAAATGGAATCACAGCGTAAATCACTTCAGGTGTTAACCGAAGATTTGCAGGCCAAGCGTAATGCCGGTGCCAAACAAGTCGGTGCTCTAAAGAAAAATGGCGAAGATGCGAGTGAGTTACTGGCCGAGATGCAATCAATCAGTGGTGACATCAAAAAAGCGGAAGAAGACTTAAAAACACTACAAGATAAAATCAATGAAGCGGCATTACAAATTCCGAATATCCCAGCCGATGATGTGCCAGACGGTGAGTCAGAAGAAGACAACCTTGAAGTGCGTAAATGGGGTACACCACGTCAATTTGACTTTGAGATTAAAGATCATACCGATGTGGGTGAAGGCTTAGGTCAATTAGACTTTGCAGCAGCAGCCAAACTAACCGGCAGTCGCTTTAATGTATTGACTGGTCAATTGGCCCAGTTACATAGAGCTTTAATTCAGTTTATGCTGAACACCCATACTGTCAAATACGGTTATACCGAGTGCTATGTGCCTTATATTGTTAACTCTGATAGCTTAAAGGGTACGGGTCAGCTGCCTAAATTTGAAGAAGATTTATTTAAGTTAACCAACCACACTAATAATGATGGCATGGGTTTTTACTTAATCCCAACCGCTGAAGTACCGATGACCAACTTGGTACGTGGTGAGCGTTTGGAGGCCAGTCAATTGCCTCTTAAATTTACTGCGCACACTCCCTGCTTTAGAAGTGAAGCGGGTTCACATGGCCGTGATACCCGTGGTTTAATTCGACAGCATCAATTTGAGAAAGTAGAAATGGTAAACATTGCTACTGCTGAGCAATCTGATGAGCTATTAGAGCAAATGACTGCTCAAGCGGAATACATTTTACAGCAGTTAGAGCTGCCTTACCGTGTGGTTAAGCTGTGTACGGGTGATATGGGCTTTAGCGCCTTACGTACTTACGATATTGAAGTGTGGGTACCTAGCCAAGATACTTATCGTGAAATCTCAAGCTGCTCAAACTGTGGCGACTTCCAAGCACGTCGCATGGGCACCCGAGTCAAAGACGGCAAGAAGACAGAGCTTGCGCATACTTTAAATGGCTCAGGCTTGGCAGTGGGCCGTACCTTACTAGCCATTATGGAAAACCATCAAAATGCTGATGGTAGCATCACTATCCCTGAAGTCTTACGTCCGTTTATGGGCGGAGCGGAAACTATTACCGCTTAATTAATCCGCATCGTTTCATAAGATTTTAGAAGGGATTAACTGGTTGAAGAGCATCTCAGCTAGCCTTTAATCTTATCTTTTAATGTTTTATCGAGGATAAGCTGTAAGTGACTCGCTTGCCGCTTATCTAGTTACCCTGGCAATAACTCATTTAGTTTTAACTGACTACCAAAACCTAGGATTTTTTATGTCAACACCTATATCTGAACGCAAACTAGCTAACGCCATTCGTGTGCTTTCTTTTGATGCGGTACAAAAAGCCAACTCAGGGCACCCAGGCGCACCAATGGGTATGGCTGATATTGCTGAAGTATTGTGGCGTAAATTTTTAAAGCATAACCCTTCAAATCCAAATTGGCACAACCGCGACCGTTTTGTGTTATCTAACGGTCATGGCTCAATGCTAATTTATTCATTACTTCATTTAACAGGCTATGATGTTAGCATTGATGACTTAAAGAGTTTCCGTCAGCTACATTCAAAAACGCCTGGTCACCCAGAGCTTGGCTATACTCCAGGGGTTGAAACCACTACAGGTCCTTTAGGTCAAGGTATTGCAAACGCAGTGGGCTTCGCTATCGCTGAGAAAACCTTAGCTGCTCAGTTCAACCGTGAAGGCCACAATATCATCGATCACCACACTTACGCTTTCTTAGGTGATGGCTGTTTGATGGAAGGTATCAGCCATGAAGTGGCTTCTTTAGCCGGTACTTTAGGTCTAGGTAAATTGGTCTTCTTCTATGATGACAACGGTATTTCTATCGATGGTGAAGTAGAAGGTTGGTTCACTGACGATACTGAAAAACGCTTTGAAAGCTATGGCTGGCAAGTGCTTAAAGTAGATGGCCATGATGCCGATGCCATTACTAAAGCCACTGAACAAGCCATTGCAGAAACCAGCAAACCAAGTTTGATTATCTGTAAGACCATCATTGGCGTGGGTAGCCCGAACAAACAGGGTAAAGCGTCAAGCCATGGTGCGCCATTAGGCGATGATGAAATCGCTTTAACTCGTGATGAGTTGGCTTGGAAGCATGCACCCTTTAAATTGGCAGATGAAATCTATGAAGCTTGGGATGCCAAAGCCAAGGGTGAAGCTCTAGAGAAAAACTGGGAAGCTGACTTTGAAGCTTATAAAAAAGCTTATCCAGAGCTTGCCGCAGAGCTGCTACGTCGTCTAGAAGGCGAGCTACCAACTGACTTTGAACAACAAGCTAAAGAATACATCCAGCAGTGTCAAGAGCAAGGTGAAGACGTAGCTAGCCGTAAAGCCAGCTTCAACGCTATCAATACTTTCCAGCCTTTATTACCAGAGCTAATGGGTGGGTCAGCAGACTTAGCAGGCTCAAACCTAACGCTTTTTAAAGACGCAAAAGGCATTGAGAAAGATGCTGATGGTAACTACATCTATTATGGTGTCCGTGAATTTGGTATGACAGCTATTGCCAATGGTATCGCTATCCATGGCGGCTTTATCCCTTACGTGGCTACTTTCTTGATGTTTATGGAATACGCTCGTAACGCAGTACGTATGGGTGCATTGATGAAGCAGCGCGTTATCCATGTTTATACTCACGACTCAATCGGTCTGGGTGAAGATGGTCCTACGCATCAGCCCGTTGAGCAGTTAACCAGCTTACGTACCACCCCAAATCTGCACACTTGGCGTCCTTGTGACACTACTGAATCAGCGACAGCTTGGGCTGAAGCTTTAAAAGCTAAGAACAATCCATCTGCTCTTATCTTTAGCCGTCAAAACTTACCGCACCAGCAGCGTGACAGCGAGCAAGTGGCTAATATTGCTAAAGGCGGTTATGTATTGGCTAAAGAGAAATCTGAGCTACAAGCGATTATCATTGCTACTGGTTCAGAAGTGGGCTTAGCGATGAATGCTTATAACACATTAAGCGAGCAGGGCGTGGGCGTTCGTGTGGTATCAATGCCATGTGCTGAAGTATTCACCGCTCAAGACAGTGACTACCGTGAGTCAGTATTGCCATCAAATATCCGTGCTCGTGTAGCGGTAGAAGCGGCTCACGTTGATTACTGGTTCAAGTTTGTGGGTCTAGACGGTAAAGTTATCGGCATGACTACTTACGGTGAATCTGCGCCAGCCGGTGATCTGTTTAAAGAGTTTGGTATCACTGAAGAAGCAGTGGTAGAAGCCGTGAATAGCTTAGTGTAATAATTTAATAAGTTCATTTTCTAGATTTAATACTCAGTTATATTAAATACTAGATTAATAAAAAGAGCTGTCAGATAATTCTGGCAGCTTTTTTGTTGGCTAATGGATGGCTAAGATGACCAATGTTTTAAGGTTGCCGTAGACTAAGCTCTATAAGTGATTGGGATAAAGTGAGTTAAAAACTCCTTCACCTGCTTAAAATAAAACTTAGTTGTTTATATTATTAATTATAAAATAATATATATTTATGTATAATATTATTTTTAGGGCAAAAATAGAACTTATTTAGCCAACATTAGTTAATTAGAATAAGAGGTTAAACATGGGTTTTAAGTTTCGCTTAGTTAATACAGCAATCATGGCAACATTACTATCTGGCATAATGACAATGTTTATTACTTTTATAAATTTGGGCTGGTCAGATGCTTTTTTTAGCAATTTTTTCAATGCTTGGAAGATAGCCTTGCCAGCTGCTTTCGTTATTGTATTAATCATTGGTCAACCGGTGCAAAACCTGACTCGTAAAATTCTGGAGAAGACCCAGTAATTTCTACTTTATGTTGTAAAGGTTTTGACCTGTTAAGAAGCAATCGAATAAGAAGCAATCGAAGTCACAGGTAGATAAAGGGTTAGTTCAACCCCAGTGCTTTCTATCTCATCAGAAGCTATTTCACTGGACTCAGTTGGAAAGGACTGTAAATTGTGAATAGTGACCATGCCCCCATGGCGTTCAATAACTTGCTTGACTAGGGTAAGCCCCAAGCCAGTGCCTTTTTTTGCTTGTGTTTGAGGTTGCGGGTTATTGGCTCCTGCATTGATACTATTACTGGGCTGTCGATGGTATTGATGCGATAAACTGAAATAACGATCAAACACTTTTTCTAAAGCATATACAGGTATCAAGTCGCCATTATTAATGACAGACAGCTGAATATAGTCAATCTTATTAAAGCTCTTTAGGGTTAAATAGACGATAACTTTGCTTTTGGCAAAGTATAAAGCATTGTCTAGTACGTTTTGCAGCGCCTGGGTGATCCAAAACTCATCGGCCAGTATAAACTTAGTTTCAGGGTCGGTAATTTGGCACTGATAGTCAATTTGAACATGTTGATTTTGACGCTGCATTTCACTGCCTGAGATTAACGTTTTCATTAACGCATCTGGGTTAATGGGCTGCATGGCAAGCTTAAACGTCGGCTGCTCAATTTTGGCCAGTAATAATAGCCTATCGATTAAAGACTGCAGTTTGATGCTTTGCTCAGTAATGGTTTGACTCAACATCAGCCGATCTTCACTGTCTAAGTCGGTCTCTTCAAGCAATTCACCACTGGCTCTAATCGCGGTTAAGGGGCTTTTTAATTCATGAGTAAGGGTGTGCACATAATCGGTGACATAAGCTCTGTTTTCTAAACGGTGCTTCATGCTCTCAATAGTGTCACTAAGCTCATTAAGTTCTTTGCCTAAGTAAAAATAAGGCTTTTTAGTGTCTTGTGCCAATGACTGGGTATATCTTGTCACCAATAAAGTACTCTGACGTAGCCACCAAGCAATAAGCCCTGCCATCATTAAAGTGAGGATACTAATGATTAGTGAGGCAGTTAGCATGCGCTGACGGGTGGCATTCAGGTAAGGCAAAACAGTAGCGGTGGGTTTGCCAATACTAACCACCCCAATAATTTCCTGATTATCTGCTGAGCTATAAATAGGTTGGGCGACGTACATGATGGAGGAAGTAGAATCTTCAGGATCAGTACGTGTGGTTCTGGCGCCATATTTACCTTGTAAGGTTAGATTGACATCGTTCCAGCTTGAATAATCTTCACCTTCCGCATTTTTTTCAACAAACTCTTTGGTACTATTGCTGTCTTTGGGAAGCGAGTCATAGATAACCACTCCATGCTTATCGGTAATATAAACCCGGAAGCTACTATGAGTTTTATCGTGATACCACGAGTCAGTAGACAAAGAGGAGTCCAGCCAACCATTCTCTTTAGGGCGCTCCATATTAGATGGTTGTTTAGAGGGTTGGTTGGATTGGCGCGCTGTGTTTCTAGGCTCTGTTTCACTACTCGCTACAATCTCTGGTGCTAGAAAAGCCTTATCCAACATACTTTGGTAATGCTTGTCATATATCTCTCCCGATTCAACGGCAGATTGCAGGCTGGCGGCCAAGAGCTTTGAGGTATCAACTAAGGTGTCTTCAATAACTTGCTGAGTAATGGGACGTACATAATTAAAAAGCTGGTTGAATACCACAATGCCTGAGATGATGACGATAATACCTACCGCAATCCAAATTCTAAAAAATAGACTTAGATTGAGGATTTTTTTGGGCTTGGTATCCGGCACGATAGGCGGAATCTCTCTACCGATAGGGTGTAGCTTAGCGTACCAGTTATTTGAATTTACGGGCGGTTTTTTGTCGCTGTCTTTTGGGTCAGTCATGAAGCACAAAGTCCATAGCCTAAGCCGCGATGGGTGTGAATGATTTCTAAGTCTTGCTGGTCACTCACTTGAGCCAACTGCTTACGAATGGATTTGACATGACTGTCAATGGTACGTGCCAAACGATGATCAGGATAATCACTGATCGAGTTTAACAGCTGTTCTCGGCTAAAAACGCGTTCAGGATTGGCAAGTAAGGCCAAAAGTAGCTTACGCTCAGTATTACTAAGCTCTAATTTGTTATCGTTCCAATATAAGGTGTAGGTCAGAGGCTCATAACGCCAAGTCCCTGATTCAAGCTCGAAAAATTGCGGCTCTGTTCCCTCATTAGAATCTAGCGTTTGGCTGTCTACATTAGAAGCGGTTAATTGCTCTCGGCGCCAAATCGCTTTTAATCGAGCCACTAATTCGCGAGGACTAAAGGGTTTGGGACAGTAGTCATCACCGCCCATCTCTAGGCCCAGAATTCTATCCACTTCATCACTTCGCGCAGTCAAAAATACGATAGGCAGCTGTTTTAAAGAGCCAATACTATCGCTATGACGAATGTCTTGACATAGATTTAGGCCATCTCCATCGGGCAGACCCACATCGAGTACAATACCTGAAACCAATTGGTTTTGATCATTAAAATTCTTTAAAGTGGGAATAACACTACTGGCATTATCTAGCCAAGTCACTTGCCAGCCTTCGCGTTTGAAAGTCACTCTAAGTGAGGTGGCGATGGCCGGATCATCCTCAACAATTAAAATATGCGGGGCAGGGGAGTTGGAAGCTAATGCGTTTTGCGAGGCAGTCATGAGGGATACCAATTTATAGAACAATGAGGGTACACAGGGTATTAAATAACTTAAATATATAAGACTAAGATAGATACTATGCTATCAAAATATACTGCTAATCCTAGCATAGCCAGTGTAAAAAGAGATGTGTTTAAGATGGTCAGACTATGGAAAATTAATGAATGTGGAGAGCAGGTCGTTAGCTTGTCACATGGAATTTAGAAAAATACATTTATATTGTCATAAATCATATAAGCGCCACTAACTACCATAAGAATCAATAACAACAATCGAAATTGTTTAACAGTCATGCCTGTCAAAAACTGCTTGCCTATGTAATTGCCGAGGACAGCACCGAGTCCTAACACTAAGCCATAAATCCAAAGCTTAGCGGTTAATACCCCAAAAAAAGCGTAACTGCCAATCTGTGCGATACCGACAAAGAAAGAGTTGGCGGTTTTGGTAGCAATTAAGTCCTCTTTTGTTAGCCCAGAATTCATATAAAATGGATTGAGCACTGGGCCCAATCCACCTACCAAGGTACTGATGAATGCAACAACAAACCCTAACGGTATAAACCCTAATTTGGGCATGTTAAAGGTTTTGTCGATTTTGCCAAATTTATATTGAAAAATCGTTGAAACTAAAAATACGCCGACCAATAGCTGTATCCACTGCGCATTAAGCTTACTAAACAGAAGACCAGCTAACCAAGTACCAATCACGGCACTGGGAACATAATATTTGATAAGACCCCAATCTATGTCATGCCAAAACATGATCATCCGCGAGGGGCGAGAGATGAAAGTACCTAAATTGATGACAGGGGGAGCAGCAGGCGCGCCGATTAAAGCCGAAGTAGCAGGAATCAAAATCAGCGCCCCACCACCTCCGGAGATTGTGGAGATAACGAAGGCTAAGATACCTAGTATAAATAAGCTAGCAAGATGCCAAACCGGAATAGACTGAATCAGGGTTATAGAATCAACAAACATCAGTATTTAGCCCTCTGTTAATGTCATACTTTAGCTAAGTTTAACCTAAAAAGCTTTAGCCTAAAATATAAAATACTTTAGACTAAAGCTGAGATTGTATGACTTAAAATATAGGGTTTTGACTGTGAAGAGCTTTAAGCAGTCTATAGCCCTTTACAGTTGGCATAATAAGTAACTGTGGCAGGCCAATCAGAGAAAATACCCATAACGCCTACCTCTTGTGCTAATACGTCAATAAAGCTCATTAAGTCGCCATCATTATTTATAGCATCTTCTAGACCCGTGTAGTACCAGCCACCCCCATTTGCCAAAGGACCTGAGCGCTCGATAGACCAAGTGATTATCTTAAGGCCTGCCTTGTTTGCCTCTTTGGCATATTCAGAAGGCATCATACGACCTTTTCCATCACTGGTTACCAACAGCCATGTGGCCGGAGCAATGATATTTACACCCATGGCTTTCAACTGTTGCATTGAATGCTTCCAGGTGGTTGGATCATTCTTATCAAAAGTCTTACCCTGCGCTGTCTCATTGCTATCATCTATTAAATACACCGCATTTTTTGCAAAGTCGGGATTATTTTTTAGCCAATACTTAACGTCTTCAATATCAAATGATTGAGCAAAGACTTTGTCAGCTGGCACGCCCGCTCTTTTATAGGTGTCGATAAGCTGTTTGCGATATTGATCTTGAGTATAGTTACCAAAAGGCATTTTTTCAGCCGGAGTTTTCAGCTCAGGGGTGTGCTTCAGGCCTAGACTCTCAGTTAATTTAATGTGTTCCTCTAAGCTCAGCAGTTTGCCATTTTGGCTATATAAGTCAGTGCGCCAAGGGGCAGTTGCATTCATATATTGCTCAAGGGTTTTGGCTTTGGTATTGCCAGCGTCCATTTTTCCGCGTAGGGATTTAAACTCACTTAAAGTGATATCCGAGGTGCGACACTCGATTTTATCAGCATTGGTTAATTGACCTTTAGCGTCAAATTTTGGTGGGGTGCTACATTTTTTTGCCAAAGGCGTGGCTAGAATATTGGTTGTGGTGTGTAAGTCGTTTTGCGCATGACGACAAACCAACTGCTTATCCTTGGTAAAGGCCACATCACATTCTAAAATACCGGCTCCCATACGTGCAGCTGCTAGGTAACTATCGTAAGTATGCTCAGGGTATTGCAAAGGGGCACCGCGATGAGAAATCGAGAAGTCAGACTTCATAGCAGTTTGGCCTTCGCATGCTTTTAACTGTGTTTTCAGTGGGCTATTGTCCATGTCATCTACTAAGTATAGGGGACGGCTACCATAACTATAGCCTACTAATGACTTTGGTTTAGCAGTGGTAGGGTTTGTTGATTGGGAACTGCCTGAAGCTGTAGGGTTCTGATTAGACTCGGCCAATAAATTACTACATCCTGACAGTAATAGGCTAGATAGGCCAAAACACAGTCCCGTAGCTAGTATTATTTTGTTTTTAACAGCAGGTGCATTATAGTTGTTGTTATTACAGTGGGTATCCAAATTATTATTAGCTTTATTCCTATAAAATGACATTCAAGCTTCCTTATAAATAGGTGTGTTAATATTGGCAACTATGAGATAACTTTAGCCTGTAAAGTAGCTTAAATAATTGACAGTTTTATGACATTTGGCTTTTTTAAAGAACAGACATTGATAACAAGTAATAAAGGATCGTTATGACGCAATATTTAGACTGTGTAATCGTAGAGCATAATCCCTCAAACAAGACCATTGATAAGTCAGTAATTTGGCTACATGGCTTAGGGGCTAATGGTCATGATTTTGAACCGGTAGTGCCTGAGCTAGGGCTGGGCTCAGAGATGGCAGTGCGTTTTGTTTTTCCACATGCCCCGCAAATCCCAGTCACCATTAATGGAGGAATGGTGATGCCGGCTTGGTACGATATTTTAGAAATGAGCTTGAATCGTAAGGTCGATGTGGAGCAAATCCAGAAGTCTGCAGAGGCCATCAAGGATTTGATCCAACGTGAAATTGAGCGGGGTGTTAATCCAGAAAATATCGTTATTGCTGGTTTCTCACAAGGCGGAGCGATAGCCTATCAAGTGGCGCTAACTTACCCTCAGCGTCTAGCAGGCTTAATGGCTTTATCTACCTATTTAGCGATTGATGAGCCATCAACCTATACGGCTATTAATAAAGACTTGCCTATCAAGATTGACCATGGCACCCAAGATCCTGTAGTACCCGTGGTACTGGGTCAGATGGCTAATGAGAGTCTAACCAATCAAGGCTATCAAGTGGAGTTTAATACTTACCCTATGGCACACCAAGTTTGTCTACCACAGATTAAGGCCATTGGGCAGTGGCTAACCAATGTGCTGTAAAGGCTGTGGGCTTACCTGCTTATCGATATCAGTCGCGACATCTTTATCATAAGAAATGTCACTGGCCCACTAGGCTTGTAGCCAATCTTATAGCTACAAGTCTAGGCTTGGTAATATTTTTGGGCCTAATGCAGCCTGCTGTGGCCGCTGAGTATTACAATTGCTCAAACCCTAATGGCTGTCAACTAATCTCTAGTATTGAGCCAAAAGATGACTCGACCGCTACACAATATCCAGTAGTATTGGCCCATGGGCTGGGTGGGTTTAATACTTTATTTGGTCTATTGGGTTATTTTAATGGCATCCCACAGGCTCTGATGCAAGGGGGTAGTGAGGTCTATGTCACCAAAACTTCTGCCATCCATGATGCTGAGTTTCGAGGCGAGCAGTTACTACAGCAGGTACAAACCATTGCTGCAGTGACTGGCAAGCAGAAAGTGAACTTAATTGGTCATAGTTTGGGCGGGATAGATATTCGCTATGTCGCAGCTGTTGCGCCTGAGCATGTGGCTTCAATCACTGCGGTGGCAAGCCCAGAGCAGGGCTCAAAAATGGCAGACTGGGTATTGAAGTTAATTACCGAAAGCAGTGCAAGATCCGGTTACCCTGAGGGTGAGTACAACTTATTAGGCAGGGCACTTATTTCTTACCATAAATTTTTGGGAAGATTTTTGGATGTGGGCTCTGGCATTAGTCTAAAGCAACTGCAGCAACAAGACTCATTACGAGCAGTGACTGGGCTTACTAGCGACTATATGGCTGAGTATTATAACCTTAAGTATCCAGCAGCTATGCCTAGTGAGTACTGTGGACAGCCACCGCAGGACTATGTCGTCAATGGCATCCCTTATTACTCATTTTCAGGAGTAGGGACCATTACCAGTGGTTTAGACCCAAGTGATTATGTCTTAGCTTTAACCGGCCTTACTTTTGGCAAAGACGACCCCAATGATGGCCTAGTTTCTGCATGCTCCAGTCGTTTGGGTTATGTCATTCGTGATGATTATAAGATGAATCATTTGGACTCAGTCAATCAGTTTTTGGGATTGGTTGCTTGGGGAGAGGTGGATCCGGTATCGGTTTATCGCAGTCAGGTTAATCGCTTAAAAAATGAAGGTCTTTAGGTAGACAATCAAATAAGAGAGAGCAAAGATGATAAACAAGCCAAATCGTAAAGGGTTTTGGCTATTGCTGGCTGGGCTAATTATGTTGGCAGTATTGGCTCTATTAGTGCTGATGGTAAAGCTTAATGCCAATAAGCAGTCAACCAATACTAAATCTGAAACCTCTACTTCTGAGACTATAGAGACTAGTAATTCGATACAGGATTCTGACCCTGAGCAATCAATAGAAGACCTGCCTTATCGCCCTGATAACTTTATAACAGGGGTAGAGGACTTGCCACGGTCGCTACAAGGCACCGAGGTAGATGGCGAAATTATCATTAATGATAAAGCACAGTTGGTGGCCACTCGAGGACTCAGACGATTATATGATTACTTTCTTTCTGCCTTAGGGGAAGAGGAGAGTGAGACTATCGATGCTCGGGTAGAAGCCTATATTTTAAATACCACACCTCAGCCCGCTGCCAATGAAGCCATCAAGCTATATTATCAATATCAAACCTATTTAAAGCAAGTTGCTGCGATTCAAAGCCAATCTAATAAGCCAGCCAACTCTATCGAAGCTATTGAAAAACAACAACAACAAGTAAAAACGGTTAGACGTCAGTTATTCACACCTAAAGTTGAAGCAGCTTTTTTTAGTACTGAAGATCAGTTGCAAGCATATAATAAGCAGATGCTAAAAATAGCTCAAGATAAGTCATTATCTAATGCTGAAAAACAGCAAGCTAAACAAAGATATTTGCAAAATCTACCGGGTTCTTTAACCAAGAAACAAGCAGAGCAACAAGCCAATTTACAGCAGCTCATGACCCGAACCGAACAGATGAAAAAGCGAGGCGCTAATGATCAGCAACTGCTTGAGATGCGTACCGAACTGGTGGGGATAGAAGCAGCACACAGATTGGCAGAATTAGATAAGCAGACTCAAGATTTTGACCGCCGTTTTGAGAGTTATCAACAACAAAAGCAACAGATAACAGACTCGAATGTTTCAGCTTCTGAGAAGCAGCAACAGATAGCAGCTTTAGAGAAAAGGTTATTTAGTGACAATGAGCAAAAACGTTTGGTAGGCTATGAGCAGTTTAAAAATCAGTCCCAATAGAGCGGTCAATCAAGCTCGATTTATTATTTAGGCATTAATCGCCAAAATAAAAGACTTAAAATGGCTATAACTAGCAAAATAACAAAGACACGTTTAACCCAGTAAGGGACCATAGGCGGTTTATAACCCATGGAGTTTAGACGATTGTCTAAGCCACTATTTAGAGATTGTAGTTTTGGGTTATCTTTAATGGGCTGATTGCCTTGTCTGATACCCTGCCTTTTATTTTGTTTTTGGCTAATGGCTTCAACTTTTTTGTTCTGTTGCTGCTTTATGCTCTGCTCATAATCATCAATTAAGTCTTTGGCCTCACTCATACTTATATTTTGCTCTTCAGACAATGACTTTATGGCCAATACCAAATTGTTTTTTTCGACCATTTGAGCAATGTGTTTTGGCAATTTATTGGACGTGTTCTTATTGTGCATAGTCAGTCTCATTAAAGCATTAGCAAGTAAGATGGGATATAGTGAAGATTGTAAGTTGTTAATAATGACCAATTATATAGTAAAACTCTAGTGAAATTTAGGGCATAAAAAAAGGCGCTTTGAATTAGAACTCAAAGTGCCTTTTTTTAATTAGCTTAATTGGTTATTGATATAGCCAATAGCTTTTTAGATTATTTGTCTTTCCAGCGCTGGATCGCTTCTTTGATAACTTCTTTAGCCTCTTCAACATCGCCCCATGACTCAACAACTGTAGTGCCTGCTTTTTTCAGGTCTTTATAGTGGCTGAAATGGAACTCGATTTGTTCGATTAGACGTTTTGGTAGGTCTTCTAAGCTATTGTAAGCGTTACCGTTGTTACGGTCATCAGCTGGAACCACAACTACTTTGTCATCTACTTCGCCGTCATCAACGAACTTCATTACACCAATAACTTTAGCCTTTAAGAAGATGCCTGTGGTTAAAGGCTGTTCAGTGATGATTAAAGCGTCTAACTCATCGCCATCTTCATCAAGAGTTTGAGGGATGAAACCATAGTTACATGGCTTAGCGAAAATAGCAGGTTCTACGCGATCTAATTCAAATACAGCCAGCTCACGGTTCCATTCGATTTTGTGGTTACTGCCCGTAGGAATCTCAACTACAACGTTAATCTCGCCGCCGTCAACATCACCTGCATCTAAAATTACGTTAAAATCTGCCATTTTTTTCTCCGTTATAAGCTCGTAAAGAGCATTGAATTGTAATAGTTTTAAATTTCATGCTGATTATAACAACTTTTAGATGAATGCCAAGTTATGAGAATATTCCAAATAAACATTTGTCACAGATAAAAAGCCTTTTTAGTGCTGTTATTACTTAGAAAATATTAAGATAAAAAAATAAGAGCCCACTAAAAGTGAGCTCTCATTTATACACCACAAGTAGAGTAGAGCTTAAAAGTGGTATCTTTCTGACCAACCTGCTTTTAAACTTCAAACTTTTTAACTTTGGGTGCATAAAAACCCAAGTTAAAAAAGCTTAGATTTTTTGTTCTACTTTATCAGCAGTTTTAGTAACGCCTTCACCTGCTTTAGACACGTCCTGACCGAAGCCTTTGAAAGTGTTACAACCAGATAATACGATTAATGCAGTTAAAGATGCAAAAGCTAACTTTTTCATGTTGAGTCCTTAATATAAATCAAAAAAATGCTAAAATTTCATCACCAAGTGATAAGGATAAAATTATATTTTAACCTAAAAGTAATTTAAAACTTCTTAAAAAACTTAGGGTTAAATACTTAAGTTCAATTACTAAGTCTTAGAAACATAAGCGTCATCCTTAATTACATAGTATATCAATTTGAAGGGAGGCGACAACATATTAATGTGTGTAATTTAACTAAAACTGTCATAGAATTGTAAATTTGAAATCTAAACTCATTGATATTTAAGAAAGTTTGATTAAGGGCAAAATCTTATGACGATTCACATTGTACTTGTGCATCCTAGAATTCCAAATAATACAGGCAGTGCCATTCGCTTATGTGCAAATACAGGGGCACAATTGCATTTGGTTGAACCTTTAGGTTTTGACCTAGAAGACAAGAAGTTACGCCGAGCGGGTCTCGATTATCATGAGTACGCTAAGATGAAGGTGCATAAAAACTGGCAAGCGGCAAAAGAGGCACTAAAAGAAGCGGGTTGTGAGCGTATGGTCGCCCTAACCACCAAGCTAAGCCATCCTTTTTATGATTATGACTTTAGTTCAAGCCAGTCAGATGGTTCTCAGCAAGACATTGCTTTGATTTTTGGTTCAGAAACGGCAGGACTGGCTGATGACATCCGAGAAGATATTGGCCCTGAAAACTGGTTAAGGCTACCTATGCTGCCTGATTCACGTAGTTTGAATTTGGCCAATAGTATCAGCATTTGTTTGTATGAGGTTTGGCGTCAGCAAGGCTTTTTTGGTGATGAAGGTCGCAGCACCGGTTATACTGAATTAACGCCTTATGACCCTAAATAAAGGTAATTGTTAAATAAATTACTATAAAAGATTTACAAACAGTTTGGCGGTTTTGGTAAGCCTGCGATGCGATTAACATGGCGGGCAACCAAACCGGTGTTAAACATCTGTTGTAGTAATTGATTGCTAATTTGCATCTCGGGTAATGTTTTCATCAAATATTTAATCAATGGGCGGGTAGAGGGCGGATGATTAAATTCAGTATGAAACGCACGTACTTGCTGCAAAATACGATAGTGATCGTCAGTTAATGTAACGGCCAATGTGTCGGCCAACTGCTGAGCCACTTCAGGCGTCCATAGGTTATGATCGAGTAAATGACCTTCTTCATCCAACTCTAATGTCAAATCTTGGCTCTCCAAACTTTTTGTGGCTAAATTTTTATTAAGCTCAGTATTTGATGGGTGGTTGCCATTGGAGGTGTTGCTGCTATCAAAAGTAGAAGATGGGCTCATGGGTGACTCGTATCGATACAAAATTATAAGAAGGAATTAAGGCTCGGCTTACTATCATTTGAGTTGTAGAATTTAAGTTGTAGAATTTAAGGTGACAACTCTGTCTACACTCTGAGTAAGCTGTACCCATTCCTTATCATTAATAACACTTACTTTGCTCAAATTTAAGTTTTCTTTAGCTTGCTCGTTTAGCTGAGCAAGATCATCGCTCAAAACATAAATGGCAGCAATATCAGTAATTTGCGATAATAGATCATCATCATAATTGATGTCATCAATATATGTTTTTAGCCAGGGTAGAGCAGCCACGGTCTCTGCCAATAGTAAGATACTGTCTCCAGAATGCCAAAGGGGTGCCATCTCTCGGACCATGGCTTTTAGGGTATTCATCGGAGCATGTAGTTGAAATAAAGTAGACATAGCTTAGCTCTTTCTTATTGGGTATTGGTTCTTATAGAGATATTAGGGCTTATAAAACAATGGCTTAAAAAGAGAACACTTGATCGAATTGATTAGAATCAAAGTCTTCGGGTATGAAATCCATTTGCGAAGATACCTCTTCAGGCACCATGCCAAATATCCAACTGCTAAAGACATCATCTGGAAGCCAAGCGGGCGGGATGTCGTACAAATCTAAAGATTTAATCATGCCATGCAATCGACTCTCTGGCTGCATTAAGATACCAAATACAGAGCTGCCAAGCATCAGCTGAACTTGTTGACCAAAGCTTGCTAAGGTCAAGGCCAAAGCGCAGCCCTCATAAGTAGCAAGTTCTGTTCCTGTGGTTAAACGAATGAGTATAGACACAGCATATCCTTTTTTATTTTTTAAATATCAGGGCTTAAGTTTTAAACACTAAGGTCTAAATATTAGTGTTGTTTTTATTATCAAAATAAATATTTTAAAAAGTAACTACTTTCTGTGCCAATGATAACTGTTCGGCAAGCTCGCCTAGACCTACTAATTCAAAACCTGTTGCCAAATTATTTCCCTCTAACTTATGCCGCTTAGCATTGTCCTCATCGGTTATGCCACGCGTCAACGCAGTACTAACGCAAACAGGCAATCTTAATTGATGCTCTTGGCTTAGCTGACTCCACAATTGAGTGAGGTTTGCTCGGTCTGCGGTTTGCCAACGTAAAGCATTACCCGTATTAGCTGCCTCTCCATAAAAGAAGATATTGAGTTTAGAACGAGACGACTCATCACTGCTTGAGCAATTTTCCAGGAACGCTTTGGCATAACGGTAAGCATGCCAAGCAATACTTTGGCTTGGGTCAACGTGAATCAATAATAGAGTATTTGCAGTTGTCATAAGGATATCAATTTGAATGAATATTATAGGCTTTGTGAGCAATTAATAAGACTAATTATACACCATTAGGGCCACACCGTATTTTACAAGAAGAGAATGAGAAGTGTGACTTAAAGGCGGCTGTCACAAAAATGTGATTAAAACGCCATAAAAATGTCAAATCTTTGCTTTAGGGTTTAAGGTAAGTTAACAAGTAATCTAAATTGGTAGCTATAAAATCGGTAGGTACAAATAGGTACAAAAAGTTGGCAGGAGATATCATGCTAAAGCAAAGTTTCAGTGATGGCGAGAGTAGGCCAAATGTAGGAGCCATTGGAGGTATACAATACAGAAGTGTGCCCGCCAAGAAGGCAAGGTTGCTTCACATTTTATTGGTGACTGAAACTTGGCTGCCTGAAGTTAATGGCGTGGCGATGAGTCTGGGGCAGCTGATGTACCAGCTAAATCTAAAAGGACACCAAATAAACTTGTTGCGACCTAAACCTAGACATAATTCAGCTGGCTCTATTACCGAAACCCAAACGCCTATCAAGCCCACAAATTCTGCACAGCCTAATGACTCAGGATCTTACTTGAAGGTGATGCAGCATATTAAGCATGACCTTCATGTAAAAGGGATGTCGATACCTAAGTATAAAGAGTTACAGTTTGGAGCGCCGGACTATTTTAAGATAAAAAATAAATTTCAACAGTTGCAGCCTGATGTGGTGCACATCGCCACAGAAGGGCCTTTAGGGTTCGCAGCATTGTGGGCGGCAAAGGCATTAAACATTACAGTCACTACCGGCTATCACACTCAGTTTCATGACTTTAGTCGTCACTTTGGGTTGGGTGTCTTAGCCCGACCTATGATGGCCTATTTTAAATGGTTTCATAATGCGTCTCAGGCCACTTGTGTACCCAGTCAAAAAACCTTCAATGATCTAAAATCATTGGGCTTCAAACGTCTGTATGAAGTCGGGCGAGGAGTGGACTTAGAGCGCTTTAATGCTACACACCGTAGCGAGAAATTAAGGGCTGAGTGGGGAGCGCATAGTCAGCACACAGTGTTGCTTATGGTTAGCCGTTTGTCTCCTGAAAAGGGAGTGGACTTGGTTATTGAAAGCTTTAAGTTGTTACAGCGAGAGCAATTACACCGAGTGGTTAAGTTAGTCATAGTAGGAGATGGGCCAGATAGAGCACGCCTAGAATCACTGGCAGCGAACACCAAAGAGGACATTATTTTTGCTGGAGCAAAAACAGGGGAGGCCTTATCAGAGCACTATGCCAGTGCCGATGTTTTCGTGTTCGCCAGTCAGGTAGAAACCTTTGGCAATGTGGTGATCGAGGCTATGGCTAGCGGTTTGCCGGTATATGCGTTTGATGATGCAGCGGCTAGCATCTTAGTAACGGAAAAAAACGGAGTGTTAGTTAATCTTGGAAATAAAAAAGAATTTATGGAGAAAGTCGCGAGCCTACCTAAAATGCAGGTGCTAAAAGAGCAAGGAGTAGAAGCTACTAAAAGTGTGGCTGGATTTTCATGGCAACGTCCTGCAGATCAAATGTTAAATATGTTCTACGATGCAATCCATCACAGTGAGTAGTCCCGTTAATTTAATTTGAGGGATTAATAATAGAAGCATAAGAGAGGAAAAAAAGTATAAGTAATCACAGTATTGAGCATAGTATAAAGGCAAACCCGAGGGTCATAGTAAGTGTAAAGTAAATAATATCAATAAGTTATACTGCCTGCGGTTGTTATAATAACGGTCACAGGCTGAAGCAAATGAGGTTGGTATACAGTATTACTAGCATAATCAGGTATAGCATCATGCCTGATCCAATTAAGCTACTAGATAAGGGGATAAGTCTTGAAAACAGATACTTCGAGGCAACTGCGGGTCATTCAGTCGAAACCTGAAGTTGTGCCTAGCCCTATATTTACCTTCATGTCACGCAACCGAGTTTTAGCGGTCTATGTGAATCAATTTGTTTCTTGGGACACCAGTCTTTGTATCCATATTAATCGTTATTCCACCAATTATGTTACTGCAACTTTTTTTAAGGTAATCAGTAGATTAGGAGACGGCTGGTTTTGGTATGCCATGATGCTAGGAGCTTTTATAGTTAAAGGCTGGGAGGCCGTAGTGCCTGTAATAACGGTCATTTTGGTCAGCTGTTTAGGATTGGTTATCTATAAAATATTGAAAGTGAAAACGGTACGTCCCAGACCTTATCAAGTGCATCAAGTGATTGTGCTAGGGGAGCGTCCACTGGATGTTTTTAGTTTTCCTTCGGGTCATACCTTACAAGCGGTGTTATTTACCGCAACCTTAGGCGGCTATTTTCCTGAGCTAATGCCCATTATGCTTCCTTTTACACTGTTAGTTGCTTTGTCACGTATGGTATTGGGGCTGCATTATCCTACCGATGTCTTGATTGGCGCGGCCATCGGTTATGGATTATCGTTATGGGCCCCTAATATCCATCAGCTAGTGCAAGGTAGCTGGCCTGTCCTATAACAGATAACCTTATATATTATGATGAAATACGATAAGTTAGATATCACTTTTTTTGCCATCAGCATATATAAATTTAAGATGAACAGTCATCTTCTAACCACTTTTTATCATCAGTCACCGTAAAACCACCCACTTCAGGGCATAGGTATCTACACAACTTAAAAAGAGCAAAAAAGAATGATAGAATCTTCCAGTATGGCATAGATAAAATGGAGCTAGATACGAGACTTATTAAACGTTATCAGCAACTCGTACGCAATCACACTCACCCAAACGGTTATCTACATGCTGGTATGAAAGCAACTATGGATACTAAAAGCAGTTTTGCTCAGACCCAAGCGTTATGGCGATTTGTGCATAATGACAACATCAGCTATCAAGAGCTTAGTAAGCCGTTACTTGAAAACAGCTTACAAGGATGTCGAGAGGACTGCACATGCTATGGGCTAGTAATGCACGACTGGTCGCGTCTGTCACTTACGCATCACAACAAACAAGACACCTATGCGATGACACATAACTTAGATGTTGGTTATGAATTGCAATCAAGCGTTTTAGTTAGTGATATCAATGGCAGTCCTATAGCAACGCCTGCTCAGAATCTTGTAACCGCCAATGGCGTTCATAGTAGTTATCAGGACACTCCTGCCAAACAAACCCATCTTAATGAATTAACCACACGCATTGAATATTTAGAGCAGCAAGGATTTGATAAACCTTTAATTCATATTATCGATAGAGAAGCTGACTCAGCCTATCACATGCGCCAATGGGATGCGCATGATTACAAGTTTATTACTCGAGTCAAAGCAGGCGCCTACTTAAGTTATGAGGGTAAGTCCCAGCGCTGTAGCCAGATAGCTGGGCAACTTAATTTTAGCTATCAACGACAAGTCAATTACAAAGGCAAAGCTGCTAAACAATATATCGCCACGGCGAAAGTGGTATTAACTCGCAGCGCTAAACCCCAAGCTATTGACCCTGCAACAGGTAAGCGAATAGCACCGATTAAAGGTAAGCCCTTATCTTTACTATTAACCGTCAGTCGTATCTATGATGATCAAGATAAACGGCTAGCGACTTGGTATTTATTAAGTAACTTGCAAGAGACGTCCGTCAAGGGTGCAGATATTAGTCAGTGGTATTATTGGCGTTGGCAAATAGAATCTTATTTTAAATTGCTTAAAAGTGCAGGACTTCAGCTAGAGTCCTGGTTACAGCAAAGTGGAGACGCTTATTTTAAGCGGTTGTTAATTGCCTCTCAGGCTTGTACTCTCGTGTGGCGTATTATGCAAGTATCTGATAAACAGTCACAAGAGTTTGCTTTGTTTTTAGTGCGCCTCTCAGGTCGACAAATGAAACGGAGCAAACCAATAACCGCACCTGCTGTGATGGCAGGATTGTTCCAGTGGCTTAATTTTACCGAACTGGTAAATCATTATCCCCCTGACAAACTGCGTGAATTCGCTGATGCCGCTAGTAAATTTGTGTAGATACCTATGCCCTGAAGTGGGTGGATATAAGGCGACACACACTGTCGTAAGAAGCCGTTAAAGGGTTGTAAATTAAAATTAATCTTGCCATACTAAGCATATGAAAACCCTCAAGCTACGCATTAAAGACAAGCACATAAAAGAGCTGAATCAGCTAAGCGGTTCGGTAAACTTCGTGTGGAACTATGTCAATGCGTTAAGTTTTGAGCACCTAAAACGTACCGGTAAGTTTTTTAGTGCTTATGATTTAAGTGAGTACACCAAAGGTAGCGGTGAGTATTTAGGATTACACAGTCAGACCTTACAAGCTATCAATGAGACTCACGCCAAGGCCCGAAAACAATTTAAAAAAGCCAAGCTTAACTGGCGTACTAATAGACCTGATGCCAAGCGTAAATCACTGGGCTGGATACCTTTTAAAAAGTCTGCTATCAAATACCTAAGTACAAGACAAACAGGCAAAAAAGCACTTAAATCAACCATACAGCTATCGCTATCTAAAGGTCAAAAGCTTATCATAGATGTATTCGATAGCTACAACCTAAGCTTATATCAAATAAATACCTTAGAGATAGGATAGTACAAGACAGTCGTAATCGTTGGTATGCCTGTATCACCGTTAAAGACTTTCCTAAGCAAGCAAGCGGTATGGGCAGCGTTGGTATTGACTTAGGTTTAAAAGAGTCTGCTACTACCTCAATGGGTGATAAACTTACTATTAAGCAAACGCAAAAGTGGGCGAATAAATTAGCAGTAGCCCAGCGTGCTAAGAATAAAAAGCGTGTCAAAGCAATCCACGCCAAAATTAAAAATACAAGATTAGACCTAATTCATAAATTCACCACCAAGCTTGTTAAAGATAACAGCTTAATTGTGGTTGGTGATGTTAAATCTCGCTCATTTACAACTAGAAAAACCAATCTAGCTAAATCAACATACGATGCAGGATGGTTTGAGCTTAAACGACAACTGGAATACAAATGCAAGCATGCAGGTTGTCAGCTTGAGATCGTAAATGAGAGTTACACTACCCAGACCTGCTCGTACTGCCTTGAAATAAGTGACAGTAGCCCGAAAGGTAGAGCAGGTTTGCGAATAAGAGGATGGACTTGTGCTGAGTGTGGCACATGGCATGATAGAGATACCAATGCTGCTAAGAACATCCTCGCGGTCGGGCTTGACCGTCTAGCTGTAGGAATCCCCTCGGTTTAGCGAGGGGAGGAGGTCAAGTGGTAGGCTTATAGCTCACTAGTACTTTCAAGGATCCGTGCCCTATCATGCCCTCTGAACATAGCTTTAATAATCCGTTGACTCAAGGTCATTCTTCTCTGACAGCCAATCAGATAACGGCAGAGCACATACAGAAGCTGAAACTAGCCAGCCCTTTTGCCTATCAAATCTGGGAAAGCAAACCTACCATTTGTCAAAACTTCTTAACCAGTTATCCCTTAGGGGAGGTATTAACTCGCCAACAGATCTGTGATTTGATTGATGACTATACTTTAGACGATGGTCTAGAGGGGGAGCTTGAACGGGCGGATGAAGCGGGCGTGATGAAAGGGCTACGCCGGCTACGCGAACTGCTTATGCTACGCTGGATTTGGCAAGATGCTTTGGGGGTTATCCCACTTGAGCAGCTGACTGGTGAGCTGTCTAGTTTTGCCGATAAATGTCTTATTTTCGTTAAAGAGTATGCTTGGGAGCAATTGGTGGCACGCTACGGCAGACCAACATATATCGATGAGAAAGGGCAGCTTCAGTATGATGATATGGCAATATTTGCTATGGGTAAGCTTGGAGCGCAGGAGCTGAACTTATCCAGTGATATTGATCTGATCTTCGTGCACCGTGCTCGGGGTGAGACTGATGGAGACAAATCAAAGGGTACTAAGTGCATTGATAACAAGCGTTTTATGATTCGTTTGGGTCAAAGTATCATCAAGATTTTAGATACCTGTACCGCAGAAGGTTTTGTGTTTCGAGTCGACATGCGCCTAAGGCCTTGGGGTGAGGGCAGTGACTTGGCCATTCATCAGTCGGCATTAGAAAAGTACTTTTCTGCTCATGGACGTGCTTGGGAAAGATTTGCCTGGTTAAAGGCACGTATCATTAATGAGGTAGATCAGGACTTCGCAGATGATCTTGAAGACATTGTGCGACCTTTTGTCTTTAGATATTACGTAGACTATAGCGCCTTTGCCGCCTTACGTGAAATGAAGTCGTTGATTCAAAATCAAGTAGCACAGCGTGAGGACTTGGACAATATCAAACTGGGGGCTGGAGGCATTCGAGATATTGAGTTTGTGGTGCAAGCCTTTCAGCTTATTTATGGTGGTCGTCATCCGCAGCTGGAGGTTAAGTCTTGCTTAAAAGCGATGCAGGCGCTTAACGAGTTTGATTTTATTGATGATAAAACTTACGAGCAATTAGAAGAGGCTTATCGTTTCTTGCGTCGAGTTGAGCATGGCATTCAAGCGATACATGATCAACAGACCCAGCGCCTGCCGAACAGTGCTGAATATCAGAATAATTTGGCAGTGACCTTAGGATTTGAAGATTGGCCAGCGTTTTTACAGCGTCTAGATGAGCACCGCCAAAACGTCAATGTACCTTTTGATCGAATGGTCACTGAGCGTCAGATTCCAAAAGATGTCACTGTCACCAGTGATACGGAAGTGGAGAATCTAGATAGCGTTTTAAATGAAGAAAATAAATCCAAGCTTGAGCAGTTTTGGAGCAGCAAAATGGTGGCCAATCTCTCAGAGGAAGCTAGAGGTCGCCTAGATGATGCTTATCCGGTGCTGGTTCATGCGCTACTAGAACACGAAAAGAAGCAAGATTTGGCCAATGTGGCATTCCCAAGATTGTTGGATTTAATCGAGGCCATTTGTCGCCGATCTATCTATTTGGTTATGCTCGCCGAAAACCCCAATGCTACTGTCAACCTGATCCCCATGTTGTCTGCCAGTCCTTGGATTGCAGGCGAGTTAACCCGCTATCCGGTATTACTAGATTCATTTTTACAGCAGCGTTATCGCCACTTGCCGGATAAAGAAGAGCTTGCTGATATTCTACGCCAGAGCTTATTGCGGGTAGAGCCAGATGATGAAGAGATGCTGCTTAACGTCCTTCGACTGTTTAAGAACACTCAAGTATTAGCGGTTGCTGCTAGCGATGTCTTAGCTGAGCGGCCTATTATGAAAGTGTCAGATTCGTTGACGGATATTGCTGAGGTAGTGCTTGAATTTACTTTGGAGCGCGCGTTTTCAGAGCTGGTTAAGCGTCATGGCTATCCGATTAATCAGCAAGGTGAGTCAGTGAATGAGGCCCATAATGGCTTTGCTATTATTGGGTATGGCAAGCTTGGGGGTATAGAGATGTCCTATACCTCCGATCTGGATTTGGTATTTATTCATCAGATTAATGAGCAGGCGATGACTACAGGGGCTAAGCCGGTTAGTGGTATGAAATTTACCGCTCGTTTGGCCCAAAAGCTGATGACTTATCTAAACACCCAGACCCGTGATGGCCGTGCCTACGAGATTGATATGCGGCTGCGACCTTCGGGCAATGCGGGTATGATGGTGGTTTCTAGCCGATCCTTTGAGCGATATCAGTTAGAAAAAGCTTGGGTGTGGGAACATCAAGCTTTAGTGCGTGCTCGTCCTATCTGTGGTGATAAAAGAGTTATGAGTGCCTTTAACCATACCCGACAGCAAGTGCTATCGCGCAAAAGAGACATTGAAGATTTAAAGCAAAATGTCATTGAGATGCGCTCAAAAATGAAAGATCATTTAGGCAGTAATCAGCAAGCACAGCAAGAAGGTAAATTTCATCTTAAGCAAGATGCAGGCGGGATTGTCGACATTGAGTTTATGGCACAGTATGCCGTTTTGGCCCATGCTCACGACCATCCTGAACTGACAAAATGGAGTGACAACGTTAGAATCTTTGAAAGCTTAGCTGAGGCTGGGGTGTGGGAGGCAGAAACCTGTGAAGGGCTTACCAAAGCCTATCTATTGCTAAGGGCCGCTATGCACCAAATCGCCTTGGCCAATGAGCCTATCGTGGTGGAATCTTCGCACTGGGATCAGACCCGAGAATATGTGATATCGAAGTGGAATGAGATAGTGGTATAGTCATAATAAGCGTATATAACCAAATCAAATGCCTGATAAAACTAAAAAATGATGGTCAATTTAAGGGGCAGTGCTATACTAAAATGGTCTATCTATTTTGGTTATCACTGGCTTAAAGGGGATAAGTATCATGAGCATGGCAACGACAGAAGGCAAACTTTGGTTTAATGGCGAGATGATTGATCAGCCCGATGCTAAAGTGCATGTATTAACTCACAGTTTGCATTATGGCATGGCAGTCTTTGAAGGTGTTCGAGCCTATCAGATAGAAGACGGTAGAACTGCTATTTTCAGATTGGATGATCATACTGAGCGTTTATTGGGCTCAGCTAAGATTTTCCAGCTAGATGTTCCCTATGATAAAGCCACCTTAGATCAAGCCCAAAAAGAAGTGGTAAAACAAAATGGCTTTGATTCCGCTTATCTGCGCCCACTTATTTGGGTAGGCGCTGAAAAGCTAGGTTTGTCTTCTCGTGGTAATAGCATTAATGCCATGGTTGCGGCTTGGAAGTGGGGTGCATATTTGGGTGAAGAGGGTATCCAAAAAGGTATTCGTGTTAAAACCTCGTCATACACGCACCACATGACCAACGTGACGATGTGTAAAGCAAAAGCGGCCAGTAATTACCCCGTTTCAATTATGGCCAACCAAGAAGTGACACGCAGTGGCTACGATGAAGCTATCTTAATGGACCCTCAAGGTTATGTATGTCAGGGCTCAGGTGAGAACTTATTTTTGGTTAAAAATGGAGAGCTACATACCCCTGATTTAGGTGGTGGTGCTCTTGATGGTATCACCCGTCGAACCATTATCCAGTTCGCCGAAGATTTGGGTGTTAAAGTGGTTGAGCGCCGCATTACGCGTGATGAGTTCTACTTGGCTGATGAAGTATTCATGACGGGTACTGCCGCTGAAGTTACCCCAATCCGTGAATATGATGACCGCACTATCGGTAATGGCGGACGTGGTGAATTGACTGAGAAGTTGCAGAGCTTATATTTCGATGTAGTGCATGGTCGTAACGAGAAGTACATGCATTGGTTGAGCTTTGTGGATTAGTTAATTAGTTAAGCAACTTTTTTATAAACATAGCCGAGCACTTAGTGTTCGGCTTTTTTTTGGTATTCACCTAGGTAGGTTTTCTGACATGTAAGGTATAATAAGTATAAGTGTATAGATAAATTTGGAAATAAAATAAGAGTAAGCGTAGTATGCTATTAGTTACCGGTGGTCTTGGTTATATAGGCAGTCATTTTACCGTGGCTGCTTTGCAGGCAGGCTATGAGGTTTTGGTACTTGATAACCTTTCAAATAGCCATGCCAATGTAAAAGATAAAGTTGAGAGTATTACTCAGAAAAGACTGTATTTTATTGAAGGCGATATCAGAGACGAAAGTTTACTTGAGGATATTTTCACAAGATATGCTATTGAAGTAGTGATTCACTTTGCAGGACTAAAAGCGGTCGCTGAATCAGTTGCTAAGCCCTTATCGTATTATGATAATAATGTATATGGTAGCTTAACCTTGCTAAAAGCTATGCAGAACAATAAGGTAAACAAAATTATTTTCTCATCCTCTGCCACAGTCTATGGGGAACCGAGATATCTACCCTATGATGAGCAGCATCCTACCAATCCAATTAATCCCTATGGCTACACTAAGCTGCATGTGGAGCACGTGCTACGTGATATTTGCACTGCAGATAGCGCTTTCACGGCAATAACACTGCGTTATTTTAATCCAATAGGAGCTCATCCTTCAGGCTTAATTGGTGAGAATCCCAAAGATATTCCAAATAACTTAATGCCGTATCTAATTAAGGTAGCTAATTCTGAACTGCCTTATTTGCAAGTTTTTGGTGATGACTATGACACAAGAGATGGTACCGGTGAGCGGGATTATATTAACGTAATGGATTTGGTAGAAGGGCATTTGGCTGCTATCGACTATCTAGAAAACGTTGGTTTTCATATTTTTAACTTAGGCACAGGTAAGGGTACTACTGTACTTGAATTGGTCAGTGCTTTTGAATCTGCCAATAATATCGTGATTGACAAGAGAATAAAGCCTAGACGTGAGGGTGACTTGGCTAAGTTCTGGGCAAAAGCAGATTTCGCCAAAAAGGAGCTGAATTGGGAAGCCAAAACTCCTTTATTAGACAGTTGCCGAATATTTCAAAAGTCCTAGCTTTTAGAATGTTCAGAACCCCCTTAACTCTAAGTTATATTATATAACTATAAAAAAAGAGCCAGTTTTAAGGACTGGCTCTTTTTACTATATGGCATGATTCAACAGATAGAGTGGATTAATGCATTATTTATTTATAATAACTACGATACCAGTTAGAAAAGTGCTTGATACCCTCTGCTAAATCTGTATTGGGCTTAAAACCGGTCAATTGGGTTAGTGAGCTAGAGTCGGCATAAGTAGAAGCCACATCACCTGGCTGCATCTCCATCATAATTTTCTGTGCTTCTGTTCCAAACTCTGCCTCTAACGTACGAATAAAGTCCATCAAGTTCACTGGTGAGTTATTACCGATATTATATAAGCGATATGGTGCAGAAGAGGTCTCTGGGCTAGGGTGTAGCGGATCAAAGGTTGGCGCATCCACATCTTTACTACCGGCGGGCATATCTAAAATAGCCACAATACCTTCAGCAATATCGCCAACATAGGTAAAGTCACGGCTCATATCACCATGGTTAAATACTTTGATAGGGCGGTTGTTAGAAATAGCGTCTGCGAATAGCATAGGTGCCATATCAGGGCGTCCCCAAGGGCCATACACGGTGAAGAAGCGTAAGCCGGTACAGCGAATACCGAACAGATGGGCATAAGTGTGCGCCATCATCTCATTTGATTTCTTTGTGGCTGCATATAAAGAGACGGGATGATCGGTGTGATCTGAGGTCTTAAATGGCTGTGATTGGTTTAAACCATATACAGAAGAACTTGAAGCAAAGCATAGATTATCTATCTTATTTTGGCGACAGCCCTCTAAAATATTTAAAAAACCAACTACGTTGGTTTCAACGTATACATGCGGGTTCTCAATAGAATAGCGTACGCCTGCTTGTGCTGCCAAATGGCACACAGCATCAAATTGATGTTCTGCAAACAAACTCTCCATTGCCGCACGATCGGCGATATCAAGCTTAATAAAATTAAAATTAGCAGAAGATGATGCATAATGATTTGAGTGCTCAGCCGCCATATCTTCAGCATCTAAAGTAACCCCTAGCTGACTTAATCTAGCTAGCTTTAACGATACATCATAGTAATCGTTTAGGTTATCAATGCCGATGATTTGATCACCGCGGGCCAATAATTTTTGGCACACGTGGAAGCCGATAAATCCTGCTGCACCTGTTACTAGTATTTTCATTTATTTCGTTCCACTAATTTATATTCTAGATTTAGCTACTTATAAATAGCTGCTACGCTTGAGTCTCGAAGTTTAAGTGTTTTGCAGTAAATATTCATAATACGATCCAGACTTGATATCTTTGACATAGGACATTTTATGAATACTGGCCTGAGAGATAATTTTTTGATAATCAGCTTCACTATAGGGGGTATGTAAAGCTGCTACTAATAAATGTGGTTTAGTGTCATCTAATATGGGGCATTGATACTGAGCAAGCTCACCATTTATTAACGTATCAAATAGAATCTGGAAGAAAAAGTAATGCGGTATAGACTCTTGGGTCTGCCAGAAATTTAATATTAGATCTAGACAGGTATGAATAACGGGGTCATTTTTACGAGCAAAAATAATACTGTTCAATAGATTTACCTTGTGACGGCTCTCCCAGTTAAAGTAATAACTATTAAACTTATGCCACTGCTGTTTGTTTTCTGCATCAGCACTACGTTGATACATAAAGAAGCCACTATCTTGCAAGAGGTTGGGTAAAGGAGCGGTAAGGTAAATAGTTGCATCCAACCAAACACCACCGTAGACATCAAGTAGAGCAAGCCGTAGTAAGTCAGCAAAAAAAGCAGGTCTAAATCCGGGATAGTTTTTTTTCTGCCAAACAAAATCAGGGAAGTCTAGATATTCATGGATATTGTTATCATCTAGTCTAATTACTTTATAGTCAGCAGCATATTTATCTACTGATTTAAAATAGAGTTGCACGGATTGGGGTAGTTGGCCTTCAGAAATCCCTTGACCCCAATATTGCCAGATGATCTTTTCATCCTGAAATTCTTTTTTTGGTTGTAAAGAGAATTTTTGAAGATGCCCCCCATAGTACAGTTTAATGAATTCTGCCCAGCATTTCGCTACTTGATTCTGTTGTTCAAGATCCGCTTCTTTTTCAAAGGCTTTACGCTTACTATGTAGAGTTGTTAAATTATAAAAATAACGATAAGGCTTTTTCTTCTTTTTTTTCAGTTGCTTATAGGCTTCACTGTCTGAAAAAAAGTGAGGAGATATACTGCTTGACTCGAAATTTGATTTTTTTGCTACGTTTGGCATTGTTTTTATTCCATTCAGCTTGAGTGATTTTTTCATCGGTTTCACCTCTAAGGTAGGCATGTCCTCCAAAACGATAATGTGATTTATCGGAGAACATAAGCTTAGAGGTTTTTTTCCAATATTCACGCTCGCCACGTGTGAAATATGGAGGTAGGATCTTGATGTCTTTACGCCCTAAAGCATATTTATTAAGATGACTCTCATCATGCCAAAGAGCAATGACGTTATTCTTTAAGTCAGACTGTGTATTATTATATAAAGTATGACATAGTTCCAAATAAGCTTCGGTTGTACCACCGTTTAAAGCCCCTGTGAAATAATATTCACCTTCATTAAAAGCAATATAAGCAGATGACTTTGGATTGCGATCATAAGTGTATTTATTTCTGCTGCTATGGAACATATGCGGTTGCAAGCATAGAGTTAAATTTTCTTTAGGGGTTAACGGAAGTAAATCCTGTTTGGTAATGATCGATAAGAATTCGGTATTAGCATTAAAGAAAAAAACAAAATCATGGTTTTTGATTGTATTCTCAGCATCTAAGAAGAATTTAAAACGCATTAATGTACTAAAAGGCCACTCCATAGCCTCTTTTTTGAATGCTGTCACTTGGTCACTTTTTGTTTTAAGGGAGTCGATTAAGAGGTCACTATCGGTAAATAAGATATAGTGTTTATCACAATCAGGAAGCAAATACTTTTCCGCAGATTGATAAAAGTAATCCCAAAAGACTGTGTAGCGCCCGGTTGCAATATAAAGTATAGCAACTGAGGGTTTAGAGTTATTAGATAAGTCAGAAGTAGTTAGAGGCATATAAAGCTCAATTTTTTTTTAAAAAGAGTTAGGGCGTGTCCTCAATTT
>NZ_DGDC01000049.1 GCF_002385225.1 Psychrobacter sp. UBA3962 | reverse complement strand
GGGGTTGGTCGGATGCTTACGAAAAAAGGAAAAATGAACTAATTGGTAAATCAGATAACCAGAAGTTCGACAGTGTCATAGAGTTGTTACCGCGTAATAGTGAGGTTTTTGATTTCTTAAAGAAGGACAGTAATTTACCCTTCTCAAAGGTAAGAAAAAAAGGAAAAAGTAGTTCAGGTCGTAAAACCGAACACCATACAAACAAACAGTTGAAACGGTTTCCCTCTCAGTTTAAGTTGAATCTTAAAGAGGACTCATCGGGTAGAAAGATTAAAACTATACCTCTTAATAAAAACGGTTATGTTGATATTAAAACAGATGTAGACGATGATTATTTATTCAGATCTTCTGATGCAGGAGAGCTTCAAATTGATATTTTACAAAAAACAAATATAAATGAAACTATCTCTAATGAGACAGGAAAGTCAGAGAATACGACTGTCAAATCAATCACTGTAAATAGGTCTGGCCCATCTGAAGGAAACATTCGTTTGGATATCAAACCTACAAAAGATGCTAAGGTAGGAGATGAGGTTGACATTAAAGTTAGTCTATCCTCACCTTCAGAAGATTTTACATGTAGGTTTACTGTTAGAGTAGATGAAAAGATTGCTCCCTCAAAAAATACGAGCGAAAAAAATGGTAATAAGTTTCCTAAACCTCCAGTATCTATTAAGGTCTATGAAAGTGTTCAGGATGAGAAAATGGGTAAAAGTTGGGATGACTATGATTGGGATGGAAATGATATTGTAAAAGTCATAGGTTCTAGTGAAGATAACTCCTCTTTAATAGATGCAATCGCCATTAACATGGATTCCTATGTGTTGAAAAATTTTATTAATAAGAACAAATACACTAGAGAAAAAGATATTCAACGCATTTCCAACAAGTATTTTCAACTCATCTATACACACTCATTAGGGCTATATAGTATATGTACTAAGATGCAAGATAGCGAAAAAACTGAGAGTGTAGATAGTGATAAATCATACGATATACAGCAAGTTGATGATTTCATATCAAGTCTAGTTAAATCTTATGCTAGTTTTTTATTATATATGGATTTGCATAATGAGGAAATCATGAAGCAAATGAGTGATGAGGATTAAAGTTATAGTTGTTCCATAGGAATAAAAGCCAGATACATAGGGTGTCTGGCTTACATTTACTACCAACCTATATTAGTACAGGATATATATTAATATTAAACATTTTATTATTGTGATTTAGGTCTAATACATGGTTACCGAGGCATCAGGTACGCATCAGTTATTACAGAAATTTGGAGCCCGAAATCGCATATTTCGGAAGGTTGTAAATGGTAGATAATGAGGCCCTGCTTTTTCTTTTAGCTTTTAGCTATAATAATATTTAATTCAACTGCAGTGGTAGCTGGTTATTTTTTAATATCTTATTTTTTTCATCGTTTATGCTTTTCTATTGTGAGCCTTAAGTGGTTATATCAAGTTCCGGAAACTCTTATCAGCACAGGCCGACCTTCTATACTCATTATTTTTACGAGTTCAAAAGTTCGTTAATTTCATGCACAGTAAGTAGTATTAATTATCTTTATTTTGAGCCTGTTCAATTAGCTCCTTCACTCTCGCACTTTCTTTTAAAACACAGGCTTCATAAGCTGACAGCTCTTTGGCTTCTTGCTCTGCCTGTTTCTCCTGCTCTTCTTTTTGTTTGAAGTATTCTTCCAGCTCTTCTGGTTGTGAGTAACTCATTATAATCTCCTTATGTTTTATTATTTAGTGTGGATTAAGCGGTTCAAGAGGGGCGGTTCACCAGTTAATTAAATATGGGCTTTAACCTTTAAATATTTTCTAATATCTAATCATCGCCTAATAAAAGTGGTTACAGCTACTTATAGCTGGAGCGATCGACATACTTTTTATTAAGCGCCTTTAAGATAGCGTAGGTTTCTAAATCCATCATCCCATTTATCTTCTGAGGTCGGAAGTGGAGCTGAAAAGCATAAATGACATCACGGCTAGACTTATCCCACTCATTGCTGTCATTGATTTGATAACCATAGTCGCTAAATAGCTGTTTAATCTCGGGAATAGTGGCAGTCTCAAACGAACCCTCAATTAAAAAATGCTGCTTATCGCTTTCATCATACCAAGCGCCGACACCATATTGTTTATATAGTTTTTCCCAAGGGAATTTAGCACCTGGATCGATTTTACGTGAGGGTGCCATGTCCGAATGACCAATAATACTGGTAGGCTCAATATCATAACGGGCAGCGATATCTTGTACTAGCTGAGCCACTTTTTTGATTTGTAAATCAGTAAAATTAACATAATGATGCGGTGGATGGTAACCATTATTTGCCTTTAACGCCATCTTAGCGTTTTGGCCACGAAACTCTGGGGCAATGCCTAGATTTACAATTTCAATGCCGATAGAAGTATCATTCAATATCTGTCTGCCCTCAAACCCTCCTGCGCCTGCATGCCAAGCCCGTTCATTTTCAGGAACCAGTTGGTATATTTTTTGATTATCAGCCAAAGGCACTAAATAGTGAGCACTGACGTTGCCTTTGGTTAGAATTTCTAGTGAAGCCGCTTCGTTTTCGGCGGTGTAGTGCAAAACAATAAAGCGTATACGTTGGCTTTTTCCTTGAGCTTGATGACTTTTATCAATCACATAATGAGGGGAATTATGGACAGCACAGCCACTAAGTAAAGACAGAGCAAGACTTATACCAACAACGGAGTTCAATTTCATCATAGAATTATTTTCAAAGAGAATGGGCCCAAAATAGTATCAAGCCAAACAGGTAGCTTTATTATAACGTTAATTCTGAGGCGTCATTGTGTAAGAGAGTTTAAGCTTTAGAAACAAACATACTGCATTGTTGCTAAATTTAAAGGTTTTAGGGATTAAAGAGAATATTAAGTAAAAATAGACAATTTGCTATCGGCATACCAAAAAATAAATTGTATGATTTTGATAATCTCATAAATAAAGCGACAGTATACTGCTGCTCTGAACGAGATTGGAGATTGGTAGTATGGCAATATTGATTGAAAGACCTAGTAAACTTGATATTGCTTATTACTTTATGTTTTTTTGATATTATTCAATTATATGCCTTAAATGGATTTATTTATTTTTCGATAGGAGTCGATATGAAACGTTTAACTACTCTACTTGCTACAGCGACACTAACCGGTCTATTATCAACCACAGCTATGGCAGCTTCATTAAATGGTACGCAGTGGCAGTCTGTTGATGATAAAACAAAAGAGAAAAAAGCGGTTATTAAAATGACCGAGAGTAACGGGGTCGTGACAGGGACTATTATTAAGCTTAATGATGCTTCACAGGCAAAAGAAGTTTGCTCAAAATGTGAAGGCTCATTAAAGAACAAACCAATTGTTGGTCTACCTATTTTAACTAAGCTTAAAGCTGACGGTAGTAACTCTTGGTCTGGTGGTGACTTAGTTGATCCAGAAAGTGGTAAAGTTTATGGCGGTACTGTGAAGCTTTCTGAAGATGGTAAGACCCTGAAGTTAACAGGTAACGTTAAAGGTATGCCATTCTTGAAGCGTAGCCAAACTTGGACTCGCGTTAAATAAATAGCTTTAATAATGCAATAGATATAATAAATTTTCAAAGTATAAAAAAGGTTAAAGGGCCAGGCTCTTTAACCTTTTTTTATGGCTTATTTTTGACGGTTGTGTGGCTCACACGCTCCAGTATTTAAAATTTAAAACAGAGTTTTTAAGGTGTCAGAAGGTTTTATATCCCCTTGTGCATCTAATCTATCACTCTTATCTCGCTTTGGTACCACGGTTAACTTAGCATCGCTTTCAAAGATTACAGCAGCCACATCTTCGTAATCATGAATTCCTTCGCTGCGCATGGCACATTCAATCTCCTGACGCGTCAAACGCTCTTTTCGCATGGCTTCTGGTAAGAACTGACCTTCATAGAACACCACGCGAGGCTCCGAGAGAATGGTGTTGGCAAATTCTGGAGACAAGGAAGCGTATTTAGTCACTAGATATTGTAAGGTAAGTAAAGTGATTATCGAAGCCATCCCTTCAATGATAGGAACGTTTTTTAAAATAACCGTACTGGCTCCTATAGAGCCAATCATTACGGTCACCACCCAATCAAAGTTATTCAACTGTGAAGTAGAGCGCTTACCAGACACCTTATGAAGCAGTACTATACAGATATAGACCACTGCTGCTGAGATAATCATCCTTAGCAGGGTTTGTTGACTGTCAAAAAATAACATATCCATAACTTATCAGGGGTTCCCTTAATCTATGATAAATGGGCTCATAGCGTTATTGTTTAGCGGTCCAGTCTAACATCGTATCTAATACGTAGCGAGCTTCGTAAGTATTAAAAGGTTGATCTGTAGCAGTGCCATTAATTATCCCAACCACCACATAATCTTGACCAGACTGACCACGAACATAGCCTGCCATTGAAGTGACATCATTCAAAGTCCCGGTTTTAATCCATGCCCGGCCTATAGCTGCAGAATTGGGCAGTCTTTCAGAATGTTCCGCGATGGTGCCACTAATGCCAGCCACGCCAAGGGAATTAACATAGGTATCAAAGTTACGATGATTGTACGCATAACTGAGCAATTCAGCTAAATTCTCAGCCGTCACTGTACAGTCGCGGCATAAGCCTGAGCCATTGGTCATGACCGGAGGTAGTGTAGTTAGGTTGTTTTGCCACCACTGATTGATGGTAGCCAGTGATTTCAAATAATCAGAGTGTTGGGTTTGTCGAGACTTTATGACTTTGGTGATGGGTTTAGCATTAGGATCATCAGATTTTTGTTTAACCTGAGTATATAACGGCAAGGTTAAAGTCACCTGCTCGGTCATCACATTGTTTGAATAGTGATTGATGTCATAAATCTGCTGTGACAGCGGTAAGGAAGGATAGCTGACAAAAGGCAGGGGTGAGGACGGTAATAGTGAAAAAGATGGGGTCAAAACAGAATCTTTGTTTGGGCCCGCACTCATATCAAAATAGTTGCCAAACCGACTTTTTAGGGGGCTTTCGGTATTAATCATTTCTCCTGAAACTGTATTTCCCAAGCCTAGGAACTTAATGTTGCCCGATAAAGTATTCCCCAAATTGAGCCATTGGTTTTTTATCACTCTTTTGGCAAAGTCTTTCGCATCGGGATAAGCAATATAGAAGGTATGGGTGCCACAGCTTTCTGGTAGTTTTCTATTAAAAACCAATCCTGAATCTTGCCAAACAGGAGCCAAACTCGATCGGGCAGAAGAGCATCTTCCGGTGGAGGTGTTTGCAAGAGTGTTAGGCAGCTCGTAATCTGCCAGTCGCGGATTGTAATAAATTTTGGATCGGCCTTTTTGGCTTTCATTTAATAACGGGACTGCAGTCACCTCTACGGAGCTAAAATTAACCAGTAGGCCATCAGGGCTGGCGTTGTAAGGCCGTAAAGGGTCATTGTCAAACGCTGCAGGATCTTTAGTCACCCCTTGAAATATGGAACTGTCTAATACTATGTCACCCTTGATGTGCTGAATGCCTGATTTTTGCACTTGCTCTAATAATTTATTTAAGCGCTGGGCGGTTAGTTTAGGATCGCCACTGCCTTTGATAATCAAATCACCATATAGCGTATTGGCTGAGATAAACCCAGTATGATAGACCTGGGTAAACCAAACAAAGTCTGGACCCAATAAATCTAAAGCCACAAAGGTAGGGATTAGTTTCATGGTACTGGCAGGCGTTCGCGGTAGTTCCGCCAAGTGTCTGACTGGAAACTCTATGCTCGGAGTCGGTTTTTCTACGACAGATAGGCCTGTTGCTTCATTGCTTGTAACAGCAGTTTGAGAAGCCGATTGAGAGTTAGGTTCAGTGACTGCCGGACTGGTAGGCGTGGTTGTGGCAGCACTGCTTTGCTGAGCAGAGGGTTTGGGCTCAGTAGCAGCAGTCCCAGACATTACTATAGTGTCTTGAGTCTCAGGTGGCAGAGCATCGGGATCAGAAGATTCTGCCTCCAATGCTTTGGCCTGTTCGGGCTTAACGGTTTTTGGCAATCTGCTTTTATTAGGTATAGGCTGTGTATTGTTATTTGTCGCAGCATTGATCGGCATAATAAGTAAGCTAATATCCTCGGTACTAATCTTAGCCCGATTTAACGCAGACTCTACAGGGGCTGGAAGCTGAGCTTGAGCCCATGACGATAACCCCAGACACAGACCTAGCGCAGCTGCCATTTTTTTGAAAGGCAGGGTACAGGTTGGTTGGTATTTATGAGGATAATGAGAAGCTAAATTGGCAGGGTTTTTGAGGTTAGACAGAGTCATAAGGTTACAATCAACGGTTAATTTTGAGACAGCAGAAATGGGTTTAGATTCTCCATTATAACGGTTCATGTAGTTAATAAACACAGGGGCAGGGACAAATAGTCAATCAAAGGTGCTGTTAAAGCAGTGGTGAGTTAGCAGTACTGAAAGGACTTAAAGCGATATCATATGAGGAATTTATTTAAGATGTAAAAAGGCCATAGCCGTCATTAAGGCGTCATTGTAAGCATCATGGGCTGCTAGCTCAGGCAGTTTTAATTGCTGACAAATGGCACTTAGCTGCTGAGCTTGATGCGAGATGCCTTGAGTACGATTGCCACTGTAGCGGCTATATAAATCCCGTATGTCGATAACGGGGTTAGGTAGAGCAGTGCCCATATAGGATTTGGTTATTGGATTCAAAAACCCTAAATCCAATTGCGGGCAGTAACCTACGATGGGTCTATTGCCAATAAAGGGCAGTAACCTCTCGAGCATTTGTTCATAACTTAAGCCGTTTTCCACGTCTAGCGGACGTAGGCCGTGAATGACAATGGTGTCTTTTTTTGGCATAACAGGCGGGTGGCAAATCAGGTGTAGACCTTCACCACTTTGTATTTGTGAGCCATTAATATGAATGGCAGCAATAGACAGCAAATGATCTTTTTTTGGATTTAATCCGGTCATTTCACAATCAATAGCCACCCATTGATTCGGCTGTGGTGGCTGAAACATTACCTTATGCTCAGGACGAGTCAATTTCTTTAGATACCAAGCGGACTTTAGGTTCTGCACTAGGTTCATGATTTCCGCCTTCAGGTTAAGCGATATCTAATTGATAGCGTTGACGCAGTTCATTTTTGAAACTTTTTACCACGTTGAGGCACTCTTTTAATAAGTCTCTTTCTAACGCGGATAACATGGCAGGGTCTACTTCTCGAGCCAACTTATTATCGGTAGCAAGGGCAATATCTAACCGTCTTGCCATAAAAAACTCTAACGCCTCGTTTAAAGTTTCTGCCCGTTTAGGGGTAATAACACCCAAATGGGCCAATTGTTGTAGTCGATCTTTGGTACTGGTAGCCTCGAAGATATCGTTTTCTAAGGCCAAGGCACGAATACCGTGTACCAAAGGAAAAATACCGGCCTTTTTTAAGTCAATATCTTGTGGCATGGGTTTGCCGATTAAAGGCACGAACTTTTTCCACCACTGATTGATTTCACCGAACTGTAAAGCAGCTTGTGCAAAGCTGCGCACAAACATAGGGTCGGCACTACGATGAGCAATCTGTAGGTGTTTACGTAACCCCTCAAGCAGACGCTCATCACCGCAAACATATGAGGCGTCTAATAATGATGACAGCCATATGGCGTGTTCCGGCTCTTTTTGACTAAACCAAGTAGATACTTCAGATTTGAAACGGTTTAGAGGCTGTCGCCATAAGGGGTTGGTCATCATAATATTGCCCTCGCATAGAGGATACCCCATGTCTGCTAGTGTTTGATTAAAGGTTTCTGCATAGTCAGCAAGATTGGGGTCGCTAAAGCCATTACGAATAATAAGCGCGTTATCTTGGTCTGTGCGCATGATTTGTTCACCACGGCCTTCAGAACCCATGACGATTATACAAGTGTTTTCATAAACCATGTCTGGAACAATTAACCGCCATAACTTGGCAAACACGTGCGCATTTAACGCTTGGACGATACGACTGATGACGCCGATTTTAATGCCATTATTGTGCTGGGTACGGATATATTGACCGATAGATTCAACCGGCTGTTTTAGACCTT
Organism: Psychrobacter sp. UBA3962; assembly: GCF_002385225.1. GTDB lineage: Bacteria > Pseudomonadota > Gammaproteobacteria > Pseudomonadales > Moraxellaceae > Psychrobacter. The sequence goes on along the minus strand of NZ_DGDC01000049.1, from coordinate 52,843 downwards.
CGATACTGTTGGCCTGCTCAATTTGTAACGACAACAGCTGTGAGTGGTGACTCAAAAAAGCCAATAAATCACTTTGACCCAGTACTCCGATAACCTCCTCATTTTCATCCAAAACGGGAAGGCGGTGCACTCGATAGCGAATCATGGTCAATAATGCTTCACTAATATCTTGTTGATGAGAAATAGTGTGCAGTTTAAACTTGGCATAATCTCGGCACAGGGCTGTGCTCATGTCTACTTGCTCACTTACCGCACGGCAAATGTCTGCATCGGTTAGTATCCCAAGATTGCTTTGATGGGAGCGGGTAGGGTGACGCTCTATCGTAGGGGTACGTTTGACCAACACATGCTTTAAGCCAGCTTTGGTCATGGTCATCGCTGCTTCAAACAAGGTGGCGGTCTCTGAAATGGTATGCACCTCTAGCATACGAATGGCGGTGACTGGCTGTAGCATCAGCTGCTGCGACTCAGCTTGGTTGCCTACTATAGACTGATTCAACGAATAATTAAGATGTTGAGCAGCTGTACTGCTCTGGCTTCGCTCGCTATAAGCCTGCATCCTTTCAGCCAACTCGCCACTCAGTAGCTTGCGGATATGACGGTTTTGTACTGAAAGCTTATCAATGGCTTCAGAGTTTACCTGAAGTAATAAGCTGTCTTCTACGGCATGGTACTGATAGCGATAAGCATAGGCGGCGTTATGCGGTTGATGCAGGGACAAATTTGCGGCGGCTTCAGAGTTTATCTGATCGATAGATGAAATTGAGTTGAACTCATTTGTGGGCTGCTTTCGAGCATCAAACCAGTCATTGCTAAAGTTAGTAGCTGCAAAATCATGCAGCTCCTCGCCATTAAGCGTTTGCTGGATACGCCCTTTTAAAACCACATAAAAGTAGTTATTGTCCTCAGCCGTTAAGGCTTCGTTTTTGGCCAAATAGCGAATTTGGGTTTGCTTTTTGATACTTTCACGTTCACTTGAGCTTAAAACGTCAAAAGGAGGCTGGGTAAAGTCTAGCCTTGTCATGAACCACTCCCTGGTTATGTTTTTGCGTAATTATAATCGTTTAGGTTTTATCTTTAACTATTCAGCGGCAATTTTAATGATAGTACAGGCTTAGCTAAGTAGGGTCTTAATGCGAGTGATGGCTTCCTGGCTTTCTTCGACACTGGCTACCAAAGCCAATCTGACAAAGCCTTTACCTGGATTAGTACCATCAACTTCTCGTGATAAATAGCGGCCGGCTAAGGCGTGGATATTTACCTTTTCAAATAAAGCCTTAACAAAAGCCTCATCATCTAGATTACCTTGCTTATCTTTAAATTGCTCGGGAACTTGTACCCAAAAATAAAAGCCAGCATCTGGTTTATTAAGCTTTAGCAAATCTCCAAGCTCACTCATCCATAAGTCAAACTTTTGGGTATAAAGCTGTCGGTTTTCTTCTACATGAGTCTCATCTTGCCAAGCGGCAATAGACGCCAACTGATGGTGAATAGGAAGGGCACAGCCTTGATAAGTACGGTATTGAAGGTAGGGCTTGAGTAGATTGGCATCACCGGCCACAAAGCCTGAGCGCAAACCTGGTAAGTTTGAGCGCTTTGATAAGGAGTGAAAAACGACACAGTTTTTATAGTCATGGCGACCCATGTTGGCACAGGCCTCTAGCAGACCTACCGGCGGCGTATCAAAATAAAGTTCGCTATAACACTCATCACTGGCAATAATAAAATCATGATGATCAGATAACTCAATTAATGCCTGCCAGTCAGCTTCACTAAATACGGCGCCAGTAGGGTTATTAGGACTACAAACGAAGACCAGCTGAGTGCGCTGCCATATTTCACTGGGCACAGAGCGGTAATCGCCTTTAAAGTCATTCTCAGCATTACAGGCGACAAAATAGGGCTCTGCTCCAGCCAGTAAAGTGGCTCCCTCATAGATTTGATAAAAAGGGTTGGGCATGACTACCAAAGGTTTGTCATTGCTGCTTGTCACTTTAGAATTATCAATGGCCGCTTGTACGAAGCTAAATAAAGCTTCACGAGTGCCCATAACCGGAATAATCTGTGAGTCGACATCAATGTTTGATAACTTAAAGCGGCGGCTTAACCATTGGGCAATCGCTTGGCGTAACTCCAGTAGTCCATTGGTGCTAGGATAGTTTTGCACCTTATTTAAGTTGTCGGCTAAGGCCTTAACCACAAAATCGGGAGGCGTATGCTTAGGCTCACCAATCCCTAATTTAATGGTTTGATATTCGCTAGCAGCTACTGAGTCCTGAAGCAGAGTAGCCATCTTGGCAAAAGGATAAGGGTGCAGCAAGTCTAATTTTGGATTCATGGATTGCCTACTTATGGTCATCTTTAATTATTTATGCTCTTCTCTGAGCTTTGGTATTATATCTTGCCTGAATTATTAGGTTAGCCGCAAGGCGTAAGCTGTTGTATTAAAATGCTCTTTAAGCGCTCAAGCTTCGCTTCACTAAGCATCGCATCGCCTCTATCACTAATGTAAAACATATCTTCAGCGCGCTCCCCTAAAGTGGTAATTCGAGCTGCATGCACCTCAATTTGCTCATTCAAAAATACTTGACCAATACGGGCTAGCAACCCTGGCTGATCGAGCGTGGTCAAACTCATTACGTGCTGACGACTGGCTTCATTATAGTGAAAATCAATAGTGGTTGGTACTTGGAAGTTTTTTAGTCTGCGCGGCAAACGCTTGTGTACTAACTTGGGAGATTGAGGGTTTTTAAAGGCCTCAATTAAGCGGCGACTTAATTCTGCTCGAGACTCAGGATCAGTTAATAAAGTGCCATGACGGTCTAATAACACATAAGAGTCCAAAGCAAAATCACGGGTGGCAGTGATAATTCTAGCGTCTAATACATCCAAGTTCATTTGATCAAATACGGCCATGGTCACCGCAAATAGATTGGCCTGATTTTGAGTGTAAATAAAGATTTGTACCGCATCTAGTGCCAACTCTCGGTGCTCACGCAGCACAATAAGAGGCTCACTATTGCTATCCGAGGCTCGACCAATAGGAGGGTGGTTTAAGATGGCTTCAGTGTGCCACATTATGGCTTCAGGGATCTCTCGTAAGAAATACTCATCACCCAGTTCATCCCATAAAGCCAACACTTCTTCTCTATTCATATGCTGATTGTCTACTTTATCTAGCATGGCCAACGCTTGCTGACGGGTAGTGGCAATCATTTCTTGGCGGTTGGTGGGGGCGTCTAAATCTGCTCGTAAGATTCGGCGTGTCTGGGTATAGAGTTGCTTCATTAGGCTGGCGCGCCAGCTGTTCCATAACTGAGGGTTGGTGGCATTCATATCAGCGACCGTCAACACATATAAGTGGTTCAAGTGAGTGACGTTGCCCACAAGATTGGCGAATTTAGTGACCACTTCAGGGTCAGAGATGTCTTGTTTTTGGGCGGTCATCGACATCAATAAGTGATATCGAGTTAACCAGCCAATCAGTTTGGCATCGGCTTCACTCATACCGTGATTTAAACAAAACTCAATGGCATCAATCTCACCCAGCTCGCTATGATCCCCGCCGCGCCCTTTCGCAATATCATGGAAAATAGCGGCTAGTATAATGATTTCTTTGCGCTCGATACGTTTATAGATTGAGCCTACCAGGCCGAAATCATCTTTATATTTAGGATCGGTAAAACGATGCAGCATACGAACCAATAGTAAGATATGGGCATCTACGGTGTAACGGTGAAATAAATCGTACTGCATCAATCCCACTAAGTTGGCGAACTGAGGCATGTAATTGGTCAATACGCCATAGCGTTTCATAATACGCAAACGCTGATATAAGTAATTTTGCTCTTTGAGGTTGGCTAAAAATAGCTGTTTATGCAGCTCAGTATCGCGGTAACTTTGATCAATACCTCGAGCAGCAATTTTTAGTGCTCGTAAGGTGCGAGTACGGATTTTCTTAATGCCTTGCTGTCCCATCAATAAGAACATCTCTAAGATGGCTTCAGGATGCTGAGCAAAGACATGGTGATGGGCGATACCGATTTGATCGCCTACTTGATTGAAGCGAGCGTTTAATACAGTTTTGGTGGGACGCTCTGATTCAGGAAGACGGGCTTCAATTATGGTTTCATAGTAATGAGAGGTAAGCATTTCCGAGAGCGTTGAAATTTGCATAGCGCATCTATAATAGTCGCGCATAAAGTTTTCAACAGCGGCATTCGGCTCGTCCTCTGCAGTTTGTTCATAGCCCATACGCTCGGCAATATCGCGTTGGTAATCAAATAGCAGTTTATTTTCATTGCGGCCCGTTAAGTGATGCAAATGATGACGGATAAGCCATAAGAAATCCTCGGCAAACATTAGCTCATCAAACTCTCTTTCGGTTAGGAACTCTTGTGGCACTAAGTCATAAAGTTTACCGATTCTAAAATAGCGCTTGGTTATCCAGCCAATGGTATGGATATCACGCAAGCCACCTGGCGATTTTTTGATATCAGGTTCAAGGTTGTACTCAGTACCATTATGACGGAGGTGACGGGCACGAGCTTCGGCCATTTTTGCTTCATAAAAATCTTTTTGAGACCACAGCTGTTGCACAATATCATTAGGAGCCTGGCTCAGACTTTCATTACCTACCAAGAGGCGGGCTTCGAGTAAGTTGGTGGCAACAGTGATGTCTGTGGCCACTTGCAAGCAGTCTTGAACGCTACGCACTGACAATCCTGGCTCAATACCTATGTCCCATAGTCTGGCCACAAAAGCATCTACTTTTTTGTTTGTTTCATCGTTTAAGGTATCAGGGGACAGTAATAAAATATCCACATCAGAGTAGGGCGAGAGCTCACCACGCCCATAACCGCCGACTGCGAATAATGCCAACTCAGTCTGTTGTAACTCATGTAGCTTAAACAGTTCAATAAGCAGGCTGTCTATCGCCTCAGCACGCGCCTCAACCAAACTTCTTATGTCTACGCCCTTAGCCAATGCAGCTGAGATGTCTTCTTCAACCTGCTTTAGCCAGTCAGGTATACCTAAGTTCCTAGACTGGGCAGAGGAGACATTCGATAGATCAGGTAACTCAGTAATTAAAGTGTCGATTGAGTCGGCAATAAACATGTTGGAGTCCAAGCAAGGTTTGTGAGTTGGGGATATATATTTTTAATTTTAAAAATGGTTATACTTTATAAAAGGCTCTATAAAACAGTTAAAGTTGTATTTACCGTTTATGATATATTCCTTTTAAAAAATAGGTGGTAATGAAGCTCTGCTTAATTTATACAGTATAGAGCCATGTTAATAAGGTTTACATCATTTTTGCCAAAAAAAAGACTGCCTAAGCAGTCTTTTTTTATTGAATTAAGCAGTTAAGAAGCTTAAGTCTTCTTCTGGACGGGTAGTGAATACTTCACAGCCGTTGTCCGTCACCATTAAAGTGTGTTCCCACTGAGCGGTTAATTTGCGGTCCTTGGTAATCGCTGTCCACTGATCAGGTAAGATTTTGGTCTTCCAAGTGCCCTGGTTGATCATCGGCTCAATGGTAAAGGTCATGCCAGTTTTTAACTCCATGCCAGTACCTTTACGGCCGTAGTGCATCACTTGTGGTTCATGGTGGAATTGGTTACTGATACCATGACCACAGAATTCACGAACGATACTAAAGCGTTCAGGCTCTACCACTTCTTGGATGGCTGCGCCAATATCGCCCAAGTGAGCACCGTTTTTTACCACGCTCATACCCGCATAAAGTGCTTTTTGTGCCACTTCACAGATACGCTGGGCCATTATTGAGCCTTCGCCAATAATCCACATTTTCGACGTATCGCCATAATAGCCATCTTTAATCACAGTCACATCGATATTAATGATATCACCGTCTTTTAAGATTTTATTATCGCTGGGAATACCATGACATACCACATGGTTTACCGAGGTACAGATGGATTTAGGGAAAGGGGGCTGACCATAATTCAACGGCGCAGGAATCGCACCTTGCTCATTAACAATATAGTCATGAGCCAGTTGGTTTAACGCTTCAGTAGTTACGCCTTCTTTAACATGCTCATCAAGCATGACTAGAACATCGCTGGCAAGTTTACCAGCAATACGCATTTTTTCGATGGCTTCTGGGCCAAGTATTAAATTGTCTGTTTTACTCATAATATTTTTGTTTTTCAAGTTAGTTTGGAGAAATAAAAGACGGCTGATATAGCATCGAGGCATAGCATTGGCCACGTGCAGGAAGGATCAGAGGTCTGATAACGAAAGCTGCTTACTTTGTACTTGCCTTGGCTTATCTTTTTACTAATCGCAAAAAAATTGATAGCAGCAAAACTTTTATATATACGAGCCAAGCGCTTTTGGTAATGCCTTAATAAGGGGCCTATTATAGCATAGCCATCGTAATCGTTTATTTATAGAAGTGTTATGCCACTCATTCTACAGACCGATTAAATCCCTATTAAAGCGGGTGCAAATTGCCATTAAATAGGGTTAGGGCAAGGCTTCTATCTTTACTTTATTTGTGGTAAAATACCGACCTTATTTTCTTTCTGTCTTGTGGACAACCAAAAGGTTAGTCTTTAAGACGTATCTAAAGTAAATATAGATTCACTTATTTAACCAATGACACACACATTGCGTTTAAGAATTACTGGGTGTTTGTCGGCTTGATTAATTTGTTTGGTTATACGGCGTGTAGCTGATTAATAAAACAAATGCGTGTCGATAAATCGGTAATTTTTGCAGTGTGGAGGCATAACCCAATTTTACTAAGGAATTCACATGTCAAACAGTCCAACTAATATGCCAATGCGCGACCTTTTACAAGCGGGCGCTCACTTCGGTCACCAAACTCGTTTTTGGAACCCAAAAATGAACCAATATATCTTTGGTGCTCGTAACAAAATTCATATCATCAACCTTGAGCACACTGTTAAAGCGTTCAACGAAGCATTGACTTACGTTAACGGTTTAGCGGCTAAGAACAACAAAATCTTATTTGTTGGTACTAAGCGTGCAGCAAGTGGTGTAATCCGTGAGCAAGCTTTACGTGCTGGTATGCCATACGTTGACCATCGCTGGTTAGGTGGTATGTTGACTAACTGGAAAACTTTACGTCAGTCAATCAACCGTTTAAAAGAGCTAGAAAAACAAGCAGAAGACGGTACTTTCGCTAAGCTAACTAAGCGTGAAGCGTTAGAGCGTACTCGTGCAATGGAAAAACTAGAGCGCTCTTTAGGTGGTATTAAAGACATGGGCGGTCTACCTGATGCTATCTTCGTTGTAGACGTTGATCACGAAGCTATCGCTATTAAAGAAGCTAAAAACCTAGGTATCCCAGTTATCGGTATCGTTGATACTAACTCAAACCCAGACAACGTTGACTACGTTATCCCAGCTAACGACGATGCTATCCGTGCTGTAACTTTATATGTTACTCGTATGGCTGACGCTATCATCGCTGGTAAAGAATACGCTAAAACACAAGCTGGCGGTGCTGCTGAAGCTCCTGCTGCTGAAGAAGTTCAAACTGAAGAAGCTGCAGCCCCTGAAGCTGATTCAGCTGAGTAATAGAAGTAACAAGCAGAAGAATTGAATTAAGTAACATTTTTTAGACGGTGCTGTAACTCAGCTTAAATAGCTGAATGATAAAAAACGGTATGACTCTAAACCGTTACTTAATCTCATAAGTACTCTATGACTTATTGCGGCATGATGTGGAAAACCTCGTCATGCCCTTGTCATTTTAGAAACTTACACTGCGCAATTGATCGAATAATTTTCTACACCATAACTACTCAAATAGAGGAAAAGATATGTCTAATATTTCTGCTAAATTAGTAAAAGAACTTCGTGACCGTACTGGTCTTGGCATGATGGAATGTAAAAAAGCACTAGAAGAAACTGGTGGTGATGTTGAACAAGCGATCGACAACCTACGTAAATCAGGTCAAGCTAAAGCTGCTAAAAAAGCAGGTAACATTGCAGCTGACGGTGCTATCGTTATCGCTCAAGAAGGCAACAAAGCGCTTCTATTAGAAGTAAACTGCCAAACTGACTTCGTAGCAAAAGACGATAACTTCACAGAATTTGCTAACAAAGTAGCTGAGCTAGCTCTAGCTAACAACACTACTGATGTAGCAGCTATCTCTGAGCTTGACTATGGTAACGGTCAAACTGTTGAAGAAGCTCGTGTATCTTTAGTACAAAAAATCGGTGAAAACATTCAAGTACGTCGTGCACAAATCGTTGAAGGTGACAATCTAGCTTCTTACCGTCATGGTCTACGTATCGGTGTTGTGGTATCAACTGAAGGCGGTAGCGAAGAAACTGGTAAGAGCCTAGCAATGCACATTGCTGCATTCAACCCAGTAGCAGCTAACGACACTGACGTACCAGCTGACGTTCTAGCTCGTGAAAAAGACATCGCTGAAGCCAAAGCTCGTGAATCTGGCAAGCCTGACAACATCATCGAAAAAATGATCGAAGGTAGCCTACGTAAGTACCTAGACGAAGTAGTATTGGTTCGTCAAGCATACGTAATGGACAACGACAAGAAAGTTGGCGATGTTCTAAAAGCTGAAGGCGTAACTGTTAAAAACTTCGTACGCTTTGAAGTTGGTGAAGGTATCGAGAAGAAAGAAGAAGACTTCGCTGCTGAAGTTGCTGCTGCTCAAGCCGCTGCTGCTAAGTAAGTTTAAAGTCAGTCTCATATAGTCTGTCTGAATTGGAGAATACGAGCTTAGCCTAATATAATCCGATATCATGACTGGACTAATGATACGAAAAGCCCATCACAATGTGATGGGCTTTTTTATTATCGTTTATTTGTACTTGCTTTAGTTAATAGTAAGATATTTAATATAATATAGTCACTTAATATACATTTTACTTTCACCACATTATGAGAACATGCCAAATACGGATATTATTTTCAAGGATCTAAACAGTAAGGATAGGCCCTTCTTTTCATATCCTTCCACTCATGCCGCTTTAAGGATTCGACAGCGTACTTCAATGCTACCTCATGAGCTAATGCATTTTTTAGATCTAAATATTTGTATTGATATCACTCAAGAATATGGAACGTATGGCACTCATAAAAAGCATCTATTATTTTATAGCCCTAAAGATTATTTTTATTATGTGGCCATACAAGATGGGTTGAGTGGTAAAGTTATTACCGTACTTCACTTAGGTTTTCACAAGAATCTAGCTTGGCCTGTTACTGATGAGCAATGTAAAGCTGCGCGTCAAGTCTACTTTGACTATATTTCCCAGCTTGAACAAGAGATGAGCACTGTCAAAAGTGAGTCTAATATTGATCAAAATTTAAATTATCAACAGGCTAAAGATAAAGTAGAGAATGACCGAAAGTTTAAAGAAATAACGAATTTTAAAAGAACATATAAGGTTTTAGTTAACGCACTGTATATTTGTGAAGAAGGTCAAGCCAAGAGAAGAACTTTATTCAAATTGTCTGTCGATTACTATATCAATGATTTTGAAAAAAGTATTAAGCAACTGCTTTATAACAACATCGAGATTACACAGCGAATTGATCATCATATTAGACGAAAAAGACTATTTCACGAGACGATTTATAGATTAGTTTTTGAGAATAAAAAGGATCTAAATGAAAGCTATATTTTTGATTTTAGGCCCTGGTGGGAAGCCCAAGAGCATGCTGCGCACTATGCAATACAAAGAAAAATAATGAATCAATGGTTAAGTAGCTATCAAACTAAATGCTTAGCCTTACCTGTCCCTAACTCTGTGAAGCTATTAAGATTGTGGTACTAATTTAGCTCACAACTTTGATTCACAAGATAGTCTGCGCTGTGTCTCCTATCATAGTAGTCAAAAGCAGCAGTAAAAAGCCCATCACAATGTGAGGGGCTTTTTTGTGTCTCTAAATTTATTTATAAGCGCTTAGCCGGTATTACGTAAGCCTGCAGCCAAGGCGTTGATACTGCGAATTAAGGGGTCTTCCACATCTAAGCTGTTGTGAGCCTCTTGTTGCGCTTTATCAGAACGACGCAGACGCTTTAGCAGCTCAATCTGGATGTAGTTCATGGGGTCTAAGTAAGCATTACGCCACTCCAAGGAGTTTGCCAGCTCCTGTTGCCCAGATAGCAAAGATTGCTGCTCAAGCAAAGAGTTGAGCCCTGATTGCGTCAGCTCATGCTCCTTAATGACAGCCTGCATCACCGTTTCGCGTAAGGTTTCATCTTCGCATAATTGGCTGTAAGCACGGGCAATATTCATCTCTGATTTGGTAAACGCCATTTCAATATTACTGATAAAGGCTTTAAAAAATGGCCAGTTATCATTCATCTCTTTCATTAGCGCTTCATCTTGCTTAACACTATCAAGAGCACTGCCTACACCGTACCACGCTGGTAAGGTGAAGCGGGCCAAAGACCAACCAAATACCCACGGAATAGCGCGAATGGTCGATTTGCTGGGTAAGCCTTTTTTGCGGTGAGCGGGGCGAGAGCCAATATTTAATAATGAAATTTCTTGAACGGGCGTCGCTTGCGAATAAAACTCATAGAAGCCTTCGGTATTATCAGTAAGCGCACGGTACTGCTGCTCGCCAGCTTCTGCTAAGCGCGCAAATAAGGACTCATAGCTCGATAACTGCTTGGGCTGCTCAACGAAGCGAGACGAACTGGCCTTTAAGGCACCAGTGATACCCATGGTCAATTCAAATACTGCCGTGTCTGGATTGGCGTATTTGGCGTAGAGCACCTCACCTTGCTCAGTAAATTTGATTTGGCCATTTAGAGTGCCTGCCGGCTGAGCAGCAATAGCTTGGTGAGTTGAGCCACCCCCACGGCTAACAGATCCGCCGCGACCATGAAATAAGCGGGTTTGGATACCGTATTTTTTCGCAATCTCAGTGATGGTTTGTTGGGCGCTGTATAGTTGCCAGGCTGAGGTAATAATACCGCCATCTTTTGATGAATCTGAGTAGCCCAGCATAATCTCTTGAATATTGTCTGAGCCTTGCAATAGCTGACGATACAGAGGATTGTCTAATACTGCAGGCATAATATGATCGATGTTCTTTAAGTCATCGATGGTCTCAAACAGAGGGGCTACAGGTAAAGCTGCAAATAAATTGCCCTCCTCATCGACCCCGGATAGGCCAGCAAAGCGCATTAATAATAAAACTTCCAGCAGTTGACTGGCATTGTTGGTCATCGAGATGATATAGCTACCAAAGGTGTCTTCACCGACCAGCTTTCTCAGCTTGGCAATTGAGTGCATTAAAGCCAACTGTTCACGAGTTTGGTCACTTAAGTTGTCGCTATAAATGAGCGGTGTGCCGGGTTGCTGCAGAAGACGAGTTAACCACTGCTGACGCTCTTCTTCACTAAGATTACGATAGTCGGGTAGGTTAGAGGCGCTGTCAAAGATATCTGCAATAACTTCACCATGATAAGCGGAGTCTTGACGGATATCTAAGGAGGCAAGGTGGAAGCCACAAGTTTTGACCAAGCGAATCATATCCAGCAGCAACCCTTTTGAGTGGGCTTCATCATGAATACTGACACTTTGTCTAATTAGACGTAAGTCATCTAATAGCGCCTCAGGACTGGCGTAAGCATAAGCTGCGGCCTCTAAATCTTCTCCTCGGCTTTGAATGTATTGGTTGGTGGCTGAAATTTTCTCAAGGATTAGCGATAGAAGCCTACGGTAAGGTTCATGGTTGTAGTCCTCTGGATTATAGTAAAACACCTTTTGATCCAGATCACGGTAGTCCTCAATACGTTGATAGATTTCAGGAGAAATATCAACGATGGTGTCACTGTGAATCAGTTCACGGCGTAACTTCTTGAGGACAACGCGGTAATGACGCAGCACAGTATTGGCATGCATTAACACCGCCATTTCTGTGGTTTCGTGGGTAACAAAAGGGTTGCCATCTCTATCACCGCCAATCCAAGAGCCAAAGCGTAAGAAGGCCGGTAACGGGTAGTCAGACAATTCCGGATAAATGTCTACAATGGCATTTGTTATATTGCGATACACCTGAGGAATGGCTTTAAATAAGCTGGCATTAAAGTAATGTAGCCCGTTATTAATCTCATCAAAAACTAAGGGCTTGCGGGTGCGAACCTCATCCGATGACCACAGCAAATCAATGGCTTCAGCTGTTTTTTGTTTGGCTTCTTCATAAGCTAAGCTGCCTTCAGGTAGCTCATTTAGGGTATTACTATGAGCATAAATGTTCTGCAAGATGTTCATCGTAGTGCGGCGACGAGCTTCGGTGGGATGAGCGGTAAATACCGGTATAAACTTTAGTTGATCGATCAACTCTTTGATTTGGTCTGCTTCAATATTGCGCTCTTTGCACTCTAATAAAGTGTGGCGAAACGAGCCCTCCCAATAATGGTAAGAGTTCTGTTTTAAGGTGCGCCGCTCTTGTTGTAAGAAGTTTTCTTCTGTGAGGTTGGCTAAAAAGAAATAAATTGAAAAGCCACGAATAACATTTTGTAGCGTCTTATTGTCTAAAGAGGCAATGAGTTCTATTAGTTTTTGCTTATTTTTTGGATCAGGGGAGCGACGTTCTTGAATGAAGCCTTTGCGTAATACCTCAATGGTTTCAACCGTCTCTTGCCCTGATTGGCGAGCAATAGCTTCCCCTAAAAATGACCCAAGTAATCTGACGCGCGAACGCAAAATATTATCATTCGATGGCATTTATTTGTCCTTAAATTCACAGCTTATGTTTAATATGCTGAATTTTTTATGTGATGGTGTGTCTTGTTTAACTCATTCTATTTTTAGCTTTAACAGCGGGCTATTACCCTATGAAAAACTTTATAGAAATCTTCTAATTAAAACAATACCTGAAAATTAAGGACGTATCATCTATTTAATATGAAATAGTAATTACTTACTAAAATTTGGCATGACAAATCGCACTTAGCTCTTCATTGATTTTAAATACTTTGGCTTTAATGTCGGTAAATCCAAAAGAGTGTAGCCTTTGGGTATGCTTATCTAGGTAGCGATGGGCATCGTTTAGATTGTCAAAAACATAAATACCGCCTGCCTCTTGATTCTCTTCGTTTTCGGTCCAAATTTTTGAGACAAGACCAGGCTCGGTAGCAATATCTTCAGCCAACTCTTTCATGGCTGAAAAAAACTCATCACCAAACGGGCCTGAGTATGGAAAATCAACTTGTAGTAAGTATTTCATAATGATTCCTAAATAATATTCTTCAAAGAGTGTCTTCTATCTCTAAGGTAAGGTTATACTTATCACTATTCAAGCTGATTTCGCGTTATTTTCTAAGGGATAGTGTTAGGTCGATTTATGATACAACAAAAGGACAACTCTCAGTTGCCAGCGATTGGGCTGATTATTGGGTGCGTAATATTTGGGTTAGGCAGTCTTATCGTTGCCCATGTTGAGGTCGGAGGCTATGCTATGGCCTTTTGGCGATTGGCAGTGTCTGGTGTAGTCTTTACTATGTTGGCTACAGTGTTTCGCCAAAAAATGCCCAACGCTAATGACAATAACTCTAACCCTAACATTACCAACAGCCGCCTAAATAATAAAAAGGCACTTATTTTTGCTCTGCTGTCTGGCGCCTTTTTGGGTTTGGATTTGGCGTTATGGCATGAAAGTATTTATGCGGTTGGCCCAGGGATATCTACCTTACTCAATAGCTTACAAATATTCTTTTTGGCGGCTATAGGCTTTTTAATATTTAAAGAGCGTCAGACCATATTACAGTTAATAAGTTTGGTTATTGCCCTGATGGGTGTGGTATTTATTGCCAGCCCAGAGTTTGCCAGTAACGATCACGCTGCGTATGGTTTTATAACCGGTATCGTCTCAGCCAGTATGTTGGCAGCATCGATGACCTTTATTCGCTTGACCCACCAAGCCTCACCAACGCCCATATTTTTATTGATGCAGCGAATTAGTATCGGCGGTAGCTTGGCGATGCTAATCCCGATGTTTTTGTTTGATAAAGGCCAAATACTGCCAAACTCGCTCTCTGATTTGGGTTGGATTATCGTTTATGGCACGGTGATGCAGTGCTTGGCTTGGGGTTTGATTGCTTACTCAATCCCAAAACTATCGTTGGCATTAACTGGGTTATTGCTCTTAAGTGAGCCTGTTGCAGCCTTATTCATCGACTATTTTTGGTTACACAAGTCGATTAATATCTTACAGTGGACGGGTGCTGGATTAACCATGTTTGCTATTTATCTAGGCTCGTTAAAACCCAAGCCGTTAACTCAAAATACCAAAATGCGACGCTATCGCTTTTTTTCAAGGTTCTATCGCCGCAAATAAAAAAAGCCCACAGCGTAAACTGTGGGCTTTTATACATTCAGACTATTAACAGGGTTAATAAATAATTAGTGCAACCAATCCGCCTAAGCTGGACGTTTATTGGCAATTTCACGATTGAATAAAGCGTTTAGCACGATGGCCGCTAAAGTAGCTGTACCAATGCCACCTAAGTCAAAGCCGCCCAAATGTAGGCTAAAGTTACCGGCACCCATGATAACGGTCACAGCAGCAATAATGAGGTTGCTGTTTTTGCTAAAGTCGATCTTATTATCAATCCAGATTTTCACGCCAGCCACAGCAATTAAGCCAAACACCACAATGGAAGCGCCGCCCAGTAGTGCAGGGGGGATACTTTGGATAATAGCGCCAAACTTCGGTGATAAACCTAAGAAGATAGCCACAATACCAGCCATAACGAAAATGGTGGTGCTATAAACCTTAGTCACCGCCATTACCCCAATATTCTCCGCATAAGTGGTTACCCCTGTACCACCAAAGCCTGCAGAGAAAGTGGTGGCCAGACCATCCGCTAAAAAGCCACGACCAATATAAGGGGTAACATGAGACTTAGTCATGCCCTCTACGGCCTTAAAGTGACCTAGGTTTTCAGCGATTAGAATAAAGGCAATCGGGGCAATAAGAATAATGGCATTCAAGCTAAACTCTGGCTTATGTGTCGTAGGTATCCCAAACCAGGCCGCTTGTTGGACGCCACTAAAGTCAATAGGAGTCCCAAAGCCCATAATGTTAGTTACCAGATAATAAATCACATAAGAAAGAATTAGGCCTACCAGTAACAGCAGACGGCGCAGCATACCTCGGGTGAATATGGCCACACTACTAATCAATACCACGGTTAAAGTCGCCATCCAAGCATCAAACTGGTTGGCAGAGACCCCTTGTACCGTGACAGGTGCAAGGTTTAGACCAATAATCATAACAATCGCACCAGTAACAACGGGAGGCATTAATTTTTCAATCCAGTTGGTACCGATTTTCATCACCAGCAGACCCACTAGAGCGTAGAGAATACCACAAACCATGATGGCGCCCAGTGCCACATTTAAATTGGTATTAGGACCGCTGCCGGCATAAGCTGTGGCTGCGATAACGGGACCAATAAAAGCAAAGCTAGAGCCTAGATAACTGGGCATACGTCCGCCCGTCATCAAGAAGAATAAGATAGTACAGATACCTGACATTAAGATGGCAAGGTTAACGTCAAAGCCCATTAATAAAGGCGCTAGCACGGTTGCCCCGAACATAGCAAAAGTATGCTGTACTCCTAACATGATACTTTTGCCGGCAGGTAAGTACTCATTAATAGCGACAGGATGCTGATCTAGATCCCCTTGGAAAGGCTTCCAAGTCGGAAACCATTTTCCATTACTAAAGTCAGGGTCATACTCATATAAAGGGGTGGGTTCTACAGTGTGAGATGTGGGAGTATCCACAGGGCGAGGGTCCATAGGTAGTCCTTAGTGTGGGGGTTATATTGATGTATTAATGACGCTAATAGAGGAGATGTTGACAGTAGTATTGTAAGGAAATGTATTATAGACGAATTTAATAGGTTATAAGTAGAGTGTTGCGATGACAATTTAAAATAAACAATGAAATAATGGAAGTGTTAATAAATTTGGATCTGAAGTAGCCTGTATAGAATAAGTAATATTAACTCAATAATAGTTAAGTCACGCTATACTAATATTTAAAACCCTATTTAAATACATATTTTTTATCCCCTGTTATCATCTTTATATTCAGTAGGATAAATTTAACATGAGTAACTCAATGATTCGAAAGCATGGTCGTACCACAGAGATAACTCAGCATGCTGAGTTACAGGTATTAAAGCGAATTCGCAAATTCTTATTACCAAAAGATTTTACAGTATCCTCAGCATTGCTTGAAGAAATGGCAGAAGGCTATGATATCGGTGATCCGGTTGTCGATAGACTACTTGCGAATAATCAAAAATTTGCCAAACCATTGCAAGCTTACATTCTTCAAAAAACCTCAAACACTGCATCGAGTCAATCAGGAGTTCGGTCTAATAATCCTTTAAATACGGAATCAAATTCTAATTTAGATTTAGAGATAAACTTAAGCTTAAAGAAAGACTTAACCGATAACCCTGATTTTCAGCAGCTGGTCACCCAACTCTCTACTCATCCCGATTGGTTTGACGCAGACTTGGCTGAAATTGGTGCCGTAGCTTATCGCCGCTATCCCTTGATGCTGATTTGGCTATTAAGGAATGTGGCTTTAATGGCGGGATACAGTATTCCTGCTTTGTCATTACCCTTAATACAGACTGGTGCTTTGGTTCATGAGGCGTTGCCCAGATTAATGCGCACTTACTCGTATATTTTGGCAGTTTCAGAACACCCTGGACTTAATGATGCCCCAACGGTGTTGGCCATAGGTAGTGAAGGGTGGCGTCAGAGCATTAACGTACGTCAAATACATGCCATAGTGCGGCAAAAGCTTATTGAGGAAGGCTGGGATAGCGATTATTGGGGCACACCTATTAATCAGACCGACATGGTGGCCACGCATCTACAGTTTTCACTGCTTATCATGCGTGGGCTAAGAATATTAGGCGCAAGAATTAGCGCAGAGGAAGCCAAAGGTATTTTGCATCTATGGCACTTAGCCAGTTGGTGGATGGGTATTGATTTGAAGCGTTTGCCACAGAATGAGACGGATTGCTGGGCGTGGCTCTATACCTATTTGGCGACGCAGCATTTAGACTTTGAAGTAGGTAAGCCCTTGGCAGACGCTCTGCATAGATTACCGTCACAAATTATGGGTGAGGACAATAGAAAGGGCAGGTTTGTAGAGCTGGTCAATGCCAGTGTGACTCGCACGCTTGTCGGTGATGATATCAGCGATGGGCTGGGGTTGCCTAAGTCTCGGCTACGTCACGGGGTATTGGTCAGTGTGCCTATATTGTTTGGGCTAGATACTTTAAGGCGTCATAATACCAAGGCGGCTATTAAGCTTGAAGACTTTAGAGCGAAACGACAGAATAATATGAACTGGTGGTTGCGAAAAAATGACAGCTATTATAGTGAGTAGCCGTTACCAACCCAAAATATATATCAATAAAAATTGATAGGTAAGTGTTTAGAATAAAGAGATTAAAATAAAGAAGACAACCATAGTCTTAACTTAAGTGACCACTCAGGTTGAATACCGGTTAAGCCTTGCTTCATCTCGCCATCTTTAAGGACCACATAAGAGGGGGTGACCTGTCCCTCCCAGTCACTAAATATCTTGCCAGATTCATCATTAATGGTGGTGAATGAGTAGTTGTTCTCGTTCATATACTGCTCAATATCCTGATTACTGCCAGACTGCACAGCAATGCTTACCACAGGATAGTTGCCTGATTGTGCTAATGAGTTTATTTTTGGAGAGGTGGTGCTACAGATAGGGCACCAAGTTCCCCAAAAATAAACCAACACCGGCGACTCGTGGCTCAAAGCTTCAATATCAACACTTTGTCCTTGATAATCTGTCAATTGCAGCTGAGGATCGGCTGGCATGACCGGTTGCCGCCACCAATTGATCGCAGTGTAGATAACGGCAAAAAGCACCAAGAATTTAAGAGCAGACCAGCCCCAAGAGAGCAGTTTTGACTTTGGTTTTTTAAGTTGTAAGCCATCTACTGACTTTTGATCCTGTGTCATAGTTATTCATATCTTTAATAAATAAATGGGTTCAAAAGCCAGAGAAATTCTATATCAAGCTTTTACTTAAAAGGGTTTGGTTGCTCTATCGTGCAGAGGCACCCCTTCGGTGACGCTATGAGAGTTTTGTTTTAACTCTTCTGGTGAGCTGTCTTCCACAGATTTTTTGGCTTTCTTTTTCCATTTAAGGGTAAATAAGTCTTCACGGCGGTCTTTTAAGTTATTGACCGATCCTTCATTACGCACATGGATAAGCTTATCTAAGTCTAAATCTGAGAAGAATACCATCTCCGTATTCGGGGTGGTTTCCGCCATGATTGCGTCGTGTGGGAAAGCAAAGTCAGACGGAGAAAATACCGAAGACTGAGCATATTGAATATCCAAGCTTTCAACTTGAGGTAAGTTACCCACAGAGCCACAAATCATAACATAGCATTCGTTTTCAATGGCACGAGCTTGAGCACAGTGGCGAACGCGTAAATAGCCGTTTTTGGTATCTGTCCAGAAAGGAACGAACAAGATATCCATGTCCTCTAGAGCCAATAAACGAGCAAGCTCTGGGAACTCTACATCATAACAAATCAAAATGCCAATACGCCCAGCATCCGTATCGAAAACTTGTACCTTGTTGCCGCCTTCAATAACCCAAGCACTACGCTCATGTGGGGTAATGTGGATTTTGCGTTGTTCTTCAACGGTACCATCACGGCGACATAAGTAGCTGACGTTATAAAGCACTTCTTCGTTTTCATCAAACAATGGCATAGAGCCGGTGATGACATTGACGTTATAACTGACGGCTAAATTTGAAATCTCGTTTTTAAACCACTCGGTGTAGTCCGCTAAAAAACGAATTGCAATGTTTTGATCGGTTGACTCACACAGCCCCATAAGTGGCGCATTAAAGAATTCTGGTAAGCAAGCGAAGTCAGCATTATAGTCGGCCATAATGTCTACGAAGAACTCAACTTGTTGTAATAACTCTTCAGGAGACTCCACCTCACGCATCTGCCACTGAATGCCGCCAATACGCACATCGGTTTTTCGAGTGTTGGGCTTATAGTCTTGGGGCTCATAATAGATATTGGCCCACTCTAATAAAGTCGCAAAACCTTTAGACTGCTGATCATCAGGAAGATAGCCAGTTAAAATACGTTTAACGATGAAGCCATTAGACAGTTGGAAAGATAGAGTAGGGTCGTATATCTCACGGTTTTCAACAGCATCAATATACTCACCCGGAGTCATGTCTTGGTAGCTGTGGTATTTGGGAATACGGCCCCCTGCCAAAATAGCTCTGAAGTTCATCTGACGGCACAATTCTTTACGGGCATCATAAAGACGGCGGCCCAAACGATAACCACGATAGTCTGGATCGATTAGAGCATCAATACCATATAACGCATCACCTTCGGGATCATCTTTAATAATCTCACGTTGCCCCAGTAAGTCATCATAAGTATGCGGGTTAGAGAATTTTTGATAATTAACACGCATGGTTAACACCATACCGATTAATTTATCATGGTCAAATAAAGCGATTTGTCCTTCAGGGAAGGAGTCAATCAGGGTATGGATGGTGTTTTTTGACCAAGCACCGCCTAAGTTGACATACACTCGATCCATTAAGGTTTTTAGTTGAGGATAATCTTTTTTCTTAATTTCAGCTATTTTTAAGTGAAAGTCTTCAGTTTTTTGGGTCATGGGATTACTCGTCGCGAGGATAGAAAAGTTTGGATTTAAAGTTTTAAAGCTTTTATAAATATAAAAAATATAAAGAGGTTATAGCGTCACCCACTCAGATGGTGTTATCAATAAGTGAATTATTAGTAAATAAATAAGTGGCTCTAAATAATTTATAGCTAGCCAAGATAAAATAGACCGTTGCTCTAAGTGCTCATTAATAAAAGCCAATACTGAGCACTGGTTAATAACAACTGGGTACTGGGCATTAAATTATTATAAAAAAACATATTATAAGGGTCAGGAAGTAGATGAAAACTAAAGAATTGTAACCTATATATTATTGTTGTGAAGCTGCGTTAATATGCTTAATTCCCTTCAGTCTACAAATTGAGTTAGTCCCCACAGACAATCTACCTGGTCTATAGAAAAATTAAAATTTATAGCAGCTATAGCTAGGCTTAAAAACAGTTGAAACAACAAATATTTAATTTATATGTTAATAAGTATATAAAAAACGTAATTTATTGTATTATTGACATTAAATTATGTATGCCCTATTTAATTCTGCTTTGGATAACAAACTGTGATGCATACTAAGGACTGAATTATGCCTCTCAACGAACACAGTACAGCCACGGCGTTAAGTAAAATAGAAGATAACGCTTTGGTTCGTTTGGTCTATGCTAGTAGCCTGACTTTCAAAAGCCGTTTTAAGCCCGCTATTTTCCAGACTGTAGAGCAAGATGCTCGTCGATATAATCAACAAAATGGGATCACAGGGACACTTTGCTACGGAAACGGTCAGTTTTTGCAATGCTTGGAAGGACAGAAAAAGGTACTGTTGCCTTTGCTGCAAGAGATTTTTGATGATACCCGGCACAAAGAAGCAAAAATACTGATAGTGCAACCTATTGAGCAGAGAGAGTTTAGCAATTGGGGAATGCGCTTGATGTTTTTAGAGCGTTGGCTATGGTCTCCTGAGACCAAAAAACAGGCAGATACTTTGTCTAGATTTCTTCCTTTTAAACCCAGTCAATGGGATAAGGAGGAAACAGAAGAGTTCCTACACGCCATTCAAAAAATTCAAACTCCACCGCATGTCCAGGAGTCGGGCATTAGTCTCAATGCCTTAGGAAACATGATTCAGCATGTGGTAGGACCGCATCAGGCCTTTATCTTGGTTCAAAGTGTATTGGCTATTTTGACCCTTGTCGCCATAGTGCTATTGTTTCGATTGCCCTTTAATTAAATAAAGGGCAATTTTTTAAGAAACATCATGATTTAAAAAGTGATTTAAAAAAGGATTTAAAAAGAAAGACAGCTTAAAACAGCATCAGGTTGATGCTATAAACTGACTTAAACATCAAAAATCTTCCCACGGTTCATAATACCTTTTGGATCGAATACCTTCTTCAATTCTTTTAAATACTCAATCTCAGTTTCGCTGCGGCTATAGCTTAGATAAGGCTTTTTGGTCATGCCCACGCCGTGTTCTGCTGATACCGAGCCGCCATATTTTTGAACGGTTTGAAACACTAAGTCGTTCACGCTTTGGCATTTCTCAAAGAATTCATCTTTAGATAGGTTCTCCGGCTTTAAGATATTTAGATGCAGGTTGCCATCACCAATATGACCAAACCAGCAAATCTCGAAGTCAGGGTAATTGGCGTTTACTACGGCCTCAATGTCTTTAATAAACTCAGGCACATAGCTAATTAGTACTGACACATCGTTTTTGTAGGGGGTGAATACAGAGATGGTCTCTGAGATATACTCACGCAGTTTCCACAGCTCAGCAGCTTGCGATAAGCTTTGACTCATTACCCCATCCACAATCCAACCGTTCTCCATACACTGCTCAAACATGGCCATCGCTTTGTCCATAATCGGCTCGTAGGGGGCTTCGAATTCTAATAGGGCATAGTACTTGGTACGCGCCTCAAAGGGCTGTTGAACATGACCGGTGGCCATTAACTTATCAATCGCCACTTCATCAAAGAATTCAAAGGCGGTTAAATCAAGTTGTGACTGGAAAGCGGACAACACGTTCATCACGTGCTCAAATTCATCCATGCCAAATACCATCACCGTTAAATCTTGCGGTGCGCGCTCAAGCTTGATCTGTGCTTTGGTAACGATACCTAAAGTACCTTCTGCACCAATAAACAAGTGACGTAAGTCATAACCGGTGGCGTTTTTAATCATACCGCGGTTGAGCTCTAAAATATCGCCTTTACCAGTAACCACAGTCAGGCCCAGTACCCAGTTACGGGTCATGCCATAACGAATCACTTTAATACCGCCGGCATTGGTACCGATGTTACCGCCAATTTGGCTAGAGCCTGCTGAGGCAAAGTCGACTGGGTAATATAAGCCTTTGTCTTCAGCAAACTGCTGTAATTGCTCAGTGATGACACCGGCTTCAACCTCAACCATTCTGTCGGCTGGGTAGAATTCACCAATCTTATTCATTTTATCTAGACTAATGACAATCTCGCCATTACTGGCCACAGCGCCTGCAGACAGACCGGTACGGCCACCGCTCGGAGTCACAACAATATTGTGCTCATTGGCTAGCTTTATCACCGCTTGCACTTGTTCGGTTGATTTGGGAAAAACAATGGCACAGGGTGCGGGGGCAAAATGTTTGGTCCAGTCTTTACCCCAATGCTCTAAGCTCTCAGCATCGGTTTTAATTTGACTATCGTCAAAGCCGTGGCTAGTAGTTAGGCTAGTGAGTAGAGCGGTTAATGCTGCAGGGTCAGTTATTTGTTGTTTTGAAAGCTCTGGAGCATCAACTAAGGATTGATCTGAACTGTGTGCCAGCTCATGAGCAGCGGAAGCATTATTTAAAACATTGGGTGCAGTCATATTGGTCTCTACAAAAGTTTATGATACAAAACAAGTTACAAACAAACAAAAGCCAGTTGCGACAAACCGCATAACTGAAAGTTTACCATTATAGTCGTATTTGACAGGGCTTTATTCATAATTTAGTCTGCCAAAATAATAAAATATGTTATAAGATAGTTATATTATGACATAGTGCTAATAGAGGATGTAAGTCGCAGTTCGAGACGAGCGACTTTAGTTTTAGGGCGGTCACAAAAATAGTGGCTCACTCAACGTCATATTTTTCACTTTTTGGCTTTTTATGGCAAAGTGATACCAGATAAGGTTAGTTGTTAATAACCCATTAAAATTAATAACCCATCAAAATAAGGGCAAAGACATGGCATTATCGCTTGAGAAAGATAAAATACGTTTTTTACTGCTAGAGGGTTTACACGAGAACTCACTGAAAGTTTTAAATGATGCGGGTTACACCAATATTGAATATCTATCGCATGCTTTAGATCCTGATGAATTAGCAGAAAAAATTAAAGATGCTCATTTTATCGGTATTCGCTCACGTACTCAGTTAACTCGTGACATTCTTGAGCAGGCAGAAAAACTTATTGCAATCGGTTGTTTCTGTATCGGTACCAACCAAGTAGACTTAGAAGCTGCTCGTGAGTTTGGTATTCCCGTATTTAATGCCCCTTATTCAAACACCCGTTCAGTGGCTGAGCTGGTACTGGCAGAAGCGATTATGCTTTACCGTGGTATCCCTGAGAAAAACGCTGTGGTACACCGCGGCGGTTGGGGTAAATCAGCTAAGAACTCACATGAGGTTCGCGGTAAAGTGATGGGTATTGTGGGTTATGGCT
The DNA here is from genome assembly GCF_002385225.1 of Psychrobacter sp. UBA3962. Lineage (GTDB taxonomy): Bacteria > Pseudomonadota > Gammaproteobacteria > Pseudomonadales > Moraxellaceae > Psychrobacter. The sequence continues at coordinate 29,423 of NZ_DGDC01000049.1, read as the reverse complement.
CAATTGGCTCACAGTTATCAGTACTTGCCGAAAGCTTAGGTATGAAAGTTATTTATCATGATGTAGTAACCAAGCTACCTTTAGGTAATGCAGTGCAAGTTGGTAGTTTAGAAGAATTATTACAAAATGCAGATATTGTGACTTTACACGTACCAGACCTACCAAGTACGCGTTATATGATGAAAAAAGAGCAGTTTGATCTTATGAAAGACGGCAGCTACTTTATTAATGCTGCCCGTGGTACTTGTGTTGAGATTGATGACTTAGCCGCTGCAATAGAGTCAGGTAAAATCTTAGGGGCTGCAGTAGACGTCTTCCCGAAAGAGCCAAAATCAGCAGAAGAAGAGTTTGAATCCCCACTGCGTAAGTTTGACAACGTTATCTTAACGCCGCACATCGGGGGCTCTACTCAAGAAGCACAAGCCAATATTGGTCTTGAAGTGGCAGAGAAGTTCGTTAAATACTCTGACGCCGGTGATACCACAACTTCTGTGAACTTCCCTGAAGTTAGTATTCCAGTTAAAGAAGGCTCACACCGTTTACTGCACATTCACCAAAACGTACCAGGCGTACTGTCGCAAATTAACAGCTCATTTGCTACGGCTGGTATTAACATCTTGGCACAAAGCTTAATGACTGAAGGCGATGTGGGTTATTTGGTTATGGATGTGGACAACCGTAACTCAAAAGAAGCCTTGGATCAGTTAAGAAACATCAAAGAGACCATCCGCGTTCGTGTTTTATTCTAAGTCATTAAGTCTAAGGACTTAAAGGATATTACTTGTTGTAAAAAAAAGCTGGCCATGGCCAGCTTTTTTTATGCGTCTACTTTTATGGAGCCAATGCTATAAGAGCAATACTATCAAGACTAATATGATGTTACGGAATCAGGCGGGCAATTACCTCAACAATTAATCCGCTGTTACTATATCTATATATATTACATATTTATATATATTATTATATGGTAATTATAACCGTTTTCAGGCATTATAAAGTTAAATAAAATTTAAAATAGAAGGGTAGTCCTATGCAAATTAAATCGTTCTTACATGAGGATACGGAGACTTATACTCACGTATTAATTGATGAGGCCAATAAGCTGTGTGCCATTATTGACCCTGTATTGGATTATGATTTTAAATCAGGGCATACCAGTACTGAGTCGGCGGATGAGGTCATCAACTATGTCAAAGAGCAGGATTTAACCGTAAAGTACATTATTGAGACCCATGCTCATGCCGACCATCTTAGTTCGGCACCGCATATAAAACAGCAGCTAGGCGGTGAGTTGGTGATAGGTAAGCACATCACTGAGGTTCAAAAAATATTCAAAGAAGTATTTAACCTAGATAACTACTTTAAGACAGATGCCAGTCAGTTTGATAAATTAACCGAAGAAGGCACTGAGTTTATGTTAGGCGATATCAAGCTTAGCGTGATGCATGTGCCAGGCCACACACCAGCTGATATGGCTTATGTGGCACAAGATACGACCGATAGTGAGCGTGCGCTGGCTATTTTTGTGGGGGATACGCTATTTGCTCCAGATGTGGGCACAGCCCGAGTGGACTTCCCAGGGGGAGACGTGGACGATTTATATCACTCCATCCAAAAAATATTATCGCTGCCTGGGGATACAGAAATTTATCTGTGCCATGATTATCCACCAGAAGGGCGTGAGCATTCTCCAGTGACTACAGTGGCTGCAGAAAAAGCTGGCAATATTCACGTCAGAGATGGGATCAGTCAGGCTGAATTTGCAAAGATGCGCACTGAACGGGATGCCACCCTTGAGATGCCACGACTGATTATCCCCTCGGTTCAGGTCAATATTCGTGCCGGCGAGATGCCAGAACCAGAAGATAATGGTGTTCGTTATTTAAAGGTACCGATCAATACTCTTTAGTGACTGACTGCCTTAAAATAATTGCTGAGATAATTTAAAGGTATTCAAATTAAAGGTATGTAAAAGCTCAGGCTGGTAAAATAGCCTGAGCTTTTATTTATTCAGCTAAAACTTTGTGATAAGATAATAAATCAACATCGTGGGTTTAATGGATAGCTGGATTATTAATAACTGCTATCCCTGCAACTTCCAGCACGATATAAAACAACTCTGGTAAAGCGCATGAACCTGTACTCCGACACGGTCCGTTGTGCCTTTTAAGATTCGTTTCAGTCGGAGTTCTAGGAGTCTATCATGTGTAAATTTCAGTCCCTTACTGCCACCGCAGCCCCCACCAATACTTTCCAATATGCGCCTCGATACAAACCAAAATGCCCACTGGCAGTATTGGCTGTGCAACAAATTACCCTACTTCAAATTCGATCGGCTGATATCGTAAAATCGATGGGTTATCCTAGGAAGCATACTTTTGCCGCCACGGATCGCCTGCGTTATGTGCTTTGTAGTCAAAACCTAGGCTTAGATGGCAGCTATATCGATCCCTTTTATACTGCTGATGAGTTTGTGCTTGAGCTGTTTCGTATTTTGCAAATAAAGCCTGAACAATACCGAGAAGAGATTGAGTCCCTTCGTCAAACGCTACAGCCGTTAAAATAAGAAGGCGGTCTGTTACAGTAGATAGCTGCTTATTTAGCTGAGACATTAGTTAGCTGAGACATTAGTTAGCTGAGACATTAGTTAGCTGAGACATTAGTTAGCTGAGACAACTCATTTAGATGTAGAAGCAGACATAGACAGCCTATTACAAGGATAGGTGTCTATGTCTATATGTGCTGTAAAGAATATTAATGATGGTGACCAATATGGCTGTGTCCCGTATTAGGGCTGTCTACCTCATCCAAAGCACACACTATGGCGTCTAATCGGTTATGAGGGTGCTCTACTGATTCAACCTGAATGGTAGTGTGGCTAATACCTAATTGAGCCAAACTGTGCTCAATATCATGAATCAACTCACTAGCCTGTAGGATACGCATATCACCATCAACCACTACGTGACAAGATAGGGCATGAATACCACTGGTAATGCTCCACACATGCAAGTCATGGACAGTGATAATGTGCTCATGAGATTCAATGGTCTCTTTTACCTCGTCTAAACAAATCTCTTCTGGGGTACCCTCCATCAAGATATGTGTTGACGCTTTTACCACCCTAAAACCACTGATCAAGATTAAAATGGCCACCACAACTGACGCCACAGGGTCAGCCCACGCCCAGCCCATCCACATCATTGCTAAAGCTGCAATAATGGCCGCCACTGACCCTAATAAGTCGCCTAATACGTGCAAGTAGGCACTATGCATATTAAGGTTTTGCGATCCTGACTCGGGATCCTCATGGTCATGACTGTGAGAAGCACCGCCACGATGTAGCATATAGGCCACTATCAAGTTAATGGTTAATCCAATAGTGGCAATGATTAACATACCCTTAGAGGCAATCTCTGGGGGAGATGAAAAACGGCCTATAGCTTCCCAAACAATCATTAAAGCAATAATGATTAAGGTTGCGCCATTGGCTCCTGCGACCAATATCTCAAAACGTTTGTAGCCATAAGTCTTTTCTTTATTGGCTTCTTTTTCACCTATTTTAAAGGCCAGTAAAGTGGCTCCCAAGGCAGCCGCATCAGACAGCATGTGCCCGGCATCTGATAATAGGGCCAAACTGTTGGTTAGTACACCACCGACAGCTTCTACCAACATAAATATTGTGACTAGAACGAAGCTGAACAGCAAAGTACGACGCTGCTTACTCATATCTCGAGCACCGGGCTCATCGTGAAAGTGGGGTGGGTCATGAGCATGAATAGGCTCATGGTTATGATCACTATTAGAGGTCATGGCTGCTATTAATCTCCGAAAAGTTATGAGTAGTAAATCTATATTATAAATCAAGTTTTGGTGGCTACCAGCCGACAGGATCCACATCCAAAGTCAGCTTGAGATACTTGGCTGAAGGCAACTGTAAAACCTGGGGCCACCAAAAGTTTAATAGCTGATGCAACGGTTGGCGCTGCTTGGATAGCAATAAAAGCTGACTGTGATAGCGGCTGTTTTTCATTTTCATTGGCGCGTCAATGGGGCCCAAAATAGCCAAGTCATTCTGAGGCATCAGAGCAATGGCATCTTTTAAGACCTGAGTGGCCCGTTGTAATGTTTTCGCTTCACAGCGAATCAGCGCCCCATGGGTATAGGGAGGTAAACCCAGCATTTTTCGCTCTTTTAACAGCTCTAACGCAAAAGGCTGATAACCATCACGGACCAGTTTGCGTAGTAAAGGATTTTCAGGCTGTACCGTCTGAATTAAGACCTTACCAGGTTTGCTACCTCGGCCTGAGCGGCCAGCTACTTGGACAATTAATTGTGCTGTGTGCTCTGGTGAGCGAAAGTCTGGGGACAAAAATCCGCGATCAGCATTTGGCAAGCACACCAAAGTAACATTGGGAAAGTGGTGTCCTTTGGCCACCATTTGGGTCCCCACTAAGATGGCAGGGTCACCAGTATTAATGCGCCGGTAGATGTCCTCCCAACTGTCCTTTCTTCGAGTGGTATCTCGATCAATCTGAATGATTGGATACGTTTTTTTACTGGTCTGAGGGTTTGAAAAAAGAGCATGTAAGCTTTCTGTCAATCGAGTGGTTCCCATACCCACAGCATTTAAGTTGACACTCGCACAGTCTGCGCAGGCTAGTGGGATAGAGGCTTGCCAGTCACAATGATGGCATTTTAAATAGCTGGGCTGGTGCGTATTGAGCTGACTGTGATGCACCGTTAAGTGGGCCTCACAGCGGACACAATCGGCTTGCCAGCCACAGGCTTCACACAGCAGGATAGGCGCATAGCCACGGCGGTTTAAAAAAACCAGTACTTGATCACCGGCTTCTAAAGTATCTCGAATAGCAGTGATGGTATCTTCTGTCAGTCCTGTATTTTGTGAGTGCTTTAAGTTTGGTAATAAGGAAGCTTGCTCACTGGGAGTGGCTGGTGAGTTACTGTATTGGGTGGGATTGTCACGGGCATCGACTAATTGTAAGGTAGCCGCTTGGGCGTTACCGGCACGCTGTGTGAGGACAAGCTCGGTCAATTTGCCGTCTTGAACCAATTTTAAATGCTCTAATGAGGGGGTCGCTGTGCCTAATACCACAGGAATTCCCAATTGATAGCCTCTATATAGTGCCACATCTGCCGCATGATAGCGCAAAGTGTCTTGTTGCTTGTAAGACTGATCATGCGACTCATCGACCACTATCAGCCCTAAGTTAGCAAAAGGATGCAAGATGGAGGAGCGGGTGCCGATAATAATTTGGGCCCGTCCTTCACGGCAATCCTCCCAGCCATGCATACGCTGAGTATTATTAAGCCCAGAGTGTAGCAGCAGAATGTTGGCTGCAAAACGCTCTGCAAAGCGAGCTCTGGTCTGTGGTGTTAATCCAATTTCAGGGACCAGTACTAAGACTTGTTTCCCAGCCTCCAGCACAGATTGCATCGCCTGCAAATAGACTTCAGTTTTGCCACTACCTGTCACCCCGTTTAATAAATATCCGCAGTATTTGCCCTCTTTAGCGGTGGCCACGATACTGTCAACGGCGTGCTTCTGTTGGTCATTAAGTGTCAGTGGCATCTTGGCCAAGGTAACCGGACTGGGCGCTGCTTTCGGTTGTACATAGCGCTCAATTAGACCGTTTTCTTCCAACAGTTTTAAAAAAGGACGCTGCATCCCTTCTAATAGTAAGGTGTCTTCGCTCGCTCCATGTTTCCCATGTAATTTTAGCAGTGCAAATTGCTGTCTTTGCTTATGTGCGTTGCTATGGAAATCATCGTCACTAACATTGGGTAGGATGCGCCAATGAGTAATCAATAAATCGAGAGGTTTGCCTTGGCGAATCAAGGTTGGCAACATGACGGAAATCACATCGCCTAAGGGGTAATGATAATAACCTGCCAACCAGCGCGCTAAAGACAGCATCTGCTGACTTAATAAGGGCTCAGTATCAATAACCTGTTTTATGGCTTTTAGTTTATTGACTGGGATTTCACTATGGCTGCGGTCAATATGATCAACAACGATGCCGATTAAGGTTTGCCGGCCAAAGGAGACTTGTACTCTTCCTCCAATAGGGGGAAGGGCAGAAGCGGCGTCATCAGCAGTACTTAGTTTATCTGAAGGTTTATCTGAGGGAGGAAGATAGTCGAATTCACGATAAAGAGGAACCGGTAGGGCGACACGAATCAGCATCAGGTGGAAGCCTCCTTAAGGGAAAGGTTATAAACTAAAGCCTGTTTAGTTTATAACCTAGTTTATCAGCTAGAAATAGCCACAAGCCAATGCTTGAGCCATTAGTCTTCGATAAATAAGATAGATTCAATCTCAACGATACCACCTTTAGGTAGTGCAGCTACTTGTACTGCAGCACGCGCAGGGAATGGTTCAGACAGGCGCTCAGAGAAGATAGCATTTAGTGCGGCGAAGTCATTTAAATCGGTTAGCGAGACGTTAAATTTCACCACATCACTTAGTTTACCACCTGCAGCTTCACAGATAGCTTCGATATTGTCCATAACTTGAGCGGCTTGGGCATCAAAGCCGTCACGCAGCTCCATAGTCTCTGGATCAAAACCCAACTGACCTGAGATATATACCAAGCTACCGCCAGCTGATGGGATTTTTACTGCTTGTGAATAGGCGCCAACGGCTGCTGGAGCTTTATCGGTATGAATAATTTGACGGGCCATAATTATTTCCTTTTTTATTGATTAAAATGAACAGTTCATTTGTTTGAAGTTTGAGATGAAGTATACCGTTATAAGCGATATAGACGGCGAATACTACCAAAGCCCACATGAGGACGTAAAGCCTCAATACCTTCTAAGACATGGCTGCGACTGCGCACTATCACATGAATAATCGTTGAGTCAGAGCGAACGTCTACTTTTTCAATCCCAATACTTAGCTGTCTTAAAGTATACAGCACATGCGAGACCTGCTCATCGGTTAATGCCAGGTTAATCTTTAAATAAGCTGTAAAGTGTGGACGCTCACTGGGGTGCTCAATACTTTTTTCTATTTCTTCTTCACTATACCAGTTGAGTTGCACCAACTCATACGGCTTCTCAACATATTTGTTGACAATAGAATAACAGCGATGACGGTGTAACACCAAGCCGTGCATGGTCAAGTGACCAATAATAGGGTCACCAAAAATGGGTCGACAACAACCAGCGAAGTGGACTTCAACGCCGTTGGCGTTAGATAAAAGCTGATTGGGACGATCAAAGCCTTTTTGGCTGGCTTGTTGGTGTGTCTTGGTGACATCATCACTAAACAGCCTTGAGACCACCAACTGGGGCAGTAAGGCGCCCGCACTCATACGCTCGTATAAGTCCTCTTTCTTATCGACATTTTGCCAGAGTAATAAGTCTTGCCAGTCCGCTTCGGTGACATCATCAAGAGATTTGCCATAGGTTTGTAAGGCACGGTCTAAAGCTTGCTTGCCATGCTGTTGCTGCTCTTCTATAGGTAGGCTACTGAACCAACGTTTTAGTGAGCGCTGTGCCTTACTGGTCACCACAATACCGAGCCACTCAGCCTTAGGTTTGGCATTAGCGTCGACTTCAATCTCTACAGTAGCGCCAGGCTTTAGGGTAGAGCCTAGCTTGGCATTTTCACCATTGATTTTGGCTCCAACTGCGATATTACCCACTTTAGGACCCACCGCATAAGCGAAGTCTAAAGCTGTGGCACCACGCGGCAGCTCATAAGCCCGGCCTTTGGGGCTGTAACACAGTATTTTTCGGGTGTTTAGATAAGAGATTAGCTCATCAATGGTTTCCACCATCTCATCATAGTCAGGATTGCCTTCTTTGCCTTCGCGCTCTGCATCATAATCGATAAGCTCTTTCATATTGCGTAAAGAAGCTTTAATGACAGAACGGCTCAATTCAGAGGCTTGCTCTGCCCCAATAACACCCAGGCGAGAAACAGCTTCCATCTTACGGGTAAGCAAAGTGACTTTAATGGTATCGTTATCGCGCTTATAGGTCAGGGTTAACGACTGGTTACCACCGGGTAGCGGATGGCGAATGTTATCTTCAACGAAGTTATCAGAGATACGATACTTTTTGATCAGATATTCTGCCAATGAATCACAATCTTCAATGGTATTGGTAACAATTTCAAAGGCATAGTGACGCAATAAATCATCGATTTCTCCGCGGTTACGGAAAAATTGACGGTACATAATGACCGTATTTTCTAAGGTACGCACATGACCTGAGATATTGTGTCGATCTAGTACATAATTGAGGTACTGCTGGATGGTCTCTTTTTGATATTTTCGGCCCAAACCATGCTGTAAAAGCTTGTCTGACATCTTGGTATACATAACCGGGTCTAGGTTACGGTAACACAAGATTTCCATATAGTCGGCTATGTCATTCATCCCCATTAAACGGGCGAATGGCACATAAAACTCTAAGGTTTCAGACGCGGTAGACTTTTGTTTTTCTCGGCGTACTGAGTCTAAGGTCGACATATTATGCAGGCGGTCAGCAAGCTTAATAATTAGCACTCTAGGATCATCTAAAGTGGCAGACATAATCTTATGGAAAGTAGCCGCTTTATTTTGTCTTTTATTATGACTGGAAGACTTTAGTTTGGTCACCCCATCGACCAAGCTTGCCACAGTTTCCCCAAAGATTTGGGCTATTTCTTCTGAAGTTACCTCTGTGTCCTCTACCGTATCATGCAATATTGCTGCGATAATGCTGTCTCTATCAAGACGGAAGCCCGCTAGGATCTCAGCAACGGCGATAGGGTGGGTGATATACGGCTCACCAGATTTTCTTTTGTCTTTGATATGTGCTTTATCCCCGTAAGCACAAGCTTTTAGCACATCTTGCTTCTCAGTATCATTTAAATAGGCCACAGCACGCATTAAGTTGCGCTGAGCTTCATCTACCAAATGATGGCTAAGCTTAGGTAGGTTTTGCATATAAGAGGTTTGATTTAAATGCTCATCATCGTAGGAGTTTGGCAAGATGATATCTGGACTTAGTGAGGTGTCCACAATGTTGTTTGAATTGGCAATATTGTTGATGACATTGCCATCAATATCAGTTTTTAGAGAATCAATCATATCGGCTTCAGAGTCAGATAAGCTTGCATCAGGATTAGAAATATTCTTAACATTTGAGGTTAACATCATTTAATCATCCTTCAGCCAGATAACAGACAATAATAGGCAATCAGTTTAGAGTGTAAGTCTATAAGTAATTTAATAATTCCCTGTTCAGACTTATTCAAGGGGTATCAAGTCCATCCCAGGTCAAATTATAAAAATAAAGTAATAAAATTAATATTTAGCTAATAAAATTACACCGCGTTTAATACCTTAATTAATCTTAAAAATAGCTGCGTGTCAACCAATAAGCTAGGAATGCTTTAAAAAAAATAAAATAATCGTCCTAAATGGGCCTAAAAGTCAGCTAAGGTGCAGCACAGAGTGCGGTATAAGACCTTTTTTAATTCGATAAAACACAGCTTTAACGAGGTGTAGAGAACAAATGTTATTCATGAAAATCAATTAGAATATAAAAAACCACGACTTGCTTAACGCTTATCGTGGTTTTTATATTAAAGAGCTTAAAGAAGAGGGGGTTGTTTCATAAATAACATACTCTTCTTTAGCATTTAGCCAGTCAGTTACTAAAAACCTTGGCCACCGCTTAATGCTAAGTCTAATGAGTTGGTAGCAAAATGATGATCAGGTTGGTCTAGGATATCTCTAGATACCAAACCTTCTGCGATTTCACGTAATGCTAATACCGTTGGTTTGTCATTATTGACTTCAACTAATGGCTCAGAGATGCCTTTGGCCAATTGATGGGCGCGCTTGCTGGCAACCAATACCAGCTCAAAGCGGTTATCTACTGCATGTAAGCAGTCTTCTACGGTTACACGTGCCATAAAGTCCTCTTGTTATCACTAGGTGATATATAAAAATTCGATAGTTAATCAGTTATTATAGCAAATTTACTGGATGAAGTGGGTAGCTTTATTTCAACAAGCCACTAGAAACTTTATTAATAAAATTAAAGGGCTACTTTATTGTATTAATTTTGGACTACTCACTGATCAGATCGCTAATAGTATCCCCATAACGGGCTTGCTGACGACTTAGCGTCTGACGTTTGGCGACAATAATAGATTTCAGCTCAGTTAAGGCAGCTTCAAATTGATCGTTAATAACCACGTAATCAAAATGAACATACTGCTGCATCTCGGTCACTGCACCGGCCAGACGTTTTTCGATAACCTCTTGCGAATCTTGACCACGTGAAGATAAACGTTGGCGCAAGGTGGCTTTACTGGGCGGAAGAATAAAGATCATCGTCACATCGTCATACAGCTCTTTAACCTGCAAGGCACCTTGCCAGTCAATCTCCAGAATCACGTCGATACCTGAGTTTAATTGGTTATTCACGCTTTGTTGTGAGGTTCCGTAATAGTTATCGAAGACCTGCGCGTGTTCAAGAAACTCTCCTGCTTCAATTCCCTTGGTAAAGGTCTCAGTGTCGGTAAAGTGATAATGGTGACCATCAACCTCACCTGGGCGAGGCTCTCGGGTAGTATGAGAGACGCTGACAGCTAAGTCATTGGTGGTGGCGATAAGCTGCTTAACTAGGGATGTTTTACCGGTGCCTGAAGCGGCAGTGACAATAAATAGTGAACCTTTCATATAAGAAAATCTCTTAGGGTTGGGATTTGAAATAATAATTGCGGTGAATAAGGATTATGAAAAATAGATGTTTATTACACCAAAATAGAAGCTTCTATACGTGCTATTTTACTGGATATGTTAAAGTAGTCACAAAATAGTTTGTCCAATCTGGTTAAAAGCCTACTAATTTGGTTAAAAGCCTAGAAGTTTAGCTGGCGTTGGCCTACTTTATTTATCTGATTATCTATTGTGAAGGTCTGTTATGCAAATTTATCTTGCCAATCCACGTGGTTTTTGTGCTGGTGTTGACCGTGCTATTGCTATTGTAAATGAGGCATTGACACGTTTTGAGCCACCTATCTATGTGCGTCATGAAGTAGTACACAATAAATTTGTGGTTTCTGACTTGGCCAATCGTGGGGCGGTATTTGTCGAAGAGCTGCACGAAGTACCGGATGGGTCTATTGTTATTTTTTCAGCGCATGGGGTTTCTAAAGCGGTGGAAGATGAAGCCAAACGCCGTGATTTGACCGTATTTGATGCCACTTGTCCCTTGGTTACTAAGGTTCATATCGAAGTGGCAAAATTTGCCCGTGACAATATGGATGCTATTTTAATCGGTCACCAAGGCCACCCTGAAGTAGAAGGCACCATGGGCCGCTTTAGCGCTCAATATGGGGGCGAGATTTATCTGGTAGAGAACGAAGAGGATGTGGCAAAGCTTGAGGTTAAGAACCCTGATCATTTGGCATTTGTGACCCAAACCACCTTGTCTATGGACGATACAGCGAAAGTTATCGATGCTTTGCGTGAGAAGTTCCCTAATATTCAAGGGCCGCGTAAAGATGATATCTGCTATGCCACCCAAAACCGTCAAGATGCGGTTAAAGATTTGGCTGCACGTTGTGAAGTGGTATTGGTGGTAGGCTCGCCAAACTCTTCTAACTCAAACCGTCTGCGTGAGCTGGCTGAGCGCATGAATTGCAAAGCCTACCTTATTGATAATGCGGGTGAAATGAAAAAGGAATGGTTTGACGGGGTCAATGCGGTGGGGGTAACCGCCGGTGCTTCTGCTCCAGAGGTTCTTATTCAAGAGGTGCTAAACCAGTTACAAGATTGGGGCGGGGATATGCCTGATGAATTGAAGGGTATTGAAGAAAATGTTACCTTTAGTCTGCCCAAAGAGTTACGCATCCCTGTAAAGCAGGTTAGAGTGTAATCTAAAATAATAATAGAAAAAGCTGTGGCTTATTGAAAAATAGCCACAGTTTTTTTAAGTATTAAAACGGCCATTTTTTAAACCAATTGCCCTTTGTAAGCTCGCTGTCTTTTTACACAAAGCTTTGAATTTACTCCCGATAATCAATAGTCAATAAAAAGTTAAGGATGACTTATGACTTCATATTACCAACTTATTAAACGAGAAACTCAGTCCGATAATAGTACAGTCGCACATTATAAACCGACGTTACATGCTCAGGGTGCTTGGAATGAACATGAGCAACACATGGCACCAGCCACGGGGATTCTAGCCCGCGAGCTTGAGCTTTTCTCTCCTCAGTCAAACCTGCGCATAGCACGGATAAGCTTAGATATCCTAGGCCTAATACCTCTACAAGAATTTACTATTACCACCCGCTGTATTCGCCCGGGCAAAACCATCGAGCTTATCGAAGCGGTAATGAGCAGTGGTGGACGAGATTGTATCATCGCCCGAGCTTGGCGTTTATTGACTCAAGATACGGCTGAAATTGCAGGTCTAGAAGATTTGGTAGCCACCTCGCATCCTGAGAGCTTACCTGTTTGGGATGAGATGAAGGGCTGGCCGGGTGGCTTTATTGAAAGTATCAAACTGGCCTCAGACCCTGCTCGACGTCCTGGCAAAGGCCTGGTTTGGTTGACCACAGAGCTTGATATGGTTCAAGATGAGAACACCTCAGATTTAGTACGTCTTATAGGTTTGGTCGATACTGCCAATGGCGTGGTACCCCGAAATGGGCTAAGAATGTCTGAGATGCAGTGGGCTTTCCCCAACACTGACTTGCAAATCCATATGCACCGACTGCCACAAGGTAAATGGCTAGGGATTGAAGCAGTGCAGCAATATGGTGAAGATGGTATTGGCTTAACCAGTACCATTTTGCACGATTTGCAAGGGCCTTTTGGGCGTAGTGAACAGATTTTGACTATTCGTGCTATGGCCTAAGTTGCTGTTTAACATATTAATCCTTACGGACTGTAGCCAGACTACTAAAAAAATACAGTTTATAGAATTGCACAGTTACAAAAAAACGCCGGTTAATTCGACTGGCGTTTTTTTGTATAAGTCTAGGTGAAAATATTTAGACAAGTCGTTACAGGTTAGGGGAGCGAAATTAATCACTTGTTGCTTGAAAAATTTAGTACGTGCCCCTATTAGAGAGTTATCCCAAGCTAGTCTATAGATCCGGCTGCTGAACTTTATATTCAATAAGCATATTAAGTAATAAGCAGCAAGGTATCTATTAGCATAAAAATAATTATGGATAAACCAAGAGGATATTATGAGCGAAAACCAACAAGCCACCCAGCACGTCTTTGAAGCTGAAGTAGCACAATTACTAAATTTAGTGACTCACTCACTGTATTCAAACTCTGATATTTTTGTGCGTGAGCTGGTCTCAAACGCTTCAGATGCTTGCGATAAGCTGCGCTTTGAAGCCACCAGTGACGACAGTCTTTATGAAGAAGATGGCGAGCTAAAAGTTCGCATCGATGTCGATACAGATGCCAAGACCATTACCTTCATCGACAATGGTATCGGTATGAATGAGGCGGATACTATTGAAAACTTAGGAACCATTGCAAAATCAGGTACCAAAGCGTTCTTGGAGCAATTGTCTGAATCACAAAAGCAAGATGGCCAACTAATTGGTCAGTTCGGTGTGGGTTTCTACTCAGGCTTTATCGTTGCCGATACTATTAGTGTTGAATCCCGTAAAGCGGGCGAGCCTGCCGATCAAGGCGTCCGCTGGGTTTCTGACGGTACTGGTAAATTCACGACTGAGACCATCACCAAAGACAGCCGTGGTACCTCTATTACGCTACATCTAAAAGAGGAATACACCGAAGGCGAAGACAACTATCTGGACCGCAATAAGATCAAATCTTTGGTTAACAAATACTCAGACCACATTAGCTTGCCGATTCAGATGCGTAAAGAAGTGTGGCAGGAAGATGTCAAAGAAGAGGGCGATGACAGTGACACGCCAGTAGGCGGTCAGATGGTGGTTACTGATGAGTGGGAAACCATCAACAAAGCCAGTGCCTTGTGGACGCGTTCAAGCTCAGAGATTGAAGATGAAGAATATACTGAGTTTTATAAAAATATCAGCTATGACTTCCAAGATCCTTTAGCTTGGACCCATAACCGGGTAGAAGGTCGTGTGCAATACACACAGCTGTTATATATCCCTGCTAAAGCCCCATTTGATCTGTATGCGCGTGAGCAGCAGCATGGCTTAAAGCTGTACGTAAAACGCGTCTTTATTATGGATGATGCTGAGCAGTTATTGCCTATGTATTTGCGTTTCGTAAAAGGGGTTATCGATTCAGCAGACCTACCGCTTAACGTCAGCCGTGAAATCCTACAAGAGTCACGTGATGTGAAGTCTATCCGTGATGGTAACGCGCGCCGTGTGTTAACTCTGCTGGCGAGTCTTGCCAACAGTGAGGATACGGATAAGCAAGAGAAGTTTAAGCAGTTCTATAGCGAATTTGGTGATGTGATCAAAGAAGGTCTTGGTGAGGACATGACTAACCAAGCCCGTATCGCAAAATTACTGCGTTATGCGACCAGCGCGCACGAAGGTCTAGAGACTGGATTTGAGGACTACAAAGCTCGCATGAAAGACGGTCAAAAAGCCATCTACTATTTAACCGCTGAAAACTTAGCCGCTGCCAAGAATAGCCCTCAGCTTGAGCTATTTAAGAAAAAAGGTATTGAAGTTATCTTGATGACCAGTCGTGTTGACGAGTGGGCCATGAACTTCTTACATGAGTTTGAGGGAACACCGCTACAGAATATCGCTAAAGGCGCGGTAGATTTAGGCGACCTGCAAGATGAAGCTGAAAAAGAAGAAGCCAAGAAAGCGGAAGAGAACCTAAAACCAGTAGTAGATAAGCTAAAAACAGCATTAGGCGACCGTGCAAAAGACGTTCAAGTGTCAACACGTCTGGTTGATAGCCCTGCTTGCTTGGTAGTAGGCGAAGGTGAACTGACTCCACAAATGGTACAAATGCTAAAGCAAATGGGTCAAGAAGTACCTGACATTAAGCCTACGCTTGAGGTTAACCCAAACCATCCGCTAATTCAGAAGTTAGAAACTAGCGAGCAGTTTGACGATTTGGCACAAGTTATCTTTGACCAAGCGTTACTTGCAGATGGCGGTCAGTTAGATGATCCAGCGGCTTATTTAAAACGTGTTAATGAGCTGTTGTTGAAATAGGCATTGAGCATTCGATAATGTCTATTTGAGAACATTAACCAATAGCTAATTATAAAAAAGGATCCAGATTACCTGGGTCCTTTTTCTATTGTTAAATTATTTATAACTCAAGCTTTTTATTATCAATAATAAAGCTAAATAGCTTTAATTCGCTGAAACAGTCATAATATTAATATGGATAAAAATAAATCGCCTACCAAATCATTGAGCAATAATATGACCCAGCCCATTATTACCTCTCTTTTAGATAATGACTTGTATAAATTCACCATGCTACAAGCCATGCTGCATCAGTTCCCGCAGACGCATGGGGTATACCGTTTCCGCTGTCGTAATTATGAAGATACTGCCTATCCTTTGCCTGACATCAAAGAAGCTTTAGAGCAGCAATTAGATTATCTATGTGAGCTCAGTTTCACCCAAGATGAGCTCGAGTATTTAAGCAGCTTGCGTTTTATTCGCTCAGATTTCGTAGATTATCTAGAATTATTTAAGCTAAAGCGTCGTCATATTACAGTTAGTATTGATGAGAAAAACCGGCTAAATATTGATATTGAAGGCCCAATGATTCAGGCCATGTTCTTCGAAGTTTTTGTGTTAGCGATTGTGAATGAGCTGTATTATCAGCAGTTAACCACGCCAGCAGTACTCGAGGAAGGTGAGCGTCGTCTGCAGCAAAAAGTGGTTACCTTACAAGAGTATGCGTTAAAAGCTGACCGAGGAGAGCCTCCTTTTATTATTGCTGACTTTGGAACCCGCCGCCGCTTTAGCAAGGCTTGGCATACCCATGTGGTTGAGACGTTGCACAAAGCAGCACCGAGTATCGTCCGGGGTACTTCTAACGTTTACTTAGCCAAGAAATTAAAAATTACGCCTATTGGTACCATGGCGCATGAATTTATGCAGGCTTTTCAGGCATTAGATGTGCGTCTACGCGATTCACAGAAGGCGGCATTAGAGGCATGGGTACATGAATATAGAGGTGACTTGGGAATTGCTTTGACCGATGTGGTAGGAATGGACGCCTTCTTACGTGATTTTGATTTGTACTTTGCTAAGTTATTTGATGGCTTGCGTCATGACAGTGGTGATCCGTATGCGTGGGGTGATAAAGCCATTGCTCATTATCAGAAGCTAAAAATTGACCCAAAAACGAAGATATTAACTTTCAGTGATGGCCTTGATATCGAAAAAGCTTGGGAGTTACATCAATACTTTAAGCAACGCATACAGACCAGCTTTGGCATCGGTACTAATTTGACCAATGATATGGGACTTACCCAGCTAAATATTGTGCTAAAGCTGGTTGAATGTAATGGTCAGCCTGTTGCTAAGCTGTCCGATAGTCCAGGGAAAACCATGATTCATAATGACACTTATTTGGCGTATTTGCGCCAGGTGTTTGAGATTGAAGATGTTTCCGAAGAGTAGCAATGTGCTTTCTTGATTAACCAAAAGAGGACTTTTATAAGTCCTCTTTTTAGTTATAGATTAAATAGTCGGCAGGCTTCGACAGCAATAGCCCATGTTAAAGGTAGAAGGTTGGGTTGATCACGTTAACTAGGCAAGGGTGAATAAGAAAAATTTATTAAATCAAGTATTTCAATAATATAAATATCGGTTATAACGATAAAAATAGTTTCATTTTAAATTTATTTATGCTTATATATTTAGGTATTCTTACAGCTATCACAGGAAGTTGATAGCTACCCCCTCAACATTTGACAAGGAGAGTTTCAATGTTAAGAGACTTATTAGAGCAGCGTTATCCTCAAGCATCCTCTCGAAATGCCCCCTTAAAAATGAGCCATGATATCGGTCCTACGGACAGCCCGTTAATTGAAGACACTATTGGTGATTATTTTGACAAAATAGTGGCTCAGTATCCCGATAAAGAAGCCTTAGTATCGCGTCATCAAAACATTCGTATGACTTATAAACAACTGCAGCAACAAGCCAATCAATTGGCCAGCAGTATGATTAATATGGGTTTGGAGAAAGGCGATCGTGTTGGTATCTGGTCGCATAACAATGCACAGTGGCTACTGATGCAATTGGCCACGGCGAAAGCAGGGATTATTTTAGTCAATATCAACCCTGCTTATCGTATCTCAGAGCTGCAATATGCGCTGAATAAAGTAGACTGCAAAGTATTGGTTTATATGCGTCACTTTAAGAGCAGTGACTATGTACAAATGGTACAAGAAATGGCCCCAGAGATTTGCCATCAAGACTATCGCTATTTGGAGCTAACTACCTTACCTAATTTAAAACGTTTGGTTTTGATTGACCAACCCGGTACTTGGGAAACCTTCGGCTATATGCAGAACTTCTCTGACTGGATAGCTGAAGGGGATGCCAACGATCCTAGATTGGCAGAACGACAAAAACAGCTAAATGCCAATGATGCAATTAATATCCAATTTACCAGTGGCACCACAGGTACCCCAAAAGGGGCAACCTTAACTCATCGAAACTTATTGAACAATGCCTATCACTTAGCAGAATCACTGTGCTTATCTTCCGATGATAAATTGTGCTTACCGCTGCCTTTATATCATTGTTTTGCGATGGTATTGGGGAATCTAACCCTGCTATCCATAGGGGGTACGGTGATCTATCCTAGTAGCAGCTTTGAGCCGTTAGCCGTATTACAGGCAGTCAGTGAAGAGCGTTGTACTTTATTACATGGGGTGCCAAGCATGTTCTTGGCAATATTAAACCACCCAGAGTTCTCAACATTTGATTTGAGTAGTTTACGAGGGGGTTTATCGGGGGGTGCAAGCTGTCCAAGTGAATTAATGCAGCGCGTTATCAATGACATGCATATGAAAGAGCTGAGCATCGCCTATGGCATGACTGAAACCAGTCCGAAGTCCACTCAGACATTGCCGACGACTGAATTTGAAAAACGTATTTCGACAGTGGGTGTGGTTCAGCCCCATTTAGAAGTGAAAATAGTAGACACAGAGACGGGCGAAACGTTGCCTATTGGTGAAGTAGGGGAAGTACTAACCAAAGGTTATGCGGTAATGCAAGGCTACTGGAATGACAAGGTTAAAACCGACGAGGCAGTCGTTGATGGCTGGATGCACACCGGTGATTTGGGCAGTATGGATGAGCAAGGCTATATTTCAATAGTTGGGCGTAGCAAAGACATGATTATTCGCGGTGGGGAAAATATTTACCCCATTGAAGTCGAAAACTTTTTATACCGTCATCCCAAAATCTCTGACGTACAAATAGTAGGGGTACCAGATAAGCAGTATGGTGAGGTTCTGGCCGCCTGGATTATTCCTAGGGCAGGCGAAACCATCACTGAACAAGAAATACGCGACTTTTGTTATAACCGAATTGCCCACTTTAAGATTCCCACCTACATTCGTTTTGTTGAGCAGTACCCGATGACGGTGACTGGGAAAATTCAAAAATTCAAAATTATTGATATTATGAAAGAAGAGTTAGGCATAGTGGCTTAGTCTTAATTGTGGGTTTGCCTTTTATTTTGTATATCGTTTATTTTATAAATATAGCGCCTTATTCTAGCTATTTAAAATTAAAAGCCCAGTCTGAATTTCCAGGCTGGGCTTAGTTATGTAAGTCGCTAATTCTCATTAGCTCTCTTTTAAGAAACAAGCATCTAAAAAAGAGCTATCTAAAAAACAGGCTTAAAGAGAGGAGCTTAAAAAGAAGAACTTAAAAAGAGGAGCTTAAAAAGAAGAGTTAGGCTGCTTTAAAAACTCGATTTCTTCTGGGGTTGATTCGCGGTCCAAGACATCATTACGATGAGGATAACGCCCAAATCTATCAATTATCTCTTTGTGTCTTATCTCAAAACCTAGAGTATATTCATCATTTAAGGCTTCAAATAAAGGCAGGGCCTGCTCATGAATCAGGGCAGATTCAGAGTGCATATAAGGCATGATAGCAAACTTTCTATGATCTAAATCAATCTCGCTGTAGTCTTCACGCTTCACCAGTTCTTGTGCCAAAACCAACGCCATACCATCTTGAGCAAAAGCTTCAGTAGAGTCCCTAAACAAGTTACGAGAAAACTGGTCGAGGACAATGATTTCAGCCAATGCGCCTTGTGCTGTTTCTCGCCAGTGGGCGCATTCTCCGGCTTTAGCGGCTAATAAAGTGGACCAAAAGTTATCTCTAATCTTATCGTCAAAGGCTTCACTTTTTTCAAACCAGTAAGGCTGATTTTCAGGATCGAACCAAAAGTCTAATACGCGCTGGGCTTCGGTAGGGGTAGTTTTATTCATAGGACACCTCCATTGTTGATTATCGTTTTAATAGCTATAAGCTTAACAAAGATTAAAGGGCGTTAAGGTTAAGATATTTATTAAAAATCTTAATTTTTTAGGGCAGCACGTTTTTCACCCTTGAAGCCTTGACTTGGTTACTAGCCCTTACTTTCAAAAGCTCGGGGCTATGTTAGAATCGACTTATACTTTAATGAATTTCCTTATAGACAGTAAACAACAGAAAATTAGGATGATGATATGACTCAGTTAACATTGACCAGTAACAATCGCTGCTTCAATGGCGAACAACGTTATTATACCCATCAGTCTGCAGTGACTAATTCAGAGATGAGTTTTAGTATCTATTTACCAGGTGAAGCCATTGCCGGTAAGAGTTGCCCTGCGATATTGTATTTGTCAGGCCTGACTTGTAGTCCTGATAACGTTACTCACAAAGCACATTTTCAACAAAAGTGTAGCGAGCTTGGGATGATCTTTATTGCACCAGATACCTCTCCTAAGGGAGAGAGCGTTGCTAACGATGACCGTTACTTCGTGGGTCAAGGGGCAAGCTATTATGTGGATGCTACCGAACAGCCTTGGGCTGAGAACTTCAAGATGCATAGCTATATCGCAGATGAATTCTATGATTTAATTCGCAGTCAATTTCCCATTAGCAGTGTGGGCATTACCGGGCACTCTATGGGCGGTCATGGGGCGATTATGTTTGGCTTTAAATACCCAAGCAAGTTCATTAGTGTCTCAGCCATTGCGCCTGTCTGTGTGGCTAGTGAATCAGATTGGGGTAAAGCGGCATTTGGCGAGTACTTTGGACAAGACAGCAATCAGCAACAGGATTGGGCACAATTTGATGCCGTAAATGTGGTAGAAAAAGCAGGCAAACAATATCCTTTAATTCTAGTGGATCAAGGGGCTGCCGATGACTTTTATATCGACGGCTATTTACGCCCTGAAGCATTACAACAAGTGTGTCAAAAAGTTGAGCAGCCTTTAACGCTTAGATATCACGCTGGCTTTGATCACAGTTATTACTTTATCCAAACCGTTATTGAAGATCATATCGATCATCACTATAACGCCGCATTAAGTCATGGATAATTGTTATAATAGTAGGCTATAAAAGTAATGTTAAATCTAGCAGTACTTTTATCCAATCCTCCTGTTAACTAAATTTGTAATTATCTTAGAGAACCACTATGAGCAGCACACAAGCCGCAGCCACCCAAGCCTGTCAGCGCGATTATCTTATCGCTCCCTCAATTCTTTCAGCGGACTTTGCTCGCTTAGGAGAAGAGGTTGAAAATGTCCTTAAGGCGGGCGCCGATGTTATTCACTTCGATGTGATGGACAATCACTATGTGCCAAACTTAACCTTTGGTAGCATGATTTGTAAGGCACTGCGTGACTATGGTGTGGAGGCTCCTATCGATGTGCATCTCATGGTATCGCCAGTAGACAGTATGATTGAGCAGTTTTTGGAAGCGGGGGCAAGTATCATTACTTTTCACCCAGAAGCCACCAATCACATAGACCGCTCGTTGCAAATGATTAAAGATGGGGGCGCGGAGTGTGGCCTGGTATTAAACCCAGCCACGCCACTACATTATCTGGATTACGTGATGGATAAAGTGGATCAAATCTTACTAATGAGTGTGAACCCAGGCTTTGGCGGTCAATCTTTTATTGACGGTACTTTAGATAAAATCAAACAAGTACGTGAGCTTATTGATGCCAGTGGCCGCGATATTCGTCTAGAAGTAGACGGTGGGGTTAAAGCCAGCAATATAAGAGCCATTGCTGAAGCAGGGGCAGATATGTTCGTTGCTGGGTCAGCTATTTTTAATCAACTAGATTACAAGCAAGCGATTGATGCGATGCGTCATGAGTTAAGTCTTGTGGAAACTGCGCAAGCTTAAGTTCTTGGCGTTAACTTTAATAGCTTAACTCCCAAACTTTCAATCCAAAAAATAGCAGCTCACAATATATAAATGTGAACAATTTAATAGAGATACTATGACAAATAATAAGCCGATAGACCGTAATCTAAAGGGTAGTCCTACTAGCGATATCGATAGAAACGCTACTTTTGAGGCGCCACCTAGCTTGGTGCCCAAAGGATTCACTATCGGCTTAGCTATTTTTTCATTAGTCTTAAGCTTGGCCGGTTACGTATTTCGTTATATTTCTGGTGACCCTATTGCAGATATTTTGCGTCATGCTGCAGTGTTAGTCCCTGCGTTCGTAATTGGTATTCCGCTACTTTTTTGGTTGGGCGCCTTAATTATGAATAAGGTTAAGGGAATGCATATTCAGCGCCGTAATGCCTTTACTTTGGGCTGGCTGATCTCTTGTGTGACCATGCTGTGGCTAATGGGCACTTATAGCTAGTTTTTTATTAGCCAGTTTCTACTTAATTTAAAGTAAGATTATAAGAATCCATAGAAAGGAATTCCTTTGTCAATTTTTGATCGCAATTCATTTTATTACCCTTATCCAGACAACCTACCCAAGGGACTGATTAAGACCCTAATTATTGCCTGTCTACTAATGGGGTTAGCAGGACTGCGCCATGCAGAAGGCTGGCAAGGTTGGTTGGCGGTTTTTGAAAACTGGTTACTGATGTTGGTAATATTTCCCACTGCTACCGCAGTAATAGCCCTTCCTTTTAAATATCGAGATCCGAGCTTTGAGCTAAAAAATGCTTATTATCTGGGCATGTTTGTGTCTTTACTATTTACTCTAGCTAAGCTGCGTTATTGGCGTTAACCCAAGCTTAATGTTAGTTTTAAGCTTAGTAATAGCCCTATAAACCCCCACAAATAATCACTTTAGATAGCTGCTGCTACAATTAGCCCTTGAAATTTAGATCATTAGCGTCCATTGTTAATAGATACACATATGCTATATGAGGTGAATAGGGCATGGTATTTGATTTTGAAAAAGACAACATTGATGTTGAAATTGACTCAGACACTGGAGAGCGAAAGACTCGCCGAGCTCAAGGTTTCGCTCAAGAAGCGATACTGGAGTTGGTCGAAAACGATAAGGGTCAAATCGTCCTACGTGACTCAGCAGACTCTGAAGATCCTTTAGTGACCATTACTTTCTCTGAGAAGATTAAAGATATGCTAGGCGGTGAAGCGCAGTATATTGGTCATAAAATGATTCATGCTGCGGTACAAGCCGTAATGCAAAAGCAAGTGAGCCAATGGCATGCGAATGTCTATGATGAAGAGCCTGAGCATTATAGCTAAGCTATTAATTATCCGTTTATTAAATTCTTTTAACTGTTTTAACTATTGTTAAGATTGGTTTTTTATTCATAAGCAATAAGCATTCATTAAATCTAACACATAAAAAAAGCGGGTTATCCTAAGATAACCCGCTTTTTTTATGCTAATAAATCAAAAAATTATTTGATTTTAGCTTCTTTGAAGATAACGTGCTGGCGTACTTTTGGATCAAACTTTTTGATTTCCATTTTGCCAGGCATAGTACGTTTGTTTTTGGTAGTGGTGTAGAAGTAACCAGTACCAGCGGTAGATACTAACTTAATCTTGTCTCTCATGATGCATTCCTATTAATTTGTAAAGTAAGAGGGCTTAAGAAGCCTTCTAGTTAGTCGTTTAATTGACTAAACTTTTTCACCTTTGGCACGTAAATCAGCAAGTACTTTATCAATACCGTGCTTATCAATGATACGCATGCCTTTAGTAGAAACACGAAGACGAACAAAACGGTTTTCAGATTCTACCCAAAAACGATGGTTATGTAGATTTGGCAAAAAGCGACGACGGGTTCTGTTAAGCGCATGCGAAACATTGTTACCCACCTGAGGGCGCTTTCCTGTCACTTGACATACTCGAGACATGACGGACTCC
Source organism: Psychrobacter sp. UBA3962 (assembly GCF_002385225.1). Classification (GTDB taxonomy): domain Bacteria; phylum Pseudomonadota; class Gammaproteobacteria; order Pseudomonadales; family Moraxellaceae; genus Psychrobacter. The sequence continues at coordinate 6,093 of NZ_DGDC01000049.1, read as the reverse complement.
TAATAAAGTTGTAAGGCAACTGGGTGACATGTCAATCATGTCGAGATAGTTGGTTGCCTTAACTACTCAAGATAACGAATCACAATGCGGCTATGGACACATAGGACTGCAACTTGAATAAAATGTTAACAGAAAGATAGTGGTCTTTGCCCTTTAATCGCCACAACAAGTAAAGGTTGACCAGAATAAATTTTTAAGGGCGTATTTATACCACATATACCCAGTTTTTTCAAATTAAATGTTTGTCTATTATCGCATAAATAACCCAAAACTTTAAGCCCCTAAAGATTAAAGCGCTGTTTAAGTGGCTTAAACTTAAAGAGTTATATAAAGTTTTCACCATTAGCTGATAAATTCAGCTTAATAATTAAAGGTTAAAACTGCAAAACTGCAAACATAAATTTAAAATATGCGGATGTCACAGCAAGATGTACCAATGCCATGTTAAAACCGGCTATTATAGCAGATATTATTCGGCAGGTTAGCAAAGTCTTTTTTTAATTTTATCGATCCAGTAATCCGCCTTGTTAAGATTTAGCTTAGTACTTATCCCAGTATTGACCTCAAGCTTATAGGACGCTCTCATAAGATGCAAAAACCGTCTGCTTCAACTGCCTCAGCTCAAGAGGCTCAAAATAAGCTTCCTGCTGATAATTTTGACAATAATCAGCCAGCCAACCCCAATCAATCTCCTTATGCTTTGATGCTGGTGCTATTGACTCTGTATTTCGCTCAAGGTTTGCCTTCAGGGTTTATTACTCAGGCACTGCCGGCTATTTTGCGTGAGTATGAGGTGTCGCTCGAGATGATCGGGCTTTCAGGGCTACTATTATTGCCCTGGGCACTAAAGTTTCTGTGGGCGCCTATGGTGGATAAGTATTTTATTACTAAGTGGGGGCGCTCACGCAGTTGGATTCTGCCCCTGCAGCTTATCTCAGCGGTAATTGTGGCCGTAGTGGGTTTATTTAATCCGCATCAATTAAGCTCACCGCACACGCTTTGGGCGATTTATGGGTTGCTTTTTTTATTAAGCTTAATAGGCGCTACCCATGATGTGGCAGCAGATGGTTTAGCCACGCGGTCATTAACGAGCTTGATGCGTAACAATCCCTCTTTACCGGCAGTGAAAAATCCTTATCAAGGCATGGGCAATGCGGCACAAGTGATAGGCTACCGCATGGGGCTGATTTTGGGAGGTGGGGTATTACTACTGGTATTAGGACAGTGGTCTTGGCGTTATAGTTTTTTTGCGATGGCAGCTTTGATTGTGCTAAATACCTTACCGATTTGGCGTTACCCCGAAAGCAAATATGCGGCTGCTGATGAGTCGCAGTTAAACTCTTTACCAGCTACTCAGCAAGCCCCTGTTAATCAGGAAGCTCAATCCTTAAAATACCCATCCACATCGGCTTCCTTGAGGGCCTATATTAAAAGTCACTATGGCTATTTTTGGCAAAATGAGCACATGCGGGCTTGGCTAGCCGTACTATTAACCTTCAAAGTAGTGGATGGCATCTCTAGTGGTATGGTTAAACCTATGATGGTAGATATGGGTATACCGACTTCTAGTATTGGGTTATGGGCCAGTGTGTTAGGCTCTGCAGCTTCTTTGGTTGGGGCTGCTTTGGCGGCAGTACTGTTAAAGCGAATGGCTCATCATAATGCTTTACTAGCCTTTAATGCGCTGCAAGTGGCCACTACGGTGCTCTATGTGATTGTGGCTATTGGCTTTGAGCATCCAAATTGGTTGGGGCTATCTTTTGAGGGACGGTCAGTGCCCTTTTGGTGGGCTTACGCGGCCAATGCGATTGAGCATTTGGCAGGGGCAATGGCGCTGGTCGCCATGCTGACTATGGTCATGCATTATGCCAGGCATGATAAAGCGGGCAGTGATTTCACTACCCAGGTATGCTTATTAACGGTGTTTAGTGGTGGGGCGCACTTAATCAGTGGTTTTATTGCTGCTCAGGTGGGGTATAGCGCTCATTTTATAATCAGCGTGGGGTTGGGCTGCTTATGTTTATTGCCATTGATCTACTGGCGCAGTCAATTTATTAAACAGTTATAAATTGTGAGTGTTTAAAAGGCTAGGCGGTCAAAAGTTGATGTTATAGCAGCATCTCAAGCACAAACTTACTGCCAATAAAACCTACAGCCAATAACAAAAAGGCCAATATGGCCATGTTGGCTGCCCGGCGACCGCGCCATCCATATTTCCAGTGTCCAAATAATAACCAGCCGAATAACAGCCAAGAAATGATACTAAACACGGTCTTATGGGCAATGTGTTGAGCCATTAAGTCACTGACATAGACGAAACCGATCGCCAAAGCTAAAGTAAGTAAGCTAAAGCCCACCAAGATCATGTCAAATAACAAAGATTCCATGCTTTGTAGCGAGGGCAATTTGTTGACCCAGAAGCGCTGTTTGGTTTTGTGCTTAAGCTCGCGAATCTGAATGCGTAAAATAACAGCTTGTACTGCCGCCATTAATAGCACGCAATAGGCGGCAATAGATAAAATGATATGGGCTTCTAGACCTTGGCTAATATCTGTCAAAGGGGCATAGGGAGCTACCCCAAAATACCCTAAACTTAAACCAATTATGGCGGTCGGTGCTGCAAAAAGCCCTAGACTTAGAATAGGGCGATAAAAACAAAATATCACATAAAACAGCACAAAATAGAAGCTGGTTAGGCTTGCGGTATTAAACACATTAAAGTTAAGGCCATGCAAAGTATATATGTTGGGGTATAAGGTAATTGCATGAGCTACCAAAGCGACCAGTAGCATGCCCAAAGTGAAGCCTTTAGCAATGGGCTTTAGGCGTAACAAAGCCCATGCCAAATGACAGCTTACAAGGGTGTAAATAATAAGGGCGATGACATAGGCAAGCAACACGGTGTTTGGGTCCTCAAAGAAATCGAGTTAACAAATTAGGTCTGACAATATTTGATATACTAAGTGTGGTAATCTGTGCGTCAACATCTTTGTGTGTCAATATAACTGTAAGATAAGGGCTATAAATCATAGAGCAGATTTATCACAAAGCAATCATACCCTAATTTAGCATAGAATGACTCTTATTTGCGATTGCTATACAGTTAACTGACGGCTTTTGTTAAAATTAATGGTTTAACAGAAACAATAAAAGAGTTTATAGATTAATTTTGCTAAACTTGCCAAATATTTGAGATTTTAAACGGTTTAATACTATTGAACCACATAACCATTGAACCAAATAACAGTTACCCAATTATAGAGCCCCTTTTATTAGGGGCTTAGTGCCCCATTTAAGATATTAATACCTCCTAATTTAACAGACGTTTTATTGAGAAAACCTTATGTTTGATACTTTAACCGAACGACTCTCTGGTAGCCTGCGCAAGATTTCAGGTTCAGGACAGTTGACTGAAGACAATATTAAAGACACGCTGCGTGAAGTGCGCATGGCGTTACTAGAAGCTGACGTGGCTTTGCCTATCACTCGTGATTTTGTAAAGCGTGTGAAAGAGCAGGCCTTGGGTCAAGAAGTGCTAAAAGAGCTAGCCCCTGGCCAGGCTTTCGTCAAAATTGTCTATGATGAATTGACTGAGATGATGGGCAGTGCCAATCAGCAGTTAGAGATGACGGGTAAGCCGCCTGTGGTTTATTTACTAGCAGGCTTGCAAGGCGCGGGTAAAACCACAACAGCCGGTAAATTGGCTAAGTTCTTACAAGAACGTCATAAGAAAAAAGTAATGCTGGTTTCAGCTGACGTCTACCGCCCAGCAGCGATCAAACAGCTAGAGCAAGTGGCAGGGCAGGTAAACGCTAAGTTTGTCAACTCTACTACCGATGAAAATCCGATTGATATTGCCAAGCGCGCTATTGAAGAAGCTAAGCTGCAGTATCAAGATATCTTGATCATCGATACCGCCGGTCGTCTACACGTCGATGAAGCGATGATGGATGAGATTAAAGCATTGACCGCTGCGGTTAATCCATCAGAGACTTTATTCGTTGTTGATGCCATGACCGGTCAGGATGCGGCCAATACTGCCAAGGCATTCAACGATGCGCTACCGCTAACGGGTGTTATCTTAACTAAGACCGATGGTGATGCGCGTGGCGGTGCGGCTCTATCTGTGCGCGCCATTACCGGTAAGCCTATTAAGTTCTTGGGCCGTGGTGAGAAACTTGATGCCTTAGAAGCTTTCCACCCAGAACGTATCGCCCAGCGTATCCTAGGTATGGGTGACGTACTGAGTCTGGTAGAAGAAGTTGAGCAGAAGATTGACCGCGAAAAAGCGGAAAAAATGGCGAAGAAAATCCAAAAAGGCGGCGAATTTGACCTTGAGGATTTACTAACCCAGTTCCAGCAAATGAAAAATATGGGCGGTATGGCTGGTTTCTTAGATAAGATGCCAGGCATGAGTGGCGCTGGTGTGAAAGAAGCACTAGAAGAAGCTAAGCCAGAAGAAAAAGTAAAAGAGATGGAAGCGCTGATTAACTCAATGACCCCATATGAGCGCAAGAACCCAGATAAAATTAACCCAAGCCGTAAGCGCCGTATTGCTGCAGGTTCTGGTAAGCAAATTCAGGACATCAACCGCTTGCTTAAGCAACATAAGCAAATGGCTAAGATGATGAAGATGTTGTCTAAGCCTGAAGGGCTAAGTAAGATGATGAAAGCGGTTCAAGGCTTAACCGGTATGGGTGGCGGCGCTTCTGGCGGTGGCCCACTGTTTGGCGGTGGCCAAAGTAATGCAGGTGCAGGAGCTAAATCTGGTGGCATGCCTCCCTTTGGTTTAGATCCAAGTAATATGCCCAGCAAGGAAGAGATGGAGCGCCAAATGAAAGAGCTTGAACAAAAGCTTCCACCAGATTTCAAAAAGCGTTTCTAAATCATTTAAAGTCTTTAAAAGAGTTAAATCAGCAATGGTTTAGCTCTTTTTTTATGGGGTAGGTCTGGTTTTTAGCCTCTGCTTTTGCTAAAGCGCAAAGTCATGTTATAGGCAATCTCCCTATTGAATAAGTAGTTTTGACCAATTGCCTAATCAAATAGTTAAAATAGATTATCCTAGAAAAAGAGTTTAATTTTTATAGAGCTTTCTCGAACCATAGATACGCTTTGATGACTTAAAATGTGAAGTAGCTTATTAAAAATAAATACCTACCTTTTTTAATATCAATATATAATTAATAATTAAATAGTTAAATAATGGTTAATAACAAGAGTGTTTAAGGACTATGAAAGCTCTAAATATTGTTAGGGTCAAAAAACTAAGCAACAGTTTTTAATAAGGGGAGTCTATGTCAAAGAATATTTTTAAATATGCCTTAGCATCTACATTAGCGTTAACAGGTTTAACAGGCTGTGTTGCAACGAGCCACATTATCGACAGGATTGATGAGAGAAAAACAGCCCGATGGGAGTTAAATGAGTCATTGAGTGATACTATTGTAGCCGTTGGTTTGCCTAGTCAGCCCATTAAAGGTTATGAAAATGCTTTAATTCTTTCAGGTGAAAAATATGCTTATTTATTACAAATGCCAAATAAGGATGACTCACTTATCAAGCTCTTAAATTCTGATATAAACTTATCAAATATGAACATATCACCAGGAAGAGGTGACAGTAAGGGAATTTTTCGAGTTGATATAGGGGGGAGTGACTGCAAAGCGAAAAACGGGTGTACAAGTCTTCGTTTAGAATACGTTGAACAGTATGAGGATTACGCCAATAAATTTACCCCCAACTATTTTGCTACCACACAAAAATTTGAATCACTTGGTTTTAAATGTGTTCCTCGCGACATTAAATTTGATTGTCGGAAAAAGCTGTCAAATATGCATTTAACTATTGCCAATAGACCAAGCAATGCGAACACACTGAATTACACCTTAAGGCAACCTGCTAAAATAAATTTTTATCAAAATAATGGTACAGGAAAAATAGCTGAAGCTGGTCTATGGATGGTACTTCCCATTGCTATAGTGTTTGATTTAGTGACATTGCCTGTACAACCTATGCCTGAATGGTAAGCTAGTGTATTAATCAAAAGTTATTGAATGAGCTAATAATATATTTAGTGTCTCGTCCTGAAATACA
>NZ_DGDC01000018.1 GCF_002385225.1 Psychrobacter sp. UBA3962 | reverse complement strand
ATTTTTTAGAATTGGTATAACTGCATTATTGCGTAGGATAATCAGCAGTAAAATGACCACCATGGCTAATAACACTCTGTGTAATAGAGTTGAGTCAAACAAGCTTGTTATATTGCCATTAGAGTCTTGTACCACATTATAGCTACCAGGCTGGGAATCATAGCTTTGATTAATATTATCAAACTTCTGCATGGTCTCTAGAAAATACTCCATAAACCATTCCGACCAGTCTAAAGGCTTAAAGGGTATAAACTTTCGCAATTCAGGAGAGTTGGCTTGAAGAGAATCTTTAAGCCAGAGCCTATCATCTAGGTTAAGACTACGCATACGCCAATCATCAAAACTATAGTGTTCAATAGGCTTAAGCAACGTTACTTTAATTTTACTATGCCTGTCATCCTGGAAAATATTATCCATCAGAGGCAGTAGCGCTTGCTTAGTCCCTTCTAAACACTGTAGAAAATAGGTCTGGTTATTACAAAGCATCCCTTTAATATTATTTTTTTGGTTATAGTCCTCTGCATGACTACGGATATGTTCGAACAGTGAGGGATCTAATTTACTTTTTTTGCTAATATTGCTGACATAGACCAATCTAATTAAGGCCTCATCTTCGAAATTATCTAAAGCTTTTTTTAAGTGGTTATAACTTGAAATAATCATTTGATAGAACTCCGCTATGACTCACTGATAAAAATTGTGACTGCTAGCTTGGCGATGGTAATTGAATTAATAATAGGCAGATAAATAACTTCGTTAGAAACTATAGTAATGTAGTTAAATCACTTAAAAGCTTGATATTATAATCAATTGTAAAGATTTATATTTAAGGATTTATTGACTAAGCCGGTCATTTAAACACTGTGGATTTACAATACTTTCTCTTCTAAACGTATTAAGCGCTTCATAATTACAAAAAACAGGGTAAGGAATTTTATGCAAGTATATATTGTTGGTGGCGCAGTGCGCGATAAGCTGCTTAACCGAGCTTACACAGATAAAGACTTCGTGGTGGTTGGGGCTACTCCTGAACAGATGCTGCAAGCGGGCTTTATACAAGTGGGTGAAGATTTCCCAGTATTTTTACATCCTAAGACCAAAGAGGAATACGCTTTAGCCCGTACTGAACGTAAATCAGGTAAAGGCTATAAAGGCTTTGAGGTATATGCCTCACCCGAAGTGACTATTGAGGAAGACTTATTGCGTCGTGATTTGACAATCAACGCTATGGCAATAGAAGTCAGAGGATTGATGGATGATACTCCGATCACTGGAGAGGTCATTGACCCTTATAATGGTCAACAAGACATCAAAGACAAAGTCTTGCGCCATGTCTCTGAAGCTTTTAGTGAAGACCCACTTCGGGTATTAAGAATTGCTCGTTTTTATGGTAGATTTTATGACCCTAATATTGAGCACAACTTTATTATTGCGCCTGAGACCATTGCCTTGATTGGCGACATAAATGACAGCAACGAGCTTAAACATTTAACCGCTGAGCGAGTGTGGCAGGAGACCAGTCGGGCACTACTGCAAAACTCACCTCAAGCTTATATTGACTGTCTAATGAATGTTGGCTCCCTACCCTATGTCATGCCTAACTTGGCTCAGACATTGTCTAGTACGCTGATGAAAGACTTGGTATTTAATGCTTTGCAGGTAGCAGGACAGCAAAACCTTAACTTAGCTCAGCGTTGGGCTATTTTAATGCTAGCTTTCTCAGCAGAGGCTATGCCACAACTGACAGATTCGGCTGAGTTAACACAGGATCTTGATAGTATTAATAATATTGATACTAATACTAAAAACTTGGAAAGTTGTCAGTCTTGGCTTGATCAATCAAAAGTTTTGGCACAGTTATTAAAAGTACCAAAGAAAATTGGCCAATTCACTCAGGCCTATATAACTTGTTTTCCATATTTAACTCACTACGCTCAGCTTAACGCAGAGGATATTGCCAAGCTTATTAACATTACCAAAGCGGATAAAAGCGAGGTTGAATTTGGTGAGCTGTTACAGGTACATAAGCTGGTTGAACTGAGCTATCAGCAGCTTCAATTTAGCAAGTATGTTAAAGCCTTTAAGGCCATCACTATTAATGAAGTAGATGATAGTTTAAAAGGTAGCGCCATTGGTGAGGCCATACATGAAGCTAGAGTGAAGGCCATTGCTCAACTAAAATAAAAAAACTGCCATAAATTAGCGGGTTACGCTTGCAAATTTATAATTTTCAGGTAATATAATGCGTCTAATAAAGCTGATTAAACAGCTTGTTATTAGGGCTCATAGCTCAGTTGGTTAGAGCAGAGGACTCATAATCCTTTGGTCGTAGGTTCAAGTCCTACTGGGCCCACCAACTTCAAACCCTTACAACTTAACGGTTGTAAGGGTTTTTTAATGCTCAAAGAAAAAGTAGCTCTTATCATCAATTTAATACTTTATATACTTTTTATGTACTTTAATTAAGCTAACTCGTGCTATATGCTATATAGCATTGTTGTTAATTGTTGTCTTGAGGTAAGGCTATGAAAGTTAAGCTAACGAAGAAGTTTATTGATGATCTACCACTTACTGAAAGTGGTTATAAGATATACCCTGATGAAGCTTTGACGGGTTTTGCATTATACGTTGGCACTAAGAGCAAGCGTTATATTTTAAACAGACGCATTAACAAAAAAATGTACCGCACGCTAGTTGATGAAGTTCACATGACTACTCTAACAGCCGCACGTGAAAAAGCAACTGCAATGATGGTAAATATCAGACAAGGATTACAACCTTACGAGGGATTGCATCAGCTACCAGAGATTGAAGATGAAGAGAGCAAGGCACCACAAGTACCTACTTTGCTAGAGGCTTATAATTATTTTAAAGAAATGAAATCAGAGCTTTCAGATGGAACTATAAGAACCTATGACCGACAGATATTAGGTAAGCTTAGTGACTGGCTTGATAAGCCACTTAACGATATAACCAAGGCCATGATCAGCAAAAAACATAAAGAAATAAGTGCCAATAGCAAGGCTCAAGCCAATGCGACTATGAGAGCATTAAGATCAGTTTGGAATTATTGTAGAGATAGTTTCTTAGACGAGAATGAAGACTTCATAATCAAAGAACAGCCTATCAAGATACTTAATGCCAAAAAGGACTGGAATAATATAAAACCACGTACCAGGCACGTAGCAGAAGAAAATCTAGGCCAGTTCTTTAAGACATTACTAAAATACACCGATCGCAGCTCGCACATGCAAGCACCACATAGTAATAATGCTCGCGATCTTATGCTAATGTTTATGCTAACTGGCGTGAGACTTAATGAAGGTCAAAATCTTGAGTGGTCCGACGTTGATCTTGATAACGGTTATATCGTATTTAGAGATACAAAAAACGGATCAGATTATGACATGCCACTAGGTAAAATACTTGCAGCATTACTCAAAGAACGCAAGAGGTTAAGTGATGGTAGTCGCTGGGTTTTCCCAAGTAGTCAAAGCAATACTGACGGACCTATAACTGACTTAACCCGTAGCTACAAACGCATTGGTGAGTTAAATGGCATGTATATCACACCCCACGATTTAAGGCGCACGTTTGGCACCGTGGCCAACAGCTTGAACATCAACTACCCAGTCCTTAAAAGACTGTTGAATCATCGTGAGACCAAGGCAACCGATGATGTGACATTGCAGTACGTGCAAGTGTCACAGAAGCAGCTTAGAACGGCTTTAAATCAGATTGAGAAACTGTATTGCAAGCAAGCTGAAATGACTCAAGATGAAGTTATAGCAAAACTCATATAAGCTACAATTGTTCATGCACTACCCACCCTCTCTATAGCTGGTGGGTAATTCATAGACGGCTCGTTGGAGATAACGCAAATAGGATGATTCCCTGGATTTTTGCCTCCACCCATATCCAAACAAATATCATCGTAATAGATTTCATGCGTTTTAAAACCCAAATATCCACCTATCACAAACATGAATAGTAGAGCCAGAAAAAATTTAACATTCACGTGAAATAACCCTCATAGTTATTAACCAATTTTTCTAAAAAAATTAGTGGCTTTAAGTATATTTATGTATATTTTGTGTTTCTTAATGTGATATTATATGTCTACTTCCTCTCGTAGCTAAATCGAGAGGGCTATACCCGCGAGATTGTCAAACATGACCAAAGGTCTTAGAGAATGGGTACTGCCTTTAAAGTCTGATCTTAACTCTAATATATAGGTAAAGGCTTGGCTAGCTATTAGTGGGTGTTTCATATAGCAAACAATAGAGGTATGCATGAAAAACTTAATTCCTACCCTGTTAACTTCTGTAGCTTTATTAGCAAGCAGTTCGTATGCCATGGCATGTAATGAGGCTAAGCCAATCGAAGTAAGATTCGCTAAGGGAACGACATCCTCTAGTTATACAGGCCAAATTATAGGCTACCAGTATTATTCATATCATTTTATAGCAAATAAAGGTCAAAAATTAAAAGTTAAAATAGATGGTGGAAATGTAGAGGCGTATTTGTTTCATAATAAGCTAAAAGACTCAGTGTATATGGGTCAATATTCTCCAGAATTAGACGCTAAAGGTAATTACACTCTTCCTCATTCAGGAGAATACGAGCTTCGGGTGCTTCAGCCTCGCTCTCAGGCTAGACTAGGCAAGACTCCAAAGTACAATCTTAAAATATCTATACATTAATATTATAGAGGTAAAGAGGATAGCTAAATTATGAACCATAGAGTCAAAGGGTTCTTCATATTATCTCTTATAGGGATGGTGGCTTTATATCCAAGCCTATTAATCGTATCAATAGTCCTTGATCCTTATATTAAAGATTTCACTCTACCGACTGTAGTCTTAATTGAGTCGATTATTATTGCTCCTATCTTACAAGTAATCGCATTACCTTTGGCTCATAACTTCATTAAACGAATCACCGGTCTTTAATATTTATGATCTAAATCTCATCATATAAGTATAACTAAGCCCTTCTAGGTTCACCTAGAAGGGCTTTTTGTAAACGCAATAGGAGCGATGATGCCAAAAATCAGCGTAGCATTAGGTATGACCCTTTTAGTAGTGGGAAATATTTTTGCAGTATTTTCAGATGCACTAATAAAAGACTTGCCAGCTGAAACAGCGTTATATCAATTTATTCTTTTTCGGCAGTTGACCGCTGTTGCTATGCTTTTACCACTTTCTTTGATTAACAAAAAACAGAAATTGCTTAATGAGATAAAATGGCATTTTGTTCGCAGTCATATTTGGTTAATTGGTGTGGTATTCATGGTAATATCCCTTCAATCCCTCCCCCTGGCGACTGCAAATGCTATTTTTTACGCAGCCCCGCTTCTTATGTTACCAATAGGTTTTTTGTTATATAGGGATAACTTAAGCCCTTCAACGATTATTGTATCTATTCTGGGTTTTATTGGCATTTTGATTATTGTCCAACCTAAGCAAATCAACATAGGCGCAATATTTGCGCTTTTAGTAGCGGCCACAATTGCTATAAATAATCTTTTAGTAAGAAAACTACCTCAAAACCATACCGTTTATCAAACTTTATTATTGACTAATTTAGTAGGAATACCTGCTGCCTTAGTATTAGCTTTATGGGAAAACAGCCCGTTTAGCTGGGAATCGCTTACTATAGCAGCTCTATCAAATGTTTTTATTTTAGTTTATGCCGGAATATGTGTAGAAGTATACAAAAGCATCGAAGCTCACAAAGTTTCTAGTGCTGAGTATTCCGGATTACTAGTAGCAGTAATTGTAGGCATTATATGGTTTAATGAAGTGCCAAATTTAAGCTTGCTGGTTGGAGGAACCTTAATTGTTGCTCCTTTAATGTGGCTAGCAAACGCTGAAAGAGTAAAGTATAGAAATTTGAATTAGCAATCCCCTACTTAGCTTTTGCAAAAGGAGTGAGTTTCTTCACCAAAACTCACTCCGCATAAATGAAGATCCTATTTCGTAATTAAAGCTACCACCGAATCAAATGATCTAACGCTAAATTATTACTTAGCTGCATGCCAAAAATAGAGTCCATCAAAGCTTCATCAGCTGACGCATTTTCAAACACCTTCTCATCTTTGATTACTTTAAACAGCTTATCAAATGCCGCATTAATTCGCCTACGCTCGTCACCCTCAGGATAAGCCTTATGGGCGCTATCGTATAAATCATTGTTAGCGCCGTAGCTTAAGTAGTCATTACGGCGTCCTTGCGCCTCTAAACTATCCTCAAGATACGCCTGAAACGCCCTTGCCGCCATTTCAATTGTTGTAGACCAATACGGCTTGGCGCGTGTTCCATCAAGAGATACTGAATTTGCTTTAAATTTAGACGATATAGGACCAGTTTCAAGAATGACGGCTTCTTCTGCCTTATCTTGATTATAATATGCAGCCGCCACTTTTCGCCATGCTGTATGCCGTTTGCTACGGCGGCTTCTATTTGTTCTGCCATACATATCGTCAATCGCTCTTACTGCGCCGCTGGCATTGCCGGCATCTAAGATTGCTTTTGTCGTCCTATTAAGCTTATCGGGATTGATATTTAATTTTGCCAGCTCAATATCTTTTTCTGTAAGCTTAAATACTTCAGGTGTATAGGTATCCCCAATAAACATAGCATCCTGCAAATCTCTAAAGGCATTTGAGATTTTAGGGTTCTTAGCAAGGCTTGGATTTTCTGTTAAAAATTTACTCGCTCCAACAGCCTCTTCATTACCTAGCACTTCACCTAAAATGTTATCGATAGCATGAAACCATTCATGGCCAAGCGAGCCACCACCACGCATTTTGGTTAAGTTAATAACGCGCTGAACTGGCTCATAATGAGCAAGCGCTCCTCCTCTACCACGCGCTCCAAAAGCCATTGCCAACCTGCCGTTAAACCCAAGTGCTTTATGGTCAATACCGATAATATCTGACAAATCAAACATGGCTGCTGCCGTATTTTTAACATGAAATTCAGCACTAGACTTTTCTTTTAAAATCCAATCTCCTGATTGAATATCTCTGAAGCCAAATTCATCTTTAAGCTCTTTGGTAGAGTTGATGACAACTTCTTTCCCGCCCTTACGCTCAATTTGTTCAGCAACAATTAATTCAAAGGTTGTTTTTTTCTTACCTTTTTTGCCACCACTTCCAGTCTTGCTGCTATCTGTAATAGTCAGCCCCCAGTCGTTATATTTACCATCTATGGCTAGATTTAGGTGTTTAACAAAGGCTGATGACGTACGCTCAATAATTGCCCAAAATCTCTCACCAAGAGCAACCCATTGCTGAATGTTCCTATTTGTAGTTAATGTCTCAAATGCCCCTATTGCATTGATAGCTTTTAAAGCAATATTGTACTCTTTCCACTTTTTAAACTTATTTGTATCTACAATGCCTTTGCCAATGTAGCTCCCACTAAACTGGCGTTCGGGGTATTTTTCTGTAGCCCAGCTCATTACCCACTTTTGTATATTATATTCAATTGGGTTTATACCCTCTTCCTTGGCCCTTGCAGCAAGCCCAGCAATCGCTTCTTTGTATAACGCCTCACTCTCCACTTCCATCTCAGTTCTTAATGCATCTTGCTCTGCGGACAACGTTTTATATTTATCTGCGACGTCCGAACTAAGCATTGAGCCACCAAGTTCACCTGCGATAGCCACAAGTTCATTGTACAAATCACGAGGTGTGACACACTTACTAATGCGCGCTTTTAACGTATCAATACCTGCCACATAAGCTTTACGCATCATCTGCTTTTGCTGAGCTGCGCCAAGCTCATCTGTTAATCTTGCAAATACAAGTAATTGATCTTGATTGTAGCTTATGTTTCTACGACCAGCATAAGAATTTTTAGCAAATTCAACTAAGTCCCAATGAGGCTGTGTTGCCACAGATGCCAACACCTTTTGAATTAAAAAAGCAGTACCAGGCTCAATACCATTATCTTTTAACTCATTGTAGTCAATTTGACCCATAATATTTGATTTTTTAATTAGGGACTCAGCAAGCAGTGCATCAGTTTCAATTTCCGACCAATCTATGTCTTTAACTCTTACAGCCACCCCATCTTTGGCTAACTGTTTTATGCGATTACTTGCCAGCTCTTTTTTTGAGCCGGCAATATAACCCGTATCAGCATACCTATAGTTATCATCATTTGGGTTGTCGCTATACTCAGAATTAGAAGGTTCTAATTCTTGCACTTCTAGCGTATCTAGTAAAATTTCATATGCTGTATTACTGCCAACATTCTCAGCATATGAAACATCGTCAAAAGCTGTGCTTTCGTTGACATCATTATTACTGTGTGATGTAATAGTTAAAAGCTCGTCACAACGCCTCAAGCTGGGCTGATTATCTAAATCAGACTTGTTCAGCCAATGTGGAAGGTGTGACGGGTTTTCTTCGTTATACATTCCGTCTAGCTGCCTTGAAGTCAAATTGTATGCAGCGTGGTCACCCATCTCCCTTTCTGCTACTTTGATTCTTGCATGGTAATCTTTGCTTGCTACTGTAATGATTTTGCTAAACTCATAGAAAGCTATAAAGCTGTCTGAACGCTCTTTATTAGCAGGCTCTCTTGCGCCTATTTTTCCTTCTAGTAGAATTTGTGGAATACGAGGTGTAGCTAAAGCAATTGGCTCACGTTTGGCCTGCCATGTCATTTTATTTTTAGATTTGCTGTTCAAAATAACCAATCCAAGAGTCGTCTTAACCGCCCTACCAGATAGGTATTTCTTAAAAAAATGCATTGCGGATTTTTTATGATCACTGTTGTTTTTTTCGAGTAACTCTTGAAATTTATTATCCGCTTTTTTAATGTCCCATGATGTAATGACCTCATAAGCCGCACCTATACTGGCTCTATTATCTTTTGGGCTGCTTGTGTCGTCGATATCACTTAACACGCCAAGCTTAACAAGCTCATTACGAACAAGGGTCGATGCTTCTAGCTTATCTTCTACGCTAGTTGCTGAATGTAATTTCTTTAGGGCTGTTTGAAGCGGTACCAAGCGGTCAATATCAATAGTCATAAAAATAATTTCCTAATATATGATGAATATGTAATATTGTTGCAGATAGCATTTCTCATGGTGCGCTATGTTCCTAATATAAAAAGGGTCGCAATACCTATAGGCATTGCGACCCCATTAACACAAAGCTACTGCATTGTCAGGCAGTCTAAAAATTGGATTGCGTACCCTGCTATCAGTGTATCTTTATCAGTGCCGTTAATGACTCGACGAGCGTTTTTAAACTGCTCAAACGAGCCATATCTTATGTATCTTGATAGTGATTTGCCAGTGAAACGACCTTCCAGCATACCAACGATCATAATATCTGCTGCATGTTTTGGGTCTAGTGCCAGTTCCGGCTTATTCACAAAATCAACGCCTAGTAACCTGCGCATCAAGACATAGTTTGTTAACCAGGTTAGCTGCACATAACCACGGCCATAGTAAATTGGAAGTAAATCAGAGTACCTGCCGCCATGGATATCAATACGACTACCATAAGGCCTACCACGGCCTTTGCCGTATTCTTCGATGGGCCTCATGGTTCTTGCTGTTTCATGCCAGGTAGTAGCTAGCATATAAGCAAAATAAAGCGGATTAATAGCATTGCCGCCGTATTGGTTGCAAGCCTCTAAAATACTATCAAATCCATTAACTTGGGACTGTTTGAGTGGCCCAAAGTGTTTAGCAAGTTTGCCCGGCTCATAGCCAAGTCGCTTGCCAGAATCAGTCAAAGCTTTTTGCGAGTTCAGGCCCCATAATCCATCGACTTTGGCACCAGCCTGCACTTGCAATCTCTTGATATTTTCTCTAATTTTTGCTGTCATTTTCTTTAAATTCTCTTATCTTGCTTTTAAGCTTACTAATCCTTTTAGTACTGCCCGCTATATCTAACATCAACACAGCCATTGATAAGACAAGCAGCACTCTTGCTAAAATCGTATGTCTTGAAGGCACAAACACCGTACTACCAACATCAGCCCATAAAAGCCCCAACCATATGAATGCATAAAGCACTATCAACGTCGAAGTTGATTTACGGTTGGTGCAATATCTGCCGCTAAACATAACGACTGCACACATAAACAATCCAAGGTACGGTGTCATATTGTTAATAAATTGCAGGTTGATGATGATTGGATGTTCCATTTTTACCTATCCCCATTTCCTTTAGTGAAGATGTTGGCCAGCCATGACACTCTACTAATTAATAGCTTACGTACTGAGTCTTGGAGTTCTTTATCACGCTTTAAGTCACCTAGGTTGTTGATAAGTACCACACCTGAAAATGACATAGCCAACGCTGTCATCAGCATAACTTCAATCGGTGGGCTTGCAGCGTCGGTAAGCGCTGGTAATAAAACAAATGCTCCAATAATTCCACTAAAAAACCCGCCAGCAAGATGAAATATCTGCTCAAATACAGAAGGTCGCTGCTCCATATCACTTGTATAAATATCAGTAAGCAAAGATGCTGCTGAACCAAGCATACTCAACAATAAAACAGTAAAAAAGAACACCCAAATAGGGAGATTGAGGTATAAAAAAGTATGCGTTTGATTAAGTTGATCCGTAATAGCCACTGCACTAGCAGACGCACTAAATATACTTGCTACCGAGCTGGCAATCAGCCCGATAGTAAGCTTTGCAGTATCAATATTATGTTGCACCCTCCACCCCTTTTAATACTCTCAAGCACTTAAGTTACCGACGTGCTGTTAAAATCTTGATAATAGCGTCCAGCCTCTTATATAGCCCCATTTGTGCTGTGCTATCCCTTTCAATCACCTTAGAACGATAATCAAAAGCAGCTGATCTTTCGTATAACTCAACGAAGTTAAGGCTCATTTTAAGCGCCTCAAACATACTCGTTTGGCCATGTTCCATTAAGAGAACCACGTCACTCAACAATATATCTTGCAAGCTGTCTCGCGTGCCCTCGTAACTCAAAAAGGGCTTGAAATCGTGCTGGCATGTATTCGCCAGCTACCTCCCCAATTACCGTAATACCTTTGTTGTCAATGCTTGTAAAAACATAATGCGATAAGTTGAGTATGAGCGTGTCAAACAATTCGGCCAGGTTGTTAAAATCAAACTCGCTAAGATTGCTAAGGGTTTCAGCTCTAGCTAGGATTTGTTTACTCAGCTCGTTTTGGGTTAAGCTTATGTCTAGCTTGTCCCAAACCATATCACCACCCACAATGCTGCTAAGATTACCAAAAAGCTGGCAAGCCATAAGACCACAAGTCCAATCAAACAAGTTTTCACAAATTGCTTCAAGTAAGCAGACATGAGCACCTCTAATATGTTGTACGCCTATACCCGTTGTTTCGTCTAAATGCTCCTTTGGTACCATAGACTCCACTGTTTCAACCACGTACTCGCTTAAATTGCTTTCAGCTGAATACTTGTTTTGGGATAAAGCTTGTTGGTTTAATAAAAAGTAATAACGCTCTTGTACTGTTAACTGATCCGCTAAGCCCTGATAGCCGGTTAGCAGGGTAATTAACGCACTGATACGCTTCTCGTTAAAGCGCTCTGGTATCTTGGCGATATCCATAGCTTGTCCGATCGTAAGATCAGGAATTGGTACGACATGCTCAAGTAACTGTAACTGCATTACTGCAACGTCTGTCATTTCTTACCTCCGTTAGATGATGCTCTTAGATTTGCTATATCGTATTTATCCCAGGCGGTTAGGGATAGCAATGTTATTTGAACCTTGATCGCGATTCTGTCACCGTTTTTATTCATCGGTGCTGTAATAGGCGCTGATAAGCTTTCAATAAACATAGGCTTGTATGTTTTACCAGCATATTGAAACTGCACAAGCGAAGGTATGGTCGATGCAAACATACCGTCAACACCCTCACTAAGCGCGCCCACTACTAACGACGCATCTGACAATTTTCTAGGTGATGCGTATTGCTGCAATACATTTAATGCACGCTCAACTTCGGAGGCTGCATCAATCCACGCCTGAAAAACAAGCGTCCCACTAATGCGCACCGAGCTTGAAGAAGTATAGACTTGACGGCTATTGATCTTAGTGAACGTGGACTTATCTTTTAACCCAGCCAGCTTATCAGCAGCGTCACCGACAACGCCCTTAACCGCGCTGTCATCCGCTGTTTCTGCATCCAGGTTGAAATAACTATACATTGACGCGGGTAGCTCGCCTGATTGAAGCATCCCCATCATGGTAGGCATCCGCCCTTCTGGGTTCGATGTTTCAAACGGAGTTGAATACTGGGCCTCAACTGTAAACTCACCATCTTCAAATAGCGCAGCAATAATGGTATTACCTTCAATGGGGTTGTAGGTCTGTTTGCCCTGGCCACCTTCCAAGTTATCCTCTGATACCGGTCGTATCTTGGCGATAAGTCGCTGATTTAAACCTTTGTGCATCCAAGGCACGCCCGATCCTACTACGACGCTTTTCTTGGGCTTGCTTGCATTATCCGCCGGCTTGTTTGTATTTTTTTTCATAGCTAAACTACCGCTTTAGTTTTCTGCAAACTCTCAATAGCTAAAGACACCAGTAAGTCAAGGTAACGCTCAAGCGTGTCTTTAAAAGTCTGCACAAGATCCGATCTATCTGCCTCTTCAATCTTGCCAGCCAGCTCTTTTGCAAAGTCACTATCAAACCCCAGTGGGTCAAAGCTGCTTTCTGATACTTTGTCGCTAAGGCTTTTAACCTCTTCGCCAAGGTAATCAGTTTCGTTTTCTTTATTGCTTACTAGGCCTAAATCCTTACGCAACTGCATAATCTTTTTAAGCGCTTGTAGCTTTTGCAAATTGCCTAATGTTTTGGCGTCTGATACGGCTGATTTAAGCTCTTTAATCTTTTTAAGTTTTTCAAGCGGTGTTAGTGTCATTGAGTCGAACATATCTAACCCTTTGTCGTTACCGTAAATACTTTGAACCTTATCAACTGCATAGTTAGCAGCGTCTTTGGTACTAACAGGTGGCGAACCAAATAAATCATCAGCGAGGCCGTGTTGAGACTCTTTTTCACAAAATTCGGCCATGGCTTTAAAAAATAATCCCATCTTTTTTGCACTACGGTTGTTTGTAGCAATAAACACGGCTATTTCGGCCACACCTTCTGCCAAATCACTAAACAAGCCCATTTGTTTAACATACTCTGCAACATCTTGGTTGTTGTCCTTAGCACTCATAACCACGTTAGCTGCGTCAATGATTGCGTTTGTAACCTCGTCATCAAGGCCCTTTTCGATACTATCTACAATGCCACTAGATATATCTTGGACGTTGCCACGGCTTATGGCTTGTGCCTCAATGAACTTAGGCGCGGCCACGCTCAAGGCGTTTAGTACGTTTTGTAGTTCTGGCTTTGCATCGTCGGCCATCATTTCTGTTAATCGCTCGTCATTGTAGGCCTTGCTAAAAATAGCGGCTTTCATGCGTGCCACCAATGCTTGAGTTGGCTTACCGTCCTTTGTTGTGTATTGGGCCGCCTCTGTATCGCCTAATTGTTTTAAAAAGGCGACAACGAAGTTATGGTTACTTGATACCGTTAAATCCCCGTTTTCACTTGGATTAAATAGCATGAGCATGTGGTCATCTAGCATTTTAGCGTCCGTCTTGGCTCGCTCTGTTGCACTGTATGACAGTTTGTCGTCCTGGTTGGCCTCAATAGCAAACTTAACTCG
>NZ_DGDC01000042.1 GCF_002385225.1 Psychrobacter sp. UBA3962 | reverse complement strand
GGTTGGTCGGATGCTTACTGTGTAAGATGTAAAACAGTGGTTTAAGAGTACTTTGCTACCTATCGGCTTATTTGAGTTGATAGGTATTTTTTTGGTAATAAAAAACCGCCGGAAAGGCGGTAGACGTATGTTTTTTGTTTATTCTTAAATGACTATTAGTTGTTAAGGTTAATAAATAGCTAATGTTAGCTAATGAACTCTATAGCCTTGTGAAAGCAAGACTCAGTGGAATCTTCTACCTCTAACTTTAACTGATAACCTTCTTTCTCCATTTGTCTCAAGCCATATAAGCACTTATCTAGTTCTCTCTCAGTTTGATCTCGTATTTGTTCAGTGAATTTTAAGTCATCTACTGGGGGAAGATACACAATTAAAGCGGCTTTAATTTCTTTACCTAAAAGTTCTAAGCAATTCATTACATTAGTTACACCTAAATAGTTAATATTATGGATTCTATGAACATCACTGATGTATGCAGCAGAAACTATAGTGCCGTAGTATTCCTCTCTAATATTGTTAATACCGTGATAATAATGAATAGGCATATCAACTATCATAGACTTATCAGTATTAGGATTTCGTATTTTTATAGGCTTATCAACCAACGCCTTATTATAAAATTTAGGATATTTTTTCTTCATTAAGCCAAATACAGTTCTTCTTAAGTCCTTAGTGCTCATTGTGGAGTTTATTGTTTCAGTTTCATCTTCATTCTTTTTGCAAATTAATGAGACCATTGAATCAAACAAATCATTTAAAATTTCTTCGATACTCGTACCTTGAGCGGTTTGACGATTTGAATATTTTATATGCGGTGAAGGAGTAAGGAAGTAGCTATTATTTTTTAAAAACTCATCAACAACTCTAAGCAAAAAATTTATGTTAGCTTCACCGCGCTCTCCAAATAGACACCTAAAAGCATTAGCGTTTGGAATTAATTTGTAATGAAATTGGTTATCTTGGTCAATAAAAACTACCCCAATATTAAAAACTTCATTAGCAACAATATCCGGAATAAAACGAACAGTAAACCACTCTCCAGTTATAAGCTCTTTAGAGTTGGAATTACTTTCTAAAATAAGACTTTCCCAAGCTGTTTTCATATCAACATCTGTAATCTTGAAGTAAGAAGTCCGGTTGCATTATTTGCTCTTTGATCTAAAAAATCTAAAAACTTATTATAATCACTTTGATGCTGTCCATACAAAGCATTTATCCAAAACTTTAACTCCTCTGTAATTTTCTCTAAAGCTATATAATGATCATCACAAGCCATAACGGCTTCTTGTTTGATTGAATTGTATTGTTTAGGTGACATGAGCTGTTTGGATATATCTAAAAGCTTATTAATAAAATAGGAGTTGGGATTAAGTTCATTAACACTCCATCCATTAATATCAATTAGAATACCATTATCTATTAGATGATACTTATTAACTCCTGTTCTAAGTATGTTATTCATATGTCTATCTATATGACAGATAGTATTATCCAAAGCTAAGGCTTCACTATACCGAGGCCACTTTGCAAGTTCTTTAGCAACAGCCTGAGCAATTCCATGATATTGAAGCGCAGTTTGAGATGGATTTATTTTAGAAGTACAAAAAACAGGGAACACTTCTGAACTAAAAATTTCTTTTTCTAAGTTTGGGTCTACAAGCTTAAAATATAGATTATTTTTAAGTTTATCAGTGGGTAATAAAGCTATACAAGCATGTTTTGGCTGTGGTAGTCCCAAAGCATCAGCCATTAAATATCCTAAGATTTCATTAAATACAGATCTATTATTACCAACAAAAGAATATAGCTTTGCATACATATCTATAAGCGAATTCTCTAAAGGATGAGCGAAGCTGGCTACAAAAACAGGGTTTACATTATTGGTTTCAGTTACCCACCCCTTAAAATTTCGATAAGCACTCATATCCAAGATTTTTATAACTCTATTGTTCATATAAGTTACCTATTACAAACACTCTTCCCATAAGCACTACCACCCTGTAAACATTCACATGGCTCGCCACTTTCATATCTGCACAATGCTTATCAAGCAGTTTTGTATTCAAATTATTAATATAGCCGTCCATTAGATTCAAATTACTCACCCCACAAATCCCCATACACCCCACAGTTACGCTCAATAGCATCCATCGTATCTTCAGTGCTATGAACGCCATTACGCCAAGCATTGACGCTTTCTTGAATGTATGCCCGGCAGTTTTTCGGCAATCCCGATTCATCGCCGTATTCTGGTTTGCTATTGGGGTCGCTACAGCCAATCATGGCTGTAAGTCCAAAAACAATACTGAAATATTTCTTTGTCATTTTTCTCTATTTTCTTTTCTGGTTTTAGTAAAAATATTTATCAAAAATTATTTGTATTTTTTTTGCATCACTACAAGTTTTATTAGTAAGGACTACTTCAGCAACTTTTTCATTAGTTGAAGTTTTATAAAAAAAACTGGTTTCAAAATCATTTGCAGTTTTAAACTTGTAAGGATAATGAGATTCTGAACACATAATATTCAAATTCTCGTTGCTTAGTAGATCTCTCTTAGCATTCGATAAATCCTCATTTGTTACTGAGGGGGCGTACCTGTATATATATTGGGCGAATCTGGGCGTTAGCGCCACTCCTTCAAGCTGTATATAGGAGTTCAGTTGAAGTGGCAATGACATAGCAATTTCATTTGCACTTTCTCTAAAATAATTAGCTAATCCAGATATATTCGTATATAC
The DNA here is from genome assembly GCF_002385225.1 of Psychrobacter sp. UBA3962. Classification (GTDB taxonomy): domain Bacteria; phylum Pseudomonadota; class Gammaproteobacteria; order Pseudomonadales; family Moraxellaceae; genus Psychrobacter. Next base: position 54,260 of record NZ_DGDC01000042.1, on the reverse strand, counting down.
ATAGTTATCATCCACCAAATTGCGAGATAGCAATTCATCATCAATTTCTGAATAGCCAAAGCTAGCTGAGCTAACCCCCATACTGATCAAAAGCACAAAAAACTTGATCATTGCTTACCTCAACTTATGTTTACGCTCAACAGCGACACCGCAAATTGTGAACGGAGTATGTCTGCTATCAATGATAGGGAAGTCAGGGTTTAGAGGTACCAGCTCACAGTACTCAACGCCGTCATCATCAAACCCACGTGGTCGCCACTTTTTAAACGTTACGGCATTTTCACCTGCCTTTTTAGCAACGACATAATCACCAGGCGAAGGCTGAGTATCTGGGTCGACCAAGATGAGATCACCTGGATTGAAGTCAGGCGTCATGCTCAAGCCTTCAATGATTACCCAGTGAACATGGGGTGGATAATCACCTATGATGACTTCAAACATATCAGCAATAGCATCATCAAAATACTCGCAAAACTCACCGGCCTGGACATAGTTTAGAACGGGAACGCGACGCATCTTATCCATCGGTAGAATTTTGAAATTGTCTCCATCTGGATATAAGGAAGGAATCGTACTTTCTGTGCAGTCCAAATTATCCTTCTTGCTTCTATCCGGCGTTACTCCAGTTAGTAGGAAATTTGCATCTGTTTTATAGAGCTCAGCTGCTGCCAATGCCCCTTCTTTAGAGACACCTCTTTTGGTCCAGTTGGTTACTGTTGACGGCCCTACATTCAAGTCGCGTGCAATCTTCGACTTCTTATCTGTGCCTGCAGCCATCAATAGGCGCTTCATACTGTCGTGCATATATCACCTCAATCATGTCTATGAATATTTTACACGGCGTGTGGAATTAAATGTTGCACACCATGAAAACAAAAGCTTGAATATATTTCACACTGTGTGTATTATTGCAATATATCTAAATTCATTCGGAGGAATCATGAAAGACAAAGAGCTGATTCAAAAACTTGGCGGAGTTAAAGCTGTATCTAACAGCCTTGGATATAACTACACCACCGTACATAACTGGTTAACAAGAGGCATATCCAAGGATGCAAAAATTGCTTATCCAGAAATATTTATGCCTAAAAGCCTTGATGAAGTTAAACATATTAGTGAATACAACCTATTTGCCCCAGAGGAGGCTTAACTATGTGCCATACCCCGATACATTTATTATCAGACCCCACGCGTGAAATAGCACGCAACAACTACGCTTTTTTATTACAGCGGCTTACAGACAAGACGCAATGCGCTACAGCTGCGGCTACAGGCGTAAGCACAGCTAAGATTAGCCGCCTTGTTGGCAGTGATGATAAACAGGGTGATTTAGAGCTATTTGCGATTATTTGTGCGTTTTTAGGCATCAAGCTTGTTGATATAGACGCTGTTTTTTGTGATAGAGACATGGCCCAGGCAATGGCAACAATGCTACGCACGAGCGTAAACAGCCCTGATTTTATCGACATTATTTTTAGCGGTGGAGATAAGAAGTAATGGCTATGAAAATCACCCATCCGCTGGAAGCTAAGGTTGACCGCATTATTCGACTAAATCTCGGCGAGCGAGAAACGTGGAAGGTTGATCAGAAGATACTTGCAAGTAGGTTTGACCCAATTAGAAACAAAGACTATGTGACAAAGCGAATGGCTGTATTGGGATTCATTCCAACTGATGATCTTAGCGCATACAAATATATTGGCGCACGTAATTATGCAGTTAAACCACCCAGTGTTAAGCCGCTTAAAAAGCCTGAGCCACGAAATAGACGTGTCTTTATGACACCAAAGCGCATTAATCAACGCAAGGATTGGGTAGCTAAAGAAGTTTTGAAGGTATCACCAAGATTAAGAGGCTTACTGCGCCATTTGCTCTTATTCGACTACGTGAGCATAGGTCATCTTGATAAAGCCAACCGTAAGCGTGTGTCCGATATGGTAGCGGCTCTTAGAAAAGAGGGTTATCAGATAAACACTTCAAGAAACTGGAACGAGAAGATCGGCACGAATGTCACGACCTACAAATTAAAAAACCTCTGATAACTGCGAATTATCAGAGGCGTGTTAATTAACCATCAAAAAGTAACTAACAAGGATATTTAACCATGAGCAAAAACGATTATCAAGTAAATAAAGACTTTGTTAGACAAGTTGAATTTAAAGAGGTCTCTAAATCAGAATGGCCTCAATCTAACCCACTGCCAACAAAAGTTTATTTGAATAGTGATTTTTTAGTTCAAGTATTTGATGAAACTGAGACAACGCGAATTAGCGTCAATCGAACCAAGCGTAACGCCAAAGGTGATTGGAAAGACTCAATTTCTTGGGACGAATTAATGACTATTAAAAATTCAATTGGCTATGGGGGTAAGTGGGCAGTAGAGATATATCCACCTAATAGTGACATTGTGAATGTCGCAAATATCAGGCATCTGTGGATGTGTGACCAGTTGCCATTTGCATGGTCGAGAGGTGCGTAATGAGTTATTTACAAGATAAACAGGATTTAAGAATGGCTAACTACTTCCAAGCACCAAATGAAATTATAGATAGCATTGTTGGAACAGTGTTGTCTGGGAATGCCGCTTGGGTGGTTATGACGGTTTGGCGTTATACAGAGGGTATGTCCGACAAATTAACTGGTGGTAAGCGCAAAAAAGCGCCTATACCCACCAAAACCTTTATGCGAGTTCTTGGCATTAACCGAGATAAAACCGTCTATAAATACGTCAATGAAGCGATAGAAAGTGGATTAATACTTGCTGAAAAAGAGCAGGGCAAAGTCACTCAATATTCAATAAATCATCACTGTGAACACTGGCGCGGCAGTAAAAAACTACTGGCGAAAAACGCCCCTAGTCAGGTAGTGGCGGAAAACGCCACCACTGGCGAAAAGTGCCCCGAAGTAGTGGCGGAAAACGCCACTGCCACCAGTGGCGAAAAGCGCCACCCTTATAAAGAAATAGATATTAAAGAAATAGATATAAATAAAGATAAAAAAAATAAACAAAAAAAAGATTCGCAGGTTTTCAAGCCACGAAAACCAGATGAAGTTTCAGATCAGGTTTGGAGTGATTTACTCAGTCACAGAAAAATCAAAAAAACGTCGAATACCCAAACAGCTTGGAATGTGATTTTCAGTCAACTGGAAAAAGCGAAGCAAGCAACCGGTCATTCACTGGATCAGATAATCACTGAGTGGATAACACGGGATTGGAAAGGTTTTAAATCAGACTGGTACATCAATATTCAGAATAAGACTCAGAGCACGGGGAACAATCATGCAAACAATCAACCAGCTAACAACCCAGCTAACGAACAGCCAAAAAAATCAAGCGCAGACATCTACGCAGAAAACCTTGCCAGAGACCTTGCAAAGCAGTACCCAGACGAATTCGCAAACGTGCCTTTCTAAGCAGCAGATAGCCAGTTTGTTTGCAGGGTGGAAAAAGTTGTTTAGATCAAAGATAAAAGATGAGGATTGGGGCGTTGACACACTGACCGTCTGGTATATCGCATTAACCGACCTAGGCATGACACAAGACGAGTTCAACCAAGCTAAGCGTAAGTCGTTAAGTCTTTCATGGCCACCAACAGCACCAGCTGATTTTTTAGAGTTAGCGAGAGCTGGCAAGCAAAGTGAATACCTAGACACACAAACCGCATTTGAAACAGCCTGTAGATGCGCAGGAATGCGCGGAGACGTCGAAAGAGACTGGAGACACCCAACTGTACTAGAAACTGCAAATCGCATCGGGTGGGGCAAATTAGCGAGTGCTGGTAACGGATTTATTAAATACTTTGCCACGGTCTATGAGCAGGTGATTATCGAACACAAGAATGGGGCTAATTTTGAGATACCCAAAACCCATCGTATTGAAGCACCTAAACCTGCCCGCCTAAATGATGATAGTCCAGTAGCTCAAGACTGGGAAAAACTAAAAGCAAGAATGTTAGGGAAGCGGAGAGAAACGGCATGAAAAAGATATTAGACCCTTGCTGTGGCAGCCGAATGTTCTGGTTTGATAAGCAAGATAACAGGGCCGTATTTACAGACAAACGAAAAGAAAATCATATTCTTTGTGACGGCCGAGAACTGGTTATTGAGCCAGACATGATAATGGATTTTACCAACTTAAAGTTTGATGATGAGTCGTTTTACATGGTTGTGTTTGATCCGCCTCACTTGCGTAAAGCAGGACCTGATTCATGGATGGCTAAGAAGTATGGAAAGCTAGATGAAAATTGGCCAAGCATGATTCGAGATGGATTTGCTGAATGTTTTAGAGTGCTGAAGCCCAATGGAACTTTGATTTTCAAGTGGAACGAGACACAAATCAAAGTAAGCGAAATTTTAAAACTTACAGACCAAAAGCCAGTTGTTGGTCATATCAGCGGTAAGCGGGCCAATACGCATTGGATATGTTTTCTGAAGGAGTCATCGTGAAAAAACACATCGGTACCGGCAAGGTAGTCAAGAAGTCCGAATGGCTAGGAGCCAATAAGGTAAAAGTCACTTACTCAGACTTATCAAGCGAAGAGTTAACGCGCCAGGCTTATGAGCAGGTTATTAGAGAAGTTAGGCAGGATAACTAATCAAATAGGCAACTAAAAGAGCGTGAGTAGCTCAAATTTAATCAGAAACTCAAAATATGAGCAAGGGTAGCCAAAGGAATTTTAAAGCACGTTAGAACTCAAATAAGGGGGGTTTGGTGAAGAAGTACAGAAATAAACCAAAGGTGCTAAACGGCATTAAGTTTGACAGCCAAAAAGAAGCCAGGCGATACCAAGAGTTAAAACTGCTTGAGAGAGCAGGGAAGATTAAAGACCTAGAAGTTCAGCCAAAGTTTAGCTTAGTCAAAGGTGTGAAGTTTAGTAGCGATAAGCGAGCCAAGCCGGATTTACGTTATTTTGCAGACTTTGCTTATACAGACATGGAAACGGGTGAGCGAGTTGTTGAAGATGTGAAGTCGGTAGCGACCAAAGAAAGCACGGTTTACAAGATGAAGCGTCACATGATGCTTGCGATACATGGGATTGAAGTTAGGGAGATTTAACGATGGACTATCCAATTAGAATCTTAAGCGACATACGCGGTCAAATCGTAGCAGTAGTGGATGTGAACGGCACTGAGTACACGGTGCAAATGAACTCAATTGGGGTGCCGACAGCGGAGCGCAATAAGCTGATCAGAAAAAAGGCAGTAGAGCAAGCAAGCAAGGATGATAGACTTTAATTGACTTTCGAGGGTTTATGATTGATATTTTAGAAGAATGGGGAAAGTGGTCTAGGCATGATTGGGGTAGCTACTCATCACCGCTTTATCACCTCATGAGAGCCCATAATCCCGATTTTAGAACTGGCGACGCTTACGCACCAGATATCACGGATGATGAGGCCATGCGAGTGTCTGCTATCGTGTGTGATTTAGCAAGGCACAACAAGGTTTTGGCTGAGGTGTTGAAGAGGCGTTATATCAACAATATGAGCCTAAGACAAATATCTCGCTACTATCTCACTCCATTGGAATATCCAGCTCAGGCATCGCTATCCTGGCATGATAAAAACAAGAAGAGAGTGCATCCGCAAGTGACAGCAAGATTATTGGAAGAGGCGGAGAAATATGTAAGGAGCAGGCTTTAAAAGTGACTTGACAGTTGTGACAGTAAGTAGTATAAATGTGCTAGATTGGCACGAAGTTATGAGATAGCGATTGATTTAATTATCAGTCGCTTTTTTTGAATTAAGTATTGATAAAAAGACCTTAAACCCCATTAATAAGTTGAATGCATTCAATTATGGAGTTTATATGTCAGATCATGCTATTGAGAACAATCAGCCAAGTCATCGCCATTTTCTAGTTGGATATATGGCTAGAACAAATGGCGAAAATGAATTTAGAAGTTTTCATTATAAAATAAAAAATTTTAAGGGTATTACATTGCCAGTTTCAGGTTCAATTGCAACCGAAGCGCAATTTGAGCTAGGCTATAAACCTGATGGAATTGTAATTCTGTCAGTTAGCGAGCTATCAGAAGAAGATGCAAAGTCATTCTTCGGGGAAGACTTCAAGAAATAATAAACTTAACAAATAAATTTTTATAAAGCCCTTACAGCAATGTGAGGGCTTTTTTTACGCCTACTGTTTGGAGGTAAGCATGTCACAGTCGAAAAAGCTTACTGATAAGCAAGCAAGATTTGTTGAAGAATACCTGATTGATACAAACGCTACCCAAGCAGCTATTAGAGCTGGTTATAGCGCAAAGACAGCAAAGCCAAAGGGTAATGAGCTTAAAAAGCATCCTGCCATTGCTGCCGCTATCGAAGCGGGCCTGGCAAACTTATCAGAGCGTTGCCAAGTAACACAAGATGATGTGATCAGAGGGCTATTAACTGAGGCGGAATGGCAAGGTGAAGGCTCAAGCCATAGCGCACGTGTGCAAGCTTGGAGTCAGTTGGGTAAGCATTTAGGGATGTTTAAAGACAAGGTTGAACATACTGGTAAAGATGGTGCTGACCTGTTCCCTAACATAACGGTTAAATATGAATGATGTATTAGTCACATTCCCGAAGAAGTTTAAAGCCTTTGATAAGCCATGCCGTTATAAATTTGCCCGTGGTGGCCGTGGCAGTGGCAAATCTTGGTCAGTAGCCAAAAAGCTATTGCTTATTGGTACTCAAAAGCCAACACGCATTTTATGTACGCGTGAAGTACAGAAGTCAATTAAGCAGTCAGTGCACCAATTACTTAAAGACCAGATTAATGGCATGGGCTTGGATAGCTTTTATCAGGTACTTGAGACCGAGATACGAGGGCTGAATGGCACGCGCATTTACTTTAGCGGTCTGAGCGATATGACGGCCGATAGCATCAAGTCATTTGAAGGTGTGGATATTTGCTGGATTGAAGAAGGTCAGGCAATTACTGACAAATCCCTTAAGATTTTAACGCCGACAATCAGGGTTGAGGGGTCAGAGATTTGGGTAACTTATAACCCGCAGCTAGACAGCGACCCTATTCATCAAATGGCTAACGCTGAGCGTGACGACACAATCACGATTGATGTTAACTGGTATGACAATCCATGGTTCCCTGCTGTCTTAAACGATGAAAGACTGCACGCTAAGGCAACCCTGCCAACTGCTGAATACGAGCATATTTGGGAAGGTAAGTGTATGCCAGCCGTCGAAGGCGCGATTTACTTTAACGAGATTGCAGATGCTGAAGCTAAAGGGCGTGTAACTCGCTTGCAGTATGACCCAATGCTAAAGGTTCACACTATTTGGGATTTGGGCTTCAATGACTCAATGTTTATAACCTTTGTTCAGCGTGTAGCATCTGAGATACGCATTATTCATGCAATTGAAGATAACCAACGCACCCTGGTTGATTATGTAGAGAGTGATATTAAGCCACTTAACTACAACTGGGGCAGTGATTGGCTGCCGCATGATGGCTTTGCTAAGCGCCACCAGTCAGGCAAGTCTGATGCTGAAGTCATGCTTGCTTTAGGTCGCAAGGTGATTGCTATTCCTAACATGGATATAGAGTCAGGGATTAGGCGTGGGCGCGAAGTATTCCCCAGAGTTTACTTCAACAAAGAGTCGCCTGGCGTCATGCGTCTTGTTGAGTGTTTAAAGCGATACCGTAGGCACGTAAGCAAGGCCACAGGTGAGCCAAGCCGTCCAGTGCATGATGAATACAGTCACGGAGCAGACAACTATCGTTATCTAGCAATTGTGGCAGACAAGCTAACAAACGACGCAGACAGAAAACCAAATTTACCACCACCACCAAAACGACGTGGCGGCTGGCAATCATAAGAGATTAAGCAATGACTAATAAAAAAGACGATAAAATTTTGCAGTCAATGCGAGATTTTAAAGAGCGTGCTGAGGGCTACTGGTACGAGACGTACCAAAAAGCATTAGAGGACATTGAGTTTTGCGTCAACAAAGAAGCCCAATGGGATGAAAGAGCGCGCAGACAGCGTGAAGAAGAAGGCCGTCCTTGCATCTCAATTAACAAGATTAAGCTATTTGTTAAGCAGCAAGTTAACGCTTTACGTGCTAACAAGATGACGCTTAATGCTATCCCAGTTGGCAATGACGACGTTGGCAAAGCTGAGATTCAGGACGCCATGCTTGAGTATATCTTGAAGTCATCACGCTCAGATACAGCAACAGACTGGGCTTATGAGCGTGCTGTCATGGGTGGCTTTGGTTTTTGGCGTATCACTACTGAGTACGCATCGGAAGTCAGCTTTGACCAAGAGATACGTATTAAGCGCATTGAGAACCCGCAGTCTACTTACTTGTCACCAGAGATTAAGTGTCCGGTTGGCTCAGATGCCACAGAAGCTTTAACTGGCGAATGGATGAGCAAATCAGAGTTTGAGCGTCAATTCCCAGGCTTTGAAGCTGTAAGTGCTGATGAAGATGATTCGACGGATTGGGAGACGTCAGACACTGTATTTGTTGCTGAGTATTATCGTGTTGAGTATGACAAAGACACGCTTTACTTGTTTGATAACGGCGAAACCGCTTTAGAGTCTGACCTAAAGTCAGTTGAGCTGGCCCCCGATGCAGCGGCAGAACTTGAGGGACTTGAGAAAGCGGACTTGATCACGTTTGCCGCGTCAATGCAGTTTAATGAGCCGGTCACTATCGTTGATAAAAGACCGACTCAGAAAAAGCGCATCATGTGGTACAAATGCTCGCGTGACGCTGTACTTGAGCAAACTGAGATTAAAGCGGACTATATCCCAATTATATTGGTTATCGGTGACGAGCAGTGGGTTGAGAACAAGCGTTATTGGATGTCGTTAATCAACGAAGCCAAAGACCCGCAGATATTCTACAACTACGCTCGCACGGCACAGCTTGAGCAGCTACAAAAAGCAGGTAACAGACCTTGGGTGGCTGATGGCCAATCAATTGAGGGCTATGAAGAGTATTGGGCGCAATCTAACAATCCTAATACGCATTATCTGCCGTACAACTCAGTTAACGAGATGGGGCATCAGTTAGCACCGCCTTTTATGCCAGCACCTTATCAGGGTTCGCCTGATTTGATGCGCGAAGCAATGACTGCAAGCGAGGAAATCAAAGCCACCACAGGTATTTTTGATGCGTCACTAGGTAACCAAGGTAATGAAACCAGTGGCCGTGCAATCATGGCAAGGCAGCGTCAAGGTGACCAAGCGAACTTTCACTTCTTGGACAACTTTAAACGCTCATACGAGCACGCAGGACGCGTTATTTTGTCAATGATACCGCATTACTACGATACGCCTCGTGTGCTTCGTATAACGCAAGATGACACCGTGTATAAGACGCTTGTCATCAATATGCCTGCTGATTCTCCAGCGGCTCAAAAGTACCAAAAAGAGCTTGAGAACGCGCAAATTGGCATTAATGGCATGTATAACGATGTGACCGTCGGTAAGTATGACATTCGCATTGCTGCCGGTGCTGACTACAACACGCAGAGAGAAGAAGCGCGTGAAGTGCTAATTGAGCTTGGGCGTGCTTATCCGCAGTTGATGCAAGTTGCTGGTGATTTAATCATGCGAGCGTTTGACTTCCCTGATGCTGACAAACTGGCTGACCGCTTGAAACTGCTATTACCACCACAGTTGCAGGAAGAAGGTGAAGGTCAAGAATTGCCACCTGAAGTACAGCAGCAAATGGCACAGATTCAACAGCAAATGCAGCAAATGCAACAAGCCTTGCAACAAGCACAAGCTGAGCTGGCAGACAAAGATAAAGATAGACAGCTTGAAATGCTTAAAGTACAGCTTAAAGCTGAGTCTGATATTGAAGTGGCCAAGATACGTGAATCAGGGCGTACAGACCAAGAAGAGATTAAGCAATTCGGTAGCGTATTGCAGATAATCCTTGATAGAACGGCTGATTTACAGCAAGCAATGGCTGAGATGCAATATACGCCTATTGAATGGCAAGAAACCGACGATTACACACAAGACCCTGCCACTGAGCAGGGTTTTTTAATGCCTGAAGAACAGCCGATGCCTCAAGATATGCAGATGCCAGAGCAGATGCCAGAGCAGATGCAAGGCATGGAAGATATGCAGGGCATGGAACAAGAGTTTAATCCGCAACCCACCGACGTCACGGGTGGGGATGATGCGTTTAGTGACGTAGACCTCGCTGACCAAGCGTTAAATGGAAATGGAGAGATGAACGATGGCATTTGATACCACAGTAGTTGATGACGATTTAACGGTTGAATCGTATGAAGAAGCCGAAGAGGTGCAAGCAACGTCAGAGGAGCCTGAACAGGAAGAGGTGGAAACACAAGAGCCTGAGCAAGCAGAGGCTGACGAGGTGGAAGATGAAGCTCAAGATGAGCCAGACTCCAAGCCAAAAAAGGGCGCGGCAGCTCGAATTCAACAGCTTGTTGCTGAGAAAAAGGCGGCAGAAGCTGAGCTTGAGCGATTGCGTCAAGAAAAGAGCGAGCCGAAACAGTCGGTAAGCCCAGACGGCGCGCCACAACCTCCCACAGTAGAAAACTTTGACTTAGACACCGAAGAGGGTCTTGACCAGTATTTTAAGGCCCAATCCGAGTATGAAGAGAAGCTAGAAGACTGGAAGTTTGACCAAAAGCTACAACAGCGTGAAGTGGCGAAACTGCAACAGCAGCGTGAGCAAGAGATCACAAATCAGTTTAAACAGCGGTTTGATGCCAATCCTAAGTTTAAACAAGATTTTGAGCAGCTAACGACACTGATGCAAGACAAGCCGATTAATGCTGACCCTTCTCAGTTGTACCAAGGCGAAGAGCTGATGGACTTACTGGAAGAAGTAGCGGCAAGTCCTGATTTGTACTACGAAATCGCATCACTACCTGAACAGGCTCAATACGCCAAGTTTGGTGAAATCCAGGCGAGCATTAAAGCACGCAAATCGCCTGGCAATAAAAACATTCGACAATCACGGGCACCACGTCCGCCAAACCACACTAAAAGTAACGCACCCATTGCACGCAGCGACTATGACAAATCAGATGATGATTTTCTAGCTGCGCGGGGTCTATAAAAAGGAAAGTAGAACATGGCTAATTACAGCGAAAACACCAGCAACAAACTATTAACTCATGACGTAATTGCAAAAGAAGCAGCAGCAATGCTGGTCGAAGAGTCGCAGTTTATTAAAGCGATTAACCGCAATCGTGAGAAAGAATTTAACAAAGATAAAGATGGCTACAAAGTCGGTGAAAGTGTACGTGTACGCATTCCGCCAACGCCTATCGTTACTGACGGCCACGTCTTTAACTCTACTGATGCGAACGAAAACGCTCAAGAGAAGTCTGTACTGTTAAAGGTTGACACTCAAAAGCATGTTGGCCTTGAGTTTGGCGCAGCCGAAATGACTCTAAAGTTAACTGACTTTAAAAACCGTTTCTTAAAGCCTGCTATCAACTCTTTAGCAACCACTGTTGATGCTGACTTATTGCAGCGTGCGATTGTGTCTGTTAACAACATGACACTGATGCAAGCACAAGAGGTGCACCCAACCGCCGCTTGGGGTCGCGCTCGTCAGATGTTAAACCGTGCATTAGCGCCACATTCTGACCGTATGTCGCTGCTGTCATCTGGTGTGACCAACCGCATTGTTGACCCAGCGGGAACTCTATTTAACCCAACTCCTGAGATTGCCAAGCAGTGGAAAGAGGGTTATATCGGTCGTAGCCGCGGTTTTGAGTTTGTAGAGTCGGAGCACATTTATCGTCAGCAAACCGGCTCGCATGGCAAGACTGGCATGACTGTAAATGGTACCGGTCAAAAAGGCGGCACTTTAGAAGTTGGCGGCTTAACAAGTGGTCAGACCATCAAACGTGGTGAAGTATTTACCATTGCTGGTGTTAATCAGATCCACCCAATTACGCATCAAAGCTATGACGTGCCATTGCAGTTTGTAGTCTTAGAGGATGTGAAGGCCGGCGGTACCACTGCCACGCTTAAAATCTATCCTGAGATTGTGCCTTCAACCATTGAGTCACAACTTAAGTCTAATGCTACGGTTAAAGAGTCTCCTGCTGCATCTGCTGCAATTACGTTTGTAATGGATAGCGATTCATTAATTGAACAGGCGCTGTGCTTCCAAAAAGACGCGTTTGCTGCAGCGTTCGCACCTCTTAAGGTGTTAGCAGGCTGTGAGGGTTATACGTTTAACGCATCAACCATGGCTCTACGTGTGCAAACTGGTGGTGACTTCAAGAACGACAGCGAGGGTACTCGTATTGACGTGCTTTATGGCTTCGCTGCTATTCGCGGTAATCATGCAGCGCGTATCTTGGCGCCTAACGCATAGTCTGGTTATTTAGAGTTACGAGACGGGTGGCAATCGCTGCCCGTTTCCGATTTTACTACTAACAATTGAGGCAAACCAATGACACAGCAGAACCGCATTACTAAAGATTTTTTAGAGTCAGAAATAACTAACGTTGAATATCAGCGCTTATCTGGCACCATCACGCATTGCACGATTACTGTTAAAAATGGATTTACATTTACTGGTGAATCGGCGTGTGTTGATCCAAATAATTACAACCAAACTATTGGTGAAAAGATTGCTTATGACAACGCATTTGAAAAAATGTGGATGCCGTACGGCTTTGCCTTAAAACAAAAATTAGCTAAAGAAGCTGAATGAAAAGCTGATCCTTACTATTCGCCTTGTGCGTGTAGTGAGTGCAAGCGCTCATATATGTAAATAAGGATAAATACAATGCCTAGACAATATCCCGTAATGCTCTACCTTGACTACTTGATCAATTTTGCCGTTGCTCATAATCAAGATGAGTACGATAAATTAGTCGAGCAAGGCTATACGACCCACGATAAAGTTAAACCAGAGCCTGAGCCGGTGAATGCGGGTAATGATGATTTGTTAGCCGCAGCTTATGGTGAAATTGAAAAGCTTGAAGATGAAGTTGAACTACTACGACAAAAACTAGCAGTCTATGAGTCAGCAAAAGATGCCAATCAAGATGGCGTGGTTAGTTATGACGAAATGACCAGTAGCGAACTACAAGCACTACTTAGACAGCGTGGCGTTAGCTTCAAGTCCCGCGACAGCAAAGACGCTTTAATTAAATTGGCTCAAGATAGCGAGTAATCAAATGAAAGTAACTGAGATTATCAGAGCAGCACTTACCAGGCTTGGCATTTATGCAACAGGCGAGGAGGTGCCTGCTGATGACGCATTGGCGGCCTTGGATGTACTAAACGGCATATTGTCAGAGTTTAAGCTGCAACCCCTGCTTGGCGTGCCTGATTGCCTCAGTTTGCCTCTTGATATTCATGAAACTATTGACTGGCCTAAGAATTTAGAGCGTTTAGTTATCTTGTCACTGGCAATTGATTTAGCCCCTGATTATGGCGTTGAGCCGTCAGCTACGCTAGTTAATAGACGCAATGGGGCTATGACAGTGCTCAAGCAGTCAAACGCCAAGCCAATATTCACAAAATCAGCATGGAAACATAACCGTTATGGCTGTTATTAATCTGCCCATTGTTGGTGGTGCTTACAAAGACCCCAATACAGTTATTGGCTGCCAATCGTGCATTAATCTTTACCCTGAAGTGACTCAAGGTAGCGAAAAGACAGTAAGCGCATTAATATCAACCCCAGCTATTAAAACACTGTATGGCAGTGGCTTTGAGTCAAGATGCAGAGGTATGACTGCACTTTCAGATGGTAGCGTTTATGCTATTTACGGCCACAAAGTTTACAAGTTGGAGGATGATAGATTTTTACCAATTCCAGAAGTATTTATTGGCGGGAATAAGTCAGTAATTATTGCTGAAAATAATAATTATGCCTGCTTCATTAGTGAAAATACTATTTATACCTTAGATACTATCAGTGATAAATGGGGCGAGTATGGCGAAGAGTTGCTATATCCCGCTGACGATATTGTCACACTATCACAGCGTTTTATTTTTAACCGGCGTGGCACAGGGCAAATATTTTGGACAGATGTGCTATCAACTAAAATTGATGCACTTAGCTTTGCAACAGCTGAAGCAAACCCAGATAACGTCACTGCTCTAAAAACACACGACAAACAACTTTGGGTTTTTGGTGAAGAGTCTACAGAGATTTGGTACTCAACAGGCGATAGCGATCTGCCATTTGCCCCGATGCAAGGCACTTCAATTAATGCCGGATGCGTGCAAACTAAGACTATCCAAGAATTTGGCGGGTCGCTTGCATGGCTGAGCAATACAACCAATGGCACATCTCAGATTGTGATGACACAAGGTTATCAGGTGCAGCGCATTAGTAACCATGCCTTAGAAAAAGAGTTAAGCGGCTATGATTTAACGGATGCTAGCGCTTATGTTTACCAAGAAAACGGCCATAGCTTCTATGCTCTTAATATACCTAACGCCAATAAGACATGGGTGTTCGATGGCGCCACAGGCTTATGGCATGAGCGTGCAATATTTAAAAAAGGCAGATTTGAGCGACATCCGGCTGAATATCACGCCATGTATAAAGGCCGCCACATATTTGCACACTACAACAAAGTACTGTTGATGGGCTTATCTCACAATGGGAGCGATGAGATAGCAGGTGAAGTGCTGCCGCAAGTCAGAGAGCGCACCACTCACGCAGTAAGCCGCACCAAAGGTATGATACGCCACAACCGGTTAACCTTAATTGCTCAGCAAGCTACTGGTATGGACAACACAACAGACCCACAGGTAATGCTCTCGTGGTCAGATGATGACGGGGTGAGCTGGTCTGATACTCGCTGGCGAAGCCTTGGCAAACGTGGTGAACATAAAAAACGCACGTTTTGGGCAAGATTGGGGGCTAGTCGCAATAGGGCGTATCGCATACGGATGACGGACGCCGCTAATTTGGTAATTACTGGAGCAGAATTGGAGGTAAGTTGATGCAACAGCTTAAATTGCCGCAATCGCCATTTGTTACGCCAAACTTTATGGTGGCTGGTGAGTGGCTTGTGTTCTTAAATGAGTTTATCCGTCTGCTCAACCTGTTGATTAGTAGTGGCACGATTGACGCAGCGCAAGAAGCGATTGACTTGGCATCAACAACAAGAGTCACAATGGACTTTATCCACGCTCAAGATGATGCGTCACAAGCGGAAGTAGTCCACCTGAGTATCAATGATTATGAAGATATAAGCCAAGTTGGGCTAGTAATGCAAAATGAAGAGCCTAAAGTTGATACTCCTTACGCTCAACTATCAGCCATCGAACAACAATTATATGATCAGCAAATTTGGAATTTAACCGTATGATTAAACGCAAGCCATTAGTGCCAACACAAGTGCTGTCTGCAGAGATTAATCCAATTTACACAGTGCCAGAAGGTTTGAGCGCTCAGGTAATGGGGCTAACTCTGCATAATCCCACAGATGCAGCCATTACCGTTATTATCAACTACACGCCCCAAGAGTCGGTAGCAGATGCGACAAGCCAGGTAATGAAGCGCACATTGCAAGAGGGTGAAAGTTATCCATGCCCTGAGCTGGTCAATCACACGCTGACAACTGGCATGAGCATTCAAGCAAGCGGTGAGGGTGCGACAATCATTGTCAGTGGTGTGACGTTTACTTAAATAACCTATTGACTGTCCGAACGCTAAGTGGTATAAATTAACCAGAATCGAGAAGTATATATAAAGCCCGTCCATAACAGGAATGGGCTTTTTTTATGCCCAAAATTTAACCAAAAAACAAAGCCTGACTCCATGAGTTGGGCTTTTTTGTACCCAAAACAAAACCCCCAGTCTGGCCGGACGTGGGGGTTTTTGTATTTACACCTAACAGCACTTAGGAGCAAATCTTGAAAAAGTATAGCAGAGATAAGTTTAAATTGCACCCGAGGGAGGGCCTTAGTATGGAAGGTTTAATAACTCCATTTCTTAGATTTTGCATTGGAATATCAATACTAGCAGTAGCTTTAGGGCTGTTTGCTTTATTCATAACCCCTCTTGTTAGAACATTATTATGAAGCAAGATATTAGACAGGTCAGCTTTGCAGAGTATCAAGGCGATATCACAGCAATGATGCTTGATATGTTGCACCTTGAGCCACAGCCGGTCGATATCCCTGTTAGGCGTTACATTGAGCTTGACGAGATGGGCGTACTAAAGCCGTTTATGTGGTTTGATGGTGATGTAGCTAAAGGCGTGGCTTTGCTGTTTGTAAGCCCCTCACTGCGTAATCAGGGCATTGTTGATGCTAGTACCGATGTGATATGGGTTAAGCCTGAGTATCGCGGTAATAGCCAGGCATTTATTGACGGCATTAAAGAGCAACTAAGGCAGATGGGTGTTGACTACTGGTGCATATCAAGCCGTGACAGTCATCCGATAGACAGATTTTTAACTAAGAACAACTTTGAGCCGCTTGAGCGGCTTTATTTTTGCCAATTATAAAGAGGTGCAGCATGGGATTTGTAAAAGATGCTTGGAATGGCATAACCGGTAAAAGTGGTGCTAAAGCTGCTGAAAAGGCAGGCAACATTCAAGCTGATGCCAGCAAGTACGCTGCTGATATTAGCCAAAAACAGTACGAACAAACACGTCAAGACCAGATGCCTTGGCTTAATGCTGGACGTGACGCATTAGGTAAGCTGCAAGGGTATGTGAGCAACAGCCCAGACTATAACGACGTGTGGGGTCAGCGCATTGAAGATAACTACTTACAAGGCAATTTAACCGGTGGTTTAGACCCTAATAACTTTGCAACTGACCCAAGTTATTTGTGGCGCAAGCAGCAAGGCATGGATCAATTGCAATCAAGCGCAGCCGCTCAAGGCAGTCTGCTATCAGGGGCAGCTTTAAAGTCGCTTAACGAATACAACAGCAACTTAGCAAGCCAAGAATACAATAACGCATGGACCCGTGACCAAGCGCAAAAGCAAAACCTATTTGGCGTGCTTGGCGGTGCTCGCTCGCAAGATTATTCGATGTTTAATACTGAGGATGCCCGCCTTTACAACCAATTAGCAAACTTAGCGGGCGTTGGCCAACAAACCGCTACTAATCTTGGCTCATTCGGTGCTCAGAACGCAGCAACTGTTGGCGATGCGCAAATTAACGCTGCTAATGCTCGGGCTAACGGTCTTGTGGGTGGTGCGAACGCCAAGGCATCTGGTTGGGGTAATTTGCTTAATTTGGGCATGATGGCTGGTGGCATTATTTAGGGAGTAGTTATTATGGTAATGGCAATCAACAACGCAGCACTACTTACACAGCCAACAGATATTAGCAACCTAACGGCCAGCTATCGAGACGGGCAAAAGCTACGCCAAGAATATGATGCTAGGCAACATCAAAAAGCACTGAATGATTTAATGAAAATCGGCGATTTTAATGAGCGCCTAGCAGTAGCATCACAGCATAAGTATGCAGGGGCTTTGGTGCCTGCGGTTCAGCAATACGAAGAAGCCCGTCAAAAAGCAGCATTAGACAACCTGAAAACCAGTGCAGATATTGGCAAGACGTTTGGCGAGACTGGCAAGCTAAACGCAGAGACAGGCAAGATTGGCGCTGAGACAGAAGATACTCAGTTAAAAACCGCTCAAGGCATTAAGGACTATGTATCAGCAGCGGCGGTCACCCAAGACCCCAAAGTTTTTGGTTTGCACATTGGCGAACTTTATAAACGTGGTTTGATAACTGAATCGCAAACCCAAGGCTTGTTAAGTCTTATTGTAAAAGACCCTGAAAATGCCGCCAAGGTTATGCAGGCAATGGCAATAGCTAACCCAGAGATTGCCAAGACGTTTATGCCGGAGTTTAAAACTGTTGATGGCGGCGATAAGATTTACGGTTATAGCGTTAATAAGTTTACTGGCGAAGCTAATGACCCATCGATGACTATCACAAAAGGCACTAGCCCTGATGTTGTGCATCAAGGCGGTGTTAGTGAGCGCAACAACATCCGCACTACTAATGCCACTAGATACGCGTCTGATAATAGTTATAACGCGTCTGTGTATGGCTCAGATATGCAGTACAAGGGCACTGTTTACAAAACGGATTCTGACGCCGAAACCAAAATGTTTGAGATTAACCAAAAAGGTGAGATTGCTTGGGCTAAAAATTTACTTGAGCAACAAGAGTTAGATTTCAAGATTTCCACAGGCGGAAACAATAAGCCCAAAAAATCAACAAGAGATGTTGAGTTAGAGAACGAATATAGCGCCCAGTTAAAAACTAACGCCACAACACTAAAAGAGCTTGCTAGATGGCAATCCAAAATAAAAAATGGTGAGCTGAAACTAGGCCTGAGTAGCAATGCCCTTAATAATGCTGCAAATAGGCTTGGTGCTCCGTCTCTAGGCAGTAACCCTAAAGATTATGCAGAATTTACTGCGTTTTTAAAGGACTTGGCGAATAAAGCGTTAAGGCTAAATAAAGGCACGCAAACAGATGCGGATTATATACGTCAATTAGAGGGTATGATTGCAGGCTCTTATATCCCACGAGACAATCAAACCGCCAACGCACTACTTGCAAGAATGAATAGAGATATAGTGACGGCTAACAAAGGCATTTACAACAACCTGTCTAATGTTAAGGCTCGATACGGCGAGCCGTTACCCCCTTACGGTCAAGGTGCCAAAAAGGTCAATAGAGGTGGCGGCAAAACCAACACAGGCGGCAATAAGACAAACAATAACAACGCTAAAGTAACGACTATTGCTAATAAGTGGTTTAACTAAGGGGGCTTGCTGTGGAGAAGCTACAAGACGGCACACCGTTAAACGTGGCGGTGTATAAAGCATACCGCAATGCAGGGCTATCACACAGCCAGGCTTTGGCAATTACTGCAGAGGTAGGTCGTGAGAACGGCTTTCAAAGTAAGTATTTATTCGGTACTCACACTGACCCTGCCGCCAACACTAAAGGCGGTGCAATTAAAAACGTGGGAATGTTGTCGTGGAACCAAGGGCGGGGCAATGCTTTGGCTTCATTCCTTAGTAAAAATGGCCTGTTAGGTAATAACGGCATACAACGCTCGCAAGCTGCACTAAACGCACAAGCTAGATTTAGCGTGGCTGAAATGAAAAGTCCTAAATATGCTTCTAAGCTAAAAACATTCTGGAATAATCCAAACGCAAACCCTGAAGCCTTTTCCAGAGAGCTTGGCAAGCACTACGTTGTTTGGGCTTATGGTCAAGACACCATTAGAGCTCAGGGCGGTGGCCGCACAGCGTTTGACTGGAAAAAACACGATAATAGGCGCAGAAATCACCTGCAGAACTTGTTAAATATGACAGGTGGCGGTGGCGGCAACTTCCAAGCAGCAGAGGTCGACCCAAGACTTGCTATGAGTGCTCCAGAACTGCTCAAAACCTTGAGAAAAGACGGCAAAATGAACGACAGCCAGTTGTTTGTTAACCTTGTTCATGGCAATGGCAGGGCGGCTCAAGAGATTAGGCATTTGCTAAATAAAGGCCATGACCCTGCTGATATTGCCAAACAATTAGGGCTTAACATCAAGATGGCAGCACCACCGCCAAGTGAGCAAACTACCAGTCCTGAACCAGCCACTTCCGAACTTACTGCAGCAGATCTAGGATTAACTCCAGATGAGGTTGAGGTTTTAGGCTTGAGCGATGTGCTTCAGGCGCAGCAGACGCCAGAGGAGCCGGTTAATCAAGAGCCTATAAGCAGCGCACCGCTTGAAAGTTCGTTTATTACGCACAATCAGCCACAGCAGATAGAGCCTGAAATACCGCAAGAGCAACCAAGCGGTAAGCTACAAGCTATCACTGCCGAGCTACCAAAGTTAAAAGAGCAGGGTTTAAACCCTTACCAGGCACTTTATACACTTGCCCAGCGTGATGATGACATCGGCACATCAATAAGAGGTGCTTTTAATGACGGCATGAACACCGAGCAAATGGCCAACTATTTTGGAGTAAATGATATATGGCAGTCTCAAAACGAGCCATCGAGAAACACATTGCAAATAGACGAGCAAAGGGAGTATCAGACCCCGTCATTATTGCAGAGCTGATGAAGTCGCCAGGTGCTTTAGGCAATAGCGTTAACGGCTTTATGCTTGACGCAAAAAAGGCGGGGCTAAACCCCACTCAAGAGTTTGCCAAGGTTTTTGGTCTGAACACCAAGCCTACCCAGACCGCCAAAAAAGGCGGTTTTTTAGATAAGGTAGGTAGTGTTATTACTTCTTTTGGCGATGGACTCAAAGAAAGTGTAGGCGGTATCAAACAGGCTGACCTGTACCTAAAAGACAAGGTTAGTCAGGGTATTAATGCCGTTACTGGCAGAAATATAGCACCTACAGACAACCTGGATAAATACAATCTTGGGCGCAAAGCTGAGGATATGGTGCGCACTGAGTACCGGGCAAAAGCAGGCTTAAAGGGCACTGACTTAAGTAAGCTAGGCGGCGAGATTACCGGTACCGTACCTATAATGATGGGTGGCGGGACGATGGGTGCAGGTGCCAAAGGTGCTGCAAAATTCATGGGCAAAGAGGCCGTGCTAGGTGCTACGTCTGGGGCTATTCGCGAAGCTGACAATGCCAAGCATCGTGCACAAAACATGGCGCTTGAAGGTATTGGCGGGGCAGTTGGCGGCGTGGCTGGTGAAAAGCTTGTTGCCCCTGTCACTCGCAAGGTTGGCAGCACTATCGCTCGACGAGCAGCAAACAAAAGCGGTGCTACAGCAAGGTCGGCTGAACAACTGGTTGATGATGCTATTAGAACAACAAATATCGAAGTTCCCCCTGCTGCGCGTCAGCAGATGGTAAAAGAAGCTGAGCAGTTTTTAAAAAAAGGCAAGGCGGTTGATGGTCCTGCTTTTGTGCGTAAAAACCTACTAGACCGCCATGGTATTAAAGGTACGCAAGGGCAAATCACTCGCGACCCAGCTGTTTGGACAGATGAACATGAGCTTGCAAAGCGGGGGGCAAACAACCCTTTAAACAGCAAGCACATAGAAAACCATCAACAGCTTGATGAGTTAATGCAGGGGTTGGTTAGAGATACCGGCGCAGCACCAACAGAAAGTTATGAAAGAATATCTAGTACGTTTAAGACGCTTAAAGGGGCTGACGAAGCAGCTCAAAATAAAGTCGGCGAGCTTTACGACAAGGCCAAGAGTCTATCGGGGAACGATGCTCAGCTAAATCACTTACGCTTTATTAATAACGCCACAAAAGACCTTGAAGATAATATGCTTGGGTCGTTTGTTAAAGGCGACACCATGAAAGCTTTAAAGGGTATGTTTGATGACCCTGATTTTGTGCTGACTCATGGCAAATCCGAAGAGTTAATAAAAATTATCAATGCTCGTTTACGTGCCACCACAGACGGTAGTGAGCGCCAGGCGCTGGGCATCATTAAAGACAATCTATCTAAAGAAGTGGATAGATCAATCGATGAGATGACAGGCTTAATCGGTAATGGCCCAAGCGACGGTGGCTTAATCGCTGCAAAAGAGGCATGGCAAGAAGCAAGGGGAGCGGCAAGACAGCGCTTTGAAGATTTAGAGTCTGTGCCTATGCTAAAGGCAGCTGTTGAAGATGTTGAGCCTGATAAGGCGCTTAACAAGTTTCTCATCAACGGCAATGTTGGCGATATCGTGCGAACCGTCGATGTGCTAAAAAACGCCCCTGGCGGTGATCAAGCTATTGCCGATTTGCAGGGGACAGTAATCGAACATTTTTTAGCACAAGCTACAAAGTCAAACAACGGTGCGTTTAGTCCGGCTGGGCTCAATAAAGCAATCAACTCGTTTGGCAATCAGCGTATGAGAGCTTTATTTACTCCCGAGCAAATAGCACGATTAAATGACATCAAACAAGTAGCTGATATTTTAGTGCAGCAGCCGCTTGGAGCACATGTTAACCATTCAAACACTGGTAGTGTGCTAATTAAGCAGTTGCTGGGACTTGTGAACGTGGTTGGCTCGATACCAAGAGTTGGCGGCATGGCATCAGGCTTGATGTTAGGCGCCGCTAATAAAGCAAAGGATATCTCAACACTGGGTACAGCCGCAAAAATGGCCAACGGCCAAGTGCCTATCACCAAAAATTCAAGCCTAGGACTCACGCCTGAAATGCTTGAAATGATGGGTCTTGTGCAAAATGTATCAACAACACTGCCTGCGGCTACTGGTGCAGCCATGTCAGGTCAATAACACAAACAAATTAACCTCAAGCCCTGCCTTAACCGGTAGGGCTTTTTGCTTTGGAGATAGCAAAATGGCAGTACAAATGCTGGGTATTAAAACCAAGTTTACAGATGATCAAGGCCGTCCATTAGTTGGCGGGAAAGTCCATGCCTACTTTGCGGGCACAACCACTTATCAGGATACTTTTAAAGACCCTGATATGACCATTGTCAACACCAATCCTATCATCCTAGATGATTCGGGTAGTGCAGATGTATATCTGAATGGATCTTATCGAATTAGAATTTTTGATAAAAACGATGTGCTTATTGAAGAGCAAGACGGCGTTACTCAAAGCGCTAGTGGCGAAATTACTACTGCAAAAGGTGAAATAATCGGTCTATATGGTGCAGTTTTAAATAGCCTGACGAACGAAGTTAAGCGAGCTGTAGCTGCAGAAAAAACTATTGCTGATAGTCTGACATCGGAAACAACTCGGGCTAAGTCAGCAGAATCAGCCCTACAAAGCAGCATTGGCGATGAAACAACTCGGGCTAAGTCAGCAGAATCAGCCCTACAAAGCAGCATTGGCGATGAAACAACACGCGCTAAGAAAGCAGAGTCTGACTTAAATGCCGATATTATAAAAGAAGTGAGCGATAGGGAGTCAGAAGTTGCTCGCTTAGACGAGGTTGATGCAGTATTGCAAGCCCAAATAAATAGTATTGGTGGCGGCAAACTAGCATATAAAACCTACGCTGAAATGATTGCAGATAAAAGTAACATTGCTGCAAAATCAAGCATTGATGTTTTAGCTGACACCGATGATAAAAACGGTACTTATTTATATGACGGGGCTAATTTTGTTAAGTCGCAGTATGACCTTGAAAAGTTAATAAGAGCCAAGGTGCAAAATACGTTTGGTACTTATGCCCAAATGGTAGCGTCCAATTTAAGTGACGGCTCTTATGCTTTAGTAACTGAGGACGTTGGTGTTAATAACGGCATCTACTTCAAAGAGGGGGGTGTTTGGGTTAAATCTAATTACGATGTGTACAGTAGAGTTGAAAGAAATATAGGTTCAATAATATCCAAGGCTGACAGTTATTTAATTCACCCAGTAGACATGTCTAGTCCTGCACCTATTGGAGAGCTAGGCTTAGTAGTACCAATTATATTAGACCAAGTTTTTGAATCTCGTGGCGAGGTAAGTAGTTTTGAGGCTTACTTTCAGACAGGTACTACAGCTATCACCATTGCTGAATTTGAGTATCGTGAAGGTAAGTTTTGGATAACAGATAATAAAGCAAGAGTGTTAGTCAGTACAAGCGTGATTAGGTATGCACTAGATAATAAAGTAGTAATCAATGAAGGGAATTATCTGGGATTTATTTGTGAGGGAGCTGTTACTCGATATTGGAAAGGATTGGAACCTAAGTTGCCCTATCTTGTACAGGACTCTGTAGATGAAGATGGGGGTATATTGGCAAAACCCTTTAATGGAGCCATATATCAAATTAGTTTTGAGGTAGATTTTGTCGGTTTTATAGGCGAGATACAGAGTTTAAAGAGTAGGTTAAAGTATTTAAGTGCGCTGCTTTTTAATGGTGAGACCACAATAGGCTCAGGAGATATTGATGACACAGGTGTTGCAGCTTCAGCTTATGCAGTAGGTTTTGTAGATAGCTTGCCTGATCCTAGTACGTTAAAAGAGGTTACATTATATGCGCATACCCCTGATGCTATCCAGTTTGCTATATATAAAAAAAAGCAGCTGCCTGACGGAAAATTAGATTTAACAAGACTGTGGACTAGCCCAGAGTATCCCGTGAAACAAGGGCTTCAAACTTTATTAATAAATAGTGATTATGTAGTAAGCGAAAAAGATTGTATGGTTGTTTGGCTTACTAAAAATAAGTCTATTTATTTCAGACCTTTTAGAGGTTCGGAAAAAGCTACTTATATCTCCTCAAGCAGTCTCGTAGATAACCTACAGTCTCCTACATTTTCTGGTGCTATGCCTCAAATATCGTTTACTTATAATACCCCTGGCGCACTAACTTCCAATGCACTAAGAGTTACACAATTAAGCCAAAGCGAGTATGACGCATTAGGCACTTATGACGGCAATACTTTATATGTAGTGAGGTGATGTATGACTATATTTTATAAAGGTCATAAGTTGACCCAAGAAAATGTGTACTTTAGAGGTAACGAGGTAAGCAAACTATACTTAGGTGATAAACTGGTATTACAACCAGAAATACCTGATGATTACTACCCACTAACTAAAATCCACTTAGGTGTTATAGGAGATAGTACGATTGCGGCAGGATATGGTGGGCTGGTTATAGCTGAGTATGAAGAAAAACTGCAGCCTTTTACATCTGTAGCCCAAGGAAGTGATACTATTTTAGGGCAGACATCAAAGTTTAGTGCTCTGACCAACACACAAGAGTTTGATGTCGTTATTATGCAAATTGGCTTAAACGATATGGGGAGTACCTACACATTAGAGCAAACAAAGACGCAGTATCAAAACCTGATTAATAAAGTGAAGAGCATGGTCAAACCTAGTTGCAAGATATATATAGCGAAAATGCTCCCGTGTAAGGCTAGATGGACTCACCCCGATGTAGCTGATCGCTTCCCTAATCCCGAGTATCCTCAAAATAAATGGTTGGCTTTAAATGACGCTATTATGACTGAGTTTACGGGTGTTGATGGACGTATTGAATCTCATGTACCTATCCTTGATGATGGTGAGGGAAATCTAAAAGCAGAATATGATACTGGAGACCATATCCATGAAACCCCTGCTGGTCGTCAAGTTATCGCTACTGCGTGGAAAGACAAGCTAGTACATGACGGCATTATTACTGCATAAACGTAAAATTTGCATAACCACCTTCGGGTGGTTTTTTATTATCAAAATTTAGGAGATCCAATGCCAAATAATACACCCTTCTGGGATATCATTTTACTAAAGCTTTTGGCATTCTTGCCTAAGGTTTTTGCAGCCGTTATTGGTGCTATTTTTGGTCTGATGCTGAGCGGAGACATCGGCAAAGACGGAAAAATACAGGTCAATATGTCGGTTATTATCAAGTTCACCATAGCAGTAACTGTTTCGCTCTTTGGCGGTGCAGCGCATATCGAGCTCATGGACTATCAAAAATATAGCGTCATGACACATGGAGCAATCATGTTGCTATGGGCCGTCTTTGGCATGTTAGCAATCGGCATTGTTTATCAGTCTGTAGCATTGATGCAAGGTAAGCCCTTATCAGCAGTAATCAAAGAGATTAAAGACGCAGCACTCGCAATAATTAGCAAGTAGTAATTACCAACTGACCGGCCCGCTATATGCGGGCTTTTTTACGTATAAAGGATTTAAAAATGAGCAAATTTAATGAATTTTTTGACAGATTAATGCAGCACGAAGGCGGTTATGTTAACCATCCGAACGACCCAGGCGGTGAGACGATGTGGGGCGTCACTAAACGAGTTGCACAGGCACACGGATATTATGGACCTATGCGCCAATTGCCAAAAAGTAAAGCCAGGGAGATAGCAACCACGTCATACTGGCTAGCGATTAAAGGTGACGATTTGCCGCCAGCTGTAGCTTGGCAGGTTGTCGATGCTGCATACAACCATGGGAACCGTAACGCAGTGAAATTTCTACAGCGCGCAGTAGGCGTTTCTGACGATGGCATCATTGGCCCGCGTACACTAGCGGCAGTTAATGCTAAAGATAAAAACGATGTATTAATGCTATTTAACGCAGAGCGTTTAGAGTTTTATACAAAGCTTGGAACGTGGCAGACCTTTGGCCGCGGCTGGGCTAGACGCATCGCTGGTAATTTAAGATGGGCCGCTAAAGATAATTGATATTATGCAAAAGCCCTCGTTATGAGGGCTTAGTTTTTCCCTTCAATTCATCAAGATAATCAGCCCAGGCTTGCATCATTTCGCGTCTATCATCTAGCCACTGGACACGATTATATGCCCTGCCATTTGCGTCTCTCACCTTATGACCCAACTGCATTTCAATCATGCGGTAGTCATACCTAAACTTTTCTTCCAGTAGTGTTCTAGCCATAGCTCTAAATCCGTGGCTGGTTTGCTCACTACCATCAAAGCCCATGCGTCTTAATGCTTGGTTAAAAGTACTGGTTGATAAAGGCTTGAGCGTGCTAATCACCGATGGGAACACAAACTCACTTTGTCTGTACCCTTTCATTTGCTCAAGTATTAAGAGTGCTTGCTCAGATAAAGGCGTTACCATTTCAATCTGTGTTGTGTGTTTAGTCTTGTTAGGCGTGTAATTCCACACCTTTTTACCAAAGTCGATATCAGACCATTTTAGATGCCGTACTTCGCCAGGTCTTGAGAACATCAGCATCAAAAACTTTAATGCTTGGCGTGTGACAAAGTGCCCACTATATATGTCTATCTCTCTAACCAAGTCTTTAATACGCGACTCATCAAGTATTGCAGGGTTATGGGTAACTTCGCCTGTTTTAAACACGCCTTTTAAATGCAGCGCTGGATTGTCTGTTGCTCTACCTGTTGCAATTGCGTGTGTCATTACATGGCTAATCATAGTTCGCATCTTTTGCAGTTTAGTAAAATACTCTTGCTCTTCAACTGGTCGCAATACTTGCATAAGATCAGGCACGGTTATTTCAGAAACCGGCATATTACCAATGACAGCCAATACTTCATCAATGTAGTTTTGCATCTTATCTAAAGTGCCTTGACTATAATTCTTAGTCGGCAGCCACTCGTCAAATACTGACTTAAAATCATTAGCCAGTTTTTTCTTCTCTATATCGTCTTTATTCTTAAAGTGCTGCTTAGGGTCTATGTTTTTAGCCAACAACTTGATGCACTCTTCGCGAACGCTACGGGCTTCTGACAAAGATATTGCAGGGTAGCGGCCAATGCGATACGAGTCAGGTTTGTCAGTGTAAGGTTTAATGTACTCAAAATACCAAGTCTTAGTGCCGGACGTTAAAATCTTTAGGCGTAACCCATTGCCGTCTTGCAGGTAATAGATCTTGTCCTTAGACTTAGCTCTTGATACCTCTGTATTAGTTAAGGCTCTTGTAATCCGTGGCATATCAAATCCATAAAGGTAATTATTAAAAACAATTAAGGTAAAAGAGGGGATTACCACTAATTTTACCTTTAAAAAACTTGGATTGATATAGACACTTATAGACAAGTATAGACGTAAAAAAGCCCCAAACCTATACGGCTCGGGGCTTTAAATACAATTATAGACAATTAAATACTATATAATGGTACCGGTGGTCGGACTTGAACCGACACGCTTTTAAAGGCAACGGATTTTGAATCCGTCGTGTCTACCAATTCCACCACACCGGCATGTAGGGTAGCAACTTTAATATGTGCTTGATAGGTGGCGTATTATAACAACTTCTCAAATGTGGTCAAGAAGTTTTATTACTAATTTTGCCACCCTCATTATTTTTAAGCGACTGTCTAGCCTACGAAAGCACGCTCTACAACGTAGTCAGCAGGCTCGCCCATACGTGGCGATACGGTTAGGCCGTAGCCATCTAAAATCTCAGAGATGTCAGCGTTAAATGGCATACTACCGCATACCATTACACGGTCATCTTCTGGGTTGATTGGCGGTAAACCAATGTCTTCAAACAGCTTGCCAGACTTCATTAGGTCCGTAGTACGGCCTGTATTGCGGAAGTCTTCACGTGTTACTGTTGGATAGTAAATGAATTTCTCACGGAACCATTCGCCAAATAGCTCGTCGTTTGGTAGCTCTTCTTCAAACATCTCACGGTACGCTAAGTCTTCTACTTTACGCACGGTATGGCATAAAACGATTTTATCAAATCTCTCAAACACTTCAGGGTCACGAGACAGCGCTAAGAATGGGGCAAGACCAGTACCTGTCGCTAACATATATAAGTGTTTGCCAGGAAGTAGGTCATCTAAAACGATGGTACCTGTTGGTTTTTTACTGATGATAAGCTCATCACCCACCTGAATATGCTGTAAGCGAGAGGTCAATGGGCCATCTTGAACCTTAATCGAAAAGAACTCTAAATGCTCTTCATAGTTTGGGCTTGCGATAGAGTAGGCACGCATCAATGGCCTACCATCTACCATAAGACCAATCATGGCAAATTCGCCATTACGGAAGCGTAGACCGGCATCACGTGTCGTTTTGATAGAGAATAAAGAATCATTCCAGTGGTGTACATGAGTCACTGTTTCAGTATGGAACTTTGACATATAGGCCTCAACAATTAATGATGGCTGGAGAGTTTAAGAACCCACTTAATATAAGCGAGTAACACTGTGTTTGTAGTAGGATGTTCGTACTATGACGTTTAAAATATTAACTATTTATTAAAAATTACGGTTTTGAGCAATGGTTTTCATGGATTGAAAGCATTACACGATAATTTTAAAAGCGCATATGATAACAAATTATTGCTTATCATAACGGTAAAGAGGGTAAATTTCGCTCAAAGCGTCATAATAAAATGGAATAACAGATGTTGAAAATAATATAAGCAACTATTTTAAGTCTGTTTTTTTCAAGCTATTAAGTCCTTCGAGTATCAAACCGCACCGATCCTTAAAAGGCTCGGTATCTTTACACGTCTAAATCAATAATAATAGGATTGCTAACCTGCGCTATTAAAAAGAGGAAGTATACTATAGTAACTGGTCTATTAGTGTTATTGGGATGTTTGAGACCGTTATCAAGAGTAACTTTTTTAGAGCCAGCATTAATTATTGTCTAATGTTCTATAATTTGCCCTTATAATTTACTCCTATAGCTTACCCTTATAATTTGCCCAAAGGTATTAACGACACTCATGTCTCAAGAAGAACTATTACTGACACCAAATCAGATAACTTTGCCTATTATTGGCTACCATCGTTCGCCTTTGTCGCAGAAGTTTGGTATTCCACGTCAGCCAAACCTAGTGGCATTGTCCAGTGTTATTGAGTTTATAGCTCCTTATGATACGATTGATGCCTTCGAAGGGATTGAAGCTTTCAGCCATTTATGGATTACTTGGCATACGCATCACAACCATTTAAAGCAGACTTCACAGGACAAGGCTCAAACGATAGATAATGAGTTTAAGCCCAAAGTTCGTCCTCCAAGATTGGGAGGCAATACCAAGCTTGGGGTGTTTGCCACACGCAGTACCTATCGTCCGTCCCAAATTGGCTTGTCGGTGGTAAAGCTAATAAAAGTTGAGGTGGTTTCAGGTGCAGTACGGCTACATATTAGCGGTGCTGATATGGTAGACGGCACACCGATTATCGATGTTAAGCCTTATATTGCTTATAGTGATGCTATCACTGAGGCAGTCAGTGGGTTTGCGGCCGATAAACCGCAATTAAAGCCTGTGATACTCAGTGATAATGCTAAGCAACAACTCACGGAGGCTATAGATCAACCTTCTAGCCAACTGACCGAAGAAGATGGCGATATTATTTGTCAGCTTATCGCACAAGACCCCAGACCGGCTTATCGTCAGAAGCAGTCTGAAAGGGTATTTTATATGCGTTATAAAGACTATGACATTTGCTTTCAGACTCATGAAAGTTTATCCGCTGAGACTCAGAGCTTAATTATCGTATCGATTACAGCTCTAGAGTAAGCCAACTTGAATTTGGTCAGCCAATAGCGATACAGTTAATAAGCTATTAAGTAATGGGTTAGTAAACCTAGAGACGACAAATCCTCTTCATTATCCAATATCCAATTTATCAACTTTTTAATCCATCAATTTAAAAAAAGAGTAACTATGTATACAGACAGTCATTGTCACCTAAACCGCTTAGATTTAACCCAGCACGACGGAAAGTTAGACGGGGTTATTGAAGCCATGAAGCAAGCCAAAGTGAGTCGTGCCATGGCCATTATGTGCGACTTTGCTGAGTATGATGAGATTTATGACATCATTACCAAATACGGCGATGACCAGCTAAATCTTG
Source organism: Psychrobacter sp. UBA3962 (assembly GCF_002385225.1). Classification (GTDB taxonomy): domain Bacteria; phylum Pseudomonadota; class Gammaproteobacteria; order Pseudomonadales; family Moraxellaceae; genus Psychrobacter. The sequence goes on along the minus strand of NZ_DGDC01000042.1, from coordinate 24,086 downwards.
GTATGAGCGTGGGCATTCATCCCTGCGAGGACTTAGAGGTTTTAAAATCAGCAACGGTGGAGCGTCTAGTAGAAACAGCAAAACCTGATCATGTCTGGGCCATTGGTGAGACGGGTCTGGATTACTACTGGAGTGATGAGAATAAGCAGGAGCAAAAAGCCAGTCTAGCGCGTCATATCCATGCCAGCCAGCAGTTAAAAAAGCCCCTTGTGGTGCATACCCGTGAAGCCAAGCATGACACGATTGATATCCTAAAAGCTGAAAAAGCAGAACATGGTATTATTCATTGTTTCACCGAAGATTGGGATACTGCTAAGAAGGCTTTGGACTTAGGGTTTTATATCTCATTTTCGGGTATCGTTAGTTTCAAAAATGCCCAAAGCTTAAGAGATGCTGCCTTAAAAGTGCCAAGAGACCGTCTGCTTATCGAGACCGATAGCCCTTATTTGGCGCCTGTTCCTAAGCGTGGTAAGTCGAATGAGCCTGCGTATGTGCCTTATGTGGCCACCTGTTTGGGCGACTTATTTGGCATAAGTAGTGAAGAGGTAGGGGAGCTTACCACAAAAAATTTCGAGGATTTACTGGCACAAGCTTAATAAAATGGGTATGCTATGCAGGGTATGACTAATCAGTCATAAATTTGTTGTGGTTCCGGGCCACTTTTATAGTGCCTGTTAACGTAGATATTATTCATCAAAGATTATACAAGGTTGGGCGTTTTCATGAGTAGGCAGCAGCAATTTAAGAACCGTGAAGAAAAGATTTTAGCGACCGCTGAGCAACTCTTACTTGAAGCAGGGAGTGGCGATATAACTCTAGACAGTTTGGCCGATCAGCTAGACTTGGCGAAGGGGACTTTATATAAGCACTTCTCAAGTAAAGATGAATTATATCTGCGAATCATCATTCGCTACGAAGAGCAATTATTTAACATTAATAAAATCGATGACAGCGTCTCAGCTGGCGTGTCACGTATGATTCTTCAGCAATTGATGAGCCCACAAAAGGCCTTATTATTTAACCAAATTGAAGAGCGTCTGGCAGCCTCGGCTCAAGGCTTAAATAGAATGTTTGGTGAGCTATATGAGATTAGACGCGCACGTATGAAGCGTCTGATAGACCTTACAAGCCTATATTTGCAAGAGCAAAACAGTGGTTTGAGTACCCGAGACTATCTTTCAACTATTTGGGCGATTGGACAAGGTGGGGCGAGCCTTCTAAACTCAAGCTTCTATCAGCGTTATTTAGGGCGTCGTGACACCCTAAGAGTGGCTTTGGTGCAGCAGATGTTAGACTTACCAAAGCAGTATCCCAGTGTGGATGAAGCTGATGAGGATATGGTGGATTTGGTGAACCAGATTGACTCTGAAAGCGAAGCACACTTACAAGCCCAAAGTTCCTAAAATACTAAAAAAAGCCCTCTAATCTTAAGATTAGAGGGCTTTTTTATGGTTGTTACTTTTATGGTTAAGAGCTTTATGTGCTTCTCAACTATTTGAGTAACGTATTTGAATGACTTATTTTGATAGTTTGTTTCAATAAATAGTTGGTTTCAGTAGTTTGTTTCGATAATCAGTCATCTGCCAATAGGGTGGCTTCATTAGAGCGCCAATTCTCGGCACCATAAAACAGCATTTGGGCTTGTCTGGTGCACTGTCTTAACATCTGCTCTTTTTTATGTTCAGAGTTTTTGACATCGTCTTCTTCGTCATCATGCACTTGAGAGTAGGTCAGGTCAAGCCAATCAATAATCCAAGTCAAAAATAGGTTTAAGCCGGCCTCAGCAAGCAGGCGTCTGTCTTCAGAATTGATGTGCTGGAAGGAAGGCTGGATGCCTAAGTCTTCCCCCATAATTTTCGCAAAAAGCTTAATTTGGGCATCAATGGCATTACGCACCGACTCTGAGCCGCCAAAGCGCTCACTGACCAAAAACTGCCAGTAGCGGGGGTGTTCATCGATGGAGGCGAAGAACAACTGGATACTCTTGGCGATTTGGCGGTCGTAACTGCGTCTACGCCCCATCTGTAAACCACTACGTAACGTGGAGAGTGCCTCACCTAACTCCTCTTCCACTAAGCAACGGCCTAGAGATTCCATGTCATCAAAGTGACGATAGAAAGCTGTTGGAACCACACCCACTTCTCGAGTGACTTGACGTAAGCTAATCGAGGCGAAAGATTGGCCCATCATACAAAGATCAAGTACCGCATTAAAGAAGGCTTGACGGGTCTGCATCTTTTTTTGTTCGCGGCTATTTAACGGGCTATTACTGCTGCTAGTGCTGGTCATGATAAACAATCTCAGTCGAAAGTAAACATTAATGTGGGTCGTAACACCTGTTAACCCACACAGCTTGCTAACTTCAAGCTTACCATATTTTATCCCCAATGCCATTTAAATCCTGAGCCAGTCGGTAGGCCTCATGATCATTCATACCGGTTAGGTAGTCTAAGATATTTAACGCATTTTCATAGACGTCCATACCAAGCTCTCGGTTTAAAATATGCAAGTGTTGGTTTAATAATTGAATCAAATGCTTTTGTTCAAAGTGAGGGGCTTGCTCAGTAATTGGCAGTAGGGCTAAGGGCATAAATGCGTCCAACAAAGTCTGCAGACAGCGATTGGCCATCAGCTCCATACGTATCTTGCTGGGGTGAGCAAAAATTTGGCTCGAGGCTAAGTTTTTGGCCCTATTGATACCTTCACTCACGCTTGGCTCACAGTGATCAAATAAGCTGCCATGCATTTCCCCTGCCAGCATGGTATCGGCATGGGTAACGAAGGCTTCTGTCACCTTATCTACCAAGCGCATCATGGCCCGGCCTCTTAAAGCGGCTAGTTTTTGGACAATGGGCGCATTGTTTGTCACCTCTGGGGGGACCCCCCGCGAGCCAATTAGTCCCATCATTAAAGGCTCCACCTCTTCATAACTAATCATATCCAGATGAATGCCATCTTCTAAGTCGATAAGCGCATAACAGATATCATCGGCAGCCTCTAACAGATAAGCCAGAGGATGACGGGCATACCCGTCGTGATCGAGGGCATAAGGCAGGTGCAGTTGACCGGCTAATTTATCGAGTAAATTGGCATCATTGTTAAAGCAGCCGTATTTTTTGATATCTAGGGCTCGAATGGTAGTAGAGGAGTTAGATTCAGCGTTTTCATCTGTCTCAATAACATTACTATGTTCCGCCAACCACGGGTATTTCATAAAAGCCCCTAAGGTGGCGCAGGTTAGGCGCATGCCACCTCGGTCAGGATGATGCTCGTTACGGGTCAAGAGTCTAAAGCCTTGCGCATTGCCTTCATAACCTTGTAAATCTAGGCGCTGAGCAGGGGTCATGTGACTTAAAAAGGATTGCTGACTCGGTTGGTTGAACCAATCTCTAATGGCATATTCACCGGCATGGCCAAAAGGAGGGTTGCCAATATCATGCGCAAGACAAGCGGCTTGTACGATGACCCCAACATCACCCACACTGACACCACGAGGTAAGCCTTCAGGGAGTTTATGTTGTAGTTTTTCGGCAGCCATCATACCCAGTGAGCGACCAATACAGGACACTTCTAAAGAGTGGGTAAGCCGAGTATGAATGCCCATCTGATTGGTGAGCGGGTGGACTTGGGTCTTTTGGTTGAGCTGTCGAAAAGATTGAGAGAAAATCAGTCGGTCATAGTCTTTGTGAAAGGGGGTACGAGACTTCTCTTGAGAGATGTCTTTTTTTATACTGCCCAGACGGCGGTCAGTAAATAGGTAGGACCAGCGTTTGTGTGCAGGCATGCTCTTTAAGCTAGAGCTATTTAAATGAGCGTTTAAATTAAGGCTATGCTGAGTCATAAATCACCAAATCAAAAAGGTAGGGATTAGTTACGATTAGCATAACAGAAAAAGCCGATAAGTTAACTTATCGGCTTTTCAGTGTTGATACTAAGATGGTCTCAGGCGGTTTGGGCCTGCTAGTTTAAACTTATACGTTAAATCTAAAGTGCATCACATCGCCATCTTGAACGATATAAGTTTTACCTTCTAGACGAGATTTACCAGCGGCAGCAGCGCCTTTCTCACCACCATATTCGATGAAGTCTTCATAGGCAATCACTTCAGCACGAATAAAGCCACGTTCGAAGTCTGTGTGAATCACACCGGCTGCTTCAGGCGCTGTAGCACCTACTTTTACGGTCCAAGCACGTACTTCTTTCACGCCAGCGGTGAAGTAAGTTTGCATGTCTAATAGTTTGTAACCTAAGCGAATGACTTGGTCTAGACCGGCTTCTTCCATGCCCATGCCTTCTAAGAAGTCGGCTTTATCGGCTTCATCTAATTGAGAGATTTCTGCCTCAATTTGATTACATAGGGGCAGTACAATGGCGTCTTCTTTGGCTGCATATTCACGCACAGCATCTAGGTAAGGGTTATTTTCAAAGCCATCTTCGCTAACGTTGGCAATATACATGGTTGGTTTTAAAGTAATTAGACCATAGCTTTTGATAAGTTTCTTCTCATCATTGTCTAAGTTAGCCCCGCGTGCTGCCTTACCTTCTGCTAATAGCGGTTCAATTTTTTTGAACACTTCCAAAGTAGCTTGAGCATCTTTGTCGTTGCCCTTAGCTTTTTTGGTTAAGTTAGTGATCGCACGCTCAACGGCTTCTAGATCTGCTAATGCCAATTCAGTGTTGATGGTTTCGATATCGTCAATAGGGCTGACACGACCATCTACGTGAATCACGTTGTCGTCGTCAAAGCAGCGAACCACGTGAGCAATGGCGTCAGTCTCACGAATGTTGGCTAAGAATTGGTTGCCCATACCTTCGCCTTGTGAAGCACCGGCTACCAAGCCTGCAATGTCTACGAATTCCATGGTAGTCGGTAATACACGCTCAGGTTTTACGATCTCAGCTAATTTGTTTAAGCGAGGATCAGGCACAGGTACGATACCTACGTTAGGATCCTTGGTACAAAAAGGGAAGTTTTCGGCTGCAATACCGGCTTTGGTTAAAGCATTAAATAAAGTTGATTTTCCAACGTTTGGTAAGCCCACGATGCCACAGTTAAAGCCCATGTTCTGTCTCTCTTAATCTGATTTGATAATAAAATAAGTGGAATACTTAATACGGATACTAAGGGTGATATAAATACTAAAAAAAATAGCGGTTGAATAGGGTAGTTACTGTTAATACTGGCTGAATGAATTCAGCCTGAGTATCAAATAATTGTTTAATAAAAGGTGGCTAAATAAATTAGCAGGTATTGTAGCAAAAATTGTCTGAAAGGGGGTGAGCTATTGCTTATTACTGCTATGATCTTCGATTAGGCCTACCATGACCCCCATATTTTTATTGTCCTGATGGGCAATGTCTGGGGCGTATAATGCCGAGGCTATACCGCCATCTAAAAACAGGGCGTTGGCACAGTTTAAATCCTCTTTAAATAAGCTGGCAAATTGATAAAAAGTAACCGGTTCATTACTGGTGACAAACTTTATGTTGCCATCTTCACAGACGCCCACACCATTACGAATTTTTTGTGAGGTGCTGGCAGGATTAAACTTGGGATGTAGCTTACCCTCGATAACCAACATCGGCCCTGACTGGGTAGCGTACCAAGGTTTGGCCACCCCGCTTTGTAGCATTTCATTGAATTTATGGCTTTCGGTGATGCTAACTCGATTTTTTTGGTCCCACCACAGCACCCCGTTGGGCATCATATGAAAGTTGCCCGCTCCCTCGTTTAGATTCAGCGATAAAATCTGCCGGCCCTGAAGGACCGTAAAGCCGATGGGAGCAAATTCAGCGTTGTACATGCCTGCGTTCGTAGCAAACTTTAACTCGCTACTTTTTGGCAAATCAGCAAGCAAGTTATTGAATTTATATAAGGGCTGGATGGTTTGATCTTGATCGGCTAGGCGAGCACGGTCATCTTCTTGTGCCGCTTGCCATTGACCGGACTTCCAAAATAAATGCAGAGACAAAGCAGAGTTGGCTTCAAGCAGCTCATTTTGTGAAACTTGACACACAGCATGAGCAAAAGGGGCGGCCTTAGATTCACAAAACTGTTGCTGTTCAGGGGTCGCCTCTTTTACAGACTCTATTAAAGCATCAAGCTCTCCGTTTTTACAGCCCGACAAAAATAAAGAGGCCCCTAAGCTGATGACAAGAATAGACCAGTAGTTTTTTGGCTTAAAGCGAGAGAGGGAGTTCATCATATAGGGGCCTTAACCATATTGCGTGTCTGTGGGGTTATATGTCTGTAGGGAATTCTAAGTGAGTAGACGCAGACTTAGTCACTTTTTTGGTGTCACGAGAGTCCTCGTTATAGGCGACATAAGCTTCGTTATCGGCTTTGAAGCTATCAGGATCTGCCATAACCCACATTTGGTTATAGATGTCTGAACGGGCATCCATCGTCAACAATGCGCCTTCATCTATAAAGTAAAAACATCTTGATAGCAGTTTGATTGAGCCATCACTCATACGCCTTGCCACGTGATAAGGGTGCAAGTCGTAAGGATGAGACAGACCCACTGCGCCTACGAAGTTTGCCAAAGATTTTAGCGTATTTTTATGGAAGCTTGCCACACGTTCCGATTTACTTGGAACATCCAGTGCTTTTTCACGATAAGGGTCTTGCGTTGCCACACCGGTAGGACAAGTGTTGGTATGACAAGAGCGAGATTGGATACAGCCCACAGCAAACATGAAGCCACGCGCTGAGTTACACCAGTCAGCGCCAAGTGCTAACATTTTAGCGATATCAAAAGCTGAGACAATTTTGCCACTGACACCGATTTTTACTTTATCACGAATGCCTGCGCCCACTAGAGTGTTATGCACAAATAAGAAGCCATCAATGAGCGGCATTCCAAAGCTGTCCATAAATTCTACAGGGGCAGCACCGGTACCACCTTCAGCACCATCGACAACGATGAAGTCTGGATAGTTATCCTCTTCAATCATGGCTTTTACGATGGCCATAAATTGCCAAGGCTGACCGATACACAGCTTAATGCCCACCGGCTTGCCCCCTGATAATTCACGAAGCTGTTGCCAGAAGTGCACCAACTCACGAGGGGTATCAAATGCCGAGTGAGTAGAAGGTGAAATGCAGTCTTCCGCCATTGGAATACGGCGGGTTAGGGCGATTTCTTTGGTGATTTTTTCAGCAGGCAACACCCCACCTTTACCAGGCTTCGCCCCTTGAGACAGTTTGATTTCGATCATTTTTACCTGATCGTCATTGGCATTTTGGGCAAATAATTCAGGGTCAAAGTTACCGTGCTCATCACGGCAGCCAAAGTAGCCCGTACCTAACTGCCAAATGAGATCACCACCATATTTACGGTGGTAGGGACTAATCGCCCCTTCACCGGTGTCATGAGCGAAGCCACCCATTTTGGCGCCTTGGTTAAGGGCCATAATCGCTCGACCTGATAAGCTACCAAAGCTCATGGCTGAGATGTTAAACACAGACATAGAGTAGGGCTGCTGACAGCGCTCATTACCCACAATAATGCGGAAGTCATCCACATCTAACGGATGGCTGGTTTGTGATTGCAAAAACCACTCTTTATCTTTGGCATATAAGTCATCTAGGGTACCAAAAGCATTGGTATCACTGACATTTTTTGCCCGTTGATAGACCAAAGCGCGTTGCTGGCGTGAGAAAGGCACTTCTTCTTTATCATTTTCGATAAAGTACTGGCGGATTTCTGGGCGATAACTTTCTAAAAAATAACGAATGTGACCGGCAATAGGATAGTTATAAAGCACAGAATGCTTAGATTGCAATAAGTCATAAATACCTACCGCCACCAAGGCGCCTGAAATTAAGGCCAACCACCAGGTTTGTAGTAACAGGGCAATCAAGGTCAGGAGCACCATAGCAAAAAATAGACCATAGCGTTTCACCACACCCACTTGGTATTGACGTTCATTACGATCGGTACTTTCTGCTTTAGCAGGAATAGCAGTTCGTGATTTTGACATGAAAAATCCTTTGTCACTTTTGTTAAGTGCAACTATTTGTTAAATGAAAAGATTTATTAAATACAACCAGTTCTTGAATACAACTAATTCTTAAAGACAACCAATAATCTGTTTTTTGATAACGAGCATTTTTAACTTTGTATCAGCTTGTCGAACTTAAAATGTAAAAATAGCAATTGGAGCAAACAGACGTTATCTGCATGCCTAAATTTTATTTAATTATTATAAAAAGGAAGAGGATTGCTCAGTTGTTTACAGTTAGTTATAAGTTATAGAGATAGACAAGCCATCAACTGCGGTTATAGCCAGCCAGTAAGTCACCTTAAATGAATCCAGAAAGTCATCTGACTTTTTGGGCGAAACCCCTTATTGCCTATAAAAACAAAAACGGTTGCCAAAGGGTATTGGTAACCGCTAACAGTCTGGGGTTAAAGATGAATATAAATTAGTTAAAAAATGCTGAATATTTCTCTCTATTATAGCCAATATTTAACTTTTAACCTAATATTTGGCCGTTATTATTGGTAAGTTATAACAGATTTATAACACATAGACAGTAGCGGTACAGAGTGCAGTTTTAATCTGAACTTTAGCTACTTAATTTAATGATATGTGACCTCTAACTCTCAGCAATACTTAAGAGTTGGTATCAGAATGTTGCTATTTTGCGATAGATTTCGATTTTTTCTGTTATTTAGCGGACGAGTGGTTATAATAAGCGCAGTTTGAAGGCAGCCTCTTAATTTAGAAAGCGGGTCTTCATACCCTATAAAAATATATCTTTACTTTATTAATGAACCTTGAGGAGCTTAACATGGCTATCGAACGTACTTTATCTATCATCAAGCCTGACGCAGTAGGCGGCAACCACATTGGCGCTATCTACAGCCGTTTTGAAGAAGCAGGTCTGAAAATTGTTGGTGCTAAGATGCTTCATCTTAATGATGAAAAAGCAGGTGGATTCTACGCTGAGCATAAAGAGCGTCCTTTCTACAATGACTTAGTCTCATTCATGACTTCAGGTCCTGTAGTGGTATCAGTACTAGAAGGCGAAAACGCTATTGCTAAGCACCGTGAAATCATGGGCGCTACTAACCCAGCTGAAGCTGAAGAAGGTACTATCCGTAAAGACTTCGCTTCAAGCATTGATGAAAACGCAGTACACGGTTCAGACTCAGCTGAATCAGCAAAACGTGAAATCGCTTATTTCTTTAACGAAGACGAAGTATTAGACCGTACTCGTTAATTTAAGCTTTTAGAGTTTAAGTTTTAGCCAGTTTTAGATAAATAAAAACCAGGGCTATAAACTAAACGGCTAGGCCTGAGGCTTAGCCGTTTTTCATTATAAATTCACAGCCAAGCTTTTAAAGGCTTGTTAAGATGCTGACACTGACAAAACTCATTTGAGTTGAAAATATCAGTTATAATAGCCACATACTATTAAGCAGTTTTTTTATAGATAACTATTTTATATTTATACATCAAACTGCTTAGCTTTATATGCCTTTAGCTTCAATAATTAAAAAAGCTATCTTTACGCTCTACTGTGATCGTATCTATCAAACCCACATATCCTATTAGGGTAGTTAGTCCTCATGACCAAAATTCCAATGCAGCCTGCTGACAGCATGCCAGCCACATTCAATCCCAACCAAGAAACTCAGACTAAAACCAATATCCTTGGTATGAGTCAGGAGCAGTTAGGGGAGTACTTCAAGCAGATAGGGGAGAAGCCGTTTCGAGCCACTCAGGTGATGAAATGGATCTATCAGCATGGGGTAACCGACTTTGAACAAATGACCAACTTATCTAAGGGTCTACGTGAGAAGTTGAGTGAGCAGGCTTGTGTTGAGGCGCCAGAAGTGGTGCACAAAGAGTTTAGTGAAGATGGGACTCGCAAGTGGGTATTTAAAGTTGCCGGCGGCTCTTTGGTAGAAACAGTATTAATTCCTGCTGACGACAGTAAGGTTAATGGCCGTAAAACTTTATGTATCTCGTCTCAAGTGGGCTGCGCTTTGGACTGTAGTTTCTGTAGTACCGGTAAGCAAGGCTTTGAGCGAGATTTAACCCCTGCTGAAATTATCGGGCAACTATGGGTGGCCAATGCCTCGTATATGGAGGGCGTGGACAGCTCGGAGTGGCAAAATAATGTCACAAACGTAGTGATGATGGGGATGGGTGAACCATTACTAAACTATAAGCCAGTAGTGTCTGCGATGAGCCTTATGCTGTCTGACCATGCTTATGGACTGTCTAAACGTCGAGTGACTCTATCTACCTCTGGCGTTGTGCCAAGAATGTATGACTTGTATAAAGACATAGATGTGGCCTTAGCCATTTCATTACATGCGCCCAATGATGAGCTGCGTAATGAGTTGGTGCCTATTAATAAAAAATATCCGTTGAGTGAACTGATTGCTGCAGCCAAAGCTTATGTTCATGACAATAACCCTCGTCATAAAAAGCACGTTACCATTGAGTATGTGATGCTGGCAGGGGTCAATGACAGTGACGAGCATGCTCATCAGTTGGTAGCATTGCTCGAAGGGTTGCCTAGCAAGATTAATTTAATTCCGTTTAACCCGTTTCCGCATGCGCCTTATGATCGCTCGAGTAATAACCGTATCCATGCCTTTAGCAATATTCTAAATAATGCCGGCTTTGTTTGTACCATTCGTCAAACCCGTGGCGATGATATCGATGCTGCTTGTGGTCAGTTAGTAGGACAGGTAGCAGATAGAACCCGCCGCTCTGCTAAGTGGCAACAAAGTATTAAGTCTCGTCAGGCTGAGCAAGAATCAAATTAGAATTGCTATTGTTGCTAGCAATAGAGGATAGCTTAGGACAAAAAATTTAGAGGTTTTAGGTGCACAAACTGGGTTAGGCCGTTACAATACCCTGCAGGTGGTGCTATATTTAGCCAAACAAAATCTATTTAGGGATAAAAATGACAAGCATTGCTCAGAACTATTTGACTACTGAGCGTATAAGTTGGCTGACATTATCCCGAAGTTTTGGCTTGGCTAGTACTTACAAGCGTCTTGCTATAGTGATGGCGACCACAGGATTTATGCTAGGTTGTCAGTCGGTGACCTATCCAGATGCGCAGCATGCGGCCAGTCCCTTATATTCTAGTGGACAAGCCAATGAGATTGCCTATATTAGAACTCAAATGGCGGCTCAATATTTACAGCATAATCAGTTAGATAATGCCAAGCGCCAGCTAGAAAGAGCGTTAGCGGCCAATGAAACTTATGCCCCTGCTTATGATATGATGGGAATTTTGCTGCAAACGGAAGGCAGCCCCTTAAATATCACTAAGGCGGAAAGCTACTTTCAAAAAGCTTTAATATTGCAGCCACAGTTGATGAAAGCGCGCAATAATTACGGGGTTTATCTGGCGCAGTTGGGCCGATATGAGGAAGCCCTGATTCAATTTGAAATAGCTGGAGCCGCTTTAGGCTATGAAGGCCGGATAAAAGCCTTAGAAAACTTAGGCGTTACCGCTTTGAAGGTGGATAATTATGAGCTTGCTACTGACACTTTTGTTAGAATCTTAGAGCGAGATCGTAATAATTTCTTGGCGCACTTAGAGCTAGTAGATTTATTGATTTTGAGCAATCAATGGCAACAAGCTAAAATTCTATATGCTGAGATGTTGGCTCTAGTAGCAGAGCAGGACATAATCCATCCTAGAATACAGCAACAAGGGGCTAAGTTGAGTCTTTAGCTTGACCTAAATATAATATAATTAAGCATAAATTAAGTTATTCATGCATAGACATAATTCGCGACAGCTTTAGCTGACTTACCGCATAGTGAAGAAGCCAAAAAGCTAAAAATTTGGATTCGTAACCCAGAGGCATCATGGAAATCGATAGAAAAGACCCGTTGACCCCCACCTTAGATACATCAAATCAGAATCTCGGCTCGTTTGGTAATCGACTCAAACAAGCCCGTATCAGTAAAAATCTAACTTTAGACGATGTGGCGGCTGAGTTGTTTATCCTACGTCGCCATCTTGAGGCCATTGAAGCAGAGGATTTTAGGTCTTTGCCACAAGCGGCTTTTGCCCGAGGTTTCGTGATTAACTATGCTAAGTATGTTGGGCTAGATCCAGATGAGATTTCAGAGAGCTTTAACCGTAATTATCCTGACGAGTTAAAAAAGAAAAGTGTCGATGATATCGAATCTCCATTAAAGCCCATGGGTACTTTGCAGCGAGAAGGTCGTCGCTCTATTCGTATTAATCCGCTTTTGGTACTGGGCTTAATTGGTCTAATTATTTTGGCGGTGTTTTTAATTCGTACTATCTCAAATGCTAAGGATGCCTCACAGGTTGAAACACAAGACACTGCTGTGGTAGATGATTTATCTGACAGTGAGCAGTCAGCGGGGGCTGCAGTGACCACTACTGTGGTAAGTGGCGGTGATGATTTACAGAGCTCAGGCTCGGCCTTGAATCTTGATGCTGCCAACGCCCAAGAGGCTACTTTAGACTTTCGCGTTACAGACACCACGCCGTTAACGGTGGTTGATGCCACAGGTAAAACCTTATTGACAGGCGAGCAGGCTGCTGGCAACTATAAGCTATCTGGTAAAGCGCCATTTAACGTGCAAATTGGCAATGTGTCTAATGTGACTTTGAATCTTAATGGGGAGTCGATTAAGCTAAATGAGTTTGCCCAGAATAACCAGGCCAACTTTAGCTTAGCCCCTTAATAGCTAATTGATTTCGTTTTCTACTTTATCCATTCAAAATTATGGGCTTAGTTATGCTTATTTTAATGAGTTAACAAGTTAGCTAAGCCTTACATGATTAGATAATCATTCTATAAATTTTCAGTCAACTGAGAAGTCTTATGTCTACTCCCTCTCCAATTAAACGTCGTCAAACCAAAAAAATCTATGTCGGTGATGTGGCAGTCGGTGGTGATGCTCCAATCAGTGTCCAAAGTATGACCAACACTGATACCTGTGATGTGGAGGCTACGGTCGCTCAGATACAACGCTGTGTGGAAGCTGGCGCTGATATGATGCGTATTTCAACGCCTACCATGGATACGGTTGCCGCTTTTGCAGAAATCAAAAAACGAGTCAATATTCCGTTAATTGCAGATGTCCATTTTGATTATAAGATTGCCTTAGCGGTTGCGGCTGCAGGGGCAGACTGTCTACGCATTAACCCCGGTAACATTGGTAACGATGCCAAGGTTCGAGAAGTGGTTGCCTGTGCCCGTGATTACGATATTCCTATTCGAATTGGGGTTAACGCAGGTTCTTTAGAAAAAGAGATTCAGCGCAAATATACAGAGCCAACCGGCGAGGCCATGGTGGAATCTGCCATGCGCCATATCGATATTTTAGACCGCTTGAATTTTGATCAATACAAAGTATCAGTAAAAGCCAGTAATGTGTTTTTAACTTTAGATGCTTACCGCCTGCTGTCGCAGCAAATCGATAATCCGCTACACTTAGGAGTAACCGAAGCCGGGGTTTATCGTACCGGTACCGTTAAGTCTGCCATTGCTTTAGGCGGTTTATTATTAGACGGCATTGGCGATACCATTCGTATCTCATTAGCCGCTGAGCCTGAAGATGAGATTAAAATTGGCTTTGATATCTTAAAGTCACTGGGTATTCGTGCCAATGGCATTAACTTTATTGCCTGTCCGAGTTGCTCTCGCCAAGAGTTTGATGTGATTCGAGTGATGAATGAGCTAGAAGCGCGTTTGGAAGATGTGCGAGTTCCGATGGATGTTTCGGTAATTGGATGTAAGGTGAATGGCCCAGGTGAGGCCAAAGAAGCCGACATTGGTGTGGTAGGGGCGTCTCCTAATTCATTGGTGTATTTACAAGGTGAGAAGAGCCACTTAATCGACACCAATACTGTGGTAGATAATATCGAAAAAATGGTCAGGGAGCGTGTGGCTCAAGCAGAGCAACAAGCGGCCAATGAGATTTTACGTGTGGATGGCAGCAAGTAGGTTGTTAACGTAGCAACTGTCTTAGTTCTCCAACTTCTTATAGATTAAGCTGAATAAAAAGTATTTAGGCAAATAGTATGATTAAGTCAATTAAAGGTTTTAATGACATTTTGCACGTGGCTACTTCTAGCAGCCAACCTAGCAGTGAATGGCGCTATTTAGAGAGCCTGTTAAAGAATGTTCTGGATCAATTTGGCTATGATGAAATTCGTCTGCCTATTGTCGAAGAAACTCAGCTATTTGCCCGTGCCATCGGTGATGCAACAGATATCGTCGAAAAAGAGATGTTTAGCTTCACTGATAAGTCTGACCCACCGACACCCATTACCCTTCGTCCTGAAGGCACAGCAGGGGCAGTGCGAGCAGTTATTGAGCATAATTTACTGCGTGGTGATAGCCCTAAGCTTTGGTATATAGGACCTATGTTCCGTTATGAGCAGCCGCAAAAAGGCCGCTATCGCCAGTTCCATCAGCTAGGCGTAGAGGCTTTTGGTAGTGAGCTTGCTGATGTGGAGGCTGAACTGATTGCGATGACGCACACAATGTGGCAGCGTCTTGGCATTGACCATGAGCTAACTTTAGAAATTAATAGCTTAGGTGAGCTGGATGAGCGTTTGGCTTATCGTACGGCTCTAGTTGAGTTTTTAAATAATAAAAAAGACTTACTAGATGAAGACAGTCAGCGCCGTCTAACTACCAATCCCCTGCGTATCTTAGACAGTAAAGATAAAGAGACTCAAGCAATTTTAGAAAATGCCCCTAAGCTGGCCGACTACTTGGGTGAAGACAGTAAAGCGCATTTTGAGCAATTAAAAACCTACTTAACAGCGCTCGGTATCGATTACGTGGTCAACCCTAAACTGGTACGTGGCTTGGATTACTATAACAAAACGGTCTTCGAGTGGGTGACCGATAAGTTGGGTTCACAAGCTACGGTTTGTGCCGGTGGTCGTTATGATGGTTTAATTGGCCAGTTAAAATCTATTGGTAAGTCGGCAGATAAAGCCAAAGCGGTCAAGTCAGATCCAGCGGTAGGCTTTGCCATGGGTCTTGAAAGACTGTTGCTATTGGTGCAAGCGGTTAATCCAATGCCTGAGTTTGCATCTTGCGATGTGTTTGTGGTGGTTCATCCTGACTTATACGCTGAAGGATTGCTATACGCCCAGTCCTTGCGCGAAGCCCGTCAGGACTTACGTATCAAAATGTCTAGTGCCAACAGCATGAAGGCACAAATGAAGAAAGCCGATAAGTCAGGGGCTAAAATAACGGTTATCTTAGCGCAAGACGAAATAGAAAACGGCAGCATCAGTATTAAGACCATGGAAACTGGGGAGCAAGTAAGCCAAGATAAGTTATGGCTACACAGTTCTGAAAACTTTAGTTTATAATTCGAAACTTATCTTAGATTAAGCAATTGGCAATACATTTTTGTTGCATATTCGGTAATTAACTTTTTAGGTAGATTTATGGCCAAGATTCCCTCTTCTAATTCACCACAAATGAATAATCCCAATGGTGAACCCCAGTCAATGGAGAAGCTCAAGCAGGCTTCTGGCTATATCATTGGTGCTATATTACTGGCGCTAATAGGCTATTTTGGTTGGAACTACCTGCAAAACTCAGGTATGAAAGCTGACACGGTAGCCGCAGATAAATATGCGGCCATTGAAGCGGCCAATGATGAGCTATTGGGTCAACCAGAGGGCAATGCTGAAGCCAGCAAAAAGCTAAATTCTGATATCGATGCTTTAGTAGCAGAACATGGTAATACCGTTTATGCGTGGCAAGCGCTTATGATTAAGTCGCGTAATGCGGTGGATGCCAATGATATGAAGACCGCTTTAGCGGCTTTGAAAAAGGCGTTAGAGATTGATTTAAAGGACGCAGGTCTGCATTCTATTACCCAGCTTCGTTATGCCACAGTCCTATTGGCCAGTGGTGATGTAGACGCTGCGTTAACTCAAGCTTCTATTGATGTACCTGTTGCTTTTGAAGCCAGTCAGCAAGAGCTGTTAGGTGATATTTATTTGGCCAAAAAAGACAACGAGAAAGCGGTACGTGCTTATGAAAATGCATGGAGCTTATTGTCTAAGCGTCATGAAGAACGTCCTTTCTTGCGCTTGAAGCTTGAAAACTTAGGAATAAGTCCTAAGCCTATTGAACCTGCTGAGCAAGTTGTGGACGTTGAAGCTATGCAGCAAGCGCAATTAGCAGGAACCAATGAGATTAATCCTGAGCTAGAAGCGGCTATTGCTGAAATGGAAGCCGCTGCTTCTGAAGATGCAGCGCAATAAGGTGACAAGCTGCTATTTAGGTAGCAACTACTTTATGATTGCGACCTACGAGCCAAGCTGAGTTACAATAAGTAATTACAATAAATAGCCTTTTGACTTTTTGTTTATAACCGAATTTGTTATAACATACACAACCATAAGATTAGTTCCAAGAAGGCTCCCAAGCTTTTTTTGGCACTATGATTTTTAACCTGATTGAGCTGATTCAACTATGTATAACAATAAACCGCTATCTACACCAGCAAGCCTTATCGCTAAAGCCTCAAAGATTACTGTTCTGTGTGCTTCCATTGCCTTGGTTGCTGCTTGTGGAAAGACCATTAAACCTGAAGAGCATAAGCCGACTAAATTAGTTCAGCTTGAACAAGCTATCAATGTGGTTGAACCAGTATTTCAGACCTCAATTAGTGACCGCTCGAAGCTGGCGGATGTTAACCGTTTTGAAGTGGGCTTTGATGGCAAACAACTGGTTGTGGCTTCAGGGGCAGGTAAAGTCCAAAGTTATGGCCTAAATGGTCAAACTCTATGGAGCGTTGACTTAAAAGAGGACATCGTAGGGGCGGTTGCTTTTGACAGCACCAGTCAGACTGCTGTGGTCACCACTAAGTCTGCCCGAGTGGTTGCACTTGATACTAATAACGGTCAAGTTAAATGGGAAAATAAGCTAAGTGGTACGGTCCTGGCGCCTGCCTTAATCCATAATAACCGTGTAATACTGTCTGCCAATGATGGGATTATGCATGGGTTGTCATTGCAGTCGGGTCAGTCTATTTGGCAGTTTGCAACTCAAACCCCAAGTATTAGTGTCCGTGGTAGCGCTAAGCCCACTTTATTAGACAATCAAACTGCGCTCATGGGCGGCGCCGATGGTCGTCTGCATGCAGTTGAAATCGAGTCGGGTATTCCTAAATGGAACCGCCGCGTGGGTATCCCTTCTGGTGCCAGTGAAATTCAGCGTATGACAGATGTTGATGGTACCCCTACTGTGGATCGAGGTCAGCTATTGGCCGTTAGTTATAGTGGTCAATTGATGTCTGCAGATTTGGCCAGTGGTCAGATTACTTTCTTACAAGAAGCGGCCAGTAAAAACAGTTTGGCGGTTACCGATACGGCAGTAATTACCACCACACTAGACGGTATAGTGAAAGCTTTTGATCGTCGAACCGGCGAGCCATTATGGGAAAACGAAGCTCTGGCTTATCGTGAGTTAAGTAACCCTGAGCTTATTGGCAATTACATTGCTATCGGTGATTTAGAGGGCGTAGTCCACTTCTTATCACCACAAGATGGTCGTATTGTCAGCCGTACCCAAACCAAAGGGCCTATTGTCAAACTGACCTCTCAAGGTGGCTACTTACTGACTCAGACCAAATCAGGTCAAGTGAGTGTGTGGCGTTTAGCGCGTTAATTGCTTTAGATTACTTGCTCTAGATTATAGTGGCTAGATAATACAAGACTAGACCAAAAAAACCGCATTAGAAAAGACTAAATTATAAAAAAAGAAGCCTAAGTTATTGGGCTTCTTTTTTTTGTAAGTATTAAAGGATATTAGGGCGTGTTGAACATTCATAATTTGAGCCAGATATAAGCACAAGCAAGAGCGACCGTATTCTCATAACTCTGCTTGAGTTTATCAAATCTGGTGGCAACCGCCCTATACTGTTTTAGCTTAGCGAAAGCGTTTTCTACTAGATGCCTGGCTTTATACAAGTCCCAGTCCATATGGTGGTTAGAAGACTTAGTGTTTCGTTTTCGAGGGATGTTATCATGCGTCCCTGCTTGTTCAATATGCGCTCGTAGTGCATCAGAATCATAGCCTTTATCGGCACATAAAACCTCTGTATCACTCAAGTCAACCTTGTCTATTAAATCAGGTGCGACTTTAACATCGTGGGTTGTGCCATCTGACAAGATAAAGGTAATCGGATTGCCATGCGCATCAACTGCCAAGTGAATCTTGGTCGAACGTCCTGCCACACTTTTACTAATGGATTGTAGATTCTCGTTGCCTCCATTGCTGTGCTGATGCGCCTTGATATGAGTACCATCAATGAAGACCCACTCAAGGTCTGCGTCTTTGATCAGTAACGTAAATAATGCAATCAGCTTATTACTGCGAAACCAACGCTGGTAAGCTTTATAGATTGTATTAGGCTTGCCAAAGCACGTTGGTAAGTCGCGCCAAGGACAGCCAACACGCATGCGATAAAGCACGCCTTCAACCGTTTGTCTAAGATTTCCTTTGTCATAGATATTAAGTTCTAGTAATATGGGTCTTAGTCTTGTCCAGTGTTCATCTTTGAGCATAGTGCGAGGCATAGCGAACGATATCTTTTTTGTGTGAGAACTTAAAGATTAACCGTTCGCTATTTTTTTTGCCATCAATTTATACCCAATGTTCAACACGCCCTAATAACCAGAAATTATTTTGCGCTCTCTGATCTATCGCGAACCAACACCACAGGTTCACCTTGATTAAAATATAAGTTGGTATCGATGTCCTTAAGCTCAAGTGGCACATAAGGCCACTGCGATAGGCGGTAGCGACGTCGACGCAGCTCGTCTTTGTCTAAGTGGGGATCTAAGTTGGTAACGTGGCTTTGAGTCAAAAACTCAGCATCATAGAAAGGCCGATGGGTGAGCCATTCAATATAATGTGCTGGGCGTAACTCAGGCATCTGTAAAGCCTCAAAGTCGCTATGACTGTCAATATGGTACCAACTATGGATGGGAAAAGTATCGTTTAGCCAGTCAGGGCTAGGCTCATTACAGGTGCTGTCCTTGAAGAACCTCCCTTTCATTACCATATAGCGTTTATCAATTTTTATCTTATTATAAAAATCCAAATCGATCCAGATACTTCGAAAGGGTTTGGTTTGCATATGTATTAATTTGCGTTGCAGGGTGTCACGAGCGTTAATACCCACCCAATTCTCGAATCTATCATAGGGCGCTGAGCCTAGATAAAACTTTATGGCCAATTCCCAATGTTCAATCTCATTGGTTTCATGATTTTTTAGAATAAAGTCTAATTCGCCAGTGGTTTGCATGCCACTGTATAGCTGTACGTTGTGAGCCACCACTTTATAAGGGTGTACTTCTAATCGAAAGCCATCTTCCAACCAAAAATGAATCAGCCCTTCAAAATGAAAGCCCAAACGATAAGGACTGGAGCGTGACATCAGATATCGAGTCAGGTCTTGATAAGCAGGGCTATTATCCAATTGTTCTAAACGCGAGGCATAATTTTGATATTGAGTAAGCCAAAACTGGGGCTCATGCACAAATATCTGCTGTAATATTAAGTTGGGATCAGCCGAGATCCATTGTTTCAAAGCATCAGGACAGGCAAGGGCGAAGGCCAAGTCTCGGACAAATGGACGTTTGTATTGTAGCCAAGGTTGTGACTTATCAAGGGGCATAAGGTATTCAAAAATATAGTTTGTGGATTGGTTATAGTAGGTCAACGAAGAGGTATAGCCTACAAGTATATCGGTTATAGTCTGTAAGTATAGCAACAGTAGAGGCCTTAAAGTCTGGAATGAAACTTAAAGACTGAGATTGCAACTTAAAACAAACTTAGCTTAACTTTAGTCTGACATCTAGCTGGCCTTCTGGCGGTATACTTACTGATTATAATCTCAAATCAATAGTTATAAGCTTAAATAATTATAAACTTAAGGCCAAACCCTTATAAGTAAATAAACCAAACTCAAAGAAGCAAAATTTAAAGAGCCGATGCCAAATAATTTAGATACTCCAACCGCGTTAGTTGTTGACACAGAGACTGACCAAGGCCGAGATCCTAGGCCGATTCAAGTGGCCACTATTGAGGTCTCCACAGGCCATGAGTGGATGTCCTATTTTAATAGTGGGCGTTCTATTTCACCTTTCGTAACTAAAATCCATGGCATCACCGACGCCGATGTGGCAGGACTTGAAGCTTTTGATTTGGCTAGACTTGAGCTAGGCGATTATCTCATCGGTCATAATGTGCGTTTTGATTGGGGGGTGATTGGTCGTCCCAAAGTTAAGCTGATATGTACTGTGCGACTGGCTAGAGCTGCTTTTCCTGAATGGCATCGATACTCTCAGTCCAAGTGTATCGAACAATTGGTTGGCAAAGAACAAGCGGCATATATGACGGCAGCAGCCCATGATGCACTTGGGGATGCCAGAATGTGCTACTTATTGTATAAAGCCTGTTGTGAGCGCTTAAACTTTGACCCCACCGATTTTGCCACTGCGCACAGAATTTCTAACAGTGCTAAGCCGGTCAAAAAAATGCCCTTTGGTAAATATAAAGGGCAGAGCATTGACGAGCTACCTATGGCCTATATTAAATGGATGTTAGCCAATATTCCTAATTTAACGCCCTCACTATACTCAGCATTACAACACCGTATAGCCAATGAATCAGAGCCATCAAAGTAATGGTTTATATGCGCAATGTGGTTCAGCCCAAACTGTTGCGGTAAATACAAGCTGGCAATCAAACGCCAGTTGCGCTCGGTAATGAGGGTTAAAGTGATGGGTGGGTTATTGTCATTAGGGGTAGGCCTACTCACTGTGATTCCCCTATAAATAGGATTATGAAACTCGATAGATTAAGGTATCGTTTTTAAACCAAAACGAACACAGCGACAAGGTTCGAGGCTGTTGACTATGTTATGATAACAACATTGTGTTTTCACAACCTAGTTATAACTTTCTAATAGTTCAAGGTGATATTTATTTATGACTCAAAAGTTACAAGCTGAGACCAACTCAGCAGTACAAACAGTTCGTACAACCATTACTAGTAAAGATGTTGAGCATGTGAGTGACGTGGTAGACAAGTCGACTATCAAGCAACCCTTGGTAGCCGTCTATTGTGGCTCACGTATGGGTAATAATCCAGTTTACGAAGCGGCAGCTAGAGAGTTGGGTGAGGCTTTAGCAAAAAATGACATGGGCCTGGTCTATGGTGGTGCCAGTATTGGGCTTATGGGAGCCGTGGCTGATGCCGTTATATCAGGTGGTGCCCATGCAGTAGGGGTAATTCCTACCTTTATGTTAGACCATGAGATTGCTCATGAAGGCTTAACCCGCTTGCACCTAACTGATACCATGCACACTCGTAAAGCGATTATGGCAGAGTATGCAGATGCTTTCATCACCTTACCTGGCGGCTTAGGTACTTTAGAAGAGATCATGGAGATTGCCACTTGGCGTCAACTTTATCAACACGAAAAACCCATGGTTATTCTGAATATTAATGGCTTCTATGATCCTTTGATTCAGCACTTAAAGCATACTGCAGCAGAAGGCTTTATGAAGCAAGAAGATATTGAAAGATTGGTGGTATGTGATGATATTGAATCGGCCGTAGCTTTGCTTGATAAGCTGGTCCATATCGATGATCCCGTGGCCACGCATAAAATTTAACTGAAGGCTGGATTAGTATTCTTTATAACCAAAAAGAGCTGTCTTGTTTAAAGGCAGCTCTTTTTTTATTCAATTAAACGGCCTGTTGTTGATCCAATGGGGTAACGACCCCTGACATGGGTGCCGGGAAAGCACGTTCAGTGGCAAGCTTCCGTGCCAGCTCATCCACATCCTGCTTGCTACTTTTGCTCAAGTAGATCCATTTATGATGCTGGCGAGTCGCATTTTGCTGCGCTGTTGATTCAATGAATTGTTGTGATTCAAGCAGGGCCACAATATCGTCAGAGGCCTCTAATGCTGAGGAGGCTTTTACATTCTCAGCACGAGCATAATTCAGCTCAGGATAAAGACTGACATCTGCAACTCGTAAGGTGTCATTGTCTCCAGGTATCTGCTGACCGCCATATAAAGCATTTTCTGTGGGGGTTGCAGTAGCAAAGTTGGGCACAAACTCACTGACCTCATCAATGGCTCTTTGACTGCGTTCATGCAATGTGGCTGGATTCCAGCCCTCTTCAATATAATCTAAATATTTTGGTTTAAGCTCGGGCTGGGCGTCGTCATTTTTGGTCGCCACCAAACCATCTTTGAATAAAGTGACAGCTTTATTCATACTGTGGATTTGATAATAGCCATCAGGGTAAGGGGTAAGCTGGACCATACCTTGAGGCGTTCCTCTTTTGCCATGGATAATAATCTCCGGCAACCTAATTGAAGGGTGGATCAAGTCTTGATTAGAAGCAGGAGATGCTTTTGGTGCGCGATTCCAATACGTGACATAGGAGGCCTTAAACTCCACCATACGCTGCACAGGAACCCCAATCATGTTATCAATAATGCCTGTTTTAAAGCCACAAGCATTAATTAAGTAGTCCACTGTAATAGTCTTAGTTTCAGCTTGCTCAGACGTCACCGATTGTTGGTAATTGATCACCCATTTTGGTCCTGTAGCGTTACTATTATCGGTATTATTTGCTTCATTGACATCAATAACTTGAGTATTAAGTAACAAGTGAGCGTTGGGATAAAAACCTAGGGCAATCTGAGCAGAGGCCGCCAGACGGAAAATATTCCACCCATATTCTTGCACGGCAACGATAGGAAATTTAAGTTTGTCTAAGTCTAGTTGTTTTGCTGCATTGACTACCCAGTGATCTAGATTTTGAGGAATTTGATCTTCAGGAAATAAAGAGGGGTCTGAATCATTGGCATCAAGTAATTCCTGTACCTGCTGTCTATCATAGAGGCGATAATAGTCCTCAGCTTCTCCCAATACCTTATTGGCAGGGTCAGCTGCAATCATGGCTTCATATTCACGGGTAAGTAACTGCAGACGAGGCAGTAAGTCTTCAGGATTACCCTCATCTCGCTTAGGAATGGCAATCACAGTGGGTCTAACATCGATACTGTGTGGATACATGCGTAACATGTCTATCGACTGTTTCAATAGCTCTACGCAGTCCTCGTCAGGTATTTCACGATATAAATTACCGCCCGCATGAAGGTGACACATAGGGGGACCATCGATTAAGCTGGCTTTAACTTCAAATAAATAAGTCTCAATACCTAAAGCCGCCAAACGAATGGCAATGGTTGACCCTGCAACACCGCCGCCTATAATACCTACTTTCAAACGTTCTCCTCTAGACAACGGTCTGGTTGCCAGTAAGTGGTTCAGATTTTGTTTAATGTTATTATCAGTTTTTTTATTCATTATATTAAAATCAATAGTTATACTTAATAGAGGGTTGTGTTAATTTGATACTCAATTACAGTAGCAAATTTTGCTAAAAATCACTGTTGTGTCAAGGTTGTAGCATCGTAAAGTTTACCCAGGATTTATACTGTAAATGGTGATGATGAGTGGATTATGCAAGCACTTTTAAGTTTAGGCTTGTAAAGACAGTTATAAAGTCTGTTGTAAAACCAAGCATAAAATAAAGTATAAAAATCAAAGTTATTTTTAAGAGAATATGATGAAAAAAAGCCCCATAAGAAGGTCCAACAAGTCAGTTAGTTTTCAGCAAAAACAGAAGCAACAGCTTATGCTAGGCGTGGGCTTTTATGCGGTTTTAGTATTAATTGCTGCTATGGGTAAACTTAGTTGGAGTATCGTGGGTTGGTATGCATTAATAGGAGCAGTCACCTATTTGGTTTATGCCAAGGATAAGCAAGCTGCTCAGAAGGGCACATGGCGTACGCCTGAGTCTACTTTACACTTGCTTAGTGTGCTTGGAGGCTGGGTGGGCGCCATGATGGCTCAAAACTATCTGCGTCATAAAACTAAAAAGCCAGAGTTTAGATTGGCGTATTACCTGACAGTTTTAGTGAATCTAGCGGCGCTACTGTATCTTATTTCTGGTGGCGACTTATGTAAGCATCCGACCATCCC
>NZ_DGDC01000029.1 GCF_002385225.1 Psychrobacter sp. UBA3962 | reverse complement strand
TGAAAAGCTAGCACGCAATTTTAAATCTATGCTTTACCTAGCTTGTACTATTATTCTCTGTAAGTTAAATGGAGGACGCGCCCTAATATAGCTCCAGATTTTTCTCAAGATTTTTTGCTGAGCGTCTTACCTAGCTATTGGCAAGAATGGATTTTACCGCTAGTGGGAGGCCCCTTCCTTCTTTTGTTCTTAGCTGAGTGGTTTTATCAGTCCAAAAGGGGCCAAGGTGATAACTTTACCCTACGACGGGCAGTTACAAACTTCAGTCTAGGCGGGTCATACTTAGGGTTTGAGCTGATAGTTCAAGCTTTGGTGGTTATACCTATATGTTTGTGGCTGTATCAATATCGTCTGTTTACTATTGAAGTAACCTGGCTAACCTTTATCCCTATCTTTATTGCCGTAGAGTTCTGTTATTACTGGTTTCATAGAGCCTCACATAGAGTAAACTGGTTCTGGTCAGCTCATGTATTGCATCATTCGGATGATCGAATGAATTTATCAACAGCGATGCGACAGAGTTTGTTGTATTCAGTCACAGGCTGGTGGGTGTTCTTTCTGCCGCTAATGTTGCTTGGCGTTCATCCAGTTTGGGTCTTTTTCTTTTATGCTTTAGATCTTATCTATCAATTCTTTATTCATACTGAAACTGTTGGAAAATTTCCTAAATGGGTTGAGTATATCTTTGATACGCCTTCTAATCATCGTGCTCATCATGGCGCCAATGGAGAATATATTGATAAGAACTATGGCGGGGTGATTATTATTTTCGACCGAATGTTTGGAACCTACGTTGAAGAGGATAGGATTAATAATCCAGTCAAGTATGGAGCGGTTGGTGAACCTAGTCACGATAATATATTTCATTTAATATTCGATGTTTTTATTCGCATGTGAAAGCGGTTTTTTAAAGCGAAAGGCTTTAAGAATAAATTAGGAGCATTTTTTAGACCGCCTTCTGCAAATTAACATTAGTATTGAAAGTGGTAAGAACCCGAGTTTGATATAACAGATGTTATGTGAATGGACTTTGATTGAACGTATTTTAAAATTCAGTTAATAAAAAATTTTCCCTAGATCGTTCAACTATCAGGTATCGTTCAACTGTTAAAGTAGTCTATGCATTGTTAGATAAGCTGATTTACCACAAACAATTAACCAAGCTCGATAGTTGTCAAAACCAGAATAAAACCCCAAATAAAACAAGCCATAAAACTTTAAACATTAACCAAAAAAAAGACTCCCCTATATTTATAGGAGAGTCTTAATTGTTATTTTGCAGGCTTAAACCAGTACTTTAGCTTAAACTGAAATTTTAGTCAGTGACTGGCTAAGCTGATGATTGCGTTAAACTTAATGTTGACCTAAATTCTAAAGGCTGGGAAACGGCTGTTGATCACACTTTCCGCTTCAATCAGATTCATAATCTCATCAGCGATGTTCTCTGAAAGCTCTAGATTAGTAGAGAAACCAACACAAGAAGAGTTAATTTCGCCCAAGACATAGACATCTTTGCCTTTGTCATCGGTGTCTAAAATAAAGTCAGCAGTCCACAATAGTGGCAACGCATAGCCGCCTAAACGAGCTTGTAACATCGGAATACTAGACTCTACTTCGTCGACCATTTCCTGCCATTGCTCAGGCTTATCATAGCGATAAGTGGCGCCAGAGAATAGGGTGGCAGAAAATGCATCAGCAGCCTCATCGGGCTTTTTATGCACCACAGACACCGCTTTATCACGTAGCATTAACACCCGGATTTCGCCTTCTTTAATACGCGGTAAAAAGGGCATATCTAAAATCAGTCCGTTATCACCTTCTAGATACTGATAGCAAAATTCGATGAATTCGCCCAATGTCTTTTCTTCCACATGGTTGTCTAAGGCTTCAGTCAGCTTTAATACCGCATCTTCTGGAATCTCGGCCACGTCTTTATATTTTTTAGGGTCTTTTAATTGAACGCGCCAAATGCCTTCACCGGTAGAGCCACGGTTTTGTTTTAGTACTCGTTCCCCTTTGGCCAATGTGGTTGGGAACTGGTTTTTTAGCTCATCATACTCATAGTAGCAGTAGACGTCTACAGGAACTAACGCCGTGCCTTTTAGGCGTTCCACCACGTTTTTGGCACCATAGTTAATCATGACGTCAGGATGAGGTAAGCCTTTAACGCCTTGGTGTACCAATTCACGTAGCATCTGGAAGTAACCTGTTTCATCTTTTAGATTACCTGGATTGATACGGCTCACATACGCATCGGCTTTATCGATGGTATAACGGTAGATTTCACCCCGATTTTCATCACTATAAAAAATAACCTCAGCGGTCCAGCCCCGAGCTTTCAAGGATTCAATAATAGGGTAGGTGTCGCGGCGATAGCCATATTTGCTCTTATCAGAGCCACCACGAGCTTCAAAAATAACAACGTGTTTTTTCATACTAAAATCTCTGTTAATGCCAATAATTATCTAGGGTTAATAAGCGAATTGCTGATTAATGAGTGAGTCAATAAATAGGTAACTGTATAACTGTGGCTAAGAATGGAATCTATAAGGTATTAAATAAGGGACTAAGGTCATCAAGGTAATACTTAGAGGGGGATGGTTCGAGGTTTGTTTTTTGGAAGGCGCAAGTCTATAGAAGAGTGAAGTAGAAAACAATACAGAAAACTAACTTTTTTAGATTTTTTTCACAGTAAGTTTCTGTGATGCCCCTAATTATGACCTTAGTAACACCAGCGCCCTCAGTGATATCAGCAGTGGTTAAACAATAATAAAATATTATGAACTTATGATGACAAAAAAAGAGGGCCAGCACGCTATAAATAGGGGCGTTGTCTGGTTAAGGGGTTTTACCAAAACAACTTCAGTTAAGGCGCTTACTATTTAACTGTTATGCTGAATATAGCTACTGACTAACTCATTAAATTCACGGGCTTTACCAATATGAGGCCAATGTCCCGCTTGGCTATAGAAGTGGGCATCTGCACTAGGCATGACATTTAATAGCTCCAAGCTACGTGATAAGGGAACCACTTTGTCATTCACCCCATGGATTAGCAATACTGGCAGGGTAAGCTTGGCTAGGCCCTCGAAGTCCAGTGCAAAATGAACACGGTCTCGATCTCGTGCTGCCAATAAGGTAGGCCTTAATCCGCCGGCTTGCTCTTTTAGAGCCGCTTGATAACGTAAGCGTACTAAAGTGTCGCACACCACCGCATCATTACAGATATTTTTTTGTAAGTCCTGTTTAATAAGAGCCTCTGAAAGGGTGCTTTGCGGTTTGGCAGTAGGGGCGGCTTTGGGCTTATCGATTTGCTTAGCCCCGCCCGTCCCGATGGATATCACGCCATAAATTCGTTCGGGATGATCTAAGGCCAGTTGTAAGGCTATCCACCCTCCCAATGAGCTGCCCATTAGCCAAGCTTTCTCAATATTCAAAGCATCCATCAAACGTAAAGTGTGATCACCCCATTGCTTGATGCCATAGGTGCTGTCCGGGTCAATCACCGTTTCGCCATAGCCGATAGAGTCAAAAGCGATAGCACGATAACTCTGACTAAGATGAGGCATATTTTGCCACCAAGTCATGGCTGCTGAAGTGCCTGATCCTGAGCCATGCAGTAGCAGTACAGGTAGGCCCTCGCCTTGATCATAATAGTGGGTGATCTCTTGTGACGCGGTTTGAATCCATTTATCTTCAAGATTAAAAAACTCGTCAGTTTTTAACTTTGGAGGAGATAAGGTCATTGAGTGTCTCGGCTTTTATAGCTATGCGACAAAAGCCCTATTTTAGCTTAATTTGTAACGCTTGAGGCACCTTTTTTATTCATATGCCTTGTTTACCACTGGTTCAGACTAGGTCTGACGACTAAATAAATGGTGTTAAATAAATTACGTAAGCTAATGAATGCAGAAAGCTAAGGTTGTTAAACTAACCCCTTATAAGTGACCGATAATCACCACTAAATCAAAAATATTAGGAATAAAATGCAGCGACGTAAATTCATTAAGTCCATGGGCCTTGGGCT
This sequence comes from Psychrobacter sp. UBA3962, assembly GCF_002385225.1. GTDB lineage: Bacteria > Pseudomonadota > Gammaproteobacteria > Pseudomonadales > Moraxellaceae > Psychrobacter. Next base: position 50,965 of record NZ_DGDC01000029.1, on the reverse strand, counting down.
GGGAGCGGTCAGTACTTCAGCTGCCATGAGCGGCTGCCAGACTTTGGCTGGTAATAATTATCAACCCCTCTCCGCTGACACCCCTGTCAAAAAGGCAGGACACTTTAATAATATTGTTGTTGGCAGTGGCTATGGGGGCGCCGTTTGTGCTTTACGTCTAAGTGAGCAAGGTCACCCAGTATTAATTTTGGAAATGGGTAAGCGCTGGGATAGAACTCCTAATCACAATACCTTTTGTAAAATGATCACTGCCGATGAGCGCTCTAGTTGGTTTAAAAACTGGCCAAGTGCTCCGATTCCGATTCCAAGAAGAATAAAAAAATACCCAGGTGTTTTAGATTTGGTTGAGTATGACGAGATAAAGGTATTTGCGGGTCGTGCCTATGGCGGTGGCTCTATCGTCAATGGGGCGATTGCCATTCAGCCAAGACGCTCACATTTTGAACAAACCTTTCCTTGGATTGACAGTGAAGAGATGTACAACACCTTTTTTCCACGAGCCTTAAAACAATTGAAGGTCAGTCAAATCCCAGAAGATTTCTTTAATAATTCGGAACATTATGAGTTTACTCGGGCCGCTGAACGTCAAGCCGATAAAGCAGGACTAAAAACTGAATTTTTTGGCAACAGCTATGATTTTGATTATATGCAGCAAGAAGCCAAGGGTGAGGTGTATCCGTCAGCCCTGGGCGGTGAAGTTATCTATGGTAATAATGCCGGCAAGTATTCGCTAGATTTGACCTATCTAAAAGATGCGGAAGCTACTGGCAATGTGACGGTTAAAACCCTGCGTAAAGTGAATGCTATTAAGCAATTAGACGACGGTAAGCTCGAGCTTGATGTGCACGTAATTAATGAAGAGGGCGGTGTTGATACCATTGAGTATTACAGCTGCGACAAGCTGTTTTTAAATGCCGGCAGTACCGGAACCTCAGAGTTACTATTAAAAAGCCAAGCGGCAGGTACATTGAATAATCTCAATGAGCATATAGGGCAGCATTGGGGGCCCAATGGCAATATCATGACCGGGCGTAACTTCGTGTATGCTGCCGGTGAAGCCCAGTCTACCATTCCGGTGAAGGGAATTAATCTATGGGATGGGGATAGAGGCGGCTCAAAATATAAGATATTTGCTGAGATTGCTCCATTGCCCTTAGGACTTGAGACTTGGACCACTTTGTATTTGGCCATTACTGATAACCCTGAGCGCGGCAATTACTATTATGACAAGGCCTCAGGTACGGTGAAGTTAAATTGGAAGCGCTCACAAAATGAGTATTCGGTTAATGCCGCTAAAGAACTCATTGAAAAGTTAGCCAAAGCCAATGGTGGCCGTCTCTCAAGCTTACTGTTTACCAAAGGCTACGGTGATAACTTCTGCTATCACCCCTTAGGCGGTTGTGTGCTCGGCAAAGCCACGGATGAGTTTGGACGGGTCAAAGGTCATGAAAATATTTATGTCCAAGACAGCGCTTTGATCCCAGGCAGTGCTGGCGTCAACCCTTATGTCTTCATTACTGGGCTTGCTGAGCGTAATATGAGCTATATTTTGCAGCAGGATTTTGAGTTATAAATTTGATAGATCTCTGATTTTTAGATGGTAAACTAAACATTCAGTTAATCTAATCTAGAGTATTAAAGGATTATTAAAGGATTAAAGATATGTTGAAGAAAACCATAATAACTGGACTAAGTATTGGCGTTCTAAGCGCGTGTGCCACCCTCAGTATGGATGAAAAAAAAGACGGCAAAATTAAGTATTATGAAACAGATGGCTCAATGCAAGAGCTGGTATTTGGTAAATACGCTTATACTATTGGCAAGCAACTGAATGAAAACGATGTGGCAGGTTATTTTGTCAATAAGCACACCGGGCGAGAACATAACATATTTAAATATAGTGATGAAAAATCTTTTAGTTTAATTAATCTGAATGGTGACAAGCCTGAAAATATTTCCGTAGTAAACAAAGAGACATTCAATACTTTAGGGAATTGTAATAAAATTAAGTTTTACGAGTTTGGCAAAGGAATTATCGAATCTGCAATATATCAGTCGAATAATGGGTTATGTAATGATTTTCAAAAGCCACAAGGCATTAAAGTTGATTTTGTGACCAATTATTATCCAGATATTAATCAAATGCCAAATGATTTTTTTACAACGTTTGCTAGTGCGAAAATAAGCGCTACGGCAAATAATGAATTACTGAAAAAAAGCTATACTATCACTACTAACGACCCGAAAATTAAGGCCGAAATAGAAACAGCATCCAAGGGCAAAAGAGATAAAGAGCTAGAGGCCGATGTTGCAAAATTAAGAAGCTTTATAAATCATATGTGTCAGAGCAGATAATGTAAAAAACCTAGAAAAGTAACTACTCTTTGAGTTTTCATTTTTGCTAACTGATAGCAGGCAAGTATTTTAAGATATCAAACAAACGATGGAAACTGTAGTTATAAATAGGATTTGCTATGAAACTAAGAATATTAAAATCAGAAGTAACCAACCCCTGGTTTAACCTCGCTACCGAAGACTGGATATTCCAAGAGCTAGACTCTGATACCCACATTCTGTTCTTATGGCGTAACGCGGAGACCGTGGTCATCGGCCGCTCCCAAAACCCGTGGGTGGAATGTAAAACCGATAAAATGGAACAAGATGGGGTTTATTTAGCGCGCCGTCAAAGTGGTGGTGGGGCGGTATTCCATGATTTAGGCAACACCAACTTCACTTTTTTATCGCCCAAAGAAGACTATAACCAAGATGCCAACTTCCAAATCATCGTTAATGCTCTAAAAAAACTGGGTATAGAGGCGACTCAATCGGGTCGTAATGATATGCAAGTGGGTGAGCGTAAGATATCAGGCAGTGCCTTTAAGCATGCAATTGACCGTAGCTTCCATCACGGCACCTTACTGGTTAATGCCAATATGCAAAAGCTGGGCGATTATCTAAATCCACACCCTCTGAAGCTACAAGCCAAAGGCATTAAGTCGGTCCGCTCGCGCGTGGCAAACTTAGTGGACTTTAATGACACAGTTACTCATGAGAGCTTGTCGGAAGCCATTATCGAAGCTTTTTGTGAGTATTACGGGCAAACGGTAGAGGTTGAGGAATTAGATGAGGCCTCCTTAAAAAGCGAGCCTCATCTCAACAAATATTATGAGCAGATGGCGGATTGGGACTGGCGTTTTGGTAAGACTCCGGCCTTCTCACACCACATTGAAACTCGCTTTGATTGGGGCATCGTTGATCTGCATTTAGATGTACAGCAAGCGGTGATTACCGAGGTGGTTATCTTCTCTGATGCGTTAAATGTTGAGCTGATTGATGAGTTAAAGCAGACCTTAACGGATACGAAGTACACCATCGCTGAGGTGCAAGCCAAGCTACAAGCACTGAAGAGAGAACGGACTGATTTGGCCGATCAGGTAGCTGACTTTGAGCAATGGTTGGTCGGTCAGATGACAACCTAGGTCAAGCTGTTATCGGATAGCAGTGATTGTCAATGTAGATCAATAAAATAAGCAAGGAGGGTTTAATGAAAGCGGTCTTATTGGATGAGGAGAGATTTGCTCAAGGCATTGAGTTAACCACGCCTGAAAAGCTTGGTGAGCTGATTCGTTATCGTGGCACTCTACAAGACAATTCGGTGATTATTGAACGTTGCCAAGATGCGGATATCATGATTGTGGGTAGCTTAAGAATTGAGCGTGAAGTGATCCAGTCTTTACCCCATCTAAAGCTAATTCATCTGACCTCTGTGGGCACAAACCAAGTGGATATTGAAGCCTGTGATGATAACGGTGTTAAAGTGTTGAACTCGCCTAGCTTTGCGACTGCAACGGTGGCCGAACATACCTTTATGCTGTTGCTCAATGCCATGAGGGCAGGGGTTAACTATCACAATAAAGTGATGGATGGTAGTTGGAAGCAAAAAGGCAGAGCAGGGGTTATACAGGCTGAAATTGTCGATTTAGAAGGTTTGACTTTAGGTCTGATTGGGCTGGGGGACATTGGTAAACGAGTTTCTAAGATTGCAGAAGCTTATGGCATGAAAGTGCTTTGGGCCGAGCGTAAAGGCAGAAAACCACGTAATAATGACTATACTGATTTTGATACAGTTTTGGCGCAGTCAGATGTCCTTAGCTTACATTGCCCCTTAACTAAAGAGACTAAGCACCTTATTGATGAAGAGGCTATTGCCAAAATGGCTAGAAATCCAGTGGTGGTTAATGTGGCCCGCGGGCAAGTCGTCGACACTCAAGCGATGGCGCAAGCCATTAAAGGTGGGAAGGTTTCAGGTTTTGCCACTGATGTGTTTGAGCAAGAGCCTGCTGATGAGAGCGACCCTATTGTAAAACTGGCGAAACAATCTCACCCCCGTGTCATTTTAAGTCCGCATCTGGGTGCAGGCAGTAGAGCTTCTCAAGTGAAATTATGGCAAGTATTAACTCAGCAAATTAATGAATTTGTTAGCCAAAATTAGCTGCTGCGCTTTGATGGATATTGAAGACTGATAATCATAAAAGGTAGGGTTGATTTTGGGATGTTTGCTAATCATCAACGTAGATTTACACTAGCTAACTTAAAAAAGGGTCAGTCATCTTGTAGTATAGATTGAAATAATAAGGTAGAGAGATTTTAAATCTTCCTGTGTTAAATAATAAGTTAAATAATAAAAATTTATAACAGCTATATTTACCTGATTATTTTATAACTACTAAATATAACCAAATTGTATAGCTAGAAGGAGTGTCATTTTGTTTGATATCAAATCATTATTAACCCGTACGGTTGAAAAAGAGTTGCTGGATGTGGACGATTATATTTTTATCCCTGAGCGTTACGACTTAGAAGTTGATGATGGCATACTAACCTGTGTCCTAAACAGCGATGGCCGCGTAGATATTTTCTTCCAAAAACATGGTATTACCGATGTACGTTCTGCTGCGCGTAAGCATGCTTACACTGGTTTTGACAGAGAGCTTAACCTTGGTATTTATGATGATGTCATTGAAGATTTGATTAAAGATGTTAATAAAATCTTAGAAGGTAAATCTCGTTTTTTTAAACAAGAAAGAGAATTGCCAGCGACTCCGGCCTTAGGTTTGCAGTCTTATGCAGACAGTGATCATCATTAATTGGCCAGACGATTATTGATCTAAAGGTATTATCCAACGAAAGCTTTTTATACCTGTTGGCAGAAACTAAAAACTGGGCCCATGGCCCAGTTTTTTTGTCTAAAAAATAACTATAATCTCTTAGAAATCTATAAATAAAAAGCTCATAAATAACAGGTCGATAAATAGTTTGAAGGGTTAGAGAGTTTCATCAAGATATAAATATGCATTCTTGATTTGGCTAACTTTAATAAAAAGCTTCAATAAAAAAGGCACAGCCATAAAAACTGTACCTCTTATTAAACTATTAAAGATAATACTATCTACGCTTTGCTAAAAACCAGATCCTTGGGCAAACGTGACTTAGGTAAGGTGGCATTAATGTCGTTATCATTACGATAACCCAGCGCCACCAATCCTACCGTGGTATAGCCTTTCTCATTTAATCCGAACTCTTCATCAAGCGCCTGAATATCTACCCCTTCCATAGGCACCGCATCAATACCTAGCAGTCCTGCACCAAGCAACAATGCTCCCATACTTAAATACACTTGCTTACCCATCCAATGTGCTTCATTGAGCTTATTATAGCGATGGATATCTAAAAACATTTTACGGCCTTGGTGCATTTGCGTTTTATACTCTTCCTTAGCAAAACGACCGTCTTTATCTTCTTGCTCAAGAATCGTTTCTAAATACGCATCATCGGCATACACACGTGTCGCAAACAGCACCACATGTGAGCAATCAAGAAGTTTATTCTTGTTCATCTCAAATATATCTTGCGTACCCTTAGTCATGCGCCGTTTACCGGCGTCATCATCAGCAATAATATAATACCAAGGTTGAATGTTTACGCTAGAGGCTTGCAGATGCAGAATGTCTTTTAACTGCGAAAAATCTTCGTCAGAAATTCGCTTGTTGGCATCAAATTCCTTAGTACTATAGCGCCAGTTCATGGCTTCAGAAATAGTTTTCATAGATAGAATGTCCGTTTATAAGTTTTAATTTATTTGTCTATTTATTTGCTAGTTTATATGGTCAAGGCTTGGTGTTTTAATTGTCTTAATCAATCTTGACGAAAAACAATATTGATATATTTCAATATTTTAGAAAAATTATAGAGTATAAATCAGACTATAATGTTGATAAACCTAACTGATTAAGTAGCGTTTCAGTATATTAGTGTGATGAAATTTTTAAGCAAGATGGTCTGTTAACCCCCTTCTTTTCATAACAGCTGTCTTATAACTTGTACGCTAACTAAACCATCCCTCGAACCCTCGCCATAATTCCACGTCCAATAACCAGTCGTACATAACTCACTGCAATAAGTAGTAACACAGCTACCAACATCAAAGCACCAATACCGAAGCTGTCCCAAGGAATGCTAAAGCGTAAGTTAAACCAGTGCACAATGACCAAATAAGCAGCACCACTAGCCAATACCACGGCGAACACGCCTGCACTAATCCCCAATAAGCCAATCTCAAGCATATTAATCTTATATAAATCGCTGGTTTGCATGCCCAGTAAACGGAATGAGGCACTGTCACGTAAGCGATCTTGCGACGTCGATAATAGGGACGTAATCAGCACCATAATGCCGGTAATAATGGCGAGTAGGGTAAACACCTGCACCAATCGACTCATCTGACTCACAAAGCCCTGAACTTGCTTGGCAATAGCGCCACCGTCAATGGTAGTAATGGCAGGGAATTGACGGGCAAGGTCAGTCTGTAATTGTGGAATGCTATCGGCAGCGACTTTGGTAGTCGCAAACTGAATTTGCGGCGCGTCTTTCAATACCTCTGGCTCAAATAAGAAATAAAAGAAAGGACTAGGGCCACTCTCATAACGCTCGCGAATACTGGTAATCTGACCGACGATTTCAATACCTTGAATATTAAAGCGCACTTGGTCGCCCATACCCACATTAAGTAACTCAGCAGCGATATCTAATATCGATAACGGCACGACTGATTCTGAGGGTTCATTCGATTTTGAGTCATCGATTGGACCGTATAATTGATCCTTAGTGACTGATTCTTTAACAAACTCGGTATCCATTACCTTGTCTGCATAGCTTAAATTAAATACCCGAGTCGGATCATCTTGAGTGCCGCCAACAGGTTCAATCTCGCTAGCAGGGACGCCATTGGCCTCAGTAACACGGGCACGTACCACGGGGAAGTAAGTAATAGGCTGTTTAACCACAGCCTCTAGCCCCTTATGTTGGTCGCTTTGAATGTCTAATAAAAATAAATTAGGCGCATCTTTAGGATAAGCCTGCACAAACTGCGTGTTGAGGCTATGATTGAGCAAAGTAATCATGGTCAATACCGCCACTGATAAGGCTAGGGTGACAAAAAACAGTCCCGATTGATTGCCTTTGCGAGACAGGTTATGCACGGCGGTACGGGCCATCCAACCGGTCTTTCTACCAAAAAGTCCTTTGCTGGCAAGTTTGGCCAATAGCCATAACCAACCTCGACCGATTAGCCAAAAGCCAGCAGCCAATAACAGCATAGCGCCCAGTACTTTTAGCCCGGTCAATAAAGAGCTAAATTCGTAAGCCATCAAACCAAAGCTTGCCAGCAGCACCAAGCCGTACCAATAAAGAGGCGGATGTTGGCGATGATTGTCTGTGGCTTGCTTTAAGACTGCCGAAGGCTTGGTATGGGTCACTGCATAGAGGCTATGCTGTACTACCAACAAGGTAATGACCAAAGCCACCACACTGATTTTAAGAAAGCTTAACCACTGAATAGACAGGGTAATATGTGGCGGTAAAATGGCAGTAAGATACTGAGCACCTACCTTTAACATACCTAAACTGAGTACGCCTGAAGCCAAACAGGCCAATATCGCCATGGCAATAAATAACTGGTAATAACTGCGCTTGATAGAACTAACTGACTCACCTAGCGCACGACGTATGGCATTGGGGTTTTGTTGTAAGCTAACAAAGGCCTTGACCACACTCAACAGCGCTACTGCCGATAAAAACAGCACCGCTATTACCAATAACTTAAGAAACATCAGCACATTATCAGATACTTGAGTCACTGAAGTATCTGTCTCGTCAGCGTCTGTGAGTTCAATCTCTGGCTGCGAGGCAGTGATTTTCTGTAGTTCAGCTCGCTGCTTGGCCATTAGCTCAGGGCTACCCGCCAGCTCAATGCGGTAATCAACCCGGCTGCGCTGTCCCATCAAGTTGGTAGCGGCCAAGTCAGTATCAGACATCAGCACTCGGGCGCCGAAGCCAAACGCAGTCAAAGGGCGGTCCGGCTCAGCGATCAGTTCATCGGCAATGGTAAAGACCGCATCACCGATTTTGACCTTATCACCAATTTTTAAATTCAGCCCAGTCAGTACTTGAGCCTCGACCACCACTTGCTGTGGCTTCAATTTTTGCCACAGCGGTTGCCCCGAGGCCAGCTCAACCTCACCATATAAAGGATACTGCTTTGAAACTGCTTTGATTCGGGCCAGTAGGGTAGCGTCGTTTGACTTTGGCTGTTTATTGATTGTTTTATTAGACCCTCTATCCGCTGCCACGCTGGATACCATCGCATTAAACTGATAGTCGTAAACCACACCTTCTGGTTGTGTCTGTTTCGCCTCGTCTGTCTCTGACTCTAAAGGTTTTAATATCTGTAATAGCTCAGGTGTCCATGCCTCTTTGCTGCTCAATATTAAGTCACCACCCACCAACGCGCGCTGATTATCAGAGACATAATCGCGTACCGACTGTTGAATAGAGTCGAGTGTTAAGTAAGTCGATAACGACAACACCATCGCCAATAAGAACAGCAACGGATATATCCAGTGGCGCCACCAACTACGCTGTAAGGATTTACTACCTAAATTTGAATAAGAGGTTGGACGAGTAGGAGAGGTATTTGTGGTCATAGTGGTACAACGACTTGTCTTTTATTGATAAGGTCTAGAGATATCAGGGGGCGTCTAGAAGGGAGGAGAATGATGGTATACCGTTTCACAGTTTATGTCAGTGGCTTTATTTTAGCTAATAAATAGTTAAGGTTAATTAAATGTGTCCATTTGTTGAGTTAAATTCTAAAGTTTTGTTTGAGAATAAGGTACATTCAACAAGTTTTTTATTTTTGACTCATCTACTAGGTTTAAAGGCCAGTAAATAAAAAGATAGAGCGATGTGCTATTTCATAAAAGCACTATCAAAATCGGCTACCAAGCTATTGGCTTGCCTGCCCAATCAACAAAGCAGCCGGTATCCTCTACCGTTAATTGGCTTAATACTGTCAGTAAATTATCGGCACATTGTTGAGGCTGAAAAAGCTTTTCATCAGGCACATTGGTCTGGAAAGGTTTGGATAAAGGGGTATCTACTGTACCCGGCTGCATTACAGCCACGCAGACATTTTTTAGCGACCGTTGCCATTCGATAGAAAGTGTTTTCATCCCCATATTTAACGCTGCTTTACTCATGCGGTAGCTGTACCATCCCCCTAGCTTATTGTCACTGATGCTACCGACTCGTGCTGAAATAGTGGCATAAATAGCAGGGTCTGTTTCGCTCGGGTCGCCTGCTTTTAACCTTGCTTGTAATAACGGCTTTATGTGTTTCGCAATCAATAAGCTGGGTAGGGCGTTGACTTTCATATTGTCGATAAAGAACTCTGGATCAAGTTGCCTGACTGCTTTTTCGGGTTGATGACTTATGTTGTGTAGCAGTCCAACCGCATTGATGACCCAGTCGATATGATCAACGTGTTCGCTAATTTGCTCGATGGCTTGTTCTATACTCGGCTCAGAAGTCACATCCATCGCCAACCAGACAACTTTATCTCTAGTATCAGTATTTTTAGTATCGGTAGATTTAGTATTAGGGTCTTTGATGTCAGGGTAGTTGGTGATGGGTTGACGACGATGATAAGTGGCAAATATTTGCTCAACCTTATTATCCTCAAGCATTCGTTCTAGCAACGCTTTACCTATACCACTGGTGCCACCGATGAGTAAGACTTTTTTATTAGGTTTCATGGGGCTCCATTGGTAGGGTTGCTAAGCCTCTTCATAAGATTGTATTCTTGCTTTTATAACTGCAAGGTTAAGAACGGCCTGCTTAGTTCGTGATCGTACCATCATGAATGATAATAACTTGATCGGCATGTTCCGTTAACGCAGGGTCGTGAGTAACCACAACCAAAGCCGTGCCAGACTGCTGCTGTAACTCAAGCAATAAGTTCATGACTTGCTGCGCATTTTGCTCATCCAAATTACCAGTGGGTTCATCAGCGAAGATTATTTTGGGACGAGCCACCAAGGCCCGAGCCAGTGCAGTACGCTGTTGTTCACCCCCAGAGAGTTGATGCGGTAAGCTATCACGGCGATGGGTCAAGCCAACAGCCACCAACAGTTGTTCAACTCTATCTGGATCAGGCTGGCGAGCAATATCCAACGGGAAAGCGATGTTCTCAGCCACAGTCAACGTTGGCAACAGATGAAACGATTGAAACACAAAGCCCATATCCTGCTGCCGCTTTTGAGCCAACTCATCTTCAGACAGTTTGGTTAAGTTCTGACCATCAAGCCATACTTCACCACTATCGGGATAATCAAGCCCTGCGAGCAGCCCAAGTAAGGTCGACTTACCTGAGCCTGACTTACCCATAATCACTGCAAATTCACCAGCCCCAATGGACACATCGACATCCTTGATAATGTCAGTTTTGGTATCGCCAATCATTACGCTTTTGCTAAGATTTTTGGCATGTAATAAAGGCAATGAATTGGAAGGGGTAGAGGACATAAGTAGGGTCTCGTCTGGCTTATAAAGGGTTGGTTAACTGGGTTTTATACAGGGCTACGATCGATTATGACGGTAACTTAAGGCTAAGGTTTAGGGTCGTGGTCATAAGTTTTACCTTGGCGATAAGGGGTTTTATTAACCTCATCAATTTCCTGCTGTAACTCTCTAAATCTAATTTTTAGTTCCTCTGGCATTTTTTGGGGTAGCTCATTAAGTTTTTTCAACTTGAACGACAGATATAGGCTAAAGATACCGGTAGTAATAAAGGCCAAGCCGGTCCAAATAATGATGGTCATACCCGCAAAGGTAGGTCTCCATACCATAAGCACACCGAAGATTAAGCCAATAACCCCTAAGGCCATTAACCTGGCCCAGTCACTAATCCCATAGTCTTTTAAGTCTAAAGAGAAGCTAATGGCACTAATGGCCCGGAATATAATTAGGAAGCCCACATAGAAGCTTAAGGTTAGCATTGAAACTTCTGGATTGGCCAGTAATAAGCCGCCGACTACCGTAGTTAAAGTACCAAAGGCAAGCATCCAGCCCCAGTTATCCATTTCATTTTTATTGGCCAATGAGAAGCTGATTTCTGAAATACCGGCAAATAAAAACGATAAGCTAAATAAGATAGAGAGGGCCACATAAGAGGTAGCAGGAGCCGCGAAGGTATAAATACCCACAGCAATGAATATCGAGCCCACAATGGCTGGGATGTACCAATGTTTAATGGTTTCGGTAAAGGTTTTAAATATACTTTTTCTCATAATTATTCTCTTATATTTATTATCGAAAGGCTCATTTAGAATCTAGATTATTGTAGTGACTTTTATTAAAAGTTATTCAAGGTTATTTACTATCTGCCTTTGCTTCGGTTTCAGTAACCTTTTCAATAACAGGGGTTAATACCGGCAAAATATTGTTATTAACTATCTTGGTATAGCCTTCAGCGGTCGGATGGATAACATCGGATTGATTGAGCTCAGCCACCCCGCCTACGCCTTCCAAAAAGAAAGGGATAAAGGCAATATCATACTCTTCAGCCAATTTTGGGTAGATAGCAGAGAAGGCTTTCACATAATCGTCGCCTAAATTATCATAAATCTGCATGCCACCCAGTACCACCACACTGCCTTCGCTTTGAAGACGTTCTATCGCTGTACGTAAGTTATTCTCTACTGTCGCCACTTCAATGCCACGCATGGCGTCGTTGGCGCCCGTGGTCAAAATAGTGATGTTAGGCTTGGTCTTTAATACCCAATCTAGGCGGTTAACAAGTCCAGTACTGGTCTCGCCGCTTAATCCTGAATTGATGACTTTGGCATTAACATAGCCAGCTTGCTGTAACGCGGTCTGTAATTGAGCGGGATAAGCTTCATTTTCGGCTACGCCCAAGCCTTCGGTGAGGGAGTCGCCGAGCGCTAGAATAGTAATAGGCTGTTCAATGCGCTGTGCTGCAGAACCTGCGACTGAATCAGTTTGAGCAGCCGTAGTTGGCTGAGCTGGGGTCTCTGAGGCCGCTACTGGGTCAGTTTTTTGGTCAGTGCTGTCGACTTTTTCTGAGTTAGGTTGGCACCCCATGAGCACTAGGCCTGTGAACAAACTTAGTGCCAAGGGTTTCAGTATAGACTTTGAGAGAGGAGGGGACATAGAAAAACCTTGCTGTATAAATTGATTTAACTTATACCTCTATAGTAGCAAGCTTATCGGTTGTTTACTGTCCCAGATTGGTTAAATAAGTGTTATTAATAACAAGCATTATCAGTAAGGGCTATTCGGCCTAAGTGGCCCAAGCCCACGCCTCATTTAAGCTTGATTGTCATAAAGCTCACGCACCACTTCACCAATTACTTTAATGCCGGCCTCCAAGGTCTCATCGCTGGCGGCAATACTCATGCGGATACATTGATGGGCATGAGGATAGTCCGTCGTGTCTAGGCCCGGATAGAAGTGCTCACTAGGCACAATTAAAGTTGCCTTCTGTTTTAAGCGGTCATATAGCTCGGTGGTGCTAATCGGTAAGTCTTTGAACCATACCCATAGGAAAATTGCCCCTTCTGGCTTATGAACCAAGACCGGATAATCCCCCATTTCTTCTTTGATATGAGCAATGGCTTTTTTTGCTTTTTTGGCATAAAAAGGCTGAATGGTATCGTCACACAGCTCTTTTAAGCGGTCGTCTTCAAGCAGAGGGCCGGCAATGGCAGCACCAAAACGAGTGGGGGCAAGGTTGACCACCGCATTCATGGCACTTACTGTTTTCACCACCTCTGGTGCGGCGATGATGATACCCGTACGGGCACCTGGAAGACCTATTTTTGATAGGCTAAAGCACAGCACCGTATTTCCGTCCCAGTTTAAATTAACATCGGGATAAATAATGTTTGGGAACGGCTCGCCATAAGCGTTATCGATAATTAATGGAACGTCATACTGTTTGGCAATAGCAGATAAGTGTGCCATTTCTTCATCAGTTAAAACGTTGCCAGTAGGGTTGGTAGGGCGTGAACAGCAGATGGCGCCAATCTCACCCTTTTTTAGGGCCGGCAAGTTTTCTAAAGCCTCAAAGTCTACTTTGTATTTAAAGAAGCCTGATTCGCCTTCGTGTTCAACCTCTTCAATTTCAGGTTTAATGGCAATAAAATGTTTGCCATCAATGTGGACGTCGCTATAACCAATATACTCGGGTGCTAACGGCAGCAAAATTGATTTGGTGCTAATCTCGCCATCTTGCTCTTCGAACTGTCCCCCGAACAGGTTAAACAGATAGAAAAAAGCGTTTTGCGAGCCATTGGTTAACACGATATTTTCTGTGCTTAAATTCCAGTCGTAATGACGGTTAAAAAAAGCCACCAACGCATCGATAAACTTAGCGTCGCCTTGAGGGTTTGAGTAGTTGCCCACCGATTCAATGGCGCCGCCGTCAATTCCACCTTGTTCTAATGATTTATAAACTTCAAAATAAGCCTCATTCACTTTATCAATGCGAGCTGGGTTGCCACCGCCTAACATATTAACTGGCGTTGGGCTTTTTAAGGCATCGCCCAAATCATCCATCAACTGTGAGATGGCACTGGTTTTGGTGAATTGTTGACCATATTTTGAAAATTTCATAGAAATACCCTTTTGGTAATTTTTAACAAAAATCAGAAAAGTTAAATCAAAAAAGTAGCTTTAATAAAGAGCTTTTAAAGATAGATTAAGAGTAGTTCCTAAGCAGGCTTACCGTCAATCATTATAGGGCGACTGGCGAGCCAGGCAATAATTACGTTAATGATGGTCAATATCAATATAAATAATAACGGTCCGTCCCAGTTCCCTGATAGCTCATAAAGCCAGCCTGCCCCAAAGGGTCCGGCAAACGCGACCAAATAAGCGATGGTTTGCGCCATACCAGACAGTTTACTGGCTTGGTTTGGGGTATAAGTGCGTAATGAGAATAGCATGATACATAGGGTAAAAATCGCCGCACAGCCGAGTCCCATAATGGCGGTCCACATCATAGGCATAAGCGATGGCAGGTAAGATACTCCGAGAAGCCCGATGACATTTAATACCGTTGCGCCGATGGCCACGGTCTGTAGTTTGACCCCTCTTTTACTAATGAGCCAAGTCATACCAATAATGGCAATGGGGGCCATAAATTGGAAAACGGAAGCCATACTACCGGCGGCTACTTCAGACAGTCCTTTACTGATCCAAATGGAGGGCAAAAAGGCGGCGATGGTATAAAACAGTAACGACTGTAATCCCATAAATACCGCCAACTGCCAAGCCAAAGGGGACTTCCAGATTGAAGCGGCTTCTTGCGCTGCTTCATCCTCGGTTAATGTCGCTACTGGCATTTTATTTGAAGAGCCTAGCTTTAGCCTTAAGATAATCCACGCCACAAGAGCGGCGATACCTAGGGAGGCCCACCCGCCCAGGGCCCACTGCCAACCCACACGTTCGGATAAAGGATAAACCAGCCCTGAGACCAATCCTGCCATCACCGACATGGTCAAACTAAACATACTGGTGACCAAGGCAATATTGCCTGGGGTATGTTGTTTAATAATCGGTGCCACCAGGGTATTGGCGAAACCAATGGCCAATGATAATAAAATAGTGCCAATAAGGAAGCCATGCCAGCTAATCCAAGTAGAGCGCATAATAATACCAGCGGTCAATACTATGACGACTGCAATAAGCGTGTTCTCAAGTCCAAAGCGCTTGCCGATAGCGGGGGAGACCAGTGCCCCTAAGGCAAACATCAGCATCGGAATGGCCCCAAGCCAGCCAATGTGGGCGGCAGTCAAATCTAATGCCTCTTGAACCACCGGTGCAATTGAGCCTAGAGCGACAATGGGGGAGCGCATGTTACTGGCCATCAATAAAATGGCAATCAGCACCAGCCAAAATACTGCCCGTGGGGTTTTGGTGACAGAAGCTGGTGTCTGAGAATCGGCGGAGGAAGTAGAATTGGACATACTAAAGGACTTAACCATAATAAAAAGGGAGAAGTAGATTCAAATAAAAAAACCACCGCCTAAGCGATGGTTTTACTATAACAGAAATGTATCAGAGAGCCTAAATAAGAAACAGAATTTAATATAACCTCTTTTTTTAGGATCAATGATTGGTTTGATACAGCGGACTTGGGGTTTTTTGAATATAAATGACCGGCTAAAAAACAGCACAGTAGTTTATAAAGCAGATTTCCCTAAATCAGCGGCTTTCTTACGATCAAACGCTTTTTCATCATTGATTTGTTCACACAAGTTGGGGTCATTGCCACAAAACTGGCAGGTTTCATCGCCCATCAAGTTGGCCACACGGCCGCATGAGCCACGTAACGGTTCTTTTTTTACCATATAGCCGATACCCATCATCAAGAAGAATAGGACGAAGACTCCAAAGGTAATAAGCAACATAGGAAGCAATTGAGCGAGCATAATAACCTCACTTAGGTTTTGAAGCTTGTGTTCTAAAACAGATAGTTTTACCCCATCTTCATCTAACCACAAGCTGAATTTGTAATCGAACTTTTGATACCTATTCTACCATATTTGCTATCAATAGGCGGGTGCACGAGGTATTAATGCTGTAAAAAAGGGCAACCGCGAACGGCTGCCCTTTTAGTATTTCCGGCTTTCAATTATCAACTACATCACATGAATAGCAATATAAGTGGCCGCACCAGCCAAGTAACCGATTAAGGCCAACCCACTAATGCGTTTTAAATACCAAACAAATGGCAGTTTCTCCATACCCATAGCTGCTACACCAGCGGCTGAGCCGATAATTAAGCAGCTACCGCCAGTACCCGCACAGTATGCTAAGAAGTGCCAGAAGGCGCCATCTTGTAAGAATTGGCTTTGACGCGCAAGCTGATCACCTGAGAGACCTACCAATGAGGCGTCTGTTAATAGCGGATACATTTTCATGGCACCCGCCACTAAGGGCACGTTATCTACTAAAGAGGACAGCAAGCCAATCATTACGTTGATGACATAAAGGTTGCCAAAGGTAGTGTCTAACCATAAGGCCACATCAGTTAGGTGCCCTGCTGTTGCCAGACCTGCCACCGCCAACAAAATCCCTAAGAAGAATAAAATACTGGGGATATCTACCCGGGTCAGTACCCCGACCACTGTCATATGCTCTTTGACATACCAGTCATGGTGACGGTGCATAATTTCAGTATAGACCCACAAAATCCCTAAGCCAAATAGAATGCCCATATAGGGAGGCAACTGAGTAATGGTCTTAAAAATAGGCACAAAGGCTAAAGCAGATAACCCAAGCACCAAGACACTAACACGCATTTTATTGGTAATGGAGCTTTGGGCAATGGCCGCAATTTGACCTTTAGGTAAGCTCTCTGGAGAGGTGGTCGGCACGGACTCCATATACATTGCCTGAGCATTTAGCGTATCGTCACTGTCAGCCACAGGACCTAAATAGTTACTGCTTGAGGCCTGTACCACGGGTTTTGGATCCTTAGGACGAAAC
Source organism: Psychrobacter sp. UBA3962 (assembly GCF_002385225.1). Lineage (GTDB taxonomy): Bacteria > Pseudomonadota > Gammaproteobacteria > Pseudomonadales > Moraxellaceae > Psychrobacter. The sequence continues at coordinate 34,054 of NZ_DGDC01000029.1, read as the reverse complement.
ACTTCTTTGCCCTTAAAGAAGAAACTTAATACCGCTAAAGGTACCGCAGCAGCAATTAAGCTTGGCACAATTAAGTCAACAATAATATTGCTGGCAGTAACTTGGTTGCCAATCCATAGCATGGTGGTGGTCACGTCTCCAATGGGTGACCAAGCGCCCCCGGCATTGGCACAGATAACGACCATGCCCACATACCACCAGCGCATCTCTTTATCTGCCACCAACTTACGTAACAAAGACACCATTACGATGGTGGTGGTTAAGTTATCAAGCAAGGCTGAGAAAAAGAAGGTTAAGATGCCGATGGTCCACAGCAGAGTCACTGCGCTTGTGGTCTTAATTCGGCTAGTAATGGCATAAAAGCCATCGTGAGCGTCAATCAGCTCTACGATAACCATTGCGCCCATTAGGAAGAATAGAATTTCAGCTATTTCAGCGAGATGATGTCGCAGTTCGGAATTGAGAAACTGGCTTACCCCTAAATTCTCAGAGTTGGCCAGCTGTTCTACTAGAAGAGTGTCTGCCCCGAAAACCAAAAGGGTCCAGACTAAAATCGCGGTAAGCAGGGCAGAAGCTGCTTTATCAACATGAATGTTGTGCTCTAGAGCAATCGCTAAATAACCTATAACAAAGACTAACGCCATCAATGAGTAAATCATTGCCGATCGATCCTTAGTGTTAAAACACGTTGCTACTTACTAAAAATTAATCTACCTATTGTAACCAACTCAGACGGGGTAAGACAGGTTCTAAAATGACTGGTCAAATTAGATTGAAGAGTGTCAGTTTTCTTGCTATTTTCAAGGTGTAAACTATTGAAAAATAAATGATTATTTAAAATTAAACTTTTTGTATATGATTAACTAAAACTTAATAAAAATGGAGCTTTATTAATAAATAAAGCCCCACATTTATATTAGCCGTTAAATTTAATAACAGTTTAGATAAAAGAAGTAAAAACCCTTGTTATTGGGTGTTACCGGCTCTTAAAGCTTTCATTGCTGGCGTCTCAACTATTTGCCAATAAGCTAGAGGGTCTGCTTTGTGACGAGCCAAATCTTTTACAGAGGGGACCTCATCATGAATTTTGCCATCTTTAGGGATTACGAATAATACCGCTAGATTTTTATCAGTAGCAGTGGCTAGCGCTTGCTCATAAGTCATGGCGGTCAAAGCGGTGGCCCAAGCGTCCGCCAAAGACACCGAGTCAGCAACTACGGTCACAGAAGGAGCGCCACCTGCGATAGGTTGGCCTGTGGTCGGATCTATGGTGTGGCTATAACGGCGACCATTGAAGATGATAGAGTTGCGATAATTACCAGAAGTGGCCAAACGTAGCTTATTGGGGGATCTGGGCTGACGAATGGCGGCCAAGGTTAAACGCTCAGTTACCGTACTATCAATAACTGGCGCATCAATGGCTATTTGCCAAGGCTGGGCTTTTTGATTGACCCCTGAAGTTGAAACTTCACCGCCAATTTCCACCATATAATTATTAATCTTATAGTCTTTATGCAGTACTTCAGCAATGACATCTACCCCATAGCCTTTGGCCACAGCAGAGAAATCCAGCTCGACATTGTCTTTATCTTTGGTCAAGGTAGTGCCCGAAAGGTTAATACCTTCAAAGTCTAAAAGCGATTTAGCGGCTTGTATCTCATCCGGGCTAGGTGGGTTTTGTAATCTTTCAGCCGTCATCACACTGCCAAAGCCCCAGAGGTTAATGAGCGGCATTACTGTGGGGTCAAATGCCCCAGCTGACTGCTGATAAACTTGCTTAGAATCTTGTAGAACCTGAATAAAATCAGGATCGACTTGGATCGACTCACCTGCCTTTAATCGATTAAATTTGGAAATAGTTGAGTCTTCCATATAAGTCGACATACTGATATTAATCTGTTGTAGACGCTTATCTATCGCCTGTTTGATGGCTTCCTCATCAACATCCTTGGGCTTTTGAAAGCTAATGTGGTAGCTGGTCCCCATGGTTTCGCCTTGTATGTAGTCATAAGTTGGCGACTGTTGGCAACCACTAAGCAGCAATGAGCTGGTTATTGCCCCAGTAAGCAACAGTTTGGTTGTGAGGCCGTGGCGAGAGGGGATAGGAGAGTTATTGGTAGCAGATAGGTAAGTCATAAGAGTCGTTTTATTAAAAAAAGAAAGAGAGGCTGATATAAATTAAAATCTATATCAGCGAGTAGAGGCGCTATTTTAACGCCATTATTGCCATTTTTGTGGGGCTTTATTAGGTTACTTTCACGCCGCGAATGATTTTATAAAGCTTAGAGGGTGAGAGGCGATTCATCAAGGTGGCCAGTTTTTCTTTTTGTCCTGCGACGATAATGTACTCTTCACCGCCAGCAAGGGCTTTTACAGTCTGCTTGGCAAAAGCTTTGGCGGTGAGTCCTTTATCGGTGGCCTCATCCATGGTGCCTTGAGTACTGCCATCCCCAGTAAGCGCATTAATTGATACCTGAGTTTGGATAAAGCCTGGAAAGATGGTGGCCACAGTAATCTGTTTATCACTGAGCTCTGCACGCAAACTATTGGCCCACATGTGAATGGCCGCTTTGGCTGCCCCATAAGCCCCGCGATACTGAGTGCCCAGCAGACCGGCCACACTGGAGACCATCACAATTTTACCGCCACCTTTGGCGATCATATCGGGTAATACCAATCGGGTCAGCCGAGTCTGAGCAAAGTAATCAATTTCCATTAATTTACGCTCGACCTCTTCTGTGGTGTCCATGATTAATGAGCGCTGACTGACACCAGCATTGTTAATCAGCCAATCAATTTTGACAGCTTGCCCTTGTGCAGCTAATTGTGATTTGGCCAATAAATAAGCCTCTTTGGTTTGCTGCTCATCTAAGATATCAAAGTCGACAATGACATGGGTGTGGCTGTTTTTGCACTGAGATTTGACCGCTTCTAACTTATCACGATTTCTGCCACTTAATATTAAAGTGGCCCCTTGCTTGGCAAACTGCAAAGCCAAGGCTTCACCAAGTCCACTGGAGGCCCCGGTTATCCAAATGGTTAAAGTTTTAAAGTTGGTTTTCATAAGCATCCTTTCTTATATTATGGGGTAAGGGGGGAGTAGGGGTTGAGGGCTGTTTTTTATAGCAAATAGCCATAAAAAAAGAGCCTCAGTTGAGGCTCTTAATTTATCACATATTTAGGGTATATTTTTTACTTCAGCTATTGAGAGTAGCTATTAACCACCGAAGTCATCTAATAAGATGTTTTCATCTTCAACGCCTAGGTTATGAAGCATATCGATAACCGCTGCGTTCATGACAGGAGGCCCACACATGTAGTACTCACAGTCTTCTGGGTTTGGATGGTCTTTTAGATACTCTTCATACAATACGTTATGAATGAATCCAGTGTAACCGTCCCAGTTGTCTTCCGGCTGTGGATCAGATAAGGCTACGTGCCATTCGAAGTTATCGAACTGATCTTGTAGCATGTCATAATCTTCAACGTAGAACATTTCACGAACTGAGCGCGCACCATACCAGAAGCTGATTTTACGATCTGAGTGTAGACGCTTAAGCTGATCGAAGATGTGAGAGCGCATCGGCGCCATACCGGCACCACCCCCGATGAAGACCATTTCCGCTTTGGTGTCTTTGGCGAAGAACTCACCATAGGGACCGGATACGGTTACTTTATCACCTGGCTTCAAGCTAAACACATACGATGACATCTTACCTGGTGGAATCCCTTTAGGACCACGAGGTGGAGGGCTTGCGATACGAATGTTAAACTTGATGATGCCTTTCTCATCAGGATAGTTGGCCATTGAGTAAGCACGAATCACTTCTTCGTCTACTTTTGACACGTAGTCAAACATGCCGAACTGTTCCCAGTCACCACGATATTCTTCAGCAATATCGAAGTCTTTGTAGTGTACTTCATGCGGTGGCGCTTCAATCTGTACATAACCCCCGGCACGGAAGTTCACTTCTTCACCATCGGGAATCTTCAATACCAACTCTTTAATGAAAGTGGCCACGTTATCGTTTGAGATAACTTCACATTCCCATTTTTGTACATCGAAGAACTCAGGATCGATTTCGATTTTCATGTCTTGCTTAACCGCAACCTGACAAGCCAAACGCATGTTGTCGCGGATTTCACCCTGGGTAAAATGACCTTCTTCAGTCGGTAAGATTGACCCACCGCCTTCGATCACTTTACAGCGACACTGGGCACAGGTGCCACCGCCACCACAAGCTGAAGATAAGAAGATACCTTCGCTTGCTAGGGTTTGTAGTAGTTTGCCACCGGCTGGGGTTACCACGTCATTGTCAGGATTGTCATTAATACGAATGGTGACATCCCCTGAGCTGACCAATCGTGAGCGGGCGATCAAAATAATCGCCACTAAGCTCATGATAATCAGGGTAAACATGGCGACGCCGCCAATGGCGGTACCAAATAACTCCATGATTTTTGTCCTTATTTAAATATTCAAATCGCTTGTTATCTATTAATAGGGCTTAGTAAGTCGATTAAATTGACATACCACCGAATGACATAAATCCAAGCGACATCAATCCGACAGTAATAAAGGTAATACCTAAGCCACGTAGTGGGGCAGGCACGTCTGAATACTTTAGCTTCTCACGAATACCCGCTAGTAGCGCAATGGCAAGGGCCCAACCAAAACCAGCACCCACACCATAAGTTAATGACTCAGTGAAGTTGTAGTCACGCTCAACCATAAACAGTACACCACCCATGATGGCACAGTTTACAGTGATTAGCGGTAAGAACACCCCAAGTGCGTTATATAGCGCTGGCACGAACTTATCTAAGAACATCTCAAGAATCTGAACCGTTGCCGCAATCAAGGCGATGTAGCTCAGTAAGCCTAAGAAGCTCAAATCAATATCTGGGAAACCGGCCCAAGCCAAGGCACCATCTTTTAGGATGAATTGGAATAATAAGTTGTTTAGTGGCACGGTGATACTCATCACCACAACTACCGCCACACCAAGGCCGATGGCCGTCGATACTTTTTTCGACACGGCCAAGAAGGTACACATGCCTAAGAAATAGGCAAGCGCCATGTTTTCAATGAAAACAGACGTTATAAATAAACTAACATAATGTCCCATTAGCGACCTCCTCCATGAGCCATGCCTTTAGACTGAGGCTTCATAACAAATTCAGCTTCTTCTACTTGCTCTGGCTTCCAGATACGAATAACGGTAATGAATAGAGCAATAATAAAGAACGCTGATGGGGGCAGTAGTAATAAGCCATTTGGCACATACCAGCCGCCATTGGTTACTGGATTCAATAAGGTGAAGCCTAAGATGCTACCGTTACCCAATAGCTCACGGATTACCGCCACGAATAGTAGAACCGCTGAGTAGCCTAAACCGTTACCAATACCATCTAAGAAACTTGGTACAGGTGGGTTACTCATAGCAAAGGCTTCAGCACGACCCATAACAATACAGTTGGTGATAATCAAACCAACGAATACTGAAAGCGATTTACTAACGTCATAAGCCACTGCTTTAAGAATCTGATCCACCACGATTACTAAGGAAGCAATCACCGTCATCTGTACAATAATACGGATGCTTGAGGGAATACGATTACGAATAATTGAGATAAAAAAGCTTGAAAACGCGGTTACTAAGGTCAGTGCAATACACATAACCAAAGCGTTTTGCACGCTTGTTGTTACCGCCAACGCCGAACAAATACCCAAAATCTGTAGAGCGATCGGGTTATTGTCAAAAATCGGCGTGGTTAAGATTTTTTTAGTATCTGTTGCCATGTTATGCCTCCTCGCCCGTAGTGGTTTGAGTTTGAGCGTTAGCTGCGCTATCAGGAGTGCCACCACGTAAGTTATCTAAGAATGGCTTGTATCCACGTTCGCTAAGCCAGAACTGGATAAGGTTGCGAACACCAACACTGGTCAGGGTTGCCCCACTGATACCATCGACCCAGTTTTCGCGGCTTTGACCAGCTTTAGTTACCCCAGTAGCCACCTCACCATTTTCGTCATACGCATGGATACCTTCCCACTGCGCACGCCATTTTGGCTCTTCAATACGAGCGCCTAGACCTGGTGTTTCTTTGTGATCGTACCAACTGATACCTTTAACAGTATTTAAGTCACCCTCTAGGGTTAAGAAGCCATACATGGTACCCCACAGGCCGTAGCCATGAACAGGAAGTACCATTAATTCAGGCTTACCGTTGGCATCATTTTTTACATAAACTTTGGCAAATTTAGGGACCGCGCCAATACTGGCAGGGTCATCATTACCTAAGTCTGTGCTCAAAGCTTTGTTTTTAGATGCTTGGTTGGCATCATAGTTATTAATGTCTGCGATACCCGCTTTTGATAAGTCGGCTTCCGTAGCGTACTCACCTTTTTCTAAATCAACTAGTTTGACGTCGAAATCGGCAAAGCGTTTTTCAACATCTTCATTGGTGTCTTTGGCTGGGTCAAACATACCGGCAGCCACTAAAATGTTTTTGTTACGGTCAAGCAGTTGGTTTTCAACTTGAGCTGGCTTTAAGCCTACTGCAACGGCGGATACCATTACAGAACAGACCAAACATAAGACCAGCGCCACCGTAATGGTGGTCATATTTGAGTTTGAACTTTTCTTAGTCTGCTGGGACATGACGCATCCTCCGAGCCGTTTGACGTTTGATGTTTGCTTGAGTGACAAAGTAGTCAAATAATGGCGCAAACAAGTTAGCAAATAAGATCGCTAGCATAATACCTTCTGGGAAGGCGGGGTTGATGACGCGAATTAATACGGTCATGAAACCAATTAAAATACCATAAGCCCAGCGGCCTTTATTGGTATGAGCAGCTGACACAGGGTCTGTTGCCATAAATACCGCACCAAAAGCAAAGCCACCCAATACTAAGTGCCAATACCAAGGTAGGCTCATCATTAGGTTGTCGGCTGAGCCAATGGCATTAAATACCATTGAAGTGGCGACTAGACCTACCACACAACCGGCGATAATGCGCCAAGAAGCGATACGAGTCCAAATCAGAACCACCATACCCAATAAGATAGCTAGGGTAGAAACTTCACCGATACTGCCTTGCATATTACCTAAGAAAGCATCCATCCAAGTGATGGCTGAACCGTAAGCATCCACAAACTTATCAGGAGTCACGCCAATGGCCGCTAGACCTAAAGGAGTCGCCCCTGAGAAACCGTCTACTGCAGTCCAAACGGTATCGCCTGACATATAAGCTGGGTAGGCGAAGTATAAGAACGCACGACCGGATAGGGCAGGGTTTAAGAAGTTTTTACCAGTACCACCGAACACTTCTTTCGCCACAACAACACCGAAGCTGATGCCTAGCGCTACTTGCCATAAAGGAATGTCGGGTGGTAAACACAGAGCGAATAGCACAGAAGTTACGAAGAAACCTTCATTCACTTCGTGGCCACGCACTACTGCGAAAATGATTTCCCAAGCGATACCTACCGCGAAAGTCACGATATAGATAGGTAAGAACTGCATGGCCCCATAGACAAAGGCGGCCCAAATGCTATTGGGATCGTAGCCTACCATATTGGTAATCGCCGTACGCCAGCCTTCAGGCTCAAGACCCAATTGTTGAATGGCAGTTAAGGCTTGGAAACCCACGTTGTACATCCCCCAGAACATCGCAGGGAAGGTACATAGCCACACCATAATCATGATGCGTTTTAAGTCAATACCATCACGAACGTGAGACGCTGAGTGAGTGGTGGTACCAGGCTGACGTAAGAATGTATCGAACATTTCGAACACAGCGTAGTATTTTTCGTATTTGCCGCCTTTGGTAAAGTTAGGCTCCATGCGGTCAAACATATTATGTAAGAATTTCATCAGCGTTAGCCCTCCTGCTCGATGCGAGTTAAGTTATCACGCAAGATATCGCCGAACTCGTATTTACCTGGTGAAACGAAAGTACATAAAGCTAAATCTTCTTCATCAAGCTCTAAAGCACCAAGATCTACTGCTGAAATAATGTCTTCAACAATTAGCGCACGGAGTAATTGGGTTGGCAAATAGTCTTGTGGCATAACTTCTTCAAAGACACCGATTGGCACCATGGCACGAGGAGAGCCATTGCTTGTGGTGGTGAAGTTGTACTTTTTACCCTTAAAGAACTGCGAGATATAAATAGGCAGTTTTGAGAAACGGTTAGCACCTGGACTAAAGAAGTGGAATGCTGGACGCTCATAACCTTCTTGTAGAACGCTCACTTGGTTGTGGAAGCGGCCTAAATAAGCGGTAGTGGCAATGGTTTTGCGACCCGATAATACCGAACCGGTAATAATACGGTTATCACCGCTATTTAATTGACCTTGAGTCAGCTCGGTTAGATCTGCTCCACGCTCAGTTACTACTAAGTGTGGGTTTTTCACACTAGGACCGGCCAAGCTGATCAAGCGGCGAGTATATAGGCGACCTGTGGTAAATAGCTTACCAATCGCAATCACGTCTTGAAAACCTACGGTCCAAACAGTGACTTCACGGCTTACTGGGTGTAAGAAGTGAATGTGAGTACCGGCATTGCCTGCAGGGTGTTTGCCTGCGAAAGCATGATATTCAGTGCTGTTACCCGCTGCAGTCTTAGCAACTTTGGCTAAGTTGGCACTGCCATGGTGACAAACATAAGTTTTTGGGGATAAGGTGGAAAGTACTGCAAGTCCGTCATCAAAGGCCTGTTGCTCTTGTTGAATCAGCAACATAGGGTCATACGCCAAAGGATTGGTATCCATAGCGGTGACGAAAATGGCTTGTGGACGAGAGCCCACTTCTGGACTACGGCTGTATGGACGAGTACGGAAAGCGGTCCATTCACCAGATTTGATTAATTGCGCTTCAACAGCTTCAGAATCAAGCCCAGCCAGTTCATTAGAGGCATATTGCTGAAACGTGACCTCATTAGCATCGGCGCCGGCATTGGGATCAATCTCAATAACCATGCTTTCGAATACTCGGCGTTCGCCACGATTAATGGCGACGACTTTACCTGAGGCAGGTGCAGTATAAATCACCCCAACACGTTTTTTATCTTCAAAAACGGGTTGGCCTTTAGTGACTATATCACCTTCTTTAACGTTCATTGTGGGCTTCATACCGACATAGTCGTAGCCTACTAGTGCAACGTGCTTTGGAGAATGCTGGGTGATTTCACTGCTGGGTGCGCCAGCAATGGGCAAATCAAGCCCCTTTTTGATGGTAATCATAAGCGAACTTATTCCATAAGCGAAGAAATGCCAGACGTCCTGTCGGTAGTGAATAAGCCACGAACGGTACGGTGACCGCGAGAGACTCTTGCTGGGATAAGAGGGTTTAGCGCAGTACAACGAAAATGCACTTCAGACTATAAACTCGCAAAATTTAGAATAAATGAGAACGAGTAGTGAGACCTGTGCTAATCTCTTAACATAGAAGACAGTGGCGACTGGCTACCAAAATACATATACAATATAACCTAGGATTATACGTTAAATTACCCTAAAATTGCCAGTATGTTTCCGAATTTAAGCCATTTTAGGGCATAAATGTAAATTGTGATTTTTATTTGATAGCTCTCTATTTATTTTAAAAGCTTTTTATACTATAGGTCTTTGATATGCATAATCAGTCCAAATCTCCCTCGAATAACTCTTTAGACAATTTAAATAAATCAGTGGCACCTCTACTTATCCCTGCTATCGACTTAAAAGACGGCAAATGTGTGCGCCTAAAACAAGGTCGTATGGAAGATGACACAGTGTTCTCTGATGATCCGGTGGCCATGGCAACGCGTTGGGTTAATGAAGGGGCACGCCGTTTACATTTAGTGGACCTTAATGGTGCCTTTGATGGGGTGCCAGTGCATAAGAATGTGGTGATGGAAATTGCTAAGGCGCATCCTACTCTACCGGTACAGCTGGGTGGGGGTGTTCGCAGCTTACAGACCATTGAGCATTATCTAGCTGCAGGTCTAACCTATATCATTATTGGTACCAAAGCTGTGGAAAATCCAGAGTTCGTCGAAGAGGCTTGTCGTGAGTTTGCGGGTCATATTATCGTCGGTATTGATGCCAAAGATGGTCTGGTAGCTACTCATGGCTGGGCCAATGTGACAGACGTTAAGGCCGTTGATTTGGCGAAGCGTTTTGCTGATGCTGGCGTGTCGTCTATCGTTTATACTGATATCGCCCGTGACGGTATGATGCAAGGGGTGAACGTCGAGCAGACGGTTAATTTGGCTCGTGAGGGTGGTCTACCGGTTATCGCTTCAGGTGGTGTGACCAATATGAAAGACATCGAGCTGTTAAAGCCTTATGGCGACTGTCTAGAAGGCATCATTACTGGTCGCGCTATTTATGAAGGCACTCTAGATTTGGCTGAAGCACAGGCCTATTTAGACCAATAGTCAGCCCTGCTATTTGGTTTAGAACGCAATATTGGTTTAGAACGTAATAAAGAATAAAGCAAAACAGGATAAGCATGTCGCTCTTTTTTAAGCTGCCTAAAACCAAAACCGAACTTGAAGCTAATAAGCCACTCGAAGCTAAAAGAGCCGAAAGCCATAACGTCTGGTTAGGCTTGATAATGCTAATAATAACTAGTGGCTTATTTTCTCTACCGGCACAAGCTTTAATCAGTGCTACCCCTGAGGCGCAAGCTCAGGATGATGAAGCAGTATCTGCAGCTGCTGAGCAAAATCAAGATGAAGGGGCTGCTGATAGCGGCGAGGATGCCGAAACTGAAGCCCAAGACACAGAACAGGCCACCTCCGAGCCTGTTAATGTGCCTGCAGCGGGTAATCTGACCGATAAAGATACGGTCATTGCGACCAAACCTGATCAGGTTAACGATCAGGATATCAAACAGCGCATTAGTGGAATTTACTCTGAGATTGAAGGACTTAAAGCGCTCAATGTCAGCGTCAATCAAGGCGTGGTCAGCTTATCTGGTGAAGTGCCTAATGAAAAGAAGGCACAGCAGGCCATTAGTTTGGCCAATAGGGTTAGCGATGTGGTGGCTGTCGAAGACCGCATTAGCCGCACCCTAGATGTCCAAGACAACGTCACTCCGGTGATCAGTGCCTTAAAACAGCAGTTCCGAGGCTTTATTCATGCTTTGCCCTTATTGCTGGTCGCCATTGTGGTGTTCTCTATCGTAGTCTGGTTTGGGTCTTGGCTGGCTCGCCGGGAGTCTTTGTGGCAGCGCATTACCCCAAACCCCTTCATTGCTGAGCTACTTGCCCAAACGGTTAAAATCCTATTTATCGTTATAGGTTTATTACTCGGCCTGAGCTTTATGGGGGCCGAAGCAATAATCGGAACGCTTTTAGGGGGTGCTGGGGTTATTGGTATCGCGGTGGGTTTTGCGGTCAAAGATACCATTGAGAACTATATTGCTTCGCTGATGTTAAGTATTCGCCAGCCTTTTCAGGCCAAAGACTTTGTGAATATTAATGGTGAGGAAGGAATTGTGGTGCGCTTAACCAGCCGGGCCACTATTTTAATGACCTCGGATGGCAATCAGTTGCGTATTCCCAACTCCGAGGTTTTCAAAGCCACTATTTTAAACTACACCAAAAATCCTGAGCGTCGATTTACCTTTCAATTGGCCATGGATGCCAACGATGATCCTTTAGCGGCTATTAAAGTAGGGATTCAAGCAGTTCGAGACTTAGAGTTTGTGCTAGAGGATCCCAAATCAGCTTGTATCATTACTGAGGTCAGTGACTCAAATATTATTCTTGAGTTCCAAGTCTGGGTGGACCAAACCCATACCGATATTACCAAGGCGCGTAGTATTGCCATTAGAGAGGCGAAGCATGCGATGGAAAATAAGGGCTTTAGCTTGCCTGAACCCACTTATCGCATGCACTTTGATGGTGAGGTAGAACAAGCCCTTGTTAAATATCTTGCGGCTTGGGAGCAACAGAAGTCCCAAGGGGCTACCCACAATCCTCATTTGATTAAAGAGCTGACAGAAGAGGTGTTGGCCAGCACGCAAAAGCGCAAAGCAGACACTTTAGAAAAGGAACAAGCCAAACAACGTGCCCGAGCCATTTTGGGTAATGAGCAGGCAGAGGAGGTGCTCGATGCCCGACCTGATCCTAAGCTTATGCAAAAAGTAGAGGAAGAGATTCAGGATAACAGTGGGGACAAAGATTTATTGGATTGCAATAGCCCGCAGGAGTAACGGTAAGGCTCTTTTGTTATAGGTTTGATGTTATGGCTTTGAGACATTGACTGATTGCAGGCTAAACTTGATACCCTGGTAGTGTGCTAGACTAGAATGAAAGTTATCGTATGTCTTATTAAAACAAGGAGTGTGTCATGTCATCTAATCCAAACCTTCCTAAAACCCAATCTGCCATTGTCATCACTGAGTTTGGTGAGTCTGAAGTATTTCAGTTTGTCAATGACGCTGCCGTGCCCACAGTCGGTGAGGGCCAAGTATTGGTAAAGCTGGCTTATGCAGGTATTAACCCTGTGGATTATAAAACTCGCCAAGGGCTGGGCTGGGGGGCTGAAAACATTAAAAACAAGCAGTTTGCCGAGAATAAGCCTGCGATACTGGGCTTTGATATGGCAGGAGAGGTGATTTTTAGTAACGTAGCAGAGTTTGAAGTGGGTGATAAAGTGGCTGCCTTGAATTTTAACGGAGGCTGCTATGCCCAGTACAATACGGTAGAGGCTGAGCTGCTTACTAAAGTGCCTGAAGGGGTGGGTTTAGAAATAGCCGGGGCTTTGCCTTGTGTCGGAACCACGGCCAAACAGTTGGTTGATTTTGCTGAAATAAAAGCCGGCGAGCATGTGGTAATGAGTGCACCAGCAGGCGGTGTGGGTCATTTGGCCTTGCAACTATTGATGCGCAAGGTAGAAGAGCTCGGTATTAAGCTGACCCTAATTTGCTCAGCTGAAAAATATCAAAAAATTGAAAGCTTGATCGATTCTAGCCAGCTAGAAGGTTGGATTGATTACACCAAAGAGGACCAGTTTCCTGAATTAAACGCTGATGTTTTATTAGACTTGGTCGGGGGTGAGGCGGGTGAAAAGGCGTTAACCGTAGTTAAAACGGGTGGGCGTGTGGTGGTATTGCCTTCAATTTGGGCCCAAAAGCTAAAAGAAGCCGGTGCCGATAAAAAGTTACAAGTCGAGGGGTTTATAGCGAAGCCAAATGCTGAAGATTTAGCAGAGGTATTACGACTAATCGCAGCGGATAAGTTGCAGCTTGAAATTCAAGCCACGTATCCTTTGGAAGATACTGCTGAGGCACACAAAGCTTTAGAAAAAGGCGATAGCTTTGGCAAAATTGTGCTGGAGATATAAGGTTACGGATATAGAGTACGAAAGGTAAGACTGATTCGACCTTGTTGTACGGATTTAGTTTTAGTGACGGTATGCTTCCAATATTGCTGAGTATCGCCGCGCATTACAATTAGCTGACCTGATTCAAGATGAAGCTCAACTTTATGTTGAGCTTTTTTGTGCTTCAATACAAATTTACGGGTAGCACCCAACGACAGCGAGGCAATAATGGGTTGGTGGCCGAGTTCAGGCTCATCATCGGCATGATAACCCATACCGTCTGCCCCAGTAGGGTAGTAGTTTAGCAGGCAAGTGTTGAAACAAACCTCCACCCCAATTTCAGCTAACTTATGCTCAACCAGACGTTTCACGTGAAACACTGAGTGATGCCAAGGCGTAATAGCACGACTGTGCCCCGAGTAGCTATAAGCCAAAGAGCCATTAGCTTCACTGTCTCCCATCCACACAATCTGACGGGTAGTAATATGAGTCTTACCAAATAAAGTCACTCTATCTGACTGCCAAGGTAGCTCGGTTAACAGCTGCTCATATAAAGCCTGATCATCTCCTAAGACGATTCCTAAGTCATTCACTATACCGTCAAAAGGCAACAGGTTATCGCAAGGCTGTGGGGCAAACAAATCCATAGCAGTAATCCCATAATAGAAAGCCAAGGTAGGTAAGGTACGGTGCAGCTTTCCTGCTGTCTAGCCAAGCGGTTTAAAACGATAAGTCAATAAGCTTGATGATGAGCTACTTAATCCGAGATTGCTCAAAATTGGCTATAACTTCCGCACAAGCTTTAGGAGCTTCTAAGGGCAGAAGGTGGCCATAGTCCGACAAAACAATTTTGTTCTGGAGAGGTACCACTTCTTTCCAACTTTGGCGCACTTTATAGCTATTAAAGATAGAAGGTTTAGCCAATATCAAATAATAAGGCAGCTTTTTCTTATTTAGCTTTTTTAGAGCAGGTGTTACATAAGGGGTGCCAAAGTAGCTGGCAAGTTCTTGTTTGGGTTTAAATAACAAACTAAAACCGGAATCCCCTTCTTCTTTGGGTATCAAGCTATTTTCAGCAAAAGTCTTTAAGTGCTCATCGCTAATACGTTTGTAGGCCCGGTTTTGGCGTAAGCTTTGATAATAAGCCTCGACGCTGCTCCAGTCAGCAGGTTTGGCCTTTGTACTCTTAAAAGGCTCTTGAGTTTGCAACGCCAATCGCGGAATTCGATTAAATAGCAAAGACTGCTTTTTAGTAAAGGTGACGGGGTCAATCAAGTACAGGGCAGAGAATAAGTCCGGTCTTTTGGCAGCGGCCATGGCAGTGGCAGTGGCACCCTGCGAATGACCAATACCGATGACAGGTCCTGTTTGCGTCTGCTCCAAGAATTCGATTAACCAGTCCGCATCCTGTTCCCGAGTCATAATCTTTTCGGTAGGTAGATCTGGCCAATAGCCACGCATCGCTAAGCTGGTCACCTTAAACTGTTGGCTAAGCTCACTAATTAAGGGCTGATAAACTCCAGTAACGAAGCCATTACCGCCATAAAAATGAGCAGTAGGCTTTTCAGCTTTGTCGCTAGCAGACTGCGGTGACTCTGAGTCTGGAAACTCATAGTAACGGGCCTGCTTATCTCCTAATAGAATACTTTTTTCGTATTGCTGAAACGTGTTAACTTGAGCTTCGTTCATCGACTGATCACATCCTCTTTCAATTAAACCAATAGACCGGCCTTAAAGTTATTCTACTATGTCTAGATCATCTTCCCCTAAGAAGCCACCACTTTGACGCTCCCACAGTCCTGCATAAACGCCATTTTCAGCCAGCAATTCTTCATGGCTACCTTGTTCAATAATACGCCCTTTATCCATAACTACCAAGCGATCTAGAGCAGCAATAGTAGACAGTCTATGAGCAATGGCGATAACGGTTTTGCCAGTCATCATGCTGTTTAAACTTTCGGTAATGGCGTGCTCTACTTCAGAGTCTAGGGCACTGGTGGCCTCATCTAACAGCAAGATGGGCGCATTTTTTAGCATAACTCGAGCGATAGCAATACGTTGACGTTGGCCACCTGAGAGTTTCACCCCACGCTCACCCACTTGGGTATCAAGACCGGTATTGCCTTTGGCATCATGTAGCTCTTGGATAAACTCCCAAGCTTGTGCCTCTTTACAGGCAGCAATAATCTCTTCATCAGTGGCGGTAGGACGGCCATAAGCAATATTTTCACGAACTGTACGGTGTAGTAAGGAGGTGTCCTGAGTAACCATGCCGATTTGGCGGCGTAAGCTCTCTTGGGTGACTTCGTGTATGGCCTGATTATCGATAGTAATACGCCCGGAATCCACATCAAAAAAGCGCAGTAATAAATTCACCAAAGTTGATTTACCAGCCCCAGAGCGGCCCACTAAACCTATTTTCTCACCAGGCTTGATGTCTAAATTAAAGTTATCTAGCAGTTTGACATAGTTTGGATTAGGCAGGCTGTCCGCCGAAGAGGAGGGCAAGCCATCTTTGTTCTCCATATCGTCTTCAGTGGCCACTTTAAGCCGCATAGGGGCTTCAGCATTGCCTTCATATCCAAAGTCTACATTTTCAAACTTGATATGACCTTCCTTGATAACCAATTCTTTGGCATCTGGCGCATCCACTACTTTTTGTGGGGTAGACAAAGTACGAATACCATCTTGGACTGTACCGATACTTTCAAACAAGCTTGCCATCTGCCACATAATCCAATGGGTCATACTGTTTAGACGAAGCGCCATGGCAGTGGCCATTGCCAGTGCGCCAACCCCCACATCCCCTCGTTGCCACAGATACAAACCAATGGCTGCGGTACTGCCGATCAAGGTCACACTTACCAAGTGGTTGACGAACTCCAGCACGCTCACCCAGCGCATTTGAGCATGCACAGTTGCCAAAAACTGCTTCATCGCTGATTTGGCATAGCCAAGCTCTCGTTGAGAGTGGCTAAACAGCTTCACCGTCATGATATTGGCATAGGCATCAGTAATACGACCGGTCATGAGCGCCCGAGCATTGGCCTGGGTACTGGCAGTCTGACGCAGCTTGGGTAAAAAGTACCACAAGGTTGCTCCAAACATCACCAACCACAGCGCAAAAGGAATAAGCAATAAGCTGTCGAGTTGAAACAGGATAATGCCACTGGTGACAAAGAATACCAGCACATAAGTCATCATATCGACGACCGTAATGACGGTATCTCTGACGGCCAGAGCAGTCTGCATCACCTTGGCTGAAACCCGTCCAGAAAACTCGTTTTGATAAAACTCCATGGACTGACCCAGCATGCGCTTATGAAAACGCCAGCGCATCTGCATCGGGAACACCCCTTGGATCACCTGGAAGTGAACCAAGGAGGCTAAACCCACCCAAAATGGGCTCAATATCAGTACAGCAAACATCAGCTTTAAGGTCGCACTTTTTTCGGCCCAAAGTGTGGCTGGAGTATAGCTTCCCATCCAATCAACGAGGTCTCCAATCCAAGCATACAGTAACGCTTCATAGACCCCAATGCCGGCGGTTAGTACCATAAATAGTACCAACCATTTGCGAAGGCCATAAGTGCACGCCCAAAGGAATTTAAACAAGCCCTCTTTGGGAAGCGGGATTTTGTTTTCTGGGAAGGCGGATAGCCGAGTCTCGAAAAAATTGAAAAGCTTATTCATAGGCAGTTATTACTAATTATAGTTATTTTAGGTCTCAGAATTACTGAGCTTTATTGTCAGTATAGATAGGTAGTGTTTCTATTGTATTGTTGCTATTAAAGTAAGATAAAAAAGACGGTCATCCCGCTTATCGAACTTTATGTAATTGTTTCAACAAAACCATGACTTATAATGTAATATATTGTTACATTTAATTTAAGGAAAATATTTCATGAGTTATCTTGTCATTGCCGTGCTTTGTAGCGTAGCGGTTTCGATACTACTAAAAATTTTACGCCAGCACGACATAGACATCCGCCAAACCATAATGGCAGGGTACCCAGTGGCCTTTTTATTAACCTGGGCGTTCTTAAAGCCAGACTTGAGTAAAGTGGCGGACTTAAATACAGCTTGGGGTATTATACTGCTATTAGGTATCTTGTTGCCGTTGGTGTTTGTTATTTTAGGTCGGGCTATTGAATCGATGGGTATTATTGCAACCGATGCGGCCCAACGTCTATCGCTGATTATCCCTATTGTGGCAGCATTTGCTTTATTTGGTGAAGTGCTCACTTTACAGCGCACTTGGGGCATATTTCTGGGCTTTATGGCGCTAGTGGCTCTGCTTTATCGCAGGCCTGAAAAAGCCAATGCTAATAACTCTATTTATGCTAGAACCGACACGGGTGAAAAAAGGGGCTTGGCCAAAATACCGGTAGGGTCTTGGCTGCTTGGGGTCTGGGTAGGTTACGGCGTCATTGATATTTTATTTAAGCAGGTGGCTAAGCAAGGGACTGCTTTCCCTTTGACCCTGTTTATGACCTTTGGACTCGCTGGACTGTTGTTGTTGGTTTATCTCATCATAAATAAAACTCGGTGGGAGAGTAAAGCGCTGCTGTCAGGTGTGGTGCTAGGTATGTTAAATATGGGCAACATCTATGCTTATATCAAGGCACACCAGACTCTGGCAGACTCCCCAAGTGTGGTATTTACCGGTATGAACGTTGGGGTGATTGCGGTAGCGACTTTGGTCGGGGTGTTTGCCTTCAAGGAATCACTAAGCAAGTTCAATATGCTCGGTATTGTGCTTGCGATAGCTTGTGTGTTTGTTTTATTCTGGAGTTAAATAAAGTCAGTGATTTTTACGGTGACAAAAAAACCTCCTTCTTTATAAAGAAGGAGGTTTTTATTATGGTCTATCCTTTAAGCCATTACTGCTTAGCAATAAAGTCACTCACTTGCTCACTTAAGATTTCCCATAACTTTTCTTGAGCGGCTTGACTGCCCCAAGCATTGTGAGGGCTAAAGATGACTCTGGGGTGATCGGCCAATTGTAATAAAGGATCGTCTTTAGTGGTCGGCTCTTGCTCGAAGACATCGGTGGCATAACCCATAATTTGATTACTTTTTACCGCATCGGCCAAGGCTTTTGAATCCACCACACCGCCACGAGCCACGTTAACGATTAATGGTTTCTTGCTCATTTTAGCCAAGGTATCTTGGTTAATTAGGTGCTGGGTATGCTCGGTTAATGGACAATGCAGGCTAATAACATCGGAAGTTTCTAATACTGTGTCAAAGTCGGTGTAGTCCTCATTACGGGGCTCTTTCCCCTGGTGCTCTGCCCACAATACTTTCATACCAAAGGCCTTGGCAATTTCAGTCACGCGCTTACCAATGGTACCCACCCCGATAACTCCTAAGGTTTTGTCCTCTAAATCAATCAAGGGCACGTCCATTAAGCAGAAGCTGCCTGCCTGCTCCCAACTGCCGTCACTGACTTTATCATGATAATAAACCCCAGCCCGTAGCGCGGCTAACATCAGCATAAAGGTGTGTTCTGGCACACTTTTAACGGCATAACCTGCGACATTATAAAGCTCGACATTGTGGGCCTTACAAGCTTCTGCATCAACGTTATTCATCCCAGTGGCCGTCAGCTGTATCAGCTTTAAGTCGGGCAGGGATGAGATGATATCGGCATTGAGTTTTACTTTATTAGAAAAAATAATATCAGCGTCTTTGCAGCGCTCAATGATTAGCTGGTCATTTTGCTCGGTATCCTCATAGACCACATAATCAGTAACCCCGTTAGGAGCGGGTAAATCTACCTCATCCAAAAAAGTCCCTCTATCCAAAAATACGGCTTTCATAAATTTCTCCTAATTATTTTACGGTTGCTTGAAAGGGGTTTAGGCCTACTTCCTTGATTATTGTTACAATAAAGTCAGCTCAATACTGCACATGCTACCACTGTCGTGCATAGTTCCAAAACTAAGGGCTAAAAAAGCCCTATATTTACAAAGATTATGCGAGTATTTTTTATAAGGGCAGTGATTAGTTGTTAAAATAGCAAAAAATTCGATAGGAAAAGGTGTTTTCAAAGATTAGGTGTAGAATTTGCTAACTTTGACCTCATTAACGTAGATAGGGCTAATAATCCTTTATAATAAGCACCATTTGACAGCGGTTTATTTGCTGTTGCTTGTGATTGATTATCAAGCGAAACCCCACATTTTAATAAAAGAATTGACTGATTTATGACAATAGCTGCTTTAATCCCCGAATTCGCCGTTGGTCAACGTTATTTATCTGATACTGAAGCTGAGCTGGGCCTAGGTGTGGTGATAGATGTTGATGACCGCTGTGTGCATATCTTATTTGCTCAAAGCGAAGAGACCCGGGTGTATGCCAAAAACTCGGCACCTTTATCTCGAGTAACCTTTAAGGTGGGTGACGAGATTACCGACCAAGAAGGTAACACCCACATTGTTACTGGGGTTGATGAGGTAATGGGGGTGGTTAAGTATCATGTGGAAGGTCATCCGCGTGGCATCATGGAAACCCGCTTGGCCGCTAATATTACTTTGGCCAAGCCGCTAGAAAGATTACTAGCTGGACGGGTTGAACGTGGAGACTGGTATGAGCTGCGTCAAGATATCCTACGTATGCAGTCAGCCTTGGCAGGTCATCCGTTAAAAGGCTTGATGGGCGCTCGCGTTGATATCATTCCGCATCAACTATATATCGCTCATGAAGTGGGTAAGCGTATCGCCCCGCGAGTATTGTTGGCCGATGAAGTGGGTTTAGGTAAAACCATTGAAGCCGGTCTTATTATTCATCAGCAGCTGCTTACTGGTAAAGCACAGCGCGTATTAATCTTGGTCCCTGACAGCTTGCAGTATCAGTGGATGGTCGAAATGCGTCGCCGCTTTAACCTAAATTTTGCCCTATTTGATTTGGTACGTACGGCGGCTATTAAAGAGCATAATCCCGATCAAAACGTATTCGCCACTGAGCAGTGCATCATCGCCAGCTTAGATTTATTGCTAGACCACCATGACTTATATGAGCAGGCGATGGAAGCCGGCTTTGACTTATTGGTGGTGGATGAGGCGCATCACTTACATTGGGATCCAGAGCAAGGCGGTAATGATAAGTATGAGCTGGTAGCTGACTTCGCTCATGAAACCCCAGGGGTGTTGTTATTAACGGCGACGCCAGAACAGTTGGGTGTGGAAAGCCACTTTGCCCGCCTGCGTCTGCTTGATTCAGACCGCTTCGATGATTTAGATGATTTTATTGACGGTCAGGCGGCGTTCTCTGATACTGCGGCAGTAGCCGAAGTATTGATGGATCAGAAGCCTTTGACTGAAGGGCAAATTAAAGCCCTGACTCATTTATTGGGCTTTAGTGATCCTGATGAGCTGGCCACCATTAATGAAGACGATAAATTACGTACTTATGCTCTAAACCAGTTATTAGACCGCC
This sequence comes from Psychrobacter sp. UBA3962, assembly GCF_002385225.1. Classification (GTDB taxonomy): domain Bacteria; phylum Pseudomonadota; class Gammaproteobacteria; order Pseudomonadales; family Moraxellaceae; genus Psychrobacter. Next base: position 13,289 of record NZ_DGDC01000029.1, on the reverse strand, counting down.
ATGGTACTGGCCGTGTGTTATTCCGTAACACCCGTGATAGTGTGCAAGGTTTCCATGGTCGTACCAGTCACCCGCACCCTCTGCCTTGCCCAGAAAGCTGGATAGGCAGCTATCAGACCTGTGGTAAATTGCGCGAGCAACTGTGGGGTGAAGAAAACCAGCCCGATGGCAGCTGGCTAGAAGATGACCCGCGTGTGCCGTGGTTAATTAAGCTGTTAAAAGAAGAGTTAAAGCAGAAAAAAGTACTGCTTATTGCTCGCAGTGGAGCGACGGTAGAAAGTTTAGAAGCGGTATTGCGTCTACACGCCGGCATTAAGACCGCTATCTTCACCGAGCAAATGAGTCTGCTTGAGCGTGACCAAGCGGCGGCATTCTTTGCGGATGAAGCAGGTGCCCAAATTCTATTGTGTTCAGAAATTGGCTCCGAAGGTCGTAACTTCCAGTTTGCCAGTCATTTAGTACTGTGGGACTTGCCGGCCAACCCAGATACTTTAGAGCAGCGTATTGGTCGCCTAGACCGTATCGGTCAAACCCAAAAGATTACTCTGCACGTACCTTACGTGCAAGGTACGGCTCAAGAGCGTATGTATCAGTGGTATGATTCTGCGCTTAATATCTTCAATCATATATCACCGACCGCACAAACAGTACAAGAGCAGTTCATCGTTGACTTAAAACCTTTGCTGGAAGGCGAAGACAATGAACAAAACCGTCAAGCCTTAAGTGACTTAATTGCTGAAGCAGCGAGTGTCCGTCAAGAGTTAGAGGCAGAATTACAGTCGGGTCGTGACCGTCTGCTTGAGTACAACTCTTGTCGACCAAGAGTTGCTTCCCGTATTGCTGATGCGATGAGCGACTTTGATGCCAATAACTTATTGCCGTCCTTCTTAGATCGTTTCTTCTCTTCAGTGAACTTAGATCATAGCGTGCAGCGTGATGGTTCTTGGGTTGTTCATCCACCAGAAGCCGAAAACAGTCAGCATACCGATGTCGACAATCTGCCTATCTCTGAAGATGGCATGACCTTAACCTTCAAACGCAGCCAAGCTTTAGTGCGTGAGGATATGGACTTTATTACTCACGAGCATCCGTTAATGCTGGCCATTTATGATATGGCCAACTCGGGCACTTTTGGTAATACCACAGTGGCTATGCTTAAGAGCAACACCGTTCCAGAGGGTATGCTGTTATTGGAGGTGAACTTTAGGGTGGCCACCATTGCTCCGAAAGTCCTGAATTTAGGGGCGACTTTACCGACTCAAAACTTAAGAGTGTTCTTAGGAGAGCAGGGCGGTGACCTATCCGAGCGCATCACTGCGGATATGATTATGCCGCACATTGAGCGTTTGGATAAAAACCGTTCGCGTCAGGTAGTTAAAGTGCGCAATAAAGTGATTGAATCACGCTACTATGACGCTGAAGCCATTGCCCAAAGTAAGCTAGAGGCAATTAGTGCCCAAGCACTGGCTCGTTTTAGTCAAATTTGGGAGCGTGAAATCAGCCGCCTAAAACAGCTACAACAAGTGAACCCGAACGTGCGTGATGAAGAGATTGAACGTCTTGAGTCGCTAAAAGCTCAAGGGGAGCAGGCGTTAAGCAACTTGTCTCTGGTGCCGGATAGTATTCGTGTATTAGTGGCCGTTAAGCCTTAAGTGGCTAGGCAGTAAGTAGTAATAGCCCTGACTTTTTAGCTTTAAAAAAAGCCCTCCTTAGCGTTAAGGAGGGCTTTTAGTTTTTTGGCTTATGCGGTACTCTAAGCGGATTAAAAACTGATTTTATTGAGGCAAAAGTTCATGACCCCAGCCATTAATTTAGCCAAGAAATTAAAACTAGATTACCAAATTCATGAATATGAGCATGATCCTAGTGCCGAGTCTTATGGCCTGGAAGCTGCCGATAAACTAGGTCTGCCTGCTGAACAGGTTTTCAAAACGTTAGTGGTAGAAACCGATGCCAAAAAGCTGGCGGTTGCGGTTTTACCCGTTATTGATACCTTAAACTTTAAAAAAATGGCCAAAGCTTTGGGCTGTAAAAAAGTGCAAATGGCCAGTCCTAAGGTAGTTGAGCGAAGTAGTGGCTATGTCTTAGGTGGGGTAAGTCCTTTGGGTCAAAAAAAGCGATTGCCTACGGTCATTCATGACTCTGCTCAATCATTAGCTACCATTCATGTCAGCGGGGGTAGGCGAGGACTTGAGATTGAATTGCCACCGCAGCAATTGGCAAATAGCCTTAATGCCAAGTTTGCAGATATTATTGATTAAACCCACCTAGCTTTTTAATACCAATTTTCAATACTAAAGTAGAGTAAAACTATGCCACACGTTATCGTTCAAGCCACGCCCAATGTCACCATCAAAAAACCTGAAAGCTTATTAAAAAAGCTAAATAGCACCCTATGGGAAACGGGCCACTTTGGCTCACCCCAAGCGATTAAGGCCAGATTTGTAGACCTAGAAACATTCTTGGTCGGGGTAGAAGATGATGAGCAGGCTGAAGGATTCGTTTATATTCAATTAAGGCTGATGCCAGGACGCAGCCAGGAGATTCGAGATGACTTGGCTGAGAAGCTACACACTTGCTTAAAGCAAGAGCTAGTAGAGCAGCAGTCAGGGCGAGTGTCCGTGCAGTACTGCGTTGAAGTGGTTGAGCTTACGGCGGCTTATAAAAAAGAGAAGATATAAGATTAGCCAGTAATAGGTCACTTCAATAAAGCCCCACACAGCTAGGTGTATAGGGCTTTATTTTTAACAGTGAGAGCCTAGGATTTAATAGAGAATCTCGTCACTAGCAAAAATCGCTACGCCTTTTTCTGAGCACAAATGGCCACATAATCGCCACGGTCATAACCCTCAACAACTTCTTGTACTTTGTCATTGGCAAACATAGGATGAGTCAGTAAGGTTTGTGCGTATTCAAAATTAGTTAAGCCCGCTTCTTGCATCAGCTCAATCTTTTCATCAGAGGTACGCCAGTTTGCAGTGCGGACCAGCTCAATAGGATACGGGTCTTTGGGTGAGATATGGGCCAATAGCTGATGATCCCAAGTATCGACTGCACTGGCTAAGTTGTATAAGCTGGCAAATCCACTTTCTTTAGGCACATCAATAAGAATCAGCTTACCGCCTGGCTTTAGGGCGTCATGGGCTTTGTTGATACATAGGGCTAGGTCGCTGATATAGCTAACACTACCGTTGAACATGATAATGTCGAATTTATTAGACTCAATTTCAGCGTCTTCTGCGGTATTGACATCTACGGTTAACCCTCGTTTTTCTGCAATTTGTGCCATATCTTTAGAGGGCTCGATACCGTGCTTGATATGAATGTCATAGTCTTTTGCCAGTAGCATTTCAAACAGCCCACTGCCACAACCCACAGACAAAATAGTACTGTTTTTGTCCAAAAAATGAGCAACCAGCTTTAGTTCACTAAGTAGTAAATTCTCATTGTCCATAAACCAGCTGTCATACGCATTGGCATGCTCGTCAAATACCGCCATGATTTTCTCCTTGTTTTACATAGATTTATTATTGATAGGTTTTTAAGTTAAGGGAACTTTTTGGCAATTAAGATAAATCTAAAGCCATCTGCCAAAAGTTAACCTCCATACGAGAGGCTGTGTTAAATAGCTTTTGTAATTTGGGGTGCTGAGCTGAGCTGACCTCAGCAAATAATTGATTAATAAAGGCTTCATTTTGGGCAGTCACTTTTTGAAACTCTTCACTAGCAAAGACGTCAATCCAGGGCTGGTAAGGGTTATTGTCAACGAAGCCTTCTGCTTTAAGGCGCTGACCAATCTCCCCATATCCCATTAGACAAGGGGCAATGGCCGCATAGAGCTCAACCAATGAACCGGACATGGCGGCATCTAACAAATAGCGGGTGTAGGCAATGGTCGCTGCAGATTCTGTGGTATTTTCGACTTCCTCAATAGAGATCCCCCATTGCTGACAAAACTCTAAGTACATACCAATTTCTAGATCAAGCATGGCATTGATACCGGCTTGTCCCACTCGCATTTGAGCCAGAGTGTCACTCTTGTAGACACTCAGTGCCATGACTCGGGTGTAGTGCAGAAGATAGAGGTAGTCTTGTTTTAGATAGTGTTGAAAGCTTTGTTTGGGTAAGGTTCCTGCTGCCACCTGATTGACAAACTCATGATGGATATAATCTTGCCAAGTCGGGCAGTTATCGCGTAGTGTTTGAAAGTCCATAATGCTCACTTTTATCAAAGATAGGTCACTAAAAACCATATGACCAAAAATTTAGCCGTGTCTTGATAACCTGAGGAATGTTTGGACTGACCGCTTGGAGAGGAAGCACAGAATTAGAATAGAGCAATACCAAAAGCCATTAAAGGACTACGCCTTAATGGATTAAGTGTATTCTGGGAATGAGCTCACTAAGATCACGCTTGTTTCCTACGTCAGTACTAACTGCATCAGGTTCTCGGGTATTTCTCAGCTAAGGCTAAATCTTTGGCTTGATATGAATAATCAAGAGATGGGCCATAGCACCCCGACAAGGTCATTGGGATAATTAAAATAAAGGTACAGGGATAAAGACGTTTACGAGACTGATTTCCCGTCCCCATAATCGGGCTCTTATCCGTTGCTACTCACTATCATAGGACAACGGACGGCTTCAATGCAAGGCAAGCCCGTTTTTATCATCGATAAGCCAGGATAGGGCACTGAAAATCAATCGAAGCTGTCCACAAAAAAACTACCCATAAAAAAACCGCCCTAATAAATAGAGCGGTTTTTTTGATTTAATCTATGGGCTAAAAAGCGAATAGATTAGTCTAAGAAAGCAAAGTGCTCAATGTCCATATCAGTCATAGATGAGCTTGGCGCTACCATACTTTCAGCATGACCTGAAGTGCGTGGTAAAATCTTATCAAAGTAGAATTCAGCAGTCTGAATCTTAGCTTTGTAGAATTCTGGCGCTTCAACACCACCTTTTTCTAGCTTTTCATAAGCTACTGCCGCCATACGTGCCCAGTGATAAGCCATCATCACATAACCTGAGTACATTAAGTAGTCAACAGAAGCGGCTGAGATAATTTCACGGTCTTTACGCGCGCTTAGCATTAGACGTACAGTTAGGGTGTTCCACTCAGCACATAACTTAGTTAGCGCCCAAACGAATTTACGCATGTTTTTGTCTAGAGCGTAATCACCACACCACTTCATGATACCTGAAGTGTAATCACGGATGATCTTACCTTTTGATTGCAAGATAACTTTACGGCCTAGAAGGTCAAGAGCCTGTACGCCTGTGGTTCCTTCATAAAGAGTAGCAATACGAGCGTCACGAGCGATCAACTCCATGCCCCACTCTTTGATGTAACCATGACCACCATAAACTTGCTGGCCTTCTTTCGCCGCTTCAATACCCAGCTCAGTTAAGAAGCCTTTTAGAATTGGGGTATAGAAACCTAGCTTATCATCCCACTTTTCAAATTCTTCATCATTGCCTTCAGCAATACCTTGAGACATCTTATCCGCATAACGAGCAGCATGATAAATCATTGAGCGGCCGCCTTCAGCGAACGACTTCATGGTTAACAGCATACGACGTACATCAGCATGGTTAATAATAGCGTCAGCTACTTTTTCTGGCTCTTTAACGCCTGATAAAGTACGCATTGAACGACGCTCTTTGGCATACGGTAGGGCATTTTGGAAAGCAAGCTCACAGTGAGCAAGACCCTGGATACCAGTACCGATACGGGCAGTGTTCATGAAAGTGAACATAGCTTTTAGACCACGATGCGGTTCACCAATTAGGTAACCTGTTGCGTCGTCGAAGTTTAGAACACAAGTGGCCGATGAGGCGATACCCATTTTGTGCTCGATTGAACCACAGCTTACGCCGTTACGCTCACCTGCTTCACCTTCTTCATTGACATTGAACTTAGGTACGATGAATAGTGAGATACCACGAGTACCTTCAGGTGCATTTGGAAGACGGGCTAGAACGATGTGGATAATGTTATCAGTTAGGTCATGCTCACCACTTGAGATGAAGATTTTAGTACCATTTAGCTTATAGGTGCCGTCTTCTTGTGGCACTGCTCTGGTTTTTACTTGACCTAAGTCAGTACCCGCTTGTGGCTCAGTTAGACACATAGTACCTGACCAAGTACCTTCTACTAGTTTAGGAAGGTAAGTGTCTTTTTGCTCTTCTGTACCGTACTGCATTAAGGTGTTGATACAACCAGTAGTTAGACCTGGATACATTGCCCATGGCCAGTTAGCGGTACCAATCATTTCAGCCTTAATAAGGTTTAATGACATTGGTAAGTTCATACCGCCGTACTCTTCTGGGTACGAAATACCTTGCCAGCCACCTTCTACGAACTGATCGTAAGCGTCTTTAAAACCCTTAGGAGTGGTCACTACGCCATCTTTGAATTGACAGCCTTCAGCATCTGCTGGCTGATATAAGGGGCTAATAACGTTTTCCGCGAAATCAGCGATACCTTGCAGAATCATATCTACAGTTTCTGGATCCGCGTTTTCACCATTGCTTAAATCTTTATAATGCGTTTGATAATCGAAAACGTCATTTAATAAGAATTTCATGTCACGTAAGGGGGCTTTATAACTTAGCATAATAGACTCTCTTCCATTGAATAATATATTTGTCGCTGCTGCGAGGTATTGTCAACCTAGCATAATATGAATAGTATAGGAGGGTGATATGGATTTTAGTATAAGCCCAAATAATACAAAAACCTATTATTCATAACTATTATTCATAAGTGAATAAATGTTTCATAAAAATAAGTATTAATAACACCCAAAAAAAAGCACCTGCTTTGATTCATTTTTAAATTATATTAGGCTTACAATAGCGTAGTTTTTGCTAACCAACATGACCTTATAATATTAACTTAAGTCTAAAGAAGTGTTGGACTCCTGTTATTAAAATGTCACCATTTTACTTTTCTAAATGACCCTTATTTAAACACTTATCTGCTCTGCAATAATTATCTAAATAGCTTAATCAAATAATACGCTCTTCTATAAAATAAAACGTAGAACACCTATCTCATCTCACTCTTTTTCTTCTAGGGTATTTTTATTTTCCCCAAACTTTATTAAATTACAATTCTAAAAAACAACAATCTGAGTACTTTCTGTTTATGTCAACACAGCGTTTAAAAGAGCTTGCCAAACGAGAAGCTGACCATTTATTTACCTTTAAACCAAAAATTAGGCCCCTGTACGTGGGATTAGTGGCGGCTTTTACCATCGCTTCTACCATTTTTATCGCGGCTTTATTTGACCAACTACCGATAGGGGTGTTGGCCTCTTTGGGCGCTATGATATTTCTTAACCAACCGAAAGCAGGCAATGTGCGCCAGCGTCAGACTTTGCTGTTCTTTATTGGCATTATTATGGTTGGTAGCTTCAGCTTAGGGCTTATGGCTCACAATCTGCCAGCTCTTAGAGTGCCACTGTTTATCTTTATGGCCTTTTCAATGGTACTCATGGGCCGCTATCTACGTCTGCCTCCACCTGGAGGTATGTTTATTATGATGGCCTCGGTTCTAGCTATTTTTATGCCCGTAGAATGGTCGGGAATGTTGTCTAAAATTGGTATTGTCGCTACCGGGGCTATTTATGCTTGGGTAGTTTCTCTGTTCTATAATTTATGGATAGTAAGGCCGCCTGCGGAATATGTAGACCCAGGTTATGGTTATCAGTTGGGCATGGTGACAGAGAGCTTAATTGTTAGCGCCTTTGTGGTGCTGTCGCTGGAGGTGGCTTTATGGTTGGACATGCCTTACCCTTATTGGGTGCCTGTTAGCTGCTACGTTATTATGCAAGGGATGCAGCTACGCACGATGTGTATTAAGCAGTTGCATCGGATTTTGGGCACCGGCATTGGGGTGTTTGTGGCTTGGTTTTTATTGTCACTGCCTTTATCAGACATTGGGGTGGCAATCGCCATATTTATGATGTTTGTCTGGATAGAAACCATTATTACCCGCCACTATGCGCTGGCGGTGGTCATGGTCACGCCGTTAACCATCTTTATTGCTGAATATGGAAGGGGACATCCAGCGCTATCCGCTGGGGCTGCGGCGGCCTACGACGGTATTGTACAGGCCAGGTTCTTAGATACCTTGCTGGGCTGTCTAATTGCTTTACTTGGTGGGGTAGTCATGCACTCTACTGGGTTAAGAAAGCCGTTAATGGCATTAGAGGCTAAAGTATTTAGCCCCAAACCATAGCGCTTAGGGTAACTTATTATTGTATGAAGCCATTTTATTAACGCCACCGTACCGACAGAGTCAGTGCTGATCAACATCATTTATGGATCGTTACTGAGCCTCATTTAAGGCATTAAGGTCAACGCTAGCGCCAGTCCACAGTTTAAAGCTTAAGGCCGCTTGCCCAATGAGCATGCCGTAGCCGGATGAAACTTCAGCGCCTTTATCAGAAAAATGAGTTAAAAACGGCAACTCTCGACCATACATCATATCGTAAGCATAGTGGCAGTTTAAACTGTCTTTAACAGGTAGCATTTCCCCTGATAAGCCGATTGAGGTGGCATTAATAATGAGGTCAAAATCACCTTCTAATTGCTCTAAAGCACAGTAATTAGGATTAATAGCCTCGATAACTGGGCTGGCTGCACACAGTTGCTCAATCAAGACTTGGGCCTTTTCTACAGTACGATTGGCAATGGTAAGCTGTTTAATACCCGCCTCGATAAGCGGTAGAGCTACTCCGCGTGATGCGCCGCCAGCGCCCAATATCGCAACTTTAGCGCCTTTAAGCGGCCAACCTAAGCTGAGCAAGTGATTGACCAGTCCTTGACCATCGGTATTGTCGCCATAGATTTGCCCTTCTTTTAGCATAAGCGTGTTCACAGCCCCTGCCACTTTGGCATGCGCTGAAAGCTGCCCACGCTCTGCACATAACTGGTATGCTACTTGTTTAAAAGGGACAGTGACGTTAGCGCCAACACCACCCCCGTTAAAAAAAGCCTCTACTACAGCGATAAAGCTGGCAGCATCGTCGGGGCAGTACTGACGGTTATAACGAATCTGCAACTGCGCTTGTTCGGCAAATTGCTGATGAATCTCAGGAGATTTGCTGTGGGCAATCGGATTACCGATAACGATAAAGTGCTGAAGGTTAGACGGACTCATAAGATACTCTGTATTTTTAGCTGTCTTATTAAGACAAAGTGGGTTGGCCGGTATAATTTAATCCTGAAGCTCAATTAAAATACAATGAGCTTAGACCGCTGTTTTGGGGTTTATTACCTATAATTTAGTATAAAAAGATGAGTATAACAAACCCACTATGCTTGGGAGAGTCGTCTGTAAGGTTTGTCTTGGGCTTCATGCTTTTTCCACTATGCAATGCGTGGCGATTTGGATAAACTAGACATTCATTTTTAGAGAGAGTGAGGGCTTTATTGTAAAGTCTTCATTAAAGAGTTACCGAGGTGGGTAACGGTCCAGGAAATAAGTAAAAAGGTGTGCGTGAATGATCTTCAGCAAGTCCAAAAACTCTAGCCAACCCTTTACTACAGGCTCAATGCTCTCAAAGCTAGGGGCATTAGGGCTAGCTACCTGTTTGTTATTTACAGGCTGCAGCAAGGCCGACGAAACCGTGACTCCAGTGGGGACCTCTTCAGAAACGGAAGCCTCAAAACAACAAGCCCTGTCTAATAATGATGCTATGGCCAGTCATGAGGCAGACACTCGTGTGGACCCAAACGTCAACAAGAAGCCTGAGGGTAAGCCGGTGAGCTACGATGTACAGAGTTGGAAAGCCTCCAACACTCAAGATTTGAGCTTAGAGGATGTGGATGCCTTAAAAAAACAGTTTGGTAAAGTTACCGTCACTGATGAAAAAAGTTTAGATTATGCCAGTAATATGGCCGTGAAATACCGCTTTATGAAAGGTGATGAACCCTATCTAGATATCATCGATTCGCAAGATTATCTGGAGCTTGGCTGGTATTATGCCAACCCCAATGACTCTGATAGCGAAAAGAAAATGAGCATTGATCACGCCAAAAAAGTATATAAGGTGATGACTGGACTTATGGGAGATGAGGGCAAGGATCTGGTTCAAAGCATCTTATCTGGCAAAATCGTTAAGAATAAAGTCATCAATGACACCAAGGTAGAACTGGCCAAATGTGAGTTTTATAGCTGTATGATTATTATGAATAAAAACGGCTAATCATTGTTCTAGACCCATTTAAAAGGTTAAATTAACCACCAATCAGTTATTAAGGAGAGGGGGATGTCTCATGCCATGACATGGTATCAACTCAGTGATGCCGGCATGAGCGCCCTCACACCTTCCGCGCCTTCCTACTCTTTTACTTCCTCCCTTTTGCCTAATGATAGTATCGCCCCTAACCTAAGAGCGGTGGCCTATGGGGATGGCTTCTTTAGTACTATGGGGGTGCATAAAGCACAGCTGCTTTGGCAGTCCTACCATCAAGCTCGTATCATGAGTCATTGCCAAGCTTTGCAGTTAACCCTTTCAACTCAGGTTGAGCAGCAACTGTGGCGCGAAATCCGCCAGTTTGCTACGACTATTGGCGATGGATTGATTAAAGTTATCCTTTCTCGTCCTGCCCAGAATTTGCGTGGCTATGCTTATTCAACGCAGGCAGCAGACAATGAGGCTTTAATTTGGATAGGGGTGATGCAGACAGCAGCGCTCGCAGAGCATACAGCTCAGTTTTTGAGGGGTGACTCGGATGATGGTCCGTCCTTAGGAGAGCAGGTGTTACAGCAACCTCCAATTATCGCCCAATGTTTGCAATCACAGCTGGCCAGCTTGCCTCAGCCGTTGGCGGGTCTAAAAACCTTAAATCGTTTGGATGGGGTGATGATAGCTGGTGAGTTACAGCGTCATAAGCAGCAGAATGCCGAACTTGCTGAAAGTTTGGTAGCAGATATGAGCGGCAATTGGGTGGAAGGGGTGATGAGCAACTTCTTTTATACATTAAAGCCGGAGCTGGCTGCTGAAGGTAATGACGCAGCCTCTGACGTTTGGTATACGCCGCCCATTGAGCAGTCTGGGGTGCGCGGGGTTATGCGTCAGGTTATTCTTGATAAGCTAGCAAAGCTCGGCACACCTGCCCAGCTGCGTTACTTGAGCAATGAGGATTTAAACCAACTTGAAGCCCTGTTCTTTTGTAATGCGGTGCGTGGTGTTACTCCTGTTCAGCAGTTATGGTTTCAAAATGAAAGGTTTCAGTTATCTTTAGCGCCTTTCCAATACAATATAAAATAGCTCAATGACGAGACAAAACAGCCTAGATAGTTATTCCCCATTGAATATCTGAGCATACAGTGCTAAATTCTAGCAAACTTTTACCTCGTGAGTGGCTATGAGCGATTCAAATTCAAAAAAACCAAGCAATAATCCCAATAAACCGACCGCTACTGAGGCTGAAACAGTGCACCCAACGGACGTCTCCTTGGTGTGCGACGACCCCTCTCGTCATAAAAAACAGCCCCCAAAACCTACCTCAAAACGTGGCTATCAGTTGCTATTGGTATTTGGTTTAATACTGCTGTTTTTGTTGGCCATGGCGTATCAGACCTTGTTTGGTCACTCTAATCAAGCCGCTGGTGACTTGGTTGTGGAAGAAGGTCAAAGCTATTATGGCTTCTTACCTCAGTTCCAACGCGATGTCCCCATGTTCTCTGCCAGCTTAGCCAAGCTGTATATCAAGGCAACTGTGGATGCGCCTCTGCATGCTGGTACTTATGAAGTGCCGAAAAATGCCAGCTTTAAACAGCTGATGGATGCTTTCAAAGAAGGTCAAAAAGTAGACATGGTTACTATCCAGATTATTGAGGGTAAAACCGCTGCTGACTTGTACAAAGCAATTACCAAGACTGAAGGGGTAGTGTTAGAGGTATTAGAGTCAAATGGCAAGCCTAAGGCCGATTTTAAGCAGCTATTGGGTATTGATGCGTTCACTCCAGAAGGCGAGTTTTCTAGCAACTTAGAAGGCTGGTTTACTCCAGATACCTATTACTATGCCAGAGGCATTACTGACAAACAGATTCTAAATGACCTTTATAAGCGTCAACAACAAGCTTTGGATAAGGCGTGGGAGAATCGTGCTGCGGATCTGCCCTATAAAACCCCTTATGAGGCGTTAATTATGGCCTCTATTATCGAAAAAGAAACCAGTGTTGAAAGTGAGCGCGAATTGGTGTCGGCAGTATTTGTGAATCGTCTAAACATGGGGATGCGTCTTCAAACTGATCCGACGATCATCTACGGTATGGGTGAGCGTTATGATGGCAATATTCGCCGTACCGATATCAATGAGAAGACCGCTTATAATACCTATCAAATTGATGGCTTACCACCGACTCCAATTGCACTGCCTTCTCCAGAATCTATTGAGGCGGCTATGCACCCAGCCGATAGTGATGCTTTGTATTTCGTGGCCACGGGTACAGGTGGGCATAAATTTACCAAGACCCTCGCGGACCACAATCGTGCAGTACAAGAGTACTTACAAGTTATGCGTGAACAAAGAAAAGCTGATAACCCATAAATAAAGAGAGTCGAGTCTTATGTCGCAGACAGTCAATGAAGCTAAATTTATCAGCTTTGAAGGTACTGAAGGGGTGGGTAAAACCACGGCCATCAATAGCCTATGCCAACGTTTAACGGACGCCGGTATTGAGTATGTGCAGACTCGAGAGCCAGGCGGCAGTCCGTTTGCCGAGCAGCTTCGTGAGCTATTATTGGATACCAAGACGGATATCACTGATGACACTGAGATGTTATTAATGTTCGCGGCTCGTAGTGACCACTTGGCAAAAGTTATCTTGCCGGCGCTAGAGGCAGGGAAGTGGGTAATTTGCGATCGCTTTGTAGACTCTACTGTGGCCTATCAGGGCTATGGTAGAGGCTTTGGAAACTCAGTTATGTTGCAGAAGATTGAGGGGCTTATCAGTCAATTTGTGCCTCGTTTGCCAGACTTAACTTTGTGGCTCGATTTACCGGTCGCAGAGGGCATGCAGAGGGCAGGTAAGCGCAGTGCTGCTGATCGCTTTGAACAACAGAAAATGGCTTTTTTTGAAAGGGTGTATCAAGGTTTTAGTGAGCAATATCAAGCTCATCCTCAGCGTATCCAGCGTATTGATGCCCAAGGTGAGGCAGAGGAGGTTGCAGCTAGAGTTTGGCAGGCCGTTGCTCAAAAGCTATAGCCACTAAGGGTATAGTTATCATAGAGGTTGTATTGTAGTATGTCTCGTCCTGAAATAC
>NZ_DGDC01000044.1 GCF_002385225.1 Psychrobacter sp. UBA3962 | reverse complement strand
GGGTTGGTCGGATGCTTACCAAAGCCCTCTACTATCTACCCATAAAAAACATATAGACATAAAAAAAGAGTGTTTGACTAGCAAACACTCTTTTTTTTGACTTAGACTAAACTATAAAAACAATTAAGCTTGTTCAGTCATCGCATAGATTTTCTTGAAAAGATCCTTTTGTTCAGGTGAAGGCTTGGCCGTTTGTAGCGCCATAACTTGACCCATATCGCCATCGATACGAATTTTACCTGACATAAAAGCATTCATTGCTTCATTCATATCCCCTTTCAAAGCAATGGCTTTTAGGGTTTCTTCATCAATATTGATAGTAGTGGTTGCGTCAGTCTCACCCTTCTTCAAAACACCGTTTTCAAGAGCGGCACTAACATCGCCATTTGCAGTATTAGTGACGTTTAGGTTAATTTTAGTATTGGCCAATGCGGGTGGAAGATTTAAATCACCAGCTTCTGCAGTTAAACGATCCACTTCGTTAAACCATTCATCCGTTAAAAAAACTGCCATAAGTGTTTCCCTGTTCAAATTAAAAATAGAGTTAAAGTAAAAATAGGGTTAAAATATACCTTAAGCATATTAGTTGCTATTTCAAAATATTATTTATAGTTTATATAGTGATTACTTTATATAGTCAAGATAGCTTTTATTAAAATAGCGAAAATTTATTTTGACTAGACCGAAAGTTATCATTATAAGCCTTATCATCTAATAGGTCACATCATATATAATTTAACTATGTGTTAATTAAAACCCTAAAAAATAGCTATTTAACTGCATTAAGGTGAATACTAAGGTTTAAAGTGCTTCAAAAAACCACAGACCCTATAGTATTTTTTGACTTACTAAGTCATTTTTATTGTTGTCAGTTAAGTGTTACTCTATGTTGCTTTAAACGTAGCATATTGATAGCTATAAACAATATACATTAAGTCTTAAGGTAGACATTGAGACATAAGTATTTATCGAATAAAGCCGTTTACCCACAACTTTTTTACGGGTTTTTTTTGATTTGACTGTTTCGTCAGATGATATTTTGTATCCTATGCGTTACAATAGCTTCATATTTAGATAACATCGGGTATAACAACCAAACAATTGAGACTAAAATTTAGTTTTAGCCCCTCAAGAGTTAGCCGTTTCTAAATTAAATAACTGAATTACTGTGTTATCGACACCCAATAAGGTTGATCCTGAGTATCTCCTTTATCATTCAGAGTTATTTATCGGCTACTTAGTTTTGGTTGACACCTTTGATACTTAAGGCTGTAAAGGAAATATTCCAATGAGTATAAATAACACAGCAGTCTCTCCAGTCGATCGTGATTATGAAATCACAGTTGTCAGATATTTCACAATCATGGCAATCGTCTGGGGGATTATAGGCATGGGTCTTGGGGTGTTTATCGCCTCACAATTGGCTTGGCCTGCCCTAAACTTTGATATCCCTTGGCTAACTTTTAGCCGCTTAAGACCGCTGCATACGAACGCGGTAATTTTTGCGTTTGGGGGTTCTGCTTTATTCGCAACCTCCTACTACATCGTACAGCGTACCTGTAAAACCAGACTATTCGCTCCTTACTTGGCGTGGTTTACCTTCTGGGGTTGGCAGGCAGTTATTGTTGCTGCTGTCATTACCTTACCACTAGGTTTAACCACAACTAAAGAGTATGCGGAGCTTGAATGGCCTATCGATATCCTGATCGCAGTCGTTTGGGTTTCTTATGCCATTGTTTTCTTTGGTACATTGATTAAGCGTAAAACGTCTCATATCTATGTAGCAAACTGGTTCTTTGCAGCTTTCATCATCACTATTGCTTTACTACATATCGTAAACAGTATGGCCATCCCAGTAGGATTATTTAAATCTTACTCACTATTTGGTGGTGCTACAGATGCGATGGTTCAGTGGTGGTATGGACATAACGCGGTTGGTTTCTATTTAACAGCAGCCTTCCTAGGTATGATGTATTACTTCGTACCAGTACAGATCGGTCGTCCAATTTACTCTTATCGTTTATCAATTGTCCACTTCTGGGCGTTAATCGCTTCATACATGTGGGCTGGTGGACACCACCTTCACTATTCAGCATTGCCTGACTGGACTCAGTCTTTAGCTATGGTGTTCTCAGTGATTCTATTCGCTCCTTCTTGGGGTGGTATGATTAACGGTGTTCTAACGCTTTCAGGTAGTTGGGATAAACTACGTACTGACCCAATCATTCGCTTCTTGATCGTTGCCTTGTCATTCTACGCAATGTCAACGTTTGAAGGCCCAATGATGTCAATTAAGACAGTTAACGCTTTATCGCATAACACTGACTGGACTGTAGGTCACGTACACTCAGGTGCACTGGGTTGGGTAGGTCTAATTACAATGGGCTCTTTATACGTGCTAATTCCACGTATTTTCAACAAGCCTAAGATGTATTCAATTAGCTTAATTAATACTCACTTCTGGCTTGCAACTGCAGGTACTATTTTCTACATCGTTTCTATGTGGATCTCTGGTATTGGACAGGGCATGATGTGGCGTCAAACAAACCCAGATGGAACGCTTGCTTACAACTTTATTGAAACAGTAACGTTCTCTCACTATCCGTATATCGGTCGTGCATTTGGTGGTTTGTTATATGTAAGTGGTATGTTCGTGATGGCTTATAACGCTTATAAGACTATCAAGATGCCAAGCGCTCGTCCTGTTGACGAAGCTGACCCAACAAATCATCGTCCTATCGTCAAAGATGACGAAGACACTCAGCCTGTTAACGTGTAAACCAGCAATCGCTTAAGGAGATATCATGGCGGGTACAGCTCATGAAATAATTGAAAAAAACACAGGCTTGCTGGTCATCTTTATTGTTATTGCAATTAGCTTTGCAACACTAGTAGAGATTGTTCCATTAATTTTTGATACCAAGTCTGGTGATGAAGGTGGGGTTAACCAACCCCTACCTACTATGGAACCATGGACAGCGTTAGAGTTTGAAGGACGTGATATTTATATCCGTGAAGGCTGTCATGTGTGCCATACACAAATGATTCGTCCACTACGTGCTGAAGTTGAACGTTATGGACCTTATTCACGTGCTGCAGAATCTACGTGGGATCACCCTTTCCTATGGGGATCTAAGCGTACTGGTCCTGACCTTGCACGTGTTGGTGGCCGCTATTCTGACGATTGGCAGAAAAAGCACTTAATCCACCCTCAATCATTGGTACCTGAGTCAGTTATGCCAGGTTTCCCATGGTTAGCTGAACAAGAAGTTGATGGCAGTAAAGTACAAGCCAAAATGCGCTTGTTCCGTGATCGCTTTGGTGTGCCTTACACTGAAGAAGACATCGAAAGCGCTCCTGACCAAGTATTAGGTGCAACAGAACTTGATGCGCTAGTAGCTTACTTACAGCAGCTTGGTACCGCTATGGAGGGTCAGCGCTAATGAGTATCAGTGACCTACATATTATCGCTACTGTGGGGGCGTTTATCGCCTTCATCAGTATCGCATGGTGGGCGTATTCTCCTAGTAACAAGAAGCGCTTTGAAGAAGATGCACAGCTTGCGTTGGATGATGACATGTTAGCGTCATCAGCCTCTAATTCACGCAATAAGGATAAAAGATGAGCATATTTTGGAGTTCATGGATCACCATCTTAAGTCTGGCCTGTTGGTTAGGTATTCTTGGCGTGCTCCTTTTCGTTCTGCGTAATAAACCAGATTTACAAGAAGACGGCACTACAGGTCATATTTATGATGACGTTATTCAAGAGTATGACAAGCCGCTTCCTAAATGGTGGTTAGTTATTTTCTTTGGTACTATTGTTTGGGGTTTGGTTTACTTCCTACTATTCCCAGCTATTTTCCCAAGTCACTTTAATGGTTTTTCTACTGTTGAAGTAGACGGTAAAACCGTACCTTGGAGCTCAGAGAATGAGCTTTATAGTGACCTAGAAAAGAACAACAAAGTCTTTACTGAAAACTTTAATAATAACTTCTTACCAAATGCGGCTGCTCAAAAGCAACTGGCTACTTTGGCCTCTCTACAAGCTAAAGAGCCTGTTAAATCTGAGCGTAGCAGTGAGCTAAGTGAACAGATTCAAGCTAATGTTGAAGCTTTAGCTCCTTATGTAAAAGAGCTATCTGGTAACCAAAAAGCACTGATGGCTGGTGAACGTTTGTTCTTACAGAACTGTGCGGTATGTCATGGTTCAACTGCTCAAGGTGCTCCAGGCTATCCTAACCTAACTGACAATGATTGGTTACATGGTGGTGAGCCTGAGAATATTTTGGTAACCCTGCATAATGGTCGTCATGTTAATCTTGACCCTACTCAGCCATTACCTATGCCTGCTCAACGTGCTGATATTGGTGAGCAAGGGGTTCGTGCTGTAGCTGAATATGTTCTTTCAATCTCTAAGAACCAAGAAAAGACAGAGCTTGATCCAGCCAAAATTACTGAAGGTAAAACTATTTTTGGTGAGAAATGCTTTATCTGTCATGGTCAAGATGGTAAAGGTATGATTTCTGCGGGTGCCCCTAACCTTACCGATGGTATCTGGTTATTTGGTGGTGATCGTGAAACCGTACAAGAAACCATTCGTAACGGTCGTGGTGGTGTGATGCCAGAATGGGAAACTAAGCTTGGTAACGAACGTATTATGTTATTAGCTTCTTATGTTTATTCATTATCAAATAATGCTGTAGTTGCTCCAGCAGATTCTGCTGCTAAATAAGCTACGATCATTATTAATAAATTGAATCATTCATATCAAACCAATCTTGAATAACATCAAAAAGGGGGCTGTTCATACAGTCCCCTTTATTCGTTTTATACTTACTAAAATTTCTGGCTTTAAACATATATTTATATTGTATTTTATATAATAAGCAACCATATAATAGCTATAAAGATAATTACTTTGTATAAACGAAATAATAGAGAGTTATTGTTTATCACTTCATGCTTCAGTGATAACGGACCCTACAGGGTAGTTCAGAGTTAACAGAATCTGTTCAATCAATGTTAAAATAACAGAATAGCAACTTGCGCGAATAAACTTCGCTTGCTCTTCATTTGCCAGCATAATGGTTCTAATATTTAGAGGTACATTTATGTCAGCCCCCTCCCCTAATAAAATTCCAGTCCACGATATGGACGCTACAAAAAAACGTATTCATCCTCGTTTTACTGATGGCTTTTACCAGCGCATACGATTATTTAGTATGTATTTTTTGTTGGCCTTATTTTTAATTCTTCCTTGGATTAAATATGATGGGCGACAAGCAATCTGGTTTGATGTACCTAGTCAACATTACTACATATTTGGGATGACCTTATTCCCACAAGACTTTTTCTTCGTTGCCGCTGGCTTTATCATTGCAGCTTTTATGCTATTTATGGTAACCGTTTATGCTGGACGTGTTTGGTGTGGTTATGCCTGTCCTCAGACCATTTGGACTCACCTATTCCAGCATGTTGAAAAATGGGTAATCGGCGATAGAAACAAACGTATTAAATTTGACAAAGAACCCAATTCAGCCAGTAAAATCGCCAAAAAATTACTGATTTATTTTATTTGGTTTGTGATGTCAGTATTTACAGCCACTACGTTCGTTAGTTATGTGGCAGGCACTTCTTTGATGTATAGTAGCTGGCAGTCTATAGCAGGCATCCCTTTTCCTGATTGGCCAACTTGGGTTTGGGTATCGATGTTTATTTTTACCTTTGCCACTTATGCCAACGCGGCTTACATGCGCGAATTCATGTGTGTCTATATCTGTCCATATGGTCGTTTCCAAAGTGTAATGTTTGATAAAGACACCTTGATTGTCTCCTACGACTACAACCGTGGTGAGCCTAGAGGTCCACGCAAAAAAGGCACTAACCCTGAAGAGCTTGGTGACTGTATCGATTGTACTATGTGTGTTCAGGTGTGCCCGACCGGTATCGATATTCGCGATGGTTTACAGGTAGAATGTATTCAATGTGCTGCCTGTGTTGATGCATGTAATGAGGTTATGGATAAAGTCGGTTATCCTCGTGGTCTGATTCGATATACCACTGAACGTCAGCTTGTTGAAAATGAACAAAGTCGTTACCTACGCCCTAGACTATTCGCCTATCTGTTATTATTGTCAGTATTAATTGGCGTGGTTACCTATGCTTTATTTGACCGTGTGCCGCTTCAAATTGACGTACGTGGGGATCGCAACCAATTATCTTCTATGAACGCAGAAGGTGAAATCGTCAATAGTTATATTATTAAGGTTACTAACAAAACTCAGGCAGCTCATGAATATGTTCTATCAATCACAGCACCTGAAGGCTTTACTCTAAAAACTCGATTTGAATCTATTCCGTTAAATGCTGGTGAAAGCTATGATATGCCAGTAAGTGTGGCGGCTGATCCTAAGTTTATTGAGCAAAACGAGGTGCCTGTGACCTTTAACGTTGACAGTAAAGATGGCACTTATCACGCCTCAAGAACCAACGTTTTTACTTCACAAACGAAGTAATAAGCCACTAAGACCAGTGTCTTAAATGAGACACTGAGACATTTAGATCGCCAGTTTAATAGAGTCAAACTCTATAAGCTGGCACTTTATTTTATGCATACTGCTTAAGGTTTTCCTATGAAAAAATCCAACTCTCCTACCAATTTTGGGCATCAAGATACTCAGCCTTGGTATAAGAATTACATGGTTGTTATCTTCGTCATTGGTCTGCCTTTATTTGTAGTAGTGGCCTGTATTTGGTTTGTGTTTTATTCCGTTCAAATTAAAGACACTGTGGTTCGAGACGACTGGTACATGGATGGTAAAACTTTATATCAAGACGTCTCACGCGATAAACTTGCTCATGACTTAGCGCTACAAGGTGAGATGGTTTTTGCCAGAGATGGTAAGGTTACTTTCACCCTAAACTATCCCCAACAAAGCTTAAAATCAGGGAAGTTATTAGATGGTACTCCCCTGTACTATCCCGATAAGCTTACCTTATCAATTTCTCATGCTACGGATATTAAAAAAGACCGCGATGCCATATTAGAGCATGTTAAAGACAATCAATATACAGCCAATATAAAGCTCGATGAGTTAGAATCTAAATACTATGTTCAGGTAAGCAATGAAGGGAAGTTGAACTGGCGCTTACGTGAGGTGGGTAAACTTCCGCAAGACCGGATTACTTTTAAACCGTTACAGTCTTTTGACTAGTTATCACCTATTTATACTTATTAAATAAAAAAGAGAGCCATGAGCTCTCTTTTTTTATTAATCAATAATTGGGTTAATAGTAGGTATCTTATTGACCTTATTCGCTTGCTCAAAGGGTTTAACTTCGGGCTGTGTCGGTAACCCAATCTCTGCTAAATTGGCTTCACCCCCCACCTGAATATTCACCCCTTCAAAAGGTCGCTCGCTATCATCACGATCTAACTGTAAGCTTTCAAAATCAAAAAGCTCTCGGTCGGCTAATTGTGAAGGCGCTACGTTCTGCATGGCCTTAAAGATAGAAGCCAAGCGCTGAGGATGGGCATCATCCCATTCTCGAAGCATGTCATTGATCATCGCACGCTGTAAGTTTTCTTGAGAGCCACATAAATTGCAGGGAATAATTGGGAACTCTTTATAACGGGCATATTTAATAATGTCTTTTTCTTCTACGTAAGCCAAAGGACGAATCAACACATTTTGCTTATCATCACTCAATAGCTTTGGTGGCATGGCTTTTAATGATCCGCCATGGAACAAATTTAAGAAGAAAGTTGCTAAGATATCGTCACGGTGATGGCCTAGAGCAATTTTAGTGGCGCCAATTTGTTTGGCAAATCCATATAGCGATCCACGGCGTAAGCGAGAACACGCAGAACAATAGGTTTTACCTTCAGGTACCACGCTTTTTACTACGCTATAGGTATCTTTTTCCAAGATATAGTGCGGGATACCCTGCTGCTGAAGATAGTTTGGTAAAACCTCTTCTGGATAGCCGGGTTGTTTCTGATCTAAGTTAACGGCTACTACATCGAAGTTAATAGGGGCAATACGCTTTAAAAACAGCAAGATATCAAGCAGCGTATAACTGTCTTTACCGCCTGATACACAGACCATCACCACATCACCGTCTTCAATCATGTTGAAGTCACGGATAGCGTGAGAGACTTGTTTACGCAGTTTCTTCTGTAGTTTCTTAAAGCGGGCAGACTTTACCCCTTTATGCTCTACCTCTTGCTCATCAGATGACTCAAATTCTGAGTCTTCTTCGTCACTATATAGGTCTTCGATCATTTGATTTTGATCGTTATCTATAACATCAGAGGTTATATCAGCAGGATTAAAAGTCTGGGGTTGGGAAAAATTAGTTTGCATAATCAATCGCTATTAGCTGTCTGTATTTAGGCAGCGATTATATCAAATTAGGAATTTTCACGCTTGTTTGATTGGTTTTTGGCTTCGTATTTAGTAAGTTATACTAAGAAAGAGAGTGTTTAAGGTATGGCTAAATAGTTGAGAGCAGTATCTAACGAGTATAATCACTGTGTTCGACCAGTTATAATAGGTATAGCTATTCATCAAACGTTTAGTCCATACTATGTTTTATTAAAATACTGTGTTTTATTAATAAAAGCGGACAGCCATGCAAAATGAAGAAAAATTACCAACTTCCCCTGAAAATAAAGGGACATTCAAAAAATGGCTCCCTGCAATAGCCCTTGCTTTAGTCATACATGCTCTTTTACTAATTGTTTTTTTTAATAGTCAGAAAAACGCAGATATAGAAGAGGCAGAACTCAACACACAGACGACTGAAGCCGCTACCGCTTCTGAAGATTTAGCGCATGAAAAAGAAGTGCTACTCACCTTAATAGAGGAGCGCACCTTGACTAAAACAGAGGAAGAATCTGCCGAGAAAAGTGCTGAAGATGCTGACGCTGATGAAAGTAACAAGGAAGAGTCGACTAAATCAGAGAGTGCCGATAATAAAGAAGAGGAAGAGGAAAAGAAAGAGAACGGGAAAAATGACAGCAAAAGCAGCCAAGATAAAAAAGAGACCCAAAAAAACGTGACTCAAAATGAGGGTCAAAAACAACAAAACACAAGCCCTCCTTTGGACAGCAGTGTTTATACTCCTCAACCTGCGATCAACCCAAATGACGCTGTGTTGCTTCCCCGAGATTTACCTCAAGCGGAGCATAACCCTGTTGTTGGCAATAATAACTATGCCAATACTGCTCAGCAATCACAGGATCTTAGTGACCAGCTAAGCAGTGCAGTTAATGAGATAAAGGAACAAAAACTTCGAGAGATTGAGGCGCAACAACAAGCCAGTAGAGCTGCTTACTTAAAAAACCAGCCCACTTCTGCTCAGCCTAAGAACAGTGAGCCTGTTGCTGACTGAGCTGATTAAATATGGGCTGATGATTAAAATAGTTGCTGATTATTCAGTACTTACTTTTAATTGATTATTTGACTCAATACCCATAAGCACGGCAATTTTGACTTGTCTTTTTAATTTGCAAAAAAAATCGGCCATTAAGACCGATTTTTTGGTTGTGATAAATTAACTGCTATAAATTAATTTAGTCAAGACTAGCCTTATGTGCTCCTGCCCCTTCGGAGGCTATCTTATGATTTATCTGCTCAAGGCGTTCAGCCGTTCCCACATCTACCCAATGCGCCTGCATAACTTCAGCCGTCACTTGCAGCTTTAGCATGGCTCGCTTAAGCAGCGGGGCTAAGGGAGCCACCTGTCCCTGAGCTATATCCTTGACGAGACTAGGAGAAATAACACTAACCCCAGCAAAGGTATATTTCTGTGCTTCAGCAATAGCCTGTTCATTGGCCATACCATTATTAATAGCAAAGTCGCCTTTCGAGTTATGATCAGGATTATCAATCATTAATAAATGAGCTTGCTGATCAGGTGTCATAACATAGTCTGTTAATTGTGCCAGATCATAATCCGTCCAGACATCTCCGTTAATAAGGATGAAAGGTGACGGTTTAAGATGACCGTCACGCAATGCTTTGGCAATCCCGCCAGCTGTCTCAAGCGGCTCCCCGTCCTCGACCGACCAATGGATTTTTACTCCGTATTGACTGCCATCATCAAGCGCCGCCATCAACTTCTCTGATAACCATGAGGTGTTAATAACAATATCGTCAATCCCAGCCGCCTTTAGTGCTTTGATATGCCAAACAATCAAGGGTTGCCCCCCGACTTCCACTAAGGGTTTAGGCGTGGTTAGCGTTAGGGGGCGCAGCCGTGTTCCCTTACCGGCAGCCAAAATCATGGCTTGGGTAATCTTAGTACCACTTGAATCTGAGGCTGAGCTTTTGGCTGGATTAGTACTCATGATAGACCTTATTTCTTTTGGTAAATTGCCAATACTAGCAAAACTGGCTTGTAAATGAATCGGCTCATCAATTACGCAAATTTTTGCTTAAACTTGGGTTCGACCTGTTGCTGTAGCCACTGTAAAGCTGGTTGAATGAAAGCTTGAGTTTGAGCATCCCCATGCTGATTCAGCCACTTCATTTCAATCATCAAATCTCGCCATACTTTTGGAATGTCAGCTAGATAACGGTTTTTTCCATCACGCTCTGCCAGTCTAATAAAGATACCAAGCACTTTAAGATGACGCTGTATGCCCATTAGGTTTACTTGACTGGTAAACTCTATCAAAGTGTCAGCGGTAGCTTCATGCACTTTTTTACTTTGTTGCCAATAATATTCGATCCAAGAGTCAACCTGAGATTCGCTCCAATCCACATAAGCATCTCTTACCAAGGACACCAAATCGTAAGTATAGCTACCAATTAAAGCATCCTGGAAATCAATAACACCTAACTCACTACTATGATATTGATCCTGCATTAAGTTGCGGCTGTGATAATCTCTGTGCACTACTACCGCCGGATGCTGCAAAATTTGCTCAATCAACGCTTGGGTGAAGTCTTGCCAGATAAGCTGAGTCTCAGAATTTAACTCTTCACCAAGGTAGGGTAAAAACCATTCGGTAAATAATTCCATCTCACGTTGTAAAGTTGCAGCGTCATAGTCAGGCACATCAAAGTCTTTTTTGGCCTGCTCGATATCAAGTGTTTGTAGCTGTAACAAACAGTCAATAGCCCAGCGATACAGCTCATCAACCCGGCCACTATCTTGCTTAACTTTGGCCTCTGCAATTAAATGAGCGAATTCAATACTACCAAAATCTTGTAATACTAAAAAACCCTGCTCAACATCTTGAGCCAATAAAGTAGGCACATTAATTTTTGGAGCCATCAAGTTATCTATACGTACAAAGCTTTCGATAGACTCAAGCTGGGGCGGCGCATCCATCACAATATAGCTTGGGTCTAACTCGTGCTCTTTACCTTGCGGGTTAGCAGACTGCTCATCCGCTTTACCTTCGAGATACACTCTGTGATAGCGGCGAAAACTGGCATCGCCTGGTAAGCTTTCAATACGCACTGCATGATGAGGAAAAGCGGCTTCAATAAATTGAGTCAGCTGCTCATAACGTTGCTCAGTATGATAGGCTGCTGCAGAGTTTGCGGTTATTGGCGCTGTATTATTAGCACTGGAGGAGTTTTGCGGATTTGTCATAGTTAGATTGCTTTTATATCGAAGAAAAATACGGGTATGTGATGCTCATACAAATCTTTAACAGTTGGCCAATAGGATATGAGCGTAAAATTATGAATAATACTCTAGTTTTAATTTGAACCTTATAGTGTAGCTGATTTGCCTTTTTTTGACTATGATAAGATATTGCAGATTTATATACTCACAACGGTGTCGCAAGCCTATATAATAGGGGTTATTTCAAAAGCTTATCAATAACAACTTATAATATTAGTTTGATATAAAGTGGATTATATCACCGTAATAAAAGATAATAAGCCTTGGTACGATATTGTGGTTTAGTACCATATTGTGGTTTAGTACCATATTGTGTTTTAGTACTATATTGGTTTAACACAAAATTGGTTTGATACAAAACTAGAATGTAGCTGTTGCCCTAAGCAAGCTTTTATTTTCATACATAAAGGTTATTTGGTTAGGGTAAGATCAAAATATTTTTCAACTCAATAAGGTAATCTTTTGCTGTACTCGCAACTCTACCGCAGTATATTGCGTGCTTGCCGTGACTTTTCACGCCAGCCACATTACACCAGTCGCTTGGTCATCAGCTTACCGTTACTGATCAGCGTGCCTAGTGCTTATGGAGCTATTGTTAGCCCACAGGCAGAATCCGTCTCGTCTTTTGATTCAGTACAGACTGTAAATAGCAGATCCGCCAGTAATCAAAAGCAACAGGTTCCTAATAACGGACAGAAAACTCAAACAGCCACTTTGTCAGATTCCTCACGAATCACTTACAAAAAATTATCTGCCCCAAACTCAGGGTTAGAGAGCCCCAAAGGCAACCAAACCTACTATACCAGTCCTTATTCAACAGCTGATAATCTACCCCCTACTCCAAACAAAAATGTGGTACAGACCCAAGAAGAGGCCTTAGAAGCGGTTGGGTTCGAGACTGAGCAGGCTGAGCCTACGCTAGCTTCAGCTGAAAATGGTTTAGTTGAAAACACCCTAAGCTATCCTGAAGATGAGTTCATAAATTCAAAGAGTACCGCCGCGGTAACGGAGCGTAATCAATCCACAGCCTCTGTTGCCAATGATCGTGTAAATAATACTGCTAATAACGAAAATAAGCCTGAGCTTAGAGCACCGACCAACCCAAATCCAGGCAAAGGCTTCTCTGACTCAAATCAAGCGTCAGCCGACTCTTCTACTGCCCCTAAAAACTCAAATATCCGTCAAAGAGTAGACAGCTCCAAAGCTTTGGCCTCTACTTTTAAAGAAGACTCGGTACAAAGAAGCTTAGAGCGCTTATCACAGTTTTATCAGTCTCAATCTGAAGAACTACGTGAGCGTATCAATAGCAACGACAATTCAGTACCAAGCACCCAGGTAGTTGAGGCTCAAACTTTCGCCCCTGTTGCAGCTCCCAATATCTTTAATTATCAGGCTGATGGGGCTTCTGCCTATCGCTGTGAAGGGGTTTGGGTCACGCCAAATACCGCTGGCGCTGATGCCAATTATCAACAGGCCATTGAGCGAGCACAGCAGCAAGATGGGCTGTCTATTGCAAATGGTTTGCCACTGCATGCTGTTGCTGATTATGGTTACTATGATAATGACACCTATGTAGAGCTTGCTGGTAATGTGGAGATTATGCAAGACGGCAAGTTGGTCACTGCCGATCAAATTGCTCTAGATCTTAATACTGGAGTTGCTGGCGCAAAAGGCGGTGTACTTCTTGCAGAGTCAGGGTCAAAACAAACATCCCAAGTTGGGAACCAAAAACAAACCCTGAAAAATAGCAGTGATGGCATGATTGCCGTGGCAGAAGAGCTCGCTTATGATACCAAGAGCAGCAAAGCCACTGCCTATGATGTGGCTTTTGCCAGTGTGCCCATGCAGGCCCATGGCTATGCCCACCGATTAAATAAGCCTAACGATTCACAGTATGAGCTTGAAAAGGTTATGTTCTCTACCTGTCCTCCTACTGATCGTAAGTGGCAGATAGAAGCAGAGCAAATAGATATTGATACTGAAACAGGTCGTGGAGAAGCTTATGATGCTACTTTCCGCCTAGGTAATGTACCAGTATTATATCTGCCCTATTTCAACTTCCCAGTAGATGACCGACGCAGTAGTGGCTTGCTAACCCCAAGTGCTCGTATTGATAGTGACAGTGGTGTAAAAATAAGTGTGCCCTACTATTTAAACCTAGCTCCTAATTACGATGCCACTATCACCACCGATGTCTATAGCAATCGTAATCCGATGATTACTGGTGAAATGCGTTACTTGACTGAGAACTACGGTCATGGTCAGCTTACCACCGCCTATATGCCAAAAGATAAAAAATACGATGATGAAGATAGAGCCGGCATTTTTTATCGTCATGATTGGGCTTCTGAAACGATTCCTCGTTTAACGGCAGATGCGGTTTATAGTTATGTCTCTGACCCTGATTATATCAATGACTTTGACGACTTTGGCTTAGTGGACAACCGTCTAAACTTACCCAGACGGGGCCGAGTAAAATATTATGATGACTACATTGATGCTGAATTAAAAGTAGAAACTTTCCAAACTCTTAAAGCTGTAGATGCTCAAGGTAATGTAATCGCTGATAAGGATAAGCCTTATTATCGCTTACCTCAGTTAACAGTCGATTATCGTCTACCTAAGCTAAATAATGCTTTAGATAACTTTGTCGTTACCGGAACACACGATTCGGCCTACTTCAAAAAGTCGATCAATGATGGTTCTGAAAGTGAAAAAAGTGGGGTTCGACTCTACAATAAAATCAGTGCCAGCTACCCTGTAGAGAAGACTTGGGGTTACGTTAAACCTGAAGTTAGCTTACAGCACTTGTATACAGCTTTTGATGAAGAAAGCCGTATCGACAATAATGTTTCAAAAGATGATAATGATCAGTCGGTGTTCGTGCCTAGCTTCAGTGTAGACTCAGGGCTAAACTTTTATAGTGCTGGCTCACCTTTTGGTTGGTTTGACAATAGTATGGGAGGCTATCAGCTTTTAACTCCTCGTATTAAATATAGCTACTCTCCTTATGAGAATCAAAGCGCCCTCCCTAACTTTGATACCCGTATTGCCTCCTTTGATTATGACCAGTTATTTGCTGATAGTTGGTTCTTAGGTCATGATAGAATCGCCGATAATAATAGTGTGGCTGTAGGGCTTAACTATCGTTATATTGATTCGATGGGGGTCACGCGCTTTGATGGCGGTATCGGCGATCAGTTCTTCCTAAGCAAACCTAAAGTAGGTTTAGAGGAAACTGAAGGAACTTTAGATGTAAACTCTACAGGGGTTGCTTGGCGCTCAAGCTTACAACCCTATCGTAACCTTTGGTTTGATTTTAATGGCGCATTGGACTCAGACAACCATTTAAACTACATCGCTAGCCAAGTTCGCTATAATCCCACACCCAATAGCTTAATTAACTTTGGCGTAATTGAACGCAAAGAAGACCGTATAACCAATCAGTCTGCCTTATCTGCTCTGACTGCTTCGACCATTATCCCAATTAACGAGAATTGGCGATTGTTAGGTCAGGGTCAGTTTGATACCGATGATAATAAGTTTGTTGATGCGACTGTTGGTATAGACTATGAAGATTGCTGTTATGGGTTTTCAATCTATGGCCGCAGTTACTATAATGACTTAAACTTAGAAGACAAACCTACGCGCGCCGTTATGGCAGAATTTAGAATTAATGGCTTTGGCGATAGAAGAAGCCGTTTGACTAAACATTTAGATGACAAAATTCTAGGTCTAGAACCTGTAGACTACTTATGGAAAAAATAATTTAAATTGATAGATATCCTATCCCTTAACCCTATAATTTGTTTAAATTAAAATAGGTTTAATAAATTTTTAACGATTTACTGCCTTATAAAAAATTTGATAAGGCAATACTCAAGCTAAAAACAGGCTACTTATGACAGCATTAAATACTCAGCACTATGAATCACAGCATTCTTGCTCACATACCAACGCTTTAGGGACATCAAAATTTCGTCTAAAAAAGCTAACTGATGCATTACTGGTATCTACTGTACTGGCAGGCCTCAGTTTAACCGCGCAGGCTGCAGATAAAACTGTGGGCTCAGCAACTACTGCCCAATCTACTGAAAGCGTAGAGGCAGCCAATGCTCAGGCAGCAATCTCTGCGAGTGAAAGCAGTAACGGTATTATTGCTTTGGTAAATGATACCCCTATTTTAAAAAGCGAGTTGGCCGCAGCCATAGCCGCAGCTCAAACACGTATTAAAGCCAGTGGTCAGCCTGCCCCTAGCCCTCAGCGCTTACAAAATGAGGTTCTAAACAGTCTGATTTTACGTGAATTACAATTAGATATGGTGCAAAGAGCAGGCATCAGACCCAGCCCTGATGCGGTCAATGAAAGCTTAGCCCGTCTAGCTCAAGCCCAAGGTTTAAAGTCTTTAACTGAGCTACAGCAAGCTCTAGATGCCAGACAGCCAGGACGCTATGCCGCGGTACGCGCTCAAGTTATCGAGGAAGAATCTTTGAAAGCACTGCAACAAAGCCAAGTTGCCAGTCGAGTCCGGATTACTGAACAAGACGTTGACGCGTTTTTGGCTTCTCCTGAAGCCCAAAAGCTACAAAGCACTGAATACCGCACCATCCATATTCGCATCCCTTTTAGTGATGACTACAACCGGATTACCGAAAGCGAAAAGAATGCTGCGATGCAAATTGCTCAACAAACTCAAGAGCTCCTTAAAACCAGTAATGATGCCCAAGCTATTTTAAATCAGCTAACTACAGGCATTGCTAAAAACTATGTGGCTCCTGTTCAAGGCGGTGATATGGGCTACCACCCTGCTGCTGGTCTACCAACAGATATTGCTAAGCAAATCACGCCACTTGAAGTAGGACAAGTGACTGCACCGCAAATCACTCCTGAAGGTATCGATGTTGTGAAGCTGGTGGATAAGCGTAATAATGATAATATGATTATCCCGCAGTGGAAAGTTCGTCATATCTTAGTAAAAACAGATGAGCGTAACAGTGATGCTCTAGTAGAACAGCGCGTCAATGATTTGTATGAGCAACTTCGCCGTGATGCGGACTTTGCCTCACTTGCCGCTACCTATTCAGATGATCCAGGCTCTGCAGGTCGTGGTGGCGACTTAGACTGGGTAACAGAAGGTCAAATGGTGCCAGAGTTTGAAGAGATGATGAAACGCACCCCGGAAGGCGACTTCTCTACTCCATTTAAGTCACAGTTTGGCTGGCACATCCTAAAAGTTGAAGGTGTCCGTGAGAAAGATGTTAGTGATACTATTAAGCGCAATTTGGCCCGTGAAGCGCTGTTCCAACGCTTAGCACCCCAAGCTCAAGAAGACTGGTTACAAGAGCTTCGTGCCAATGCTTACGTAAAAATTATCAATTAATATAGTAATATGGCGTTAAACTGAATTAAGTTTCTACCATAAAAACATAAAAAAACACCCTATCTTTAGATAGGGTGTTTTTTTTGACTTCATAATTTTTAAGTTAATTGCTTTAGGTTAGTTGCAAGCAATGATGCTTAAATGCTTAACTAAACTATTAAAGGCCCAATACGGCTCTTGGGTCAATTGGTGTCCCATTTTCACGAACTTGGAACTGTAAGCCGACCATCGTCGTCTGACCAGTGCTACCCATAGTGGCAATTCTTTGCCCTGCCTGCACTTGATCCCCTTCATTGACTAAAAGCTGATTGTTATGGGCATAGACCGTGATGTATCTAGAATCATGTCTGACCATAATCAAGTTACCGTATTCAGGCAAACCATTACCTGCATACATGACAACACCTGCCTTACTGGCCAAGACCGGATCGCCAACACGACCACTAAACCACATGCCCATATCCCCTGAGCTGGCATTAAAGTTTTTGACGACCGGGTTACTGGTAGGATAAGCATAGCCTTTAGTGGTGGTTGCCGTTGGCGGAGTATAGCTTGGTGTGCTGACAGGTGGCGCGGTCTGTACTGGTGGCGTAGAAGGTCTGGTGTTAACAGGATTATTGGCCACAACATTGCCACCGCCTTCCCAAAGCTTCAGCCACTGTCCAGCATAAATAGTATAACGACTGTCTAAACGGTTTAAAGCGCCAATTTGACGATAATTAAGGCCATAACGAGCAGCAATATGACTTACTGTATCCCCTGATTGAACTTTATAGTAGTTGGGAACACCGCGAGCATCGACTTTTACCACAGGGCCTGTGGGTTGATAGGTAGGCTTGGTAGCACAGCCTGATAGCATCAAAGCCCCACCCAATACTGCAAACGCCAATCCTTTTACTTTAGTAGATGATTTACGTTTAAAGCTGGCAGTCAAATCAGTGGTCTCACTGTTGCCTGTCAAAAAAATGCTGGACATAAATGTCTCCCTATAAAAAACACAATAACGACAAATTTAAGAATTAGATAAATTGATGGTCCTTTTGGGTTTTAAGCCCCGATAAATTATTGAGATATTTCAGTATTTTGACCGTAGTCATTATTCCTTATACTCAGCCCATACTCATTAGTTAGACACAATTACCACTTATTATACCAATCAATTATTTACTCATAACTGAATATCCTAATCGCTCAGCAACTTATGTCAATATACACGCAACGGTTATAACGATTCTTTACATAGCATACAGGCTTGGTTAGGGTATCGACTTTGAAAGCTGTTAAAATAATACTTATAGACCTGCAATATTTACTAAACAAAGAGGGCTGCTATAAAATCAGGCCTACCTCTTATACCATGGGCTTATCCTGTTAATAAAAAGCTCATAACCTTACTTAATATGTTGATTTACTTTTTTATTGTTATAAATCACAATTGGTACACATCTGGGTAAACTAACAATGCCATAATACAATTAATAAATAGTAGTTAATTCAAGATGCTTAATAAAAAAAACTGACTATGCAGCTTGATATTATTAGATAATTAATACTACTGAATAAAATCAATGCTATTAAATAAAATCAACACTACTAAATAAAGAGCATACCTAACCTTTAAAACCTGTTTTTGATTTAAAAATCTATCTGATATCAGAGCACTGGTTGTCTTTAAGTTACTGGTTTAAGACATTTGCTCTTAATTAATAGTAATTCTTAGATATCTATAGATTACTTATCTCTAAGTATGATGATAATGACTATGAAAAAACTTATGACAAGCCTTTTAAATAATTCCGTATTAAGCAGCTCAGTGTGCGAGAGTGCCCGTAAGTTGGCTCTATCTGCCGTTATTGGGTCTGTGGCTCTGATAGGGTCAACCCTAGCACAAGCTGCGCAAACCACTATTCCTGTTGATTTGTCCCGTGCTACGGCCACAAAACATGAGATTGCAGTACTTCAAGTGTTATCTGAGGTGTGCCCTCCCATGTTGAATCGTCAGCAAAGACAAAACTTCCAAAAGACGTATAATCAGCAATTAAAGCAAATGTTGCCGTCTATTGAGAACCCAAAAGCAGCCATACGCTATTTGTCCACTCAGCAAGACTATAGGACTATATTATCTAGTATGCGCAACTGGACTTTAAGTTATTCTCGTGACGAGAACTTAGCCTTATGTACTGACCTAGCAAGTGCTGATTTTTAAGCCTTTTTTAGGGTTAAAAACTAACTCAGCCATTAGCATAAGAGCTTTTTAGTGTAAGTACAGAGTATTAAGTAATAAAAAATTGAAGCAATAAAAAAATAATAAATAGAGTCGACATCTTTGATTCGACTCTTTTTTTTGTCTAATACATTCCCTATTTACCCTGATTTATTATACAAAACAAGATTTGAAAGTTAACTTACTCAATTTAGCGCCTATTTACTCAATTATTTGTTTAACCCATTTGTGCAATTTGTTAATATACTGTCTCGTTTGGCCCCACTGTCAATAGTTTCTATTTATAGTTAAGGATAGACCTAACGCTTTTTAACTTCTATTATGTAGTACTTGTAACATAGTAAACCTTTACCTTCCATTTAGATTCATTCAGATGTTATCGCAACTTATAATCTCTAAATAACTGCTTGACCGCATCCTTGGCTTAGCTTGTCGTTAAGTCATCAAAAAGGTTAATACCTTTAGGGATTTAAGCCTATGATTAAGTCTTGAATAAACTATGACCAAATATGGTGTCTTAGATATGACTGCTCCTGAAAACAAGCTATTACCTTCATTATTAGTGAAAACTAATACTGTAACCCCATTCTCTATTGTAAAATCTTTTGTATTAGGCTCAGGGCTTCTAGCTTTATCAGCTGCTGTTTCAGCGGCCCCTGTTCCGCCACCAGAGATGGATAACACCGCTTACATCTTGATGGATTATGATACCGGTGCGATTTTAGCTGAAAAAAATGCAGACCAGCCTCTACCTCCTGCATCTCTAACTAAGATGATGACCAGTCATATCATTGAAAAGAAATTGATGGCTGGTGAATTAAAAGAAGATGATCAAGTGCTGATGAGCGAAAACGCTTGGTGTCGTGGTGCAAGCAATCAATCTTGTATGTATGTGCCTGTAAATAAGACAGCCTCTGTAATCGATATGTTACGTGGCATTATCATTCAATCAGGTAATGACGCCTCAAAAGCTATGGCTGAACACATTGCCGGCAGTGAGCAAGCCTTCTCTCAGCTAATGAATGCTGAAGCCAAAGAGCTGGGCATGACCAATACCAACTTTGTTAACGCCACAGGTATGCCCGCTGAAGGTCATCACGCCTCTGCTCGTGACTTAGCGATCTTGTCTCGTGCTATTATCAAACAAGGCGGCGACTACTATAAGCTGTACTCTGAAAAAGAGTTCACTTACAATAACATCACTCAGGGCAACCGTAACGCTTTATTACGCACAGATAGTACGGTAGATGGTCTAAAAACCGGTCATACTGATGCTGCAGGCTACTGTCTAGCGGCTTCTAGCTTACGCAATGACATGCGTCTTATCTCAGTAATTATGGGCAGTAAGAGCATGCAGGACCGTGCCGACCAGTCTCGTGAATTATTAACTTGGGGCTTTGGTCACTTTGATACTAAAGTCGTTGCTCCAGCCAATCAGTTCGTAGACACAGTTCCGGTTTATTTTGGCAAAGAGGACTCGGTTAAAGCAGCCACAGGGGAAGCTTTAAAAGTATTAATTACCAAAACTCAATCAGACCAAGTGAGCACAGTGATTAATATTTCTGATAATATCCAAGCCCCAATTGCCAAAGGCCAAGAGATTGGTCGTATGATGGCCGTAATTGATGGTAAATCTGTGGCTTCAGTGCCTATTGTTGCTACTGAGGCGGTAGAAAAATCAGGTATCTTTAAACGCGCTTGGCAGCACATTGCTAAATTCTTTAGCAACTTATTCTAAGCCATAAAATAATATAGAGCTAAAGATCTTAGAGCTAAAAAAAGAGGGGCTGTCCTAGGACAGCCCCTCTTTTTATTAAATTGTGTTTACTAAATTCGCAACTAACGCTTATGCGACCCTTTTTTGTACTTCATATCACGGCGTTTCTGACGGGCCTCTGACACTCCAGGTCTTTGCTTTTTGGAAGAAGTGGTTTTCTTTCCGGCATAAGGGTTGGTGTTGAGTTTAAATTCAACCCTTAATGGGGTTCCTTCTAACTTAAACACTTTACGGAATTCGTTTTCCAAATAGCGTTGATAGCTTTTTGGTAACGAACCGGTCTGATTACCATGAATCACAATAATCGGTGGGTTATGACCGCCTAAGTGAGCATAACGTAACTTGATGCGGCGTCCCCCTGACATAGGAGGCGGATTAGCTGCCACAGCATCTTCTAGAATTTGGGTCAAACGGCTAGTAGATACTTTGAACATTGAGGACTCATAAGCTTTATGAATCGAGGGATATAAGTTACCTACGTTGGTGCCATGTAGCGCCGAAATAAAATGCACTTTGACATAAGGAATAAAGCTAAAGCGGCGATCAAGCTCGAAGCGAATTAAGTCTTTTTGATCCTCTGATAGACCATCCCATTTATTAATCGCTACCACGATAGCGCGGCCAGCATCTAGCGCATAGCCTAGCATATGTAAATCTTGGTCAACAATACCTTCTTGCGCATCAATAACCGCAACGACCACATTAGAATCTTTAATCGCTTGCAAGGTTTTAATAACCGAGAACTTTTCTACTTTTTCATCGATACGGCCACGGCGACGGACACCTGCTGTGTCAATAAGGACATAGCTCTTGCCGTTACGCTCATAAGGGATATAAATACTGTCGCGTGTGGTGCCAGGCATGTCATATACCACAACCCTATCTTCGCCTAGCATACGGTTTACTAAGGTAGATTTACCCACATTAGGACGACCAATAATGGCAAGCTTTAAACCATCTTGCTGCTCTTCCTCGACATCCTCAGGCATATCTTCAGTAAGGTCATCTAATAAGTTGGCAATACCACGACCATGACTGGCGGTCATTGGATATGGCTCTCCCAAGCCTAGAGCATAGAACTCAGCGGGAGCGGCATCGTGTACCCCATCAATTTTATTGGCTACCAGATACACAGGCTTGCCTAGGGTGTGTAGCATTTTTCCGATTTCAGCATCTGCGCCAATCATACCGGCACGAGCATCCACCACGAATACAATAATATCAGCTTCATGGATGGCAGTATGCGATTGGGCAGACATATAGTCATCAATACCACCACGACCATCATCTGCTTCACCAATACCGCCAGTATCAATAACAACAAAGGATTTGTTGTTATAGGTAGCATCACCATACTGTCTGTCACGAGTCAGACCGGACAAATCAGCGACTAGTGCCTGACGCGTTTTGGTCATTTGGTTAAATATTGTCGATTTACCCACATTAGGGCGACCTATTAAGGCAACGACAGGTTTTATGGACATTTTTTATCTCACTTGGTTTTACAAGGTGTTAATAATTGAGAATGAAATCAAAGTACTTTATAGTCAATTAATTAAATGGGAGGTTGGATAACCACGGTTTTTAGCAATCTGTCACGGTCTAAGCTTAATAAAACTATTATTAATAGCAGCTTAGCCAATGAAATTAAAGTTGAGTTATTACAAGTTAATACTTAAAATAATTTCCAGTTTGTCAAAAAGATCAACCACTCTTTATCAAAGCCATGGGTTATATAAGGGCTTTAAAGAAAAATATCGACTGCTTTCTACGCTAAAGAATGCGGCTAAAATAATAGAGCGCACAGCTTATAGTAGTGCAGTTAGATTGCCCAGTTATGATAACATGGTTTTAACTCTCTTAATAATGAACCTATAGCAATTATGTCAAGACGATCTGCCCCTTTTGTCGCTCCAGAAGATATTATCCAAGATCCTTTATCGAAGGAGGGTAAGTCACTGGCCAAAGAGTTACTTTCTACTTTACAAGCAGACATTGCTGCTTTTCGAGCAGATCAATTCCCCCCAGATATCCTGCAACAAGTCAGAGATATGCCTATATATCAAGGTAATAGAGACGAGATAGCCGCTTATCATAGACGTTGGCAACCTTTAATTGATCGTGCCTTAAGCTTTTACCCAGCCGCTTATTTGCCGCCTGATAATCTGCCGTTACCTGCCAGCTTGGAAATACCGCAGTTTATTTATCATGTGCAGCGGCTACATTTGACCAAAACTCGAGCTAAAGAGTCTAAAAACTTTGGCTCCGTTGGGGCTTTAATCGACAAGTGTGGGGAGTTTACTGAAGCTGAGTGTTTGCGTCTAGAAAAAGTCTTTGCAAACGATGAAACCGCCCGTTTGGTAGCCCATAGAGAATTTATCGATCTTCGGGCTTATGTCTTTTGTAAAAATGACAAAGGCAAATTACTAGGCCCTGAACGTATTAGATTTTATCGTACCGGTCTAATTATTCATGCCCTACCTGATTTTAAGATTGTGGATAGCCGTCAAAAGCCACGCAAACGGCGCAATGATGCTTATAGCAATCCTTTGGCTGATAATGGGGTTTGGAAAGTATATAAAAAGCGATGATAGTCTTAGCTTGGTTATTAATTATTGGCCTAGTAGCTTAAGGCTCAGGTTACCTCCTAACTCCTTACAACATATTAATATATGAAAAATAGCACCACTAAAAAGGACCGCTAATGTTTGCAGCCTCCCTCGTTCAACCTAGCTTAATGCTTCAAGCCACTATATTCTTAGGGGCGGCATTATTATTAGTCCCACTGGGTAAACGACTTCACATCTCTACGGTTTTGGGTTACTTGATTACTGGGTTATTGCTTGGCCCAAGTGTCTTTGATGTGGCCGGCGATGCTGAAAGCTTGATGCATTTCTCTGAGTTCGGCGTGGTGATGCTACTTTTCGTTATTGGTCTTGAGCTTCAACCCTCGAGGCTATGGGCGCTACGCCATTCTATTTTTGTTTTTGGCGGTCTACAAGTTGGGGTTACCGGCCTGTTATTGATGGCCCTTATTTTTCAATTTACCCCGCTCCAACTAGATACTGCCTTTATTGTTGGCTTTGGTTTGGCGTTATCCTCTACCGCTTTTGTGCTGCAAGTGCTGACTGAAAAAGAGGAGCTGTCTAGCACTCATGGTCGTGAAGCCTTTACCATTTTACTATTTCAAGACATTGCAGTTATTCCACTGCTGGCGGCCATTCCCTTTTTATCAGGGGTCCGCGAACAGACTTATGACTTAATTTATTTTGGTAAAGTAGTGGCAGTATTTGGCGGATTATTCTTAGTTAGCCGCTATGTGGTACGCCCCTTCTTTAAATTTGTGGCCCTAAGTGGTGCCAATGAACTCATTACCGCTGTGGCTTTATTTATTGTGATGGGGGTGTCTATATTGATGGGCCAAATCGGTCTGTCTATGGCGCTTGGAGCATTCTTAACTGGGGTATTATTGGCCGACTCAGAGTATCGCCATGAGCTTGAAGCCAGTATTGAGCCTTTCAAAGGCCTGCTTTTAGGTCTGTTCTTTATGTCAGTGGGTATGTTAACTGACGTTAAGCTTATCTTGGCACATCCGGCCTTTATTATTGGCGCGGCCATTGTGTTAATGATTATCAAATTTGGGGTAGTCACTGTTATTGCTCGCCTGCTAGGCAACCGCTTACCAACCAGTATTCGTCTGGGGGTGACCTTGGCGCAAGGGGGTGAGTTTGCTTTTGTGTTATTTAGCACTGCTGCCAACCAAAACGTACTGAGACCTGAGCATGCCAATCTGCTTACCCTAATTGTGACCATCTCTATGGCCCTAACCCCTATCGGGTTTATGCTGCTTGAGAAATTCGGTGAACCTAGGTTTGCAAAAAGACAGCCGGACCGAGAGTACGACAGTATTCCTGACCATGAACACCCGGTTATTATTGCAGGCTTTGGCCGTGTCGGTCAGATTATTGGCCGAGTGCTACGTATGCATAATATCGAATTTACCGCCATTGAAAGCTCTGCCAACCAAGTCGATTTCGTGCGTAAATTTGGTAACCAAGTCTATTATGGTAACCCTCAAAACCCGCAGATATTAAGAACTGCAGGGATTGAGAAAGCCCGAATATTTATCATTGCTATTGATGATGTAGAGCGTTCGATTGCCACTGCACGCTATCTACATAACCACTATCCGCATCTAAAAGTCTTGGTGCGAGCTCGAAATCGAGCCCACTACTATCGTTTACGCGAAATAGGCATAACTCACATCTGGCGTGAAACTTACCTGTCATCCCTTGATATGTCGCGCGAGTCATTAGAACTACTGGGCATCTCCCCAGAAAAAGCACGGGAAACCATCACAGCCTTCCGTGATTACGATGATCAGCTATTAGAGCAGCAACAAGCCATCTACGAAGATGAGGCTAAGCTTATTGAGTCAGTACAGGCCTCAATGATGGAGCTTGAAAGTCTATTTGATTCCGATCACAGTGAGGGCAAAAAACTAGACTTAGAAGAGATTGAAACCGCGGTGGGGCTCTCTAAGAAGTCTTAGTTTAGATACTATTATCTGCTATTAACTCTTAGCTACTAGAACAAATGGGCGGCTTCTTCTTCTCATTTAATGAGGTAATGCACTGCCATCTTTCCTGCTTCTGCTCAGAAGGACGATACATAATGTAGTTTTGTCCATTTAAATTACGATTGGGGAAAGGAACATTTTTTATAGTAGCAATCAGCACACAGCTACTAGGCTTATTACCCAAAGCTGGAGTTTGCTCTACTACCTCAAAAACTAGATTCTCTCCCACCTCACTGGGCTTATAGTCAATAGGGCATTTGCCTTGAGACTGAAATTGCTGCTCAATCTCTCCGGTTGCTATGCGGGTTTGCATAAAAGTATCTTGAATTATGCCATGCTCCTTGGGCTGAGCATATAACGGTAAAAAGCGATTTTGAATGACAAACAATAAAAATATAAAAATAGAAAAAGCGAATCCAAGTCCTACCAGACTTGTACCCCCTTCTTTGTTTAAATGTGCTTTTTGCTGTTCCGGCTCTCTTGGATAATCAGCTAAGACATCGGCTATCTCACGCCTTGCCATCCGATAATAATAAGCATCGGCCCATCTGCCCACCATTACTGACCAAAACAACCAGATAACAGCGGCTATCACAATGCGGGTGAACATTTGATAGGCATCTGGTACAAAAGACATAAAAGCATATTCAAAAGCCACTAAGGCAATGACCACATTCAACTGAATAAAGGACCAGCCTGCCACAGTATAAACAATACAATCCAAATAGCGCTTACGATATAACAGCCAACCAAAAGTGGCAAAAAAAGCAGCCCAGTTCCACTTAGCCGATAAATAGCCTTGTGAATCAAATTCAGAAAAACGTTTTAAATAATAAGCTTGTGAGCGATTGCCAATAAACCACTTATCAAGCTGAGTACGTTTTTCATCAGTAATCTGCTCTTGATAAAATGGGGGTGGCGAAGTTTCTTCAATAAACAACATACCAGTTTAACCTTATATGACTCATCAGCGACCTAAGTCGAGACAAACTTTGACGGCTTGCACATCGTTTTATAGGTGGATTAACGTTATAATACGCCCATCTTACTTTATTTTTTAGCCTTAACGCTTTTTTTAATAGGCTTAATTCACCTCACAATACCTTCAACTTGATAACCTCAATAGTGGACGATTTTTTTAATATGAGCGCTGAGAATACTCCAAACACCCCTACCACAGATAGCTTACCAACTTCTGAAACTACTGATATGAAGGACAAGGCTATCGATCCTAAAGCAGAAGGTAGCGTTGACCAAAATAACGATCAAGCTGAATCTGAAGCCGCTGATACTGCGTTCCCACGCTTAATCAAAACCTTTATGAAGCGCCGTACCCACCTTAACAAAAATGCCGAGCAAGCGCTAACGGACCCTGTTTATGCCAAATACATCGTCAATACTATGGACGATAGAGGCCAGGGCATTATCGATGACATCACAGATTTGCGCGCCTTATTTGCAGATACTAAGCAGACGCCCAATGGCCCTGATGCCCCGTTAACCTTTGAGATTGGTTTTGGTATGGGAAGCTCTTTGATTGAGATGGCCAAAGCCGATCCTAGTCGCAACTTCGTAGGCATTGAAGTGCATGAGCCGGGTATAGGCAAGTGCGCCTTTATGGCCAACGAAGAGGGTCTGACCAACCTAAAGATTATCAATGGGGATGCCATTGCTTTAATGCAGCAACTGCCTGAGAACCATATTGACCGTATCCAACTGTACTTCCCTGACCCTTGGCAAAAAAAGCGTCATTATAAGCGCCGTTTTGTCAGCCCAAAACGTATGGAAATTGTGACCCGCGTTATCAAAAATGGGGGCTGGTTCCATGCAGCGACAGATTGGGAACATTATGCATTTTGGATGCTTGATGTGCTAGATAATTTTGAAGGCTTAACCAATACCGCAGGCCAAGGAAATTTTACACCACGTCCAGACTTCCGCCCTATGACTAAATTTGAAAAAAGAGGTATCGATCGCGGCCACGGAGTTTGGGATTTAATTTATAGCAAAGACTAGCCGTTATAAACCTAGCCTCATCCTGGCTGTTAGTGGTTGGTTTATCTGTATTAGTTTATCTTGACTTATTGTGGCCTACTTAGATTTCAAAGCCAGTAGCTGATGGTCAACATAAAACTTACCATGTGGAACATTTGACAATTAATCCAAAAAAGAGCCTTTATTATTGAGTGCTTTATGATTTTTGGCTTGATTTGCCTTAAATTTGTCACTAATAACGGCTCTTTCCTCATGTTCTTCTAAATCCACTACTCTTGCCAAACGCATGACTAGCAAGGGGATTAAGAGTTTTCCCCACAAGCTGTGGATAACTCTGTGGATAACCCCATACTTGACAAGTTATACCCTAGACAGCATACGGCTTTGAATAAAATTGCTCATTTTTTGTACAATTATTTTTATTAATAAAATCAATAACTTAAATAGCTACTGCTTAAAATTAATAGCTACTATAAAAAATTTATCAGTGATTGTGGTATTGCTTCAAATGTTTCACAGCTTGACTCAAGAGTCTCAAATTAGCTGTGGATAAGTTTGAAAATCAAGCCCCAAAAGGTTGACATTTTAGCTTTAGCAGTTCTATTAATTAAACCAAAAGGTTTTTTCTTTTATGAAGTTACGCATTTTAAGTGTGGGCAGTAAGATGCCTAAGTGGATCGATAGCGGATTTGATGAGTATCACAAACGCATTCAGCCCATGCTCACTACTGAAATTATCGACTTGGCCGCGGCTAAACGTGCCAAAAACCCGTCAGATGCCAATTTGGCACAATATCGTGAGCAAGAAGGCAAAGCTATTTTGACTACCCATCAGAGTAACTCCCGTGAAAAGCTTTGGGTTCTCGATGTTAAAGGTAAGATGCTATCCACCGAGCAGCTGGCTGATAAGCTTAGTGAAGCGATGCAAATTGGTGATGATGTGGCGCTGGTCATTGGCGGTGCAGATGGCGTATCGCCTGAAGTACTGGCAGCAGCTGACTTTAAATGGTCATTATCGCCTCTTACTCTGCCTCATCCCCTAGTGCGTGTGGTATTGATGGAGCAGTTATATCGAGCGATGAGTATTAACAATAACCACCCTTATCATCGTGGTAATTAAGATTGAGGGGTGTAATTAGGATAGAAGGGATAGCAAAATGCCTGCCGTGGTAGTAGCTGTGAGGGTTGCTGGGTAGTCTAGCTATTTCGCTGTTGCTGTTTGTTATGAGCTCGAGAGCGTAAACCTCTTAAAAATACTCCGCTTTAAAAAATGGTGCCTAGCCCCCATAATTAACTTATGAAATATCCAAAGAATACCCACAGTTCAACCTTTAGCGTACCGGTTTCAGTGACTCCGCTCACTAGCTTTGAGCCGGTGACGACTCCGACTCGCAAGCAAAAAGTTCGCTCTATGCAAGCGCTGGCCACATTGCCGGCGCTATTTGTTTCTCATGGGGCGCCCACTTTTGCGCTTGAAAAAAATGCCACTACCAATGCTTTGGCACGTACTGGGCAAAATCTACCTAAGCCCAAAGCCATTGTGATTATGTCGGCACACTGGGTGACTCAAACCTTAGAAATTGCCAGTAACCCTACACCACAAACTTGGCATGATTTTTCAGGCTTTAGTCAAAAGCTCAATAGCATTGAATATCCCGCTTTGGGTCATCCACAGCTGGCAGAATCGCTGTCCGATCAACTTAATAAGATGGGGGTAATTAATAGTCTTAACCCACTTCGCCCTTTAGATCATGGCGTTTGGGCACCGTTAATTCATTTATACCCTGAAGCAGATGTGCCCATTGTTCAATTGTCATTGCCTAAACACTTTGATGCTTATGCTTGTTATCAGCTGGGCAGCTTATTCTCCCAGCTACGCCGTGAGCAAATACTGGTTATGGGCTCAGGCGGTATTACCCATAACTTAGCAGCCTTAAATTGGAACGCTGACAGTGAAGAACCTACTGCCAAAGCTTTTAAAACCTGGCTATTACATCAGCTAAAAACGGACATTCCAGCTGCATTAGACTGGCAACAGTTCTCTGAGGTAGAGCAGGTTCACCCAAGCTCTGAGCATTTATTACCGCTGTTTTTTGCGCTAGGCTGCGGTCAGCGGGTTTCAGTAATTCATGAAAGCATGGCCCATCACAGCTTAGGCATGGATGTGTACCGCTTTGATTAGTCTTCAACAGACCATCCATATCCCCACAGCCACGTCATTTTTGTTAAAATAGACGGTTTTTTACTGCCCTTTTTGATTTTTTTAATAATCGCCTTTTTCTGATTTTTATAAGCCTTTAGGATTTGTTATGACTGATGCTTTAACTTCACCCACTCCTTCAACCACTCACACTGCGTCAGACTCCTCTAATGAAAACGCCGTAGTATTACTCTCAGGCGGGCTAGACTCTGTTACCTGTTTATATTGGGCAAAAGACCGCTATGCCAAAGTCACGGCCGTTAGCTTTAATTATGGTCAACGTCATAATAGTGAGCTGGTCGCGGCTAAAAACATCGCTAATCAAGCTGGCGTTGATCACAAGATCATCGATATTGATATTGCACAGTTAGGTGGCTCCTCGTTAACTGACCATGATATGACTATCCCAGATGGCGATGCGGACAAATTTCCGACCCATACCGATAATATAGATAATGATGCTATTCCCAACACTTATGTGCCAGCGCGTAATACCATCTTTTTATCCTATGCGTTAGCTGTGGCGGAAGTAACTGAAGCCAACCATATAGTGATTGGAGTCAGCTCAGTGGATTACTCAGGTTATCCTGACTGCCGTCCTGAATATATTAATGCCTTTGAAGTTATGGCCAATCTGGCCACCAAGGCTGGAGTAACTGGGCATAAGCTGCATATCCAAACTCCCCTACAGCAATTAAGTAA
Source organism: Psychrobacter sp. UBA3962 (assembly GCF_002385225.1). Lineage (GTDB taxonomy): Bacteria > Pseudomonadota > Gammaproteobacteria > Pseudomonadales > Moraxellaceae > Psychrobacter. The sequence goes on along the minus strand of NZ_DGDC01000044.1, from coordinate 7,338 downwards.
GGCTCAAACCATCCAATTGGGCAACTCGCTTGGCGTAGATTATTCTCAAACCATCTCTTGCTACAAGGCTGACAGTGAAGGCCGAGCTTGTGGTATCTGTGACAGCTGCACCTTGCGTAAAAGAGGCTTTAGTGATGCGGGATTAGCCGACCCTACTCGTTATTCGGAAAACTAGGATTCGCTTTGATTTTACAGCTTATTTTTCTGCGGTTTGTAACTGAATAGCAACAATAAATTGCAACTAAATAGCAAAATTTATTACTAATCTGTTTATTAGCTTGATAAGGTATGCGATTAGATTAACTAAGCCAATCGCTAAGTTAAATGCTCTAGGTTATTTTCAACCCGTACATTTTAACCAGTGCTCATACATTTTAATCAATGATAAGCCACTGGTTAACTGTAAATATAATATCGTAAGCCTCTAAAGGATTGTTGTTCATGAACTTTATTTCGAAAAGCTTTTTATGTAATAAATTATTGCCACTTGTTGCCTTAGGCACATCTGCCATTATGATGGCAACTCCTGCTCAAGCGCTGGATATCAAACAAGATCAGGTTAATAACTGTGTGGCCACTGCCGTTAAACTTAAAGTGGCCGATAATGCTACTGCTAAGAAATTTTGTGGCTGTACTGTAAACGTTCGCAGTAAAATGACGTTAGGTCAAATGTGGGAAATTGAAAGCTATGCCCAAAGTGGTAAAGACCCTTCAACCTTACCTTATGCCAAAACTATGCAAAAAGATTTACAGCAATGTGGTAACGGTCTAAAACTTAATCCTCCACAAAAACCTAAAGCATAATTTACTTGTATGATGCTTGAAGTGCGATGCTTTAAGTTATGCTGTTAATGATCTGATTAGATTAGGCTGGCGATTGTCAGCCTTTTTTATTGTCCTCAATTTTTTATAACTTTTATCACTCAAGTGTTATTTGATGCTTACACGCTACGCTTTGAGTCATTGCTCATTCTTAGGTAAACTGTTATAAAAAGAATAACAGCCCTCTAGGTTGATAAGCTATTTTAAATAAAAAAGGAAAACAACATGGCAAAACCCACTGATGAAATTATTGCCCTACCTGACTTCCCAATGCCTATCGTACAAAAGATAGACGATGAAATGGTGGAAAGTGAAATAGTGCTTGACCAGTTTGTTGAAAATATGGACAAGGGCTTAATTCTTTATTTCTATCCTCGCGACAATACTCCCGGCTGTACCACTCAAGCAGTCGACTTTACCGAAAAACTGTCTGAATTTGATGCTCTAGGCTACAACATTATCGGCGTGTCTAGAGACAGTATCGAGTCGCATAAGAAATTTATTGAAAACAAACAGCTGCAAATACCTTTAATTAGCGATGCCGATGAGAAACTTTGCCAACACTTTGACGTGATTAAAGAAAAAAATATGTATGGCAAAAAAACAATGGGCTTAGTACGCTCTACTTTTGTATTTGATAAAGATGGCAAGCTAACCCATGCTCAGCGTAATTTAAGAGCCAAAGACTATGCAGATAGATTGCTTAAAACATTAGCAGAAGTTCAGTCTATCTAGAGTTAACAAGTCACTCTGATATTTCTCCTAGCAGCATCGACAATTAAAAATATTAACTAGACTCATTTTTTAGGAAAAACTCAATGACAAAACCCCAATCCTCGTCTGAAAAATCTATTCGTCACGTTGATGCCGCTGTCATCGGTGCTGGGACTGCCGGTCATAACGCTTATCGTCAAATCAGTAAAGCCACAGACAATGTGGTTATCATCAACGAAGGTATCTGGTCTACTACTTGTACCACCATGGGCTGTATGCCGAGTAAATTATTAGTTGCAGCCGCCGACCGTGCCTATCATGCCAACCATTCTGATGAATTTGGGGTAGAAGGTAACGCCACCATTAATGGTAAGCAAGTAATGAAACGGGTACAGGATGAGCGAGATCGTTTTGCTAGTTTCGCCCTAAAAAATGTAGATAGCTGGGACGATAATAATAAAATACATGGTCGCGCTGTTTTTTCAGAATCTGGATTAATCGAAGCCCATACTGCAGAGGGAGATATCGAGTACATTCAAGCCGATCATGTGATTATTGCCACTGGATCAAAACCTTTTGTGCCTGAAGGTTGGAAGTTAGCATTAGGCGATGCTCTGATTACTTCTGATACTATTTTTGAGTTGCCGGACTTACCTAAATCTATGGCGGTAGTCGGTGCAGGGGCTATCGGACTTGAATTGGCTCAAGCCATGAGTCGACTGGGTGTTGAGGTTGCTATCTTCAACCGTGCTGAAAATGTGGGGGGCTTAAAAGATGAAGCCATCAATCAAAAAGCTATTGCCTGTTTTTCAAGTGAGCTAGATTTACGTCTAAATACCAAAATTGATAAGGTGTCTCGAGAAGAGTTTGATAGCAAAAGCCAAGCAGTTATCCATTATACTGACGCTGAAGGTAATTCACAGACTTGGCGTGGTGAGAAAGTACTGGCAGCTACCGGACGCCGCAACTCGTTACATACTCTAGGGCTTGAGCATGTGGGTGTGCAGTTAGATGATAAAAATCGTCCCTTAAAGCTGGACAAAATAACCGGAAAAATTGAAGGTACCAATGTCTATATTGTTGGGGATGCCAATGCCTATATGCCGTTACTACATGTTTCCAGTAATGAAGGTTATTTATCTGGTAAAGAGGTGGCTTTAAAGATAGCAGGTCTGGCTGATCAAATCAGTATGAGCGACGCTATTGCCAAAGATCCAGACTGCTCTGATGAAAGTGACATTCTGAACGACATGTCGCCTGATAAGTCGCAAACGGCCACCACTTCTATGTCAATAATATTCAGTGAGCCACAAATTATGAATGTGGGTCAGTCTTTATCAGACATTAAAGAAGAAGGACGCCCCTACGTCATTGGCGAGGTGAGTTTTGACAATCAAGGGCGTAGCCGTGTAATGGGCATCAACTGTGGCCTATTACGCATTTATGCTTGCCCGAAATCTGGGTTGGTATTAGGAGCCAGCATGGTAGGCCCAGATGCCGAGTATATTGCACACATCTTAGCCACAGCCATTACCAATGAAGTAGATATCGACGGCTTATTGGCCAGCCCCTTCTACCATCCGACCATTCTTGAGGGGCTGCGTACTGCCCTACGTGATACCATAGGCAAGATCAATACCTATAAGTCGTAAATTATTTTTCCTATCATAAAAAAACCCTGCCATCACGCTGCAGGGTTTTTTTATAATAAGTAGCTTGCTTAGAAACTAATTTACAGTAAACAAGGCAGCTATAAATAAGGCGGGCTCAACTTTAGCTAATTTTGTTGTATATTAAGACTATTGACGCAGTTAAAACTAATTCCCTTAGGCAATGACCCATTATAGGACGACCAATGGCAAGAGAGACTGGCTCAAAAATTAGCGCATTTTTTCAAGATATTTTGCACGATTTATACTCGAGCTTATATCTTGCGATTGGCGGTGATTTAGAAGAAGAGAGTCGAGACTGGGCTTCTCGCGGCGTGGAACTTGCCAGCACCACCATAAAAATTATTATCCTATTGATGATTGTCGGGTTCTTCTATTGGCTACTTACCTATGTTACTAAGCGTTATCAAGAGCAATTAAAGCTATCAGACAGACGCTTAGGTATCATTCGCTCCGTACTACGTTACATATGGGTAGTCAGCTGTGTACTGGCGATAATGAGTCAGATCAATGTTGAGCCTAGCACCGTATCTGCAACTGCTAAAGCCAGTATATGGGCCGGTATTTATTACGTTCTATGGACCTCATCTGAACAGGTGATCAGCCGAGTTTTAAAGCATTATGGACTCAATGCCTCGATAGAGCAGCTGTTAAAAAACGTATTTTCAGTATTAATTATAGTGCTGGGGCTGGCCAGCGTTATGGCTCAGTTTGGCTTCGATATCGTCTCATTAGTAGCCGGTCTGGGTATTTTAGGTTTGGCAGTGGGTTTTGCCGCACAGTCCACCATTGCTAACTTTATCTCTGGCATTACCATTTTGCTAGAGCAGTCCTTTAAGGTGGGCGACTGGATTAGTATTGGCGAGAATGAAGGCCGGGTTATTCTCATCTCGTTACGCACTACCCGTATCTTAACCCGGGACAACATCACGGTCATTATTCCTAATGCTACCGTCGCCTCATCAGAGGTCATCAACCTAACTTCAAAAAACTTTATCCGCTTCGATATCAAAGCGCGTATTGCTCTAGAAGCTGATATTGAGCAAGCCAGAAAAGTTATTATGCAGGTGCTTGATGATACTGAGAATATTCTAAAGCGTCCCGAGCCTTTAGCCACTGTTGACCATATCAGTGACTTTGGAACCGTATTTATTATTCGCTATTGGGTGAAACCTGCTGCTGTCGCGCGTATGCCTATTCTCAAAGAAACTCTACAAGAAAGAATTAAAGCAGGCTTTGAAAAAGAGGGCATTAATATTCCCTACCCTCACATGAAGCTGGTCATGCCTGTGGATACAAAAGCTGCTGATATTAAGGCCCAGTTACAACCCTTGTCGCCGTCTTCTGAAAATAATCAGCCAGAGGCTAATAAATAATCTATAGCCACCAACGAATTTTTTGAACAGTAGCCGATAAATGGCTCAAAATTTCGCTTATTTGTAGGCCCTGGTTATCTCCTGGTAGATGAGTGTGGTAAAATCACTAGTAATAAAGCAACACTCCCACCTATTGGCTTATTTAGCAGCCTACTTATCACTATCAACCATCTTTTTTATAACACAGTTAACACTCAATACTTGCATTAGTCAGCCTCTGCTATTTAGCTTAGCTGCCCGAAGATTGAATTAGTAAATTTGAATAAATAAATATAACGTAAAGGCCAACTATGTCCACCCCCACAACAGAAAATATCTCTAACAGCAACGACCTAAACACCCAACCTACAGGCTCAAATAAACGCTATGACATCCTCGTTACCTGCGCCGATGGCTTAGAAGCGCCACTGAAAGCTGAACTGGCCAGCATGGAGATTGACTGTGAATTAAAAGGCACAGGCCGTATTGCTGTCAACGCCACTTTAGAACAGATTTATAAAATTTGCCTGTGGTCACGGGTGGCCTCACGCGTCTTACTGCCCATTAAAAAACGTAATATCAATAAAGATTATGATGTGGCTGAGCAGTTAAATGGCCTGGCCAGTACCGTAGATTGGACTGAGTGGTTTGGCTTAGACAATACTTTCGCCATTCGAATGAGTGTCGATAAAAGAGTTCAAGTTAGTCAACAGTTTGCCATGCTACGTATTAAAGATGCCATCGCCGATACCTTTAGCGAAAAATTAGATGCCCGTCCTGATGTCGACAGTAGTAACCCAGATTTTCCTATTTATGCCACTGTTAATGAAAAACAGGCTGAGATCTTTTTAGACTTATCAGGAACCAGTTTGCACCGTCGCGGCTACCGTGTGGCCATGACCGATGCGCCACTGAAAGAAAACTTAGCCGCTGGCCTGCTATATACCGTCGGTTGGCATAAAAAGAAAAACAGCTACAGCGCCCTAATTGACCCTATGTGTGGTTCAGGTACCTTTATTATCGAAGCCCTATTGATGCATTGTGATTATGCGGTCGGTATTGATAAAGCTGAGTCACAATTTGGTTTTTATAACTGGCAAGAGCATGATAGCGAGCTATGGCAGCAATGTGTGGTGGATGCCCAAGAGCGCTTTCATAATGGGTTAGAAAAAGCCGCAGCCGGTAAACTGCCCACTATTATGGGCTTTGATGCCGATGCAGGCGCCATTAAAGCAGTACATAAAAACTTAATCGCTGCCGGTCTGATCGAGCTAATTCCGCATTTAACTTTAGAACAGCGTCCCCTGTCTCAATTGAAGATTGCTTTGGCCAAGCCCCTATTAGATCGAAAACTTAAACGCCCTCTTATTATCACCAACCCCCCGTATGGTGAGCGTCTAGGTGATAGCGACTTTATCAAACCTTTATATCAAGGGCTAGGGCTGACATTACAAGATATATTTGCTAAACAAAAATACCAGCCCATGCTAGGGCTATTGGCTGCCCATGTTGAGCAAGCCGATGTGTTACCTCTGGAGGAGCCACAAACCCTACGTTGCCATAACGGTGCCATCACTGTCTATTTCAGGTATGGTCAGTTGCTACGTAAAGAAGGGGAAAGCTTAATCGATCGCTTTGAGCGCCAAAAGATTGAAGTCGAGGAAGCACAAGACTTTGTTAATCGCCTACAAAAAAACGTGGCCCATCTAAAAAAACTGGCTACCAAAGAAGACGTGACCAACTTACGTGTTTATGATGCCGATTTGCCTGATTATAAAGTAGCTATCGATGTGTATGGCGACTACGTGCATGTACAAGAGTGGGCACCACCAAAGACCATTCCACCAGAGACCGCTCGCAAGCGCTTTAACTTAGCGTTAATGGGTATTCGTGAAGTGTTTGGTATTAACCGTGAACAAATCTTTATCAAAACCCGTGCGCGTCAGGTCGGCAATACTCAGTACGGCAACCCAGAAAGCCCCTCTAAAGATACTAAAGCTAATAAAGAGGCTCCGGAACCAAAAAAAGACAACCGCAATCGCTACAAAGGTAACAAGTTCCAGCAGGCGCGTGAAGAAGCCAAACGTCAGGAAGCGCAGCGTCTAGCGCAGAAAAAACGTAAGATGCATGTGGTACAAGAGGACGGTGCTTATTTCTATGTCAACTTTACCGATTATTTAGACACTGGTCTATTTATTGACCACCGTAATATGCGCAGCATGATTCGCTCGGCCAGTCGTGGTGCCGATGTGTTGAACCTGTTCGCCTATACTTGTACTGCCAGTGTGCACGCTGCATTGGGCGGTGCAAAATCGGTGACCAGTGTCGACTTATCTCAGAACTACTTAGATTGGGGCAAACAAAACTTTGCGCTAAACGGCCTAGATGTGACTACCAGCCGCTATCAGTTTATTGCCTCGGATATCTTTGATTGGATTAAAGACAATACCGATCAGTTTGACGTTATCTTTATTGATCCGCCTACTTTCTCAAACTCTAAGAAATTCCAAGGGACTTTTGATGTCCAGCGAGATCACACGGCTCTTATTAACCGAGCGATGAACCGTTTGGCCAATGGTGGCGTGATTTACTTCTCTAACAACTTTACTAGGTTTGAGTTGGATGAAGAGCTGTATGAGCGCTATGATGTTGTTGAGATTACCAATGAAACCATTGGCTTTGACTTCAATCCGAAAAAGCCGATTCACCAAAGCTTTGAGATTCGTCATAAGCTTTAAGCAGTTATTTGTTCTAATATTTGTCTCGTCCTGAAATAC
>NZ_DGDC01000027.1:35497-37997 GCF_002385225.1 Psychrobacter sp. UBA3962 | reverse complement strand
AACATAGATATGAGTTGTAATACGGTTAGATAATGAATCATTCACTGAGCCATTGTCTAACCAGATAGCCAACCTTTTAATGACATCAGTTGTTATCCCAAGGGGTTGGTTATCAAAGTAAAGAGAACTGAATCAAGCGTAAATTATCAAGGTGATATCGTTATAATTACAGACTAAAGACCCTTTGGGGTTGTATGGTCAAGTAATTAAGCGCACATGGTGGATGCCTTGGCAGTCAGAGGCGATGAAAGACGTGACAGCCTGCGATAAGCTTCGGGGAGGCGGCAATATCCTGTGATCCGGAGATTTCTGAATGGGGAAACCCACTTAGCGTAAGCTAGGTATACCAATTTATTGGTAGGCAAACGAGGGGAAGTGAAACATCTCAGTACCCTTAGGAAAAGACATCAATAGAGATTCCCCTAGTAGCGGCGAGCGAACGGGGAGGAGCCGACGGATTTATATGTAGAAGAACAGTGTGGGAAAGCTGGCCATAGTGGGTGATAGCCCCGTATTCGAAACATATAATGAAGCATATTAAGTAGTGCGGGACACGAGAAATCCTGTATGAAGATGGGGGGACCATCCTCCAAGGCTAAATACTCCTGACTGACCGATAGTGAACCAGTACCGTGAGGGAAAGGCGAAAAGAACCCCTGTGAGGGGAGTGAAATAGAACCTGAAACCGTGTGCGTACAAGCAGTGGGAGCCCACTTGTTGGGTGACCGCGTACCTTTTGTATAATGGGTCAGCGACTTATATTCTGTAGCAAGGTTAACCGTTAGGGGAGCCGTAGGGAAACCGAGTCTTAATAGGGCGTTTAGTTGCAGGGTATAGACCCGAAACCGAGTGATCTATCCATGAGCAGGTTGAAAGTGCCGTAACAGGCACCGGAGGACCGAACCCACTGTCGTTGAAAAGCCAGGGGATGACTTGTGGATAGGGGTGAAAGGCTAATCAAACTCGGTGATAGCTGGTTCTCCCCGAAAGCTATTTAGGTAGCGCCTCGGACGAACACCATTGGGGGTAGAGCACTGTTTCGGCTAGGGGGTCATACCGACTTACCAAACCGATGCAAACTCCGAATACCGATGAGTGATATCCGGGAGACACACGGCGGGTGCTAACGTCCGTCGTGGAGAGGGAAACAACCCAGACCGCCAGCTAAGGCCCCAAATTCCTAGTTAAGTGGGAAACGAAGTGGGAAGGCATAGACAGCTAGGAGGTTGGCTTAGAAGCAGCCATCCTTTAAAGAAAGCGTAATAGCTCACTAGTCGAGTCGGCCCGCGCGGAAGATGTAACGGGGCTCAAACTAGGAGCCGAAGCTGCGGATTTGAAAATTGTTTCAAGTGGTAGGGGAGCGTTGTGTAAGCCTGTGAAGGTGTATCGTAAGGTATGCTGGAGGTATCACAAGAGCGAATGCTGACGTGAGTAACGATAATGCGAGTGAAAAGCTCGCACGCCGGAAGATCAAGGGTTCCAGTCCAACGTTAATCGGGGCTGGGTGAGTCGACCCCTAAGGCGAGGCCGAAAGGCGTAGTCGATGGGAAATCGGTTAATATTCCGATACTTGTTTATGATGTGATGGAGGGACGGAGAAGGTTATGCCAGCCTGGCGATGGTTGTCCAGGTGGAAGGATGTAGGTAGACGGCTTAGGCAAATCCGGGCTGTTAATACTGAGATCTGATAGCAAGCTGTACTTGTACAGCGAAGTGGCAAATACCATGCTTCCAGGAAAAGCTTCTAAACTATAGTCATAAACGAATCGTACCCTAAACCGACACAGGTGATCAGGTAGAGAATACCAAGGCGCTTGAGAGAACTCTGCTGAAGGAACTAGGCAAAATGGTACCGTAACTTCGGGAGAAGGTACGCTGTCGATGGTGAAGGACTTGCTCCGTAAGCTATTGACAGTCGCAGATACCAGGCTGCTGCAACTGTTTATTAAAAACACAGCACTCTGCAAACACGAAAGTGGACGTATAGGGTGTGATGCCTGCCCGGTGCTGGAAGGTTAATTGATGGGCTTAGCGTATGCGAAGGTCTTGATCGAAGCCCCAGTAAACGGCGGCCGTAACTATAACGGTCCTAAGGTAGCGAAATTCCTTGTCGGGTAAGTTCCGACCTGCACGAATGGCATAATGATGGCAGCGCTGTCTCCAGCAGAGACTCAGTGAAATCGAAATCGCAGTGAAGATGCTGTGTACCCGCGGCTAGACGGAAAGACCCCGTGAACCTTTACTACAGCTTTACATTGAACTTTGACCTGACTTGTGCAGGATAGGTGGGAGGCTTTGAAGCAGATACGCCAGTATTTGTGGAGCCATCCTTGAAATACCACCCTGGTCATGTTGGGGTTCTAACTCAGGTATAACAATACCGAGGACAATGTATGGTGGGTAGTTTGACTGGGGCGGTCTCCTCCTAAAGAGTAACGGAGGAGTACGAAGGTGCGCTCAGAACGGTCGGAAATCGTTCATAGAGTATAAAGGCAAAAGC
>NZ_DGDC01000027.1:35029-35367 GCF_002385225.1 Psychrobacter sp. UBA3962 | reverse complement strand
ATGTCGGCTCATCTCATCCTAGGGCTGAAGCAGGTCCTAAGGGTATGGCTGTTCGCCATTTAAAGAGGTACGCGAGCTGGGTTTAGAACGTCGTGAGACAGTTCGGTCCCTATCTACCGTGGGCGTTGGAAATTTGAGAGGATCTGCTCCTAGTACGAGAGGACCAGAGTGGACGAACCGCTGGTGTTCGGGTTGTCATGCCAATGGCATTGCCCGGTAGCTACGTTCGGATTGGATAACCGCTGAAAGCATCTAAGCGGGAAGCCAACCTCAAGATTAGATTTCCCTTAAGAGCCGTTCAAGACTAGGACGTTGATAGGCAGGGTGTGGAAGCGCAG
>NZ_DGDC01000027.1:0-34862 GCF_002385225.1 Psychrobacter sp. UBA3962 | reverse complement strand
TCGATATCATCCTGATAATAGTGATTCAGGTTCTGATATAATAGTCAAACAAAGTTAAGTTAATCCTTAACACAACTCATATCTATACCCCCTTTGCTGACGACAATAGCACGATGGAACCACCTGATCCCTTCTCGAACTCAGAAGTGAAACATCGTTGCGCCAATGGTAGTGTGGTTCGCCCATGTGAGAGTAGGTCATCGTCAGCTCCCTATACCCTAAAAGCCCCCGTAACTTAAGTTACGGGGGCTTTTTCCTTTGCATTCAATTTTAAAGAACGAATGTCAGGTTGCTGTAGATTTTTTTGGTTTACTACTGAGGCGAGTTATTGAACAAACTGTCTATCTCTAAATTTTCCTCAAAATCTATTTCCATTTGCTGCCTTTGACGACTACGCATCTGTTCGATCCGCTTCCGACGTCCTACAATCAGCCTCAAAACCTCTCGTTTTTCTTCATTGGTCATTCTTAGCCACAGTTGTCGCTCTTGACGGCTACGTAAGCAGCCAAAGCAATAGCCCTTCTTATTACTTTGGCAAACCCCCACACAGGGGTTATCGATTTCGAATAGCTCAATTTGATTAAACATTAGCTTTATACCATCCCTAGATCACAGCTAAATAAGTGATCTGACTTAAGCCGCTAGCCATTCATTTACAGTCCATAGCCCATAGTAGAATAACCTTTTATGATTTAATCAATTTTAGCATGATTCCTTTCGCACTTTCATTCGTGATAATCTTGCTTAAACCGTTAAAAATAAAGGATTGGAAATGAGAATAATATATGTTCATGGTCTTGATAGCACAGCAAATTCGGTAAAAGGTGTTTTGCTCGAGAAATATTGCAAAGCTCATCATCCTGATGTTGAAGTTATCAGACCGGATTTGAATGAAGCCCCTAATAAGGTGTTTGATCGACTGTGTGTATTGGTACAGCAAGGGCAGAGGGCAAATGATAAGGTGGTAATAATGGGCAGCTCTTTAGGTGGCTATTTTGCTAGTCTAGTGAGTAATGAGACCGGTTGCCCTGCTGTGTTGCTAAACCCCAGCACCCAGCCTCATATTAGCTTACAGCGCTTCGTTGATGACCAAGTGATCGATACTATCGCTTGTGACGATGGTGCTTCTCCAGTGATTTATCGAACCACTGGGGGCTGGGCAATGACCTTGCAGGACTTAGATTGGTTTGCCGCTCATAAATTGCAGCAGATAACTTATCCCGAGAAGGTATTTGCAGTAATTAAACAAGGAGATGAGTTACTAGATCCAAAAGTAGCTGCTGATTTTTATCAGCCTCGAGGGGTAGAGGTGGCTTTACAATTTGGAGGTGACCATCGTATGACCGATTTTGAGCAACAACTACCCCTGATTATGAAGCGTCTATTGTCTCAGGGCTAACCAGTGTTACTAACTGATTTTCTTTACGTCACTTGCTGTCGTTAATACGTTTGCTAATCCCCTATGCATTCCGATATTAGTTATAATATGGCTCATAATTAAAAGCTTAATTAAGCAAAGGATATTATTGTGAGTAATTACACAGCACAGTCGCTTGAAGTTTTAGAAGGTCTTGAGCCGGTACGTCGCCGTCCTGGTATGTACACCGATACCACCCGTCCTAATCACTTGGCACAAGAGGTGATAGACAACTCAGTGGACGAGGCTTTAGCGGGTCATGCTAAAACGATCAAGGTGCAACTGCATGAGGATGGTTCATTGTCAGTAGAAGATGATGGACGCGGAATGCCCACAGATATTCATCCTGAGTTTAAACAAACGGGTATTGAGATTATTTTAACCCGGCTACATGCTGGCGGTAAGTTTAACACCAGTAATTATCAGGTTTCTGGCGGATTACATGGGGTGGGTATTTCCGTAGTTAACGCCCTATCAAAACGAGTTGAAGTTACCGTTTGGCGTGATGGCACCCAGTACGATATTGCCTTTGAAAATGGGGTGCCTGTCACCAAATTAGTCGAATCAGTGAGCTCTAACAAGCGCAAAAAAGGAACCAAGGTTCGTTTTTGGATTGATGAGACCTTTTTTGACACCCCTAAATTTAGCGTCAAACAGCTTAAGCATAACTTGAAGGCAAAAGCGGTGTTAGCAGCCGGTCTAACGATAGAGTTTTATGATGAAGCCAATAAAGACAAAGTAGTCTGGCAGTTTACCGATGGCGTGGTTGAATATCTTAATGAGCAACTTGATGGGTTAGAGACCCTACCGCCTGAGCCGTTTTATTTCTCTTATGAGGCCAAAGAAGGAGAGCGTTCTGGGGTTACTTTTGCCTTATCATGGCTACCTGAAGGGGGCAACCCTATTCAAGAAAGCTACGTTAACCTGATTCCTACGGCCCAAGGAGGGACTCATGTTAATGGCCTCCGAACCGGTATTTTAGAAGCCTTACGTGAGTTCTGTGAAATTCACAATTTACTGCCCCGTAATGTAAAACTAACCGGAGAAGATGTCTGGGATGGGGTGAACTATATTTTATCTCTTAAGTTCTCAGAGCCTCAGTTTTCAGGTCAGACCAAAGAGCGTCTATCGAGTCGAGAGGCGGCAGGGGCAGTACAGGCACAAGCCAAGGATGCCTTTAGCTTGTGGTTAAACCAACACGCTGAATTAGGCGCACAAATTGCAGAATTAGCCATCTCTAAGGCTGGCAAACGTTTGAAGTCAGCTAAAAAAGTGGCTCGTAAAAAGATTACTCAAGGCCCAGCATTGCCAGGTAAATTAGCGGATTGCCGAGGCGGCGTAAGAGAAGGGGCTGAGTTGTTTTTGGTAGAGGGTGACTCAGCCGGTGGGAGTGCCAAACAGGCCCGTGATCGTCATTTTCAGGCTATTTTGCCCCTGCGTGGTAAGATTCTGAATACTTGGGAAGTCTCCCCTGATACCGTGCTTTCAAGCCGTGAGATTCATGACATCGCTATTGCTATTGGGGTAGATCCCGCCTCCGATGATTTGTCAGAGCTGCGTTACGACAAGATTTGTATTTTGGCCGATGCCGATTCTGATGGTCTGCATATTGCGACCTTAATTTGTGCCCTATTTGTTAAACATTTCCCAGCATTAGTTGATGCAGGTCACTTGTTTGTAGCGATGCCGCCCTTATATAGGATTGATATAGGCAAAGAAGTTCACTATGCACTTGATGAAAGTGAGCTTGAGCATATATTAAGTAAGGTGCCTGGCAATAAAAAACCACAGATTACTCGATTTAAAGGGTTGGGTGAGATGAGTGCCGAGCAGCTGCGTGAAACCACTATGAATCCAGACACCCGTAGATTGGTGCAACTGGATATGGATGATATGCAGTTGACCAACAGTGTTATGGATATGTTGTTGGCGAAGAAAAGAGCCGCTGATCGTAAAACCTGGCTAGAGAGTAAGGGAGATCTTGCTGAGATTACGGTTTAAGCTAGCACCAATCAGTTTAAAAAATTAAATGTAGGGACACAACTTAATGTCTAATAATGATATATCCAAAAATACCCCAGCAGCTAAGTTAAAGCAGCTGACCCATAAAAGCTTAGGCGATAAGGTACCAAGACGTGGAGGGAGTATTTCACCACCTATTGCTCGGCGTTTGTTTAAGCTTTTGGGCTGGAAAGCGGTCGGTGAGATTCCTAACGTACCAAAAGCGGTCTTTTTGGCGCTACCACACACCTCAAATTTTGATGGGTTATATGCGATACCTTTGATCTTAGGTTTAGACTTAGACATTAATATTATGGGTAAAGACAGTTTGTTTAAGTACCCTATATTGGCTCGCTTCTTTAAATGGGCCGGCATTATTCCTATTAACCGCAGTAAAAGAGGTACGGTGTTACAAGCGAGTATTGATCGCTTAAAGTCGAGTGATTCCCTGTATTTGGGATTAGCGCCAGAGGGGACTCGAGACTACACAGATAAATGGAAGACAGGATTTTATTACATTGCTGATGGCGCTCAGGTGCCTATTATTCCAGTAGCTATGGATTATAAAACCAAAGAGATTCGATTTTTAAAGCCGGTGTATACCACAGGGGACTATGACAAAGATGTGATGAAAATTGTTGAGCAATATAAAGGCGTAGTGCCTAAGTATCCAGAAAAAATGTCAAAGCCTTTAAAAGATATCAACAAATAAACTTAGGATGCTACGACTCTTTTAATCGATTTAGTGCTAAAAAAAGACCCCTCTAAATACAGAGGGGTCTTTTTTTGTCCCAACAAATAAAAACAATGAAAATTTAAGGGGTAATACAAAGCAGTTACTTAGATAAAATGGCCTAGTTAGATAAAGACAAACCGCCATCAACAGCCAGTGTCGCTCCAGTAATCATACAGGCATCATTACTGGAGAGAAATAAGATGGCTTCAGTAATCTCGCTCATTTCGACCAATCTACCGAGCGTGCTTTGATCAATAAAAAGTTTCACATTATCGACATCATCACTGTCCTCGGTTGTTAGACCAGCATGTACCCCATTGACCCTTATTCCTTGCGGTCCTAGCTTGTAAGCTAGTTGTTTATTGTATTTCTCTAACTCGGTTTGAGTCTGTTTATAACCTTCTATCGACCAACTGGTACTGGTATCGGACAATAAAGACACATTGACGATACTGCCTTTTGTTTTTGACAACTCTGTAAGCAGGGCCTGACTAAATTTAATCTCAGTATTAATACTTATCACAGTATCAATTCTATTATATTTTTCTACAATATGTGAGACCAGCCTTTCACTGTGCTCTTCATTGGTAATATCACCAGTTACTGCTAAATGGTTGCCGCTGTTGATCCAAGTATGGTCTTCAGGAAGCTCACTAGCGATGTATTCAAGTACCTTGCTATTGCTACCTATTAATACAACATTGCCGCCTTCTCGGGCTATTTTTAGCGCGGTGACTCGGCCTATGCTAGAGTCTGCACCGGTAATAACAATAACCTTGTCATTGAATCGCTTCATATCCTTTTAACCTGTATATTTAAAGTTTTAATAGTGTCTATGATTTTGACAAGAAAAGAAGGTTATAGCAACCATCATATTAAGGGTTTAAGTAACGGTACAAATTGGAGTAAAAATCTTCTAAATATCGCTTTGACATGAAAAAAGGCAGCCTCGAAAGGCTGCCTTTAATGGAACTATAATGACTTACTACTAGAGAACCAATTAATTATTGATCATCTGAGTTAGGGATTGAAGGCTCATCACCTGAAATGGTAGTGATAGAAGGCTCTTTACCTGTCTCTTTTGCAGTATTAGAAATCGCTTTCTCAACTTTTGCTTTTTCAGCTTCAGTTTCTGCTTTGTCTTGCAGCTTACGTAAGAAGCGAGCAGCGGCTTCTTGACCACCAAGACCGAACGATAGAGCGAAGGCAACAGCCACAGCACCCAAAGTAAGACCAAAGGCTAAGTTCACGATTGAATCTGCAATACCCATCGCTTTTAGACCCATTGCAAGCACAAGGCCCATAATAAGGACGCGAACGATGTTGGCTAAAAACTGTGAACCTTTATCAGAACGCTCAACCACACCAGCGATGATGTTGGCTAACCAGAAGCCGATGAACAGGATAATAGCGCCTAAGATAATGTCAGCACCAAATGCAATGAACATAGTGATAATGCCACTGATTTGTTCAAAGCCTAGTAAGTCTGCAGATAAAATACCAGCAAACAACATAGCAAAGAAGATGATGGCATAACCAACAAGATCTGAAACTTGAGTCTCACCCATTGCACTGTCTAGACCCACCTTAGCAGGAAGGGCATTAATGGTAGTGTTTTCAAGCAAACCTTTAACCACGTTAGCCACCATTTTCATGATGTAGTAAGTGATGATTAAGATGGCAGCCGCAGTAAAGATGTTTGGCAGCGCACTCATAATCTTGTTCAGCATGTTAGTAGCTGGACGAGAGATCACTTCGATATTTAGTGCATCTAGAGCGATAATTGTGGTTGGAATGATTACCAATAAAAAGGCTAGAGAACCTGCAATGTTAGGTAGGCTGTTTTCACGGTTATTACTAATACCCGCTTTTTCAGCAAAGCCTTGTAGGTTTAGGCTTGTTACCATATTGGCTACGATACCGCGGACAATTTTTGCCACGATATAGCCCACAAAGAACACAACACCAGCCATGAATAGATTAGGGATATAGCCGATCGCTTTGTTCAACATATTAGTTAATGGAGCAAATAAACCATCTAACTGTAGTTGACCCAATACGATAACTAAAACAAACAGCAGGATAACCCAGTAAACCATATCAGCAATGGTATTGCTCATAGGTTGTACACCGGCTTCAGCACTTAATTTTTCATCAAGTGTTGTCTTAGACAAAGCGGCATTGATAGCAGTGCGAGCTACTGTAGCTACTACCCAACCAATCACACCAATAATAACCGCACCGATAAGTGTCGGAATGAAAGATAAGACACTATCAATCATATTGGCAAATGGAGCAGAGATAGCATTTAAGCTAAGCATACTTAATGCACCAGAAATGGCCATTAAGAATACAAACCAGAAAACGACTTTTGAAATTATGTTTTCAAGGTCGTAGGCTTTACCTGTCGAAGTATTCATACGTTGGTTTAAATTAACGCGGGCTAGCAAATTGCGTACCACACCGGCCAGTGCCATAGCAATTAACCAACCGATAACGAATACCAAAATGGCTGCGATAATCGAGCCAATTGGTCCGCCTAAGTTGCTATTAAACCAAACAAACATGTTGTCCATGCTGTTTCTCCTATAATGTAATTCAATAAATGGGTCGATAAACAAACCCGGTATCTACTTTTGTATTTTTAAGTTTAAGTATTCAAATAAGCTGGCGTAACTAGGCTATTAAAAAGTAAATTTTTAATTCTAATGAGCTAAATAAACTACAGCTTACAAGTTTTACAGCGAAAAATGTTGATTTTATTAAAAAATCTTTTTACACCAGTTAATAAGCCAAAGCCTTTTGCCTCTTATGGCATCTAGCGGTGACTTAGGTCTAGCATAAAATAAAGTTAGTTGACGAAACCACTTTATCGGATTAGACAGCAATAATAAATAGCTTTTATTCATAAAAATTTAAAGTTATGTGAGAAGTTGTGACATATCCCAAGTTTATTAACGTTTTCTATACAGTATAAGCACAAAGTAAAAGCGGTTCATGGTGATTAATCTACAATTTTGCTACTATGTGCTCCAATATTATAAGAAACATATAAAGTCATTTTTATTACAATTGTCCTGTGATACTTTTTACGATAACCGTTAAAATAGCAGGATTAAGTGAAAACACAGTCAGCTATAGAAATTGATTGTAGAAAACATAATCTCTTAGCAGTTGATTTAAATATTAGTCCGCTTTATTAGCTGATTATTCCCACTAAAAAAGTTACTCCCACTACAACAGAGTTTATATATGAATAAAGTAATGATCCCTAAGTTTTTAGCAGTAGCCCTAGCCAGTACGCTTGCTTTTGGTTGTGCCAACAACGGCAATAAATCTGACCAAAACAGTTCAAGTTCAACGGTTACTGAAAAGAGTACTGACCTTGAAAAAGTAGGTTACAGCATCGGTTATGCTACTGCCGAAAGTTACAAAGAGTCATTAGATGATTTAAACCTAGATACCTTTGAGATGGGTTTTCGCGATGCGTATGACGGCAAAGAAGCGGTTTTAACCAAAGAGCAAATGCAAGAGGTTATGACCAAGTACGAAGAAAAGAAACAAGCTGAAATGATGGAGAAGATGAAGCAAGATGCAGTCACCAATAAAGCAGCGGGTGATAAATTCTTAGCAGAAAATGCCAAAAAAGAAGGCGTGAAAAACACAGCTTCTGGTCTACAGTATAAAGTGCTTAAAGCAGGGACAGGTAAGCCGGTTGCTGGTAGCGAAATGGTTAAAATCAACTATGAAGGTAAGCTGCTTGATGGGACCGTTTTTGATAGCTCATATGACAGAGGGGAGCCAGTTATATTCCCGGTAGAGGGAATGATTCCAGGCTTTACTGAAGGTTTGAAGCTGATGAAAGAGGGTAGTACTTATGAGCTATACATTCCAGCGGATTTGGCTTATGGTGAAACAGGTAATGCCGGTATTGATCCTAACAGCACGTTAATCTTCAAAGTAGAAATGATTGAAGTTAACCCTAAGATGCCTGAGCAACCTGCTCAATAAAAGCATTGCCAACTAAATTGTAATGCTCATAAAAAAACACCTGCTTTTACAGCAGGTGTTTTTTTTGGCTAGAAACTAGGGATTACAGTTTCTTTTTGAAAACTTTAGAGTTGCGGCCGTTATGGTAAGTGGTGCGGCGAGGCTCGGGTAGAGCGTCTGCATCGACTTCGACAAAACCTTGTTCAACGAACCAGTGCGCTGTCCGAGTGGTCAAAGCAAATAGGTGGTGACGACCATGACTGCGGGCCTGCTGTTCTAAAAAGGCCAATAAATCAGCGCCACGACTGCCATTACGATAGTCGGGATGGATCGCAATAGAGGCGACCTCAGCCGAATCTTCATCTAGGGGATATAGGGCAGCACAGCCTAAGATCATACCGTCACGTTCAATGACACTATAAAACTCAATCTCTTGTTCTAAACGTTCACGAGAACGCTGTACTAAGATGCCTTGCTCCTCTAAAGGAGATAGCAATTCAATCAAGCCCACCACATCATCAATGGTGGCTCGGCGGATTTCTTCATAAGGATCGTGGCTGATTAGAGTGCCAGAACCATCGCGGGTGAACAGCTCTTCTAATAAAGCACCGTCTTGAGCGTAAGAGATGATGTGAGTACGGTGAATGCCTTCGCGACAAGCTTGGGCAGCACAGTGTAGGAAATAATAAATCTCACGATCTAGATCGCGATCTCTTAAGAAGCGGTCCACTTCATTTGGAATCATAGCATGAAGCAGACGACCTTCTTCATTGATGCCTGTTTCACTGCCTAAGAAGATCAGCTTATCGGCATTAAGTGCCACGGCAGCTTTTAAGGCCACATCTTCACCCAGCAGGTTGAAAATCTCGCCAGTAGCAGAGTAGCCCATTGAGCCTAAAATCACTATATGATTATGAAGTAAGTTGTTTTTGATGGCCTCTACATCAATAGAGCGCACTTCCCCTGTCATTTGGTAGTCAACCCCATCTCTGACCCCATAAGGTCTCGCTGTGACGAAGTTACCGGATACGGCATCAATACGCGAGCCATACATTGGGGAGTTGGCCAGACCCATAGAAAGCTGGGCTTCAATTTGTAGGCGAATGGCACCCACAGCTTCTAAAATAGTAGGCATGGCTTCACGAGGCGTGACACGAATGTCTTTATGCAAAGGAGAGTCAATGCCAAGTTGGGAAAGGTTTTTTTCAATCTGTGGACGAGCGCCATGGACTAAGACCAGCTTAATACCTAAGCTATGCAGTAACGCAAAGTCATGAATTAAGTTGCTAAAATTAGGATGGTTGACCGCCTCACCGCCAAACATAACGACAAATGTTTTACCCCTATGGGTGTTAATATATGGAGCGGAATTACGGAACCAATGGACATAGTCAGGAGTTATTTGTGGCATAGCAGTGTCATTCATATTAAATATCACAATAGGCTTAAGGCGAATAGTAAGAAAATATACGCTTTTACGATAGCAAAAAATGCCAACTTGGGCTATCTTTATTTTACTAATCAAAGTGAAGCAACTGACTTGATACAGCTTAATACAGACAGTTACGCCAATTTATTGCATACTAGCTGTTTTGAATTTGCTGTTAAATTTATATTGAAGTTGTTTGTATAACTTGAAGAGATAGAGTCCGTCAGCTAATCTCACTTTATTGACCAAGAATGATACGGACAAAATGGGCATAAGGTCTTTAGGGTAGCCATACTGTGGCTGGCATGGCTAAGGACTCAATTGTATACTGATTTTATCAACACTTTATAACCCCACATAAAAAGGAAAGGTATCTTATGAAATTTCATGCTTCAACTCCCGCTAAATTGGCTTCTAAGCTAGCTAGTAAGACTGCTATTGCCTCATTAATGCTGGCAGGTGGTCTAAGCGCCCAAGCGATGTTACCGACGCCAGAGCCTGAAATGAGCAATCCAAGCAATGCCCAAAATGCTGCGGTTATGCAGCAAGGTCAAACCAATCAGGCCGGTAAGCTAACTACTAAGACGGTAGCTGCCTTAGTGAGTGTTGATGCCCAAGGTCAACCTGCTTTAAAGCCTATCGATGCCAATACTCGTTTAAGAAAGGGTAATGTGATTGAGTATCATAGCTACTTCACCAATAGCAGCTCAGATCGTATGCGCAATATGGTGGTAACGATGAGTATCCCTGAAGAGGTGAAGCTGGTGGGTAAACTTTCTCCAGAGACGGCTTATGCAAGTGTTGATGGTCAGAACTTCAGTCATGTTCCATTACGCGCTCGTATTGATGGTCAAATGCAAGATGTGCCTCTTGAGTTCTATAAGCACGTACGTTGGAACATCGAAGGCTTAGGTCAAAATGAAACCGCAGTGGTTAAGTACCGTGCTGTGGTTCGTTAATTTAGGAAAAATCCTTACTAAGGATTAAGTGCTAAGGATTAAGCAATTAACGCTGAATCTAAAAGAGGCCCACAAATTGTGGGCCTCTTTTTTAGTTAAGCAAAGTTTGTTTAGAGTTTATCTTAGACAGAACATCGCTTATTGCTGATAGTATTCGGCCTGAGCTTTTGCAATGGCAGCTTTAATTGCGGGTAATTTTTGTTCAGTGGCTTTGACCCCTGCAGCGATCGCTTGTTCACGATTTACGGTGATAATAGAGCTTATATTACTAACCTCAGGACGAATAACGACATCAGCTCGAGCTATCTCAGCATTATTGATAGCTTCATAATTCTGGGTATAAGGACCAGAGTTATTGCTAATAGCAGAGCTATTATTCCTATAGCCACTATAGCCTTGTTCAATAAGCGACCAGATACTCTTATTGGACGCGGTTGCAGTTTGAGAGGTATTGCCGGCTTGCAAATCTACAGCAATAATCAGGTCTGCTCCTAAGGCTTTAGCCGCATCAACTGGGACCATGCTGACCACACCCCCATCGATGTATTTTTTGCCTATTTGTCCAGAGGTTTTTGGATCAGGAATACGAGGGGCTATAAATACATTCGGCACACTGCTAGAAGCTTGTACTATTAAGCCGGCTTCTCCTTCAGTAAACACCGCTTTTTTTAGGCTATTTTTCTCAGCGGCTACCGCTGCAAAGCAAATAGGAAAGGCTTGAATCGGCTTATTATTGACCTGGGTATTAACAAAGCTGCGAAGCTTTTGACCCTCGATAATCCCTTGGTAAGACAGGGTAAAGTCAGTCAGCTCACTATCTGCTGTGGTCACAGCGATAGCTTCTAACTCAGCTGCTGATTTGCCACTGGCATAAATACTACCCACAAAGCTCCCGACACTGGTACCAACCACTAAATTTGGCGTGATGTGGTTTGCTTCTAGCGCTTTAATCACCCCCACATGGGCATAACCCTTTGCACCGCCACCGCCCAAGACTAGGGCAATGACCGGAGCAGTCGGCCGAGAGCTAGCACCTTTTGGTTGGGAATCGGTGGCTAGGCTGCTACAGCCGTTTAATAGTAATGCCGAGAGCCCCAACCAAGCTAGGTGAGGGGCGACGTAGTTAGTCCTCATTGTATAAATCTTCAGCCACAGGAGTTAATTCAAGCAGTTTAATAAATCGACCTTCAACATCAAGGATTGAAATATTCCAGCCTTGAGTAACCACCTGTTCGCCTTTTAGGTCGCCCACATAACCAAGCTCCTGCATGACTAGGCCGCCCATAGTATCGACATCGGTATCATCAAAATTGGTGTGTAGCTCCTCATTACAGTCTTCAATTAAAGTAGAGGCTTGTACAATCCAAGTATTGGGTTTTTCTGGATGCAGAATGATATTGTTAATATCACTGTCTTCGTCGAAATCGTCATGTTCATCGACAATATCACCAACAATTTCTTCCAGTAAATCTTCCATAGTGACCACACCCACCATGTTACCGAACTCATCTACCACCACGGCCATATGTACTTGGGTCCGCTGTAAGGAGCGTAATAAGGTGTCTGAGCGTGCCGTTTCACTGATATATAGGGGTTGACGTACCAATGACTTTAAGCGAAAAGAAGTATCAACCCCTTCTTCTTGGCGAATGGTATTAACCAATAACGGGATTAAGTCTTTTGCCAATAAGATGCCGATGACAGCGTCATCGTCCTGGCTGTCAAATACTGGATAACGGGAATGATTGGTTTCCATAATCATATCCATGATATCGCCTAACGTGTCATGTTCACGGACCCCTTCCACTTGTGGCCGTGGGGTCATAATTTCACGAACTTGAGTAGCAGGCAAATCCAGCACACCTTCAAGCATATCTACGGTATCAGGCTCTAAAAACTGATGCGAATCTTGTACCAGTTTTATCAACTCATCACGAGTTTCAGGGGCAGTGTTTAACCAGCGCTTTAGGCCTCGCATCGACCAGCTGGCTGTGCCAGAATTGTCATCAGACATGGGGGGAGTATCACCTCGTATGGTTATTTAGTTGCTCTCACTTTATCCCAAGGAAGATTTATATTCAACGCCAAACCCCAATATTTTAATGCCTATTTTGTATTGTCCCTGTGTTGCATAATTTGCTAAGTTATATCGACTAAAATACACTTACCCCAATAAAGCTTTTGGGGCAACCATACTTATGTCAAATAACAGCACACTTAGTAATAAAAACAATACCTTACCTTCTTCTAGTACAGCCTCGCCTGGTGCAGCAAAAAAAGCTGTGGCTATCACGGCTAAGATTTTATTTTCCTTAATTCTATTAATAGCGTCTTTATGGGCAGGGCTTATATTTTGGGTGCATTTAGCAGATTATCCAATTTTACGTGGCATAACCTTAGTCCTCATTGCAGCCCTTGGCCTTATCACTTTAAGAGCCAGCTTAACTCAAAACTTATATTGGCAAAGATGGCTGGCAGGATTTGTCTCGTTAGCAGCGTTATTGGCCATTTGGTTTGCCTGGTTACCCCCCAAACAAGACCGACCCTGGATGCCGGAAGTCAGCCAAGTCTTACAGTTTAGCCAAAGCCAGAGTAATCCTAATTTAATTACCTTGCACAACGTACGAGACTTTGACTGGGAGCGAGCACCTGGGGCCGAGAAGCTGGTGCAGCCAACACAGCCTTACTACTACAAAGCGGTAGAAAAAGGCGGCCAAGATGTGGTAGTGAATGAGCGCTGGAGCGAACGAACAGTTGATCTTAGTAAGCTTAGCGGTGTAGATATCATTAACTCTTATTGGATGGGAGAGCAGATTGGACATACCTTATTAAGCTTTCGATTTGAAGATGAGCGGCCGTTGAGTTTTTCAATTGAGATACGCAAAGAAGAAGATGAGTCTTTTTCCGCTTTTGGGGGCTTTGTAAAGCAATTTGAGATGGCGGTTGTTGCCTCAGAAGAAAGAGACATTGTCTACACTCGCAGTAATGTACGCGGTGAGCAAGTCTATATGTTTCCTATCCAAGGCTTAAGTCAGGCACAAGTGCAGCAACTGTTTAGGGCTTATTTAGAGCAAGCAAAACAGCTGCAACAAGCGCCTAAGTGGTATAACACTTTAATCAGAAACTGTACTACGGTTATTTTTGATATGGCCCGTGCCATTGATGCGACGGACTTTCCTTGGGATTATCGAATCTTGATGTCAGGCTATGTGCCAAACTATTTATATGATCAAGGACTGCTTCCTGAACAGCTCGATGGAAAAGATCATCAATGGGATAAGGAGCAGTGGTATATCAATGCGCATATTAACCCTAAAGTGGCTAACTTTAGCTTTGAGGACAACCAAGATCTAGACGCCTATCCAGAAAAAGTGCGTCAAGGACTGCCCCAGCCTAAGTTGATGCCTTAGTGCATCAGCTTAAATTTAGCTTGAGCCTAGCGCATTAGTACCTCGGGTAGTAAGGAGTCCTTAATTAACCACCAAGTAATGGGGTCATTAATCTTACGAAAGAAGGGGTCAAAAGGGGGTGCAATAAAAATAAACATCAGTAAGATGGCATACAGACCAAGGTAGTAGTAGCGCTGCGAGTCTTTATAAAACTTCATCGCTGTTCCTGAAGAGCGTTTCAAACGGCGATTAAGTAAGTCGACACTATAAGCTTCATCCAATCCTAGGTGAATCATTGAGCCTATAAATAAGAATGCCCCATAAAACCAGCTTACTATCGACGAGGTATCTAAAAGATAGTAGTTAACACAGGTAAGACTCAGTGCCAATACCAACATATAAGGTACAGAATGAATAATGCCGCGGTGTACTGTGAGCTTGGTAAAGATCGAAAAAACCACGTAGCGCATTATCAAATAACCCACTACCCAAAGCAGTATCATAGACAGCAGCGACAACTCGCTGCGCCAATGGATAATTAACGCAAACCCTGTAGCCAATGAGGCTAAGTCAAACCCCATTTTTATGGGGATAGAATTATCTGAGTCAATGTCAGGAAGCAAGCCACCAACGGTGCCGGCTAAGACACATAGTAAAAACTCGTTTGCGTTTACCAAACCTGCTTTATAGGTCACTAAGCCCAAAATCCCACTGACTGCAAAGCCGCCAGTGAGGTGGGTTCTAAAATTTGCCACGTATTGTTAACCTACTGATTGTCTAAATAAAATGAATTGAATTGTGTTGCCTTAAGGGTAATGCATTTAATGACTAATAATCCCAACAATAAGATAGGCAGCTATCGTGGTAGTGAAAGCTGCCTATTTGCTTATTTAGTGGGATGTGAGCTGACGAGCTAGGTTGCCTTTTTAAGTTAAGCCATGAACCAAGCTAAATTAAGCCATGAGCTAAGCTAAAAGCCACTTTAAAGGTGAGTAGCAGATTTCGATCAGCTCAGTGCTATAGCTTAAAAAGTCTTCTGTTGTAAGATCTCTTCCATGCGCTTAGCCAAACGAATATCATGGCTTGAGATGCCATTTAAGTCATTGGTCGTTAGGCGCACGTGAACTTCATTATAAATGTTGGTCCACTCTGGATGGTGCTCTAGTTCTTGGGCTCGAAAAGCAGCCTGAACCATAAAGCTCATCGCTTCTACAAAGTCATGGAAAATAAAGGTCTTAATAATAGCATTACCTTCTTTGCGCCAGCCTTCTAAACTCTGCAACTGTAACTCTACTTGAGCGTCGGTGAGATGGCTCATAAAGCCCTCCTAAATAAGTCAAAAATATGGTTAGAATCATATAGCAGAGCACTGCTAAAACAGTCTCTAGTATATTATATATTTTATGCAGATTGTGAGGTCTAAGTATTTGTCATTACTTAAACTTTTTATCAGCTCTTTTAATTTAATAAGCTTATTTTAATAGGTCTTTATATTCTTCATGCTTATCAATGTAGGAGGCCACAAAGGAGCATTGTGGGACCACCTTTTTGTTTTCACTACGGGCATAATCTAGCGCATGCTTAACCAATGCTGACCCCACTCCTTTACCGCCAAGCTCCGTAGGAACAACGGTGTGATCATAAACGAGGCTATCACCTTGATCTTGATAACTAATAAAACCAGTAGAACCCTCAATTGTAGCTTCAAAGCAGTTTTTATTAGTATTATGAGTGATATTAATAGGTTGTTTCATAAATGACTCCTTAATGAATTAAGTCGGCTTACTCATAGTCTTTATAGGGTTAATTGTTTTTGTATGTTTTTAACACATAAAGAGTAGTGAGTTAGCCGTTTTCTAATAGGTATATAGGTAATAATCACTTTAGCATAAACCACTGAAAATCATGCAGTATATTGTTATAACTTTTGGACGCTAACGTAAACCAGAGTCGGCTTATA
Organism: Psychrobacter sp. UBA3962; assembly: GCF_002385225.1. Lineage (GTDB taxonomy): Bacteria > Pseudomonadota > Gammaproteobacteria > Pseudomonadales > Moraxellaceae > Psychrobacter. Next base: position 18,981 of record NZ_DGDC01000027.1, on the reverse strand, counting down.
GCGTTAAGTGAATGATAACCCTCAATAAGCTACTTAATAGCAGTAAAATCACAACATAAGATGATAACTGTAGGCCAATATGCGATAATGCTAGGTAATTCTATATTCTATTTTTAATAGTTTTTTTAATTGCTTTTTTATAAGGCCTAACAATGATAATGGAGTCTTAATGGCACAATATATTTATACCATGAACAAGGTTTCAAAGATTATTCCGCCTAAGCGTGAAATCTTAAAAGACATTAGCTTGTCTTTTTTCCCTGGCGCTAAAATCGGGGTTTTAGGGATTAACGGAGCGGGTAAATCGACCTTATTACGTATTATGGCGGGCGTGGATACTGAGTATAGTGGTGAAGCACGTGCGCAGCCAGGTATTAAGATTGGGTATCTGCCACAAGAGCCGCAGCTGGACAACAGCAAAGATGTGCGTGGCAACGTTGAAGACGGTATGCGTGAAGCCCTAGATGCGCTAGCGCGTCTTGATGAAATCTATGCTGAATATGCCGCTCCTGATGCTGACTTTGATAAGTTGGCTGAAGAGCAAGGTAAGATGGAAGACATCATCCAAGCTTGGGATGCGCATAACTTAAATACCCAGCTTGAAAAAGCGGCGGATGCGCTACGTCTGCCACCTTGGGATGCTGATGTCAGCAAACTATCAGGGGGTGAGAAGCGTCGTGTGGCACTTTGTCGCCTATTGTTATCACGTCCTGACATGCTACTTCTTGACGAACCTACTAACCACTTGGACGCTGAGTCTGTAGCGTGGCTAGAGCAGTTCTTGAAGAACTTTAGCGGTACTATCGTTGCCATTACTCACGATAGATACTTCCTTGATAACGTGGCTGAGTGGATTCTGGAGCTTGACCGCGGTTATGGCTACCCTTATGAAGGTAACTACACTGAGTGGCTAGAGCAGAAGAATAAACGTCTTGAAGAGCAGCAGAAGCAAGAAGAGTCATTTGCTAAAGCGCTTAAAAAAGAGCTTGAGTGGGTACGTAAAAATCAAAAAGGTCAGCAGGCTAAGTCTAAGTCTCGTATTCAGCGCTTTGAAGAGCTTAACTCAAAAGAATTCCAGCAACGTAACGAAACTTCAGAAATCTATATTCCGCCTGGTCCTCGCTTAGGTAACAAAGTGATTGAGGTAAACAATATCTCAAAATCCTTTGGTGACCGTCTATTGTACGAAAACCTTAGCTTTAACGTTCCACCAGGGGCTATTGTAGGTATCATTGGTCCTAACGGTGCGGGTAAAACCACACTGTTTAACATGATGACGGGCCTCGATAAACCAGACACAGGCACAGTAGAGCTCGGTGAGAGTGTAAAAGTCGCTTATGTCGGTCAGGTGCGTGATAATCTAGATGATAGCAAGACTGTTTGGGAAGAAGTTTCTGATGGTCTGGATATCATTAAAGTGGGTGATTATGAAACGCCAAGCCGCGCTTACATTGGCCGCTTTAACTTTAAAGGCCAAGATCAGCAAAAGCTGGTAGGTAATCTATCGGGTGGTGAGCGTAACCGTCTGCAGTTAGCAAAAACGCTAAAACAGGGCGCCAACGTTATCTTACTGGATGAGCCATCAAACGACCTAGACGTAGAAACTCTACGTGCACTTGAAGATGCAATTCAGGTGTTCCCAGGCTCAGTATTGGTTGTATCGCACGACCGCTGGTTCCTTGACCGTATTGCTACGCACATCCTTGCATTCGAGCCAGAAGGCCCAGTATGGTATGACGGTAACTACTCAGAGTACGAAGCTTATCGTAAGAAAACTTTGGGTGACGATGCGGGACCTAAACGCATGAAGTACAAAAAAATCACAAGCTAATTTTAAGGTCTGAAAAACCTAAAGCTTGATTAAGCCTTTGCTTGAGTCCTTTATAATTAACAATAAAAAAATCCAGATACTAAAGTTAGTATCTGGATTTTTTATGGCTAATATTTAATCTAGTCTAAAAACTTAACCGTACCTGAAGTTCCGGTGGACATGGCATCATTGGCTAAGTTATTTTTCTCTATGATCTCTTCAGGATCAGGCCGTCTTTCGATGTGTCCACACTGAGTACATTCGATGTATTCATCGGCTTCGGGTTCAAATATTTGAACCTGAACCACGGCATCCATGGTCTGACATTTTGGGCAACTCACGCCCGCTAAAAACTGTCTTTTTGGTCGAGTAGATTGATAGCGCATTTTAAGCCACCTCCTCATTTTCAACGAAACCGCCATGGCGAAGTAGGGCCTCAATACTGGCTTCGCGGCCTCTGAAATTCTCAAAGTTGGTCTTGGCGGGCAAGCTACCTCCCACAGCTAAGATATTGTCACGGAAAGCCTGGCCTGTGTCGGCATTAAATATGCCTTCTTCTTCAAAGCGACTAAAGGCATCGGCAGACAACAACTCTGCCCACTTGTAAGAGTAATATCCGGCTGCATACCCGCCTGCGAAGATATGGCTAAAGCCGTTCGCAAAGCGGTTGTAATCTGGTGTCTCCATGACAGCCACATCTTGACGCACTTTATCTAAGGTGGTCAAAATACCTTGATAATCAGGGGCAGGGGATTTGGCATGCAGTAATAAATCAAATAAGGCGAACTCAATTTGACGCAAGGTCTGCATCCCACTTTGGAAGTTCTTGGCCGCAAGCAGTGCTTCAAGCTGTGATTTAGGTAAAGGCTCACCGCTATCAACATGAGCACTAATTAGGGCAATACCTTCTGAATCCCAAGCCCAGTTTTCTAGGAACTGGCTAGGCAGTTCAACCGCATCCCACTCCACGCCATTGACGCCGGCCACATCGCTAATGCTTACTTCGGTCAATAGATGGTGTAGACCATGGCCAAACTCATGGAATAAGGTTAATACTTCATCATGGGTTAATAAGCTTGGCTTATCGGCAGTGGGTGGCGTGAAGTTACCGACCATAAAGCAAACAGGCAACTGGCTATAGGCCTTATCTGAATCACCTGCATACTCATAACGGGCTTGAAATCCGCTCATCCAAGCGCCGCCACGTTTACCGGTGCGGGCGTATAAATCGAAGTAGAAGCCACCGATGAGACTGTCATCTTTATCAAACAGCTGATAAAAACGCACATCTTCATGCCATAGAGCTACTTTATCGGACTGCTCGACGGCACGAACGCCGAACAGCTTGTTCACAATACTAAATAGTCCATCAATGACTTTAGGCAGGGGGAAATAAGGGCGGATTTCTTCTTGCGATAAATTAAACTGGGCTTGTTTTACTTTTTCTGCCAGATAAGCGGTATCCCAAGGCTCAATATTATCAATACCATGAGCTTTTGCTTCTGCTTTTAACTGCTCCAGATCACGCTTGGCGGCAGGAGTGGCTTTTTTAGCTAAGTCTCGTAAAAAGCCTTCCACTTGTTCGACACTGTCTGCCATCTTGCGAGACAGAGATACTTCGGCATAATTGTTAAAGCCCAGTAGCTCAGATTTTTTGGCTCGAAGGGCCAAAATGTCAGCCATGACTTGGCTGTTATCTAAAGACTCTTGTTTGCTATTTTTATGATTATCAAGCTCTGAAGCACGAGTAACATAGGCTTTATACAAAGTCTCACGCAGATTGCGGTCATCAGCATGGGTCATCACTGCCAAATAGACGGGAATATCTAGCGTGGCCACATAGTCAGGCTTATCTTCTACCGGCTTCCCAGCTTCTGACTGCTTAGCCATATACTGCTCAGCAGCTGCTTTTAGCATGGCCAGCCCACTTTCGGTAATACCAGCAAGCTGTGCTTCTTTTAAAGGCAAGGCATAGGCTTGAGTGGCATCCAAAATATTGTCCGAAAACTTAGCGGATAAGGTCGATAACTGACTTTGAATGTCAGCATAGTCGCTTTGTTTGTCAGCATCTAACGCCACCCCAGACAGCTCAAAACTTTGAATGGCAAGTTCTATGGCTCGCTTGCGGGCAGGCTCTAAGCTAGCAAAGAATTCGCTGTCATTTTTAATGGTTTGATAGCGGGTATATAGCGGTTTGTTTTGACCCACACGAGTACCAAAAGCTGACAATAAGGGCAGTATCTCATGGTGAACTTCGCGAATGGCATCATTACTCATGACGCTATTTAGATGAGACAAAATACCCCAGCTACGATCTAAGCCCAGTCCAATATGATCAAACTCAATTATGTCTGATAAGGCCTGCTGTGCTTGTTTAGGAGACTCTGTCTCGTTATCTAGGCCATCTAGAAAAGTATTGCCTGCTTCTATGGCTTTCTGTACCTGCGCTTTGATTTGCTCAGGACTGACTTGATTAAAATTGACCAACTTTAAATTTGGATCCATCTCTGTAACTTGCGAAGGGGTTTGCATAAATAAGTCCATAATTATAAAAAGTGAAGGTACTAATAACTATTGTGTCTAAGTCTCAATATTGCAAGCCAATTATGGCTTACTCACCAATCTAGAACAGTCTTTATTAACTTTAGGAAGCTATCCTTTTTAGGAGCAATCTTGTGTTGGAGGCTATTCATCTTACGCCCGTTAAAATTTGTTACATAACAATGACAAGAACCGACAATAACCATATAGTAAGTATGGAATTCTATTGGTAATATAGGGTTATAAATAGAATTTAATGTGACTTAAAAAAGAACTGCCAATAACTAAAATATTACGGTAGTTACAGTCAATAAAAATCCTATATAGTAGTAGCTGGCCATAGATAGAACGTTTAATAAATTTTAATAAAATAAATAAACCAAAAAAGGATAATTTGTATGAAAGCAACTTTAAAAAGCTTACGTGAGATTACAGCAAAACCAGCAGTAAGTATCTTTGTAAAGACTCACCGTAAACACCCAGATAATGAACAAGATCCTATTGCTTTAAAAAACCAGCTTAAAATTGCCGAAGAGCGTATTACTGATGAATACGACAAAAACACAGCGGCTACTATTTTAGAAAAAATCCATGCCAAAACAGATGATCTAAACCATAACTATAACTTAGATACTTTGGCTATCTTTGCAAGCACCGATGATGTGCAAGTTATACGCTTCCCATTTGACGCCAAAGAGCGCGTAATCGTTGATGAGCGTTTTGCTACTCGTGACTTAATTCGTGATATGGCGAGTGCGGTTCACTACTATGTGGTGGTATTAGGTCGTGATCATGCTCGTCTTATCGAAGCAGCTAACAACCGCGTGGTTAAAGAGTTTGATCAGAACGACGAAGCGCAAAAGAACATGGAGAGCATTCCGTTCCCAATTGAGAATAACAGCTTATATAAAACAGGTGACGGTGGGTCAGATCGCTCAGCGAATAACGAAAATAGCTATCTAAAAGAATACTTTAACCGTGTGGATAAGAGTGTTCAAGAGCTATGGGGTGAGCATAGAATGCCTCTAGTTATCGTAGGTGATAACCGCAATATCAGTTACTATAAAGAAGTGTGTGACCGTCCAGAGAACATTATTGGCGCCGTGTCAAATGTCACTGATCTAGAAGAGGGCAGTGCACAACATATTGTTGATGGCGTACAAGAGGCGGTAGAAGAGTATCGCACTACACTACACAAAGAAGCTTTAGGCGAAATTGATAAAGCCCGTGGTGCAGATATGTTACGTACTGACTTACAAGAAATTTATCGTTCTGCTTTCCAAGGTGCAGGTGAGACTTTATATCTTCGCAAAGGCTATATGCAGCCGGCTAAGATTGATGAAAAAGCTCAAACCTTAGTTTTAGCTGACGATCCAGCAGCAGAAGGCGTAACTGATGATGCGGTAAGTGATATCATCGAGCACGTCATTCATAATGGCGGTAAAGTAGTGTTTATGCCACAAGACATTATGGGTGATGACCTGCCAATCGCTTTAGTAACTCGTTACTAAACTTAGCTTATTAATTATCGCTAAATTCAGCACTTACTGTGCTGGATTTGGCCAAAAAAAACACTGATTTCTATCAGTGTTTTTTTTATCCTACTTTATAAGTAAATAAGGTTGTCGATGGCACAGCCCTATTTAGCAATATAATAATAATTACTAACAATATAAAGCATTAAGCAACGCATCTTGCTCAAAAACTGGGTTTAATTTAGCCTCTAATTACTCTAAGATTATAGGTATATTGTCACATAATAAGAAAATTATAATGATTAATTCAAATAGCATAACGGTCACAACCTATAACATACATAAAGGTATGTCTCCGCTGAATCGCCAAGTAGTCACTCAAAAAATTGGTCAAGCTTTAAAAGATATTAATCCTGATATTCTGTGCCTACAAGAAGTGCAGGGTCAGAATCTAAAGCGTATGGTCAAGTACAACGAATATCCGAACCAGTCACAGCATGAGTGGTTTGGTGAGTTTTTGGACTGTCGGCATAGCTATGGTAAAAACTCAGAATATAACAATGGTCATCATGGCAATGCGGTATTGAGTCGTCATCCGCTAGACCCGAAGCATAATATTAATATTACTGTGAATAAGCTTGAACAAAGAGGGGTGCTTCATTGTGAGGTATGGCCTCTGGGCTGGCCTGAGCCTGTTGTGGTGCTTTGTGCTCATTTAAACTTGCTTGAGAATGACAGAGAAAAGCAGTATCGAGCGATTGCAGCTTATGTTAACGATACTATTGATCAAAATCGTCCTTTAATATTGGCGGGTGATTTTAATGATTGGAAAAAAGTCTCGTGTCAGAAATTAGCAGATGAGCTAAATATGACCGAAGTTTTTATGGAAATGCATAATAAGTTATTGCCCACCTATCCTGCTAAGCTTCCGGTACTTAGCTTAGACCGTATCTATGTGCGTAATTTAAAAATCAAGCAGGCTTGGGTGAATAAAGGCAAACCTTGGTCTTCTTTATCTGATCATCTGCCTATCAGTGCTGAGCTTTATCTATAAGCACTGGTTTGGTGGTTAAAGTACCTTGATTGTCAAAGTAGCTATCATTTGATTACCTTCTCATTCGCTAGGCATTAATGGCTAACCAATAACCAAAAAAAGAGCTGCCCAAACTGGACAGCTCTTTTTTTATTGGCCTTACTGAGCGGAGATTGTCCGTTCAGCAAGTTTCAGTTATAAACCAATCCTATGACTTAGGTTTGCCACGGCCTCGGCCATTACGACGGCGAGAAGGCTTTTTGTCATCAAAGCCTTTGCCTTGACCGTTATTATCAGACTTGTTATTGGTCTGTTTTGACTTTCCGTTACCGTTACCATTACCATCTTTTTTGGTTTGGTTCATCGCACTGGCTTTAAGTTTAGCGATCAGTTCAAAGTCAATCTGCAATAGGTCCATATTGACGGCAGCGACTTTGATACGCACCAAATCTCCTAGACCATAGACAGTGCCTCTGTCTTGACCAATAAGCTGTTGCTGTTTTTCATCATAAACGAAGAAGTCTTTACCCACATTAGAGATGTGTACTAATCCGTCGATAAACAGCTCAGTTAGGTTGATAAATAAACCAAAACTGGTCACGGTGGTAACCACGCCATCAAACTCTTCCCCAACATGGTCTTTCATATAGTGACACTTCAACCAGCTTTCGACAAAGCGAGAGGCTTTTTCGGCACGGCGTTCGGTATCTGAGGTTTGCTGACCGGCTTCCTCAAGGGTAAAGTCCATTTCTGGCTGTTTCTTACCGGTTACTTTGGCCTTAATCGCACGGTGTAGCATCAAGTCAGGGTAGCGGCGAATAGGTGAGGTAAAGTGTGAATACTCATCATACGCCAGACCGAAATGACCGATATTATCAGGCGAGTAGTTGGCCTGCATCATAGAGCGCAGCAGCATACTGTGAATACTCACCGCATCTGGACGATCTTTAGTGGCTTCGATAATACGTTTATAATCTGCCTGAGTGGGGTTTTCCTCTGGGAAACTGATACCAAAGTTCTTCGCATATTCGTGCACCGTACGTGATTTCTCAGAGTCAGGCTTATCATGGTTACGATATAGAACTGGCAACTCGTATTTTAGCGCGAAGTTGGCTGCACAGGTGTTAGCCAGTAGCATCAGCTCTTCAATCAGTTTATGCGAGTCACCACGGGTACGGGGAACAATGGCATCAATGCCACCTTCCTCATTAAATTTGATGTAGGTTTCTGGCGTTTCAAATTCCATCGCATTACGCTCTTCACGCTTCTGGACCAGTACTTTATATAACTGGTGCATGGTGTCGATAGACTTCTTAACGTCTTTGTTGCCCGTTAGCGAGTCAGGCACATTTTCCATATTGCCCTCAAAGTAATCATTGACTTGGTTGTAAGTCAATCGAGCTTGAGAGTGCATAACAGAAGGGTAAAACTCATAACCTGTAATATTGCCGGCACGAGACAGCTTAATGTCAGCGACCATACACAGACGGTCAATCCCTGGGTTCAATGAACATAGGCCGTTAGAGAGCACTTCAGGCAACATTGGTACCACATGATGTGGGAAATATACTGAAGTTCCGCGATCAAACGCTTCATGGTCTAAGGCTGAGTTTGGAGTAACATAATGGCTGACATCAGCAATGGCTACTACCACGCGGTAGTTGCCACCAGGTCGTTTCTCTGCATAGACCGCATCGTCGAAGTCACGTGAGTCTTCGCCATCAATGGTTACTAAAGGCAGGTGACGAATATCAGTCCGACCTTTCATCTCCTGCTCAGTGGGTTCTTTATAACTATTGGCCTGCTTTAATACTCCTGCACCGAAATCGCTTGGGATATCATAGTTGAGTAAGGTGGTCTCAATAATCACTTCGCGGTCGTTATCATCATCCATAACATTGATGATTTTACCCGTCGCAAATTCGTGCTGAGTCGGCCAATCAATAATATCTACTTTAACCGGATAGCCAGGCTTGGCATTTAAGGCTGCTACGTTTTCAGCGGCGACAGTAATTGGCTGATGGTTGTTAGGACTAGACAGACTAACGATGTAGCCCTCATCATCTTTTTCCAAAGTACCAATAAAGTGGGTTTGTTGACGCTCAGTGACCTCGATAATGCGACCTTCAGTACGGCCTCTATTATCGGTGGTGGTGCCGATAGCATTCACTGTATCGCCATTGAATACCCAGCGCATTTGTTTTTCATGCAAAAATAAATCTGGCATATCATCCAGCACGACAAAGCCAAAGCCTTTCGCATGGGCAGAGACAGTACCGGTTACCACGTCTTGTTTGGTTACCGCGCGATATTTATAAGGTCTACCATCACGGTTAACTTGGCCATCACGACTCATCGCTTTTAGGCGATTGCCAAGGGCGTCAAATTGGTCTTCATTATCAATACCAAATGATTCAGCCAATTGTTTGTGAGTAAGCTCGCCCTTATCTGCCAAAGTTTGCAAAATAAGCAAACGGCTAGGGATGGGGTTTTCATAATTTTGAGCTTCTTGTTGTGCGTTAGGATCGTTCCAGGTCATATAATACCGTATGAGTTATTTGTATTTGAGTAATGCTAGTCAACTGAATGTTGTCACTAGACTGAGATTATTGGTTTCGTTGCTATTCTTATAATAAGAAAACAAGCTAATAAAGGGCAGTTAGATTAATAATTATTATATAAAGAAGAGGTGAAAAAGTATTTACAGGCCAATTTAATGCCTATCGAAGCTATATTAACATAAAAAAAGAGTTAATAAGTACGCACAACTATGATAGTGCTGGTTAACTAACGTAAACAAAAGTTTTTGATTGTCAATAAATGATAAAGCCCTACAGTATTGCAGGGCTTTATAAACGAAATTAATCTATAAGCTATGAATGGGCTACCCACTGATCAACAGTAAGTTGCTTTAGGTCAGCTTATTGTTCTTTGCTTTTCTCGTCTAAATAACGGCCGATTTCATCTTTTAGAGCCAATTTGCGACGCTTCATTTCTTCGATTTCTTCTTCACGGCTTACTGACTTAACCACGTCGTTTTCTAGTTTATCAATTTCAGTGTCTAAGTCATTGTGCTCTTTGAACATTTTTTGGAAAAATAGGTCTGTGTTTTTAAGCTCAGAGATCAACTCGCGGTGTTCATGAAACATGGAATTATCCTTACAGTAGTTTTTTGATTTATAAAGACGGTGAATACAGGGAAGTTATCCTCTATGTACCCACGGTCCAAGGGTGGAAAGCAGAGAAATTTTTGTTATTGGTCTTAATTAAATTGTACCCAAATTAGTTAAGAAAAACCATAATTAAAATGGCTTGTTTACTCACTAATTACAATATTGATGACCCATAAAACCCTAGTTTTCTGTTTCCTAAAAGCTTAGTAAAAATAGCTTTCATTGTTTTGTATTATAAAACTATAAATGATATTAGTTTTGTTTTATCAATCACAAGGTTTGACTTAATCAGCTTGTTGTTTTGGTCTGCAGACCCGATAATATAAGTATCAACAGCAGAGAAAGCCTATATAAAACGTGCTCTATCTCGCTACAGACAAATTTTAAAAACCTCATATACAAATAACTATATCAGATAAAAATATCCTATAAGGAGTTCAATATGTTAGACCAAGGCTTATTAGATGCTGTAAAAAGCTACAGTGAAAATATGACCCGTCCAATCAATTTTGTGATTGGTAGCGGTGACCATGAAAAACGTGCTGAATTGGTAAGTTTTTTAACACAAATTGCAGGCACCAGTGACAAGATTAACTTTGATGAAAATGCTACTGACGACAGCTTGCCTAGTCCGATCAGTTTTAAAATTACCACTGAGATTGATTCAAAAGAGGCTGAAACCGGTATTGTATTCAGTGGTATCCCAGGCGGACATGAGTTCTCATCGTTAATCTTAGCCATTCTTCAAGCGGGCGGTCATACCATCAAACTTGATGAAAGTATTCAGAATATGGTGAAGCGTATTGGTCAGCCACTCCAATTCCAGACTTATGTGTCTTTGTCTTGCCACAACTGTCCAGAAGTTGTACAGGCGCTGAACGAGTTTGCTCTATTAAACGACGGTATTAGTAATGAAATGATTGATGGTGGTCTGTTCCAAGAGCAAGTGGCTGCCAATAACATTCAGGGCGTACCAGCAGTATTCCTAAACGGTAAACCTTTCTTGAATGGTAAGGTAGATACGGCTCGCATTATCGACAAGCTACAGCAAGAATTCCCAGATTTGCTAGCGGCAAGTGCAGAGGATGTAGAGCAACTAGAGCGTCAAGATGTGACGGTCATCGGTGGGGGCCCAGCAGGCGTGGCCTCAGCTATTTATAGCGCACGTAAAGGTCTAAAAGTGACCCTTATCGCTGATCGTATCGGGGGTCAAGTAAAAGACACTCAAAGTATCGAAAACTTAATTTCAGTACCATTAACCACAGGTAATGAGCTGTCAGCAAACTTTGAAAAGCACTTAAAAGAGTATGAAATTACTATCAAAGAGCACGTTAGCGTAAAAGAGTTAGCTGAAACCGACAATGATAACTACATCGTTCATCTAAACACAGGTGAGCAGTTTGAAACCCGTAGTATTATTCTCGCGACTGGGGCTCAGTGGCGTAAACTGAACGTTCCAGGTGAAGAAGAAAACATTGGTAGCGGGGTGGCTTATTGTCCACACTGTGACGGTCCCTTCTTCAAAGGTAAAGACATCGCTGTCATTGGTGGCGGTAACTCAGGTATTGAAGCGGCGTTAGACTTGGCCGGTATCGTTAAAAATGTGACCGTCTTTGAGTTTGCCGATAGCCTAAAAGCTGACCAAGTGTTAATTGATAAAGCCAAACAAACCCAAAACATTGACATCATTACCTCAGCGGCGACCAAAGAGATTAAAGCAACTGACGGTAAAGTGACCTCAATCGTTTATGAAGACCGTAGTAGTGGCGAAACCAAAGAGCAAGACTTATCTGCGGTGTTCGTACAAATTGGTCTGGTGCCAAACTCAGAGTTTGTCAAAGGCTTCGTTGATATGAACCGCTTTGGCGAGATTGAAATTGATGAAGCTTGTAAGACCAACCGTAAAGGCGTTTTTGCTGCTGGTGACGTCACTACCGTCCCATTTAAGCAAATTAACATTGCCATGGGTGAGGGTTCAAAAGCGGCCTTATCAGCATTTGAATATCTAGTTATGCAGTAGTCAGATCATAAATTTGAACTGAAATACTGGTTGAAAGCTCCATAAAAAACCACCCCAGCTAGTAATAGTTGGGGTGGTTTTTTTGTGGGCTATATTTTTCCTTGAAGTGCTATAAACGAAAACGCCCTTCCAAATTTTGGAGGGGCGCAGCTGATAGGGGTATGAGCCAGTTAATAGGGTTATGAGAATGTTACGTAGACTAGTCGTCTAACATATCACGCTGTTTGGCCGCTTCATATAAGCCGTTTGAGCGGTTACCGGTACGGCAGAACATTAAAATAGGCTGCTCTGCTTGATTGAAATAATCGGCGAAATCTTCAACATGTTGCATGTTTAATTCATTACCTGCAAATGAGATTTCTTTGTAGGCTAGGCCAGCTTCTTTTGCAGCCGCTTCAATGTCGGCGCTGGTTGGTTGATCAGTGGCTTCACCATCTGGACGGTTATTAATAATAGTTTTGAAGCCTTGAGCGGCCACTTCTTTTACTTGTTCTGGGGTGATTTGACCTGAAAAACTCACTTGATGTGACATACTTTTTTCCTTAGTTAATAAGTGCTTTTTAAATAAATACTTTTTAAATAGATACTCTGCGGTTTATTTTACTAAATAAGAAGGGCTTGGGAGTGGTTTATTGTTCAAGATAAGTATCAATGCCTTAAGGAATATACGCTGCTTCAAATGAGCCATGCTTAAATTGTGCGGTATTAAGTATTGAGACGCTAAGTTATAGTAATCCTTGCATCACGGCGCTTTGATACAGTAATTTAGCTCGTGCCCCTGAGCCACAAAATAACATAATAGGTTTGGGCAGCTTATGATATTGCTCAGCAAACTGCGCTACTGTGTGACAGCTTAGACGCTCTTCATCATATGGGATATAGCAGTAATTCAAGTTGGCTTGCTCTGCAGCTGAGCATAGCGTCTGGCTTGAGGGCTGGTTTTCCACTTCATTATCAGGACGAACGTTTATAATTGAACGGTAGCCCATTTCTGAAAGCTTCAAGCATTGAATAGGATAAATTTGCTTATAAATGGTTAAAGAATCGCTCATGGTATTAATTTTTGTCCGCTAAATAAAATTATATGGATTTAGTGAGCCTGATTTTAACATTTTAAGCTCAGCCTCTTATTTTGTTATTGTAGGCATATTTTATTGGAACTGTATTTCTATATTGGATTATTCAAATTCTCTTTTTTGTATCGTGGGATAAATGTCGTTATGTCGATCATCATCGGTTAATAAAGTAATTGCTTGCATGGTACTCAAAAAGACGCGCCCAGAGAGCTCATTAATCACAGGCGTTTGCTCAATGATGTCCATCACTGGACCTTTGATAAAACTGTAATGTAAGTGTCTATTAGTAGCCTTTAGTTCACGATTTAGGGTGATGAGCATCTCTTGAGCCGTAAGGTCAATATGATTCACCGAGGACATAATCAGTACCAGTTCAATGGCCTTAGGGTGTTGGTTAAGGGCCTCCTTGATCTGGTTATAGACCGACTCACTATTTCCGAAGAAAAGACTTTCATCGACTCGCATAATCAACAGGTTGTCATAGGTAATCACGTCATGGCGGTGAATGTTACGAAAATGCTCTGTGCCCTCGAGTCGACCGACCACGGCAATATGTGGTTGGCTTGACTGCCAGATAAGACCGGCAAAAGACACAATGATACCGATTACTAAGCCCACATTAAGGCCAAATGACAGTACCCCCAGGAAGGTAGCGGCAAAGCTGAGAGCGTCTAAACGGTCTGTCTTTAAGGCTGTCTTGAAGGTCTCTACATCAATAAGGCTAAGAATAGAGGCCATAATCATTGCCCCCAAAAGGGCATAAGGTAGGGGAGCGATAATGTTTCCTAGAACCAATAAAGTGGCCACCATAATGAGCACAGTAACGACGCTTGCCAAGGGGGTCTTAGCCCCTGAGTCGGCATTAATAGCAGTACGAGAGAAGCCACCCGCTACCGGAAAACTTTGGCTAAAGCCTCCGGCTATATTGGCCAAGCCTAACCCTTGAAGCTCTTTATTGGCATCAAATTTCTCCCCACGCATACGGGCATAAGTACTGGCAACCGAGCTACTAGAGACAAACACAATTAAGGCCATTAACCCTGCGGTCGGTAATAAAGTAGCGACCTGGGACAGGGAATCAAACTTGGGCACAGCCAGCATCGGTAAGCCAGAGGGAATCTCACCGATAATGCGGATACCTTGGTTTGACCAATTACCAAAATGGCTCAAGGCAATGGCGACTATGACCACCACTAAAGGAAATAAGCGCCCTACCCATTTGGCTTGGGCAGACGGTAACCAAGACTGCCATAACCAATGACTGGCATAACGGTTTAGCATAAATAAGGTAAAACTAACGCCGCCGATGATAAAGGTAGGCAGGTGAAAGGTAGTTAGTTGCGTCAATAAGCTTGTGGCATAGCCTGGTAAAGTATTGCCACTAACCGCAATATTGGTCACGTATTTTAATTGGCTAACAAATATCAATACCGCGGCACCGCTAACGAAGGCTGCAGAGACGCCGCGGCTAATGAACTGCATAATCCAGCCGAGTTTGAGTTTGCCCGCGAGCCAAAGTATAGAGCCCATCATCAGTGCCAGTAAGCTGGCTAGCATGGCGTATTGCACACTGCCTTCTATGGCTAAGCCATGTAAGCTACTGGCGGTCATGATAGCGGTAATGGCCACAGCGCCAATGGCCTGGATATTACTTGAGCCAACCCAAGCATACACCAGTACGGGTATGATAGAGGCATAGATACCATAAACTGGGGGCAAGCCGGCCAATACTGCGTAGCCCAAACTTTGAGGGATAACTAAGATGCCGACCACCAGTCCTGCAATGATATCGGCGGGCAGGCGAGAGGTATCATAAGTCAATATCCACTCTGGGATTAACTTAGCAAGCCAGCTGTTATTTTCAAGACGATTAGCTGATGTTTGTTTTTCCGCCACGATAGCCTCGCATTAAAGACCGGTTAACTGGAGTCGCTGATGATTACAATTGCATAGACTTGGCCTATTGAAATCCAGTTCTAAGTATCAATATATATAATTGTATAATATAACAAATTGCAGAAGAAAGATGGACTATTTGTATAAGCCAAGTTTATTTGATTGTGTTTATACTGGGTTATGAAAGTCTATCCCTAAACCGCTTGTTTACAATAAATTTAAAGGTACAAAGTCATGAGTAGCTCACAGTCATTACATCTAGTCTGCCCCAAGTGTGCGGCAACCAATAGAATCCCTGCTGAACGTCTGAACCAAAGTCCGGTATGTGGTAAGTGTCAAAGCTCTTTATTGACAGCAGAGCCTGTGGTATTGACCGGTCAAACTGCTCATAAAACCATCCAAAAAAATGAGGTGTTAACCATCGTTGATTTTTGGGCAAGCTGGTGTCAGCCGTGTCATATGATGGCGCCACAATTTGAGCAAGCCGCTAAGCAGTTGCCCAACGTGGTATTTGCGAAACTACAGACTGATAAGTTTGAGCAAGCCGCAGCACCCTATGGTATTCGCAGCTTGCCAACCATGGTGGCTTTTAAAGGGGGCAAAGAAATTGCTCGACAGTCAGGGGCACTGCCGAGCAATCAGATTGTGCAATGGGTACAGTCTTTAGCGTAACGCTGTTGGCATTACAAGCTGTTTGGGGCTGTCTGCGATTAAAGCTATCTGTGTTTATAGCTTTGGACTAGGCAAAACAAACCTGACCCAACACCACAGCTTTGGTCGCACCGGTAACGGCGGGCAGGTTACCTGTCTCACCAATGATGGTCTGACGCGCCAGCCAAGCAAACGCCATAGCTTCTACCCAAGTGGGAGCTATGCCAAACTCTTGGCTTGTGGCTACTTGCCAATCAGGCAACCGCTTGGCGATTTGGCTGATTAGATTAGGGTTATAAGCACCGCCACCACAAACAATGATATTGCCAGGCTTGAGGCTTAACCGATCAGACTCGGTTTGAATAGCATCACATAAGCTTTGAGCGGTCAGCTGAGTTAAGGTAGCTTGTACTGAAGCGGCATCAACGCTCTGCTCGTTCTCTGCGCTGAAATCCTCAATCTGCTGCATAAGCCAATCTAAATTGAACTCTTCTCGGCCGGTACTTTTGGGGGCATTTTGATCAAAGTAGGGGTGAGCCATAAGCTGCGCTAGCAGCTCTGAATTGACGGTGCCTGACTGTGCCCACTGGCCTGCGTCATCATAAAGGGTATCAGAGTCAGGATGATGACTCTGATACCAAGCATCTAGCAAAATATTTGCCGGCCCGGTGTCGTAGCCAATGACTTGGTCGGCTTGATTGCTGGGTAGAACGGTAATATTAGCAATACCGCCTAGATTCACCACAATTAGGTCTTTATTTGACTGTGTAGCGTCAGCAAATTGTGCCAAGTGAAATGCGGGCGCTAGAGGAGCCCCTTGACCGCCTACGGCCATGTCTCTACGGCGAAAGTCGCTAACCACGCTGATGCCCGTACGCTCAGCAATAATATTTGGATCTACCAGTTGCAAGCTAAAGCCTAAATTTGGACGATGACGCACGGTTTGACCATGGCACCCAATGGCTAGGATAGCATCTGCCGTAACACCTGTCTTTTCGAGGAGTTCGTTAACAACGGTACTGGCGAATTCGGCATACTCACGGCTGGCCCAGCCAAACCATTCAAGCTCACTTTGAGGCTGTTGCTCTAAAATGGTGTTTTTTACAGGGTGCGCTAGATTGGTAATGCCATTGGGCTGACATAATGCCAATAGCGTGTCGCGCAGGTGCTCTGGAAACTGCTTGGTATGAGTGGCAATAATCTTCTCATTATCAGAGTCATCAAACTGACAAATGACTGCATCCATGCCATCAAGGCTGGTCCCTGACATCATACCGATGTAATAACCAGTGTCAAAACTGTTAAACAAAGTCTCAGATAAAGCAGACTCCAAATTTTGTAAGTCTTCTAAAGTACTATCGTTAGAGGGTAATTCGGTAGGTGTCATAGGCCTGCTACATTGGTTGCAATAAAAAAGAAGAGACTGCCGTAAAGCAGTGTTGCTGTTATTATAACAAAAGGCGCTTAGATAAGCTTTTTATCGCAGTTTAAAAAAGGCTCTGAGTAAGGGATTCAAGGCTTGAATTGGATCATGCTTTATCAAAATGGCTATAAAAGGCTCGTGAAAATAGCTTTTTGCAGCATTCTTCATTAAAATCCTAGCATTCCTTTTTTATACTCATTAACATAGTCCTGATTAGACTGTTATTTCCTATTCATTCATCACAAAATAATTGAGGCAGATATGAGCCAAGCGACGTCAGAACAATCCACTAATAACTTAAGTATTGAAGAGCAACTGGCTATTATTAAACGTGGTACTTATGAGATTTATTCAGAAGAGGATTTGATTGCTAAGCTAAAGCTGGGTCGCCCCTTAAAAATTAAAGCAGGTTTTGATCCAACGGCTCCTGACTTGCACTTAGGCCACACAGTTCTAATCAATAAACTAAAGCATTTCCAAGACTTAGGCCATGAGATCTATTTCTTAATCGGTGACTATACCGCAAAAATTGGCGACCCTTCTGGTAAAAACGCTACACGTCCACCGCTAACCGATGAACAAGTATTGGCGAATGCCAAAACTTATGCTGAGCAAGTGTTTAAAATCTTAGATAAAGACAAAACTAAGGTGGTCTTTAACTCGCAGTGGTTTAATGAAATGAGCGCTGGTGACATGATTCAATTGGCCAGTCAGCTTACTGTCTCCCGTATGTTAGAGCGTGATGATTTTGCGAAGCGCTATGCTTCACAAACTCCAATTGCCATTCACGAATTCTTATATCCTCTTGTGCAAGGTTATGACTCGATTGCTCTTGAGGCCGATGTTGAGATGGGCGGTACCGACCAAACCTTTAACCTATTGATGGGTCGTACCCTTCAAGGCCGTTATGGTCACGAAGCACAAGTGTGTATTACTGTGCCGATCTTAGAAGGCCTAGATGGCGTAAATAAGATGTCTAAGTCACTAGGCAACTACGTGGGTGTAGACGATGCGCCAGGCACTATGTACCAAAAGCTGTTGTCTATGCCAGATGATCTGATTCAGCGTTATTATGAATTCCTAAGCTTCAAGCCTATGGAAGAGGTGAATGCGCTAATGAAAGAGATGGAAGAGGGTCGTAACCCACAAGAGATCAAGCGCATCTTAGCAGAAGAGCTTATTGAACGTTTCCATGGAGCAGAAGCTGCAGCCAATGCTCATAAATCAGCGGGTAACGTCTTAGCTGATGGTGAGTTGCCTGTGGATTTACCAGAGGTGACTCTAGAGCTGGAAGACGGTCAAGACGCTTTGTTTATTACGCAAATCTTAAACCAAGCAGACCTGGCTAAAAACAGTGCGGCTGCCAAAGACATGCTAAAACGCAATGCGGTTAAAGTTGATGGCGAAGAAGTGAATGCAGGTTTTAGTTTAACTTCGGGTCAAACTGTGGTGATTCAGGCCGGCAAAAAAGCCTTTGCTCGAGTGACTATTGCTTAAATTTTGTGCTTAACGCTTTTGTTTAGAGTGTGAAGTTTGATGTTAGCAAAAGCACAGCCATAAACCACTAAAACAGGATGAGTAATAAAGTGACCATTAAAAGCGTACCCCAAGGTATCTACCGCCATTACAAAGGCAGTCTCTATCAAGTGCTACACACAGCACGTCACTCAGAAACTGAGGAGTCGCTTGTGGTATACCGTTGTCTTTATGGTAATTATGATGTGTGGGTGCGCCCGCTAGAGATGTTTACTGAAACGGTAACCGTCGAGGGCAAAACGGTACCACGTTTTGAGCTGGTTCAGGCTTTAGCGGATTAGTTTGTTCGGTTGTATTTATGTGCTAATTTCATTTGTTTGTTGGCTTGTGTCTCGTCCTGAAATACA
>NZ_DGDC01000019.1:35952-36619 GCF_002385225.1 Psychrobacter sp. UBA3962 | reverse complement strand
CTGCCTCAGCTATCTAATCCGATTCCGATATTGACTCTGATTCTGCCAGCGATTCTGACTCTGACAGCGATTCTGACTCTGACAGTGATTCAAACTCAGATCGTGACTCTGATTCAGACAGCGATTCGGACTCGGACAGTGATTCTGATTCTGAGAGCGACTCTGACAGCGACTCGGACTCAGATAGCGATTCAGACTCTGACAGCGACTCTGACTCAGATAGCGATTCTGACTCTGACAGCGATTCAGACTCAGATAGCGATTCTGACTCTGACAGCGACTCTGACTCAGACAGCGATTCAGACTCGGACAGCGACTCTGACTCAGATAGCGACTCTGACTCAGACAGCGACTCTGATTCAGACGGCGATTCTGACTCTGACTCGGACAGCGATTCAGATTCGGATAGCGATTCTGACTCTGACAGTGACTCTGATTCGGACAGTGACTCGGACTCGGACAGTGATTCTGATTCTGATAGCGACTCGGACTCAGATAGCGATTCAGACTCGGACAGTGACTCTGATTCGGATAGCGACTCGGACTCGGACAGCGACTCGGATTCAGACTCAGATAGCGATTCAGACTCTGACAGCGACTCAGACTCAGATAGCGATTCAGACTCTGACAGCGACTCTGACTCAGACAGCGACTCTGATTCGGATAG
>NZ_DGDC01000019.1:0-35839 GCF_002385225.1 Psychrobacter sp. UBA3962 | reverse complement strand
GACTCTGATTCGGATAGCGATTCGGACTCTGACAGCGACTCTGACTCAGACAGCGATTCTGACTCTGACAGCGACTCAGACTCTGACAGCGACTCAGACTCGGATAGCGACTCTGACTCAGACAGTGACTCGGATTCGGATAGCGACTCAGACTCGGATAGCGATTCAGACAGCGACTCTGATTTCGTAGTTATTGAAGCCGTAGACGACGAAAACAACGTTGCTATGGGTGCAGCACAAACCAATATTACGCTGAAATCAGACAATGCATTCAAACTACTCGGATTAATTGAAGGCGATAATTCAGAGATTACGGGCGTTGACGTTACCGTAGCTGAGGGCTCCAGTGGTGAGCTCCAAGTTAAAGTTGAGCAAGTTGAGTTTGTGAGTGTTGCAGATGCTTTCAGGATTGAAGTTTATAAAGACGGCGAGCTGGTTGGACAGGCTAGAACAGAAAATGGTCCGCTAGTTGGGGATGTTGCTGGCTTACCTATATTAGGTTTAACCGGTAATGAAAATGGATATCTAGAAGCCACATTCATAGATTTAGAGCCAGGTGATTACACCATTGTTGTACGTGGCGATCGGGCTATATTGCCTACACTGGTAGGTGATTTGAGCTTAGAAGAACTAGGTCAAAATGGTGTTCTACTTGGTGCGGATAACCAGCAAGCAATTTTAAATGTTATTGAAAATGCGCTAAATGGTCCATTAGGTGTGGGTTTAGGCACCGTGGTTCGACCTATTTTAAATAGTATTTTTGACTTAACAACTGAAATTGAAATTGGTCGTGTGGTTGAGGGGCTTCAGCCGTTGTTACTTGGCCAATTAGCCTCAGTACTTGATCCAGTCCTAGAGATATTGGCCGAGGCAGTGTTAAGCAATACTTTGAGCTTGCTGCAAAACACTGAGGTGACTGCCTTGCTGACTGAAATCACTTTTGCCAGTGGTGCAACGGTCAGCGGCAACGTAATTAGTGATGAAGATGGTGCTGATACTGTAAATGCTGATACCAAAGTAACTAAGATTGTCTTTGCTGAGCAAGAGGTGCTTATTCCGTCAGACATGTCGAATGTAGATATTGAAGGTCAATATGGAACATTGACCATCCATGAGGATGGTAGTTACACCTATACGGCTAACGGAGATTACGCTGCTAAAGGTCAAAGCGATGTGTTTATTTACACTATTTCAGATGGTGTTAATGAGTCATCGGCAAAGCTGACAATCAATTTAGCAGGTGGTTTTGATACTACAGCTCCAGAGCAACCTACTGATCTAACAGTTAACAAAGAGGGCAACTTGCTCACCGGTAAGGGTGAGGCAGGAACCAAGGTGCTAATTACTGATAGTGAAGGTAACTATGTAGCAGAAGGTGTGGTTGATGCAGAGGGTAATCTCTCTATTGAATTAGATCCAGCATTAACTAATGGCGAGCAGCTAGCGGTAGGTTTGATGGATGGTGCTGGTAACAGATCAGAGAAAGTAACCGTATATGTACCTGATACCACAGCACCAGAAAAGCCGGTGGTAGAGATGGCTGAGGATAATGCTAGTTTAACAGCAACAACTGAGCCGAACGCCATCATTACGGTTAAAGACTCTGCGGGTAATCAGTTGGCTCAGGGTGCAGCTGATGAAAACGGAGGGTATACGTACACTTTCAATCCGGCCTTAGTAGATGGAACCATTTTATCGGTGACAGCTACAGATGCAGCAGATAATGAGTCTGAATCTACAGTGCATATTGTAGGTACTGGTGAAATTATTGCGGCTGCAAATGATTTCCATGATTTGGTATTGGAGATTGAACCGCAGGTTACGACAGTCCAAGAAGAAAATCTGCAATCAATCACTAAGGTCAATGTGGCTACTATAGGTTTGGGCCCTGTTTTGAGTGTAGATGTGTTAAGCCAGCTAGTTGATAATTCTTTGCAGTTTACTGTAGGCAAAAATCAGGTAAGAGAAGTGACTCTGCTAGGTAATTCTGGCGGAATTCAGTTGGGTGCCACTATACATTTATATGGATATAAACTCAATGAGTCTACTAATGTATGGGAGCAACAGATTGTTAAAGAACACTGGATAGTCTCTGTGATTTATAGCGAGTCTGAATTAACAAAATTCTCCCTGACAGAAGGAGAGTGGAAGTTTTTTATGGCGCCAGGCGAAGGGATTTCTATATTGGATGGCGCATCATTATATACCCGTGAAGATAAAACCTTTGATTATAACGATGCTCTATCTATTGCTGGCACGGCTACAGGTAATGTTTTGACTGGAGTAAAAGACGGACAGGCATCGGCTCTAACGTCGGTCGCTGATGAGTTGCCGCTAGGCTCTAAGTTAACTTCAATTAAAGTAGCTGATGGCGAGAGTGCTGTCCCTGTTGTTGACTATGCGCCAACGGTAATTGAGGGAGAGCATGGTACGTTAACGATTCACTCTGATGGTTCTTACGAGTATCAAGTCAGCAGTAATTTTAAAGGTCCATATGGTATAAATGAAGTCTTTAACTATGAGGTGAGCTCACCAAATGGCAATGCTTCTACGGCGAGCCTAACGATTCAGCTGAATAACAGTTCGATAGAACACGTTGCTGAATTGACTGATACTTTAGTGCTTGATGCAGAGCCAACAGTAACTCTTGACACTGAACACTCAGACATTAAGTCCGTAGGAAGTTTTGAGTTATTAGGTGTAGGTCTTCTTGGCCCAGTATTAGGTGCTGAAGTTATTGGTACACAAGGATTTATGGATTTTACCGTGGACCAAGGTCAGGTCAGAGAACTGAGCTTCGAAGGTCAGTCAGGTGGTGTATTACAATTAGCTGCAGCATTTGATTTAGTAATTTACAAGTTAAATAAGGAAACTGAGCAGTTAGAGGAAATTCACTACAAGGAAAATTGGTTTGAAGTACCTGTCGGTATATTTGGTAGTGGCGCTCTGGTTAAAGGTGAGGCTACCTTGCAATTTGGTGAAGGAACCTACGTGGCAACACTGCAAACCAAATCAGGAGTAGGCGCCCTTGGTGGTAGTGCTCTTTCTGTCACACATGATAAAGTCTACGACTACAACGAGCCTTCTAAGTTTTCCGGCTCGGTTGAAGGTGATGTGACAGCTGATGGAACTATTGTGCTTAAAGCTGCTGGTGAGGCGGTAGAACCAGGTAAACCAACGGTAGTTACAGGAGAATATGGGATTTTAACCATTCAAAGTGACGGTAGCTATACCTACACTGTTAATACTCCTGAAAGCGTGCCGCCTTATGGTTCAGTTGAATTTTTCCGCTTAGTGACCTTAGATGCTGATGGTAAAGCTGTTGTACAGAACTTGAATATCAAAATAGGTACTCATGCAGCCCTTGATGATTTCAATGATGTGATTGTTGCAATGCAGAACTCAGTAATCACAAAGAAGGTTATTGATCGTGTGCCGGGAGCGACTACACAACTTACTAAGGACTTTACCGTTGCTGAAAACACGTTGACTAGTGCGACGTTAAAAATCGGCAAGTCAACCGGAGGAACTAAGCTAACTTACACTATCACTAATAATGAAACTCAGGAGACCATATCTGGTGAAACAGAGGCTGATGGTTCTATTTTGGGTGTTGCACAATACAAGCCCCTAGATGTCACTATCGATAATCTAGCGCCGGGTAACTACACACTTGAAATTAAACGTGTAGCCGGTGCTGGGTTTTTAAGCCCAAATGATTCTAGTTTTAGTACGACGTCACAGTATCTTGACAAGTATACTGCAACGGCCATCAACCCTGTCACTGGCGCACTGCTAGAGAACGATACTGGTAGCCATAATGTTGCTGAGCTGAAAATCGGAAATAAAACCGTCTTTGTCAGCGATCCAAACAAAGGAGCGCAATCTATTGAGATTGAAGGGCTCTACGGCACTCTGACTGTTCAGAAAAATGGCAACTACAGCTACAAGCCGAGCGGTGAAGCCTACGGTATTGAGACCTTCAGCTACCAGACCACTTCAGTAACGGGTGTTAAGGAGACAGCCACCTTAGAAATTAACGTGGGTCAAAGTATTACTGCATCTGAGCATGGGGATATTGCCTTCAGCTCCGCAGCAGATGATACGTTTGCTATGGGTGAAGGCGCTGATACCGTTATCTTTAAAAACCTTGGCGGCAATGAAGGCGGAAATGGTAACAATGGTATTGATACCTGGACTGACTTTAAAGTTGCACAAGGCGATAAAATCGACATCACTCGCTTGCTTGATGGTAATCAGACCGAAGATAACATCGGTAATTACTTGACGTATGAAAACGGTGTGCTCATGGTCGATCGTAATGGTAACTCTGAGTTTGAGGGTCTGCTTAAAGTGGACGCTACTGATCTTAATGAGCTTTTGGATATGGATAGTATTGAGTGGCAAGTAGCAGTAATTGGTAGGGTTGCTAACTATAGTGTTAATACTGAAGATGCTGTGCATCTTTCAGATACCTTATCAGTTACCTCAACCGAAGGGCTTAATGTTCTGAGCTTTGAGGGTGCAGATCAAGTGATTAGTTTAGCCGATATTATGCAAACTGAGGTCATAGATATTAATGGTACTGGCGCTAATACCTTAAATGTAGCAGCAGAAGATGTTAATTCTGCTATCTACGTGAGGGGTGGTAGTGATGATACTGTTAATTTAGAAGGTAGCAACTGGTCTACTGTTGAGCAGACTACTTTAGGTGACCAAGTGTACGATATATGGCAATTAGGTAGTGATAAATCGATACAGATTTATATTGATCCTAATATAAATATTATCTAATACCAGCTAAATATAGCCATATAGAATTTGATTGAGTTAGGCCCCATAAGTTGGATACAGTTTATGGGGTTATTTTCTGCCTTATTATATATAGTGAGATATGTTTAAAAAGACAGACTAAATTGCTTGAGATATGTGATATTAAAAATACTGCAAGAAAGTATTCAAAAAAGATGTCAAAGCTTATTAAGCTTAACCGCTATAAAATACTAGAGAAGACAATGAAATCCAATAACTTAGAAAAATTGCTTACTGAAAATTTCCAACAGTTTATTAATCATTGGAAAAATACAAATCGTCAAGGCGAATTGGCCAATACATTAATTGTTTCTGTATCAGATGGGTATAAACGGGCAAAAGTTATCACGCCCATTATTAGCCATAAAGACATGACAGAAGAGGGTGGTAAGCGTGTTCTAGAATTGCTTTTAAATAAATTGAAATGGGCAATAAGTAAGTTTGATAACTCATTAAGGTGGTTGCGATTAGAGTGGGTTACCAAAGAAAAACAGTTTACTTGGAAAGATTTTAAGAAAGAACTTAGACGTTATAAACGCAACTATTTCCGTTCAGGTCTTGCATACAGAGGTAATACTAAGCCGTGGTGCTTATTGACTGAGATGGAGCTTAATGCCAATGCCTGTTTATATGCAGGCAATGAAGTGTCATATGCAAAAGTTAATCCTAAAAATCTAAACAATTACATCAAATCACGACACAGCAGTGACAATATTCCAAGCTTTGATGATGAGATGGAACTGATCGTTTTTCAGACCTCAGGTATATTTTTTGACGCACAAACAGATGACATTGAAACTCTGTGTACCTTACCTAGACGTCACGGTCATCGCCAAATACCTTCATTAACAGCAGAAATAACATCAGATTTAATCGATAAAATAACTCAATACTTAGCCAACCAAGTAAAGCCTAATGGACGTTTTGAATACGGGCATTTTCCTTGTTTTGGTAGAAATATCAATACTTACAATACGCTACGCCATGCCAGTAGTGTCTATTCACTTATAGAGGGGTATAGCTTCTGTCGTGAGTATCAATTAGAGTCTCAAAACCTTGATTTTATTGCGCAGCAAATTGAATCAGCGTTGCTTTATTTGGAAAATAACGTAATTAAGCATTATTCAGACAATAAAGCCTATGTATTAGAGATAAATAATACGATTAAGCTAGGTGCTAATGCGGTTTGTATTTTGGCGCTAGTAAAATACATTCAAGTATTTAACAGTTCTGAGCATAATCCAAGATTCCTGGAACTAAGCAAGAAGCTTGCAAATGGTATTCTTGCGATGCAAAAACCTTCTGGTCAGTTTGTTCATGTTTTAAATGCAGATACGTTAGAAGTCATCTCTGAAAATCATGTTATTTATTATGACGGTGAAGCAGTATTTGGGTTGATGCGCTTATATGGTATCGATAGGGACGAACGCTGGATCGATTGTGTTGAGTTGGCGTTTGATTACTTTATTGAGTCAGACTCTGGTCATAATGGGGCTCATGATCATTGGCTGTCTTATTGTACCAATGAGATGGTTATCCACCGACCAGAGAAGAAATATTTTCAGTTTGCAGTAAATAATGTTAAAGGATTTACTGATTTCATCAAAAATCGGATCACCACTTATCCTACATTGTTAGAGTTAAGTATGGCATTTCACAAGATGCTACTTAAGCTTGATGAGCATCCTGAGCATAAGGATGTATTGCAAGAATTTGATGTAGCAGACTTTTATGAGGCATTACACGCTCGCGCCAATTATCTTGTTAATGGCTTTTTCTTCCCTGAAATGGCTATGTTTTATAAGAAACCTAATACTATTTTGCATGGTTGCTTTATTCGTCACCACGCATTTAGAGTCCGTATTGATGATGTTCAGCATTATCTGTCAGGTTGGGTTGCTTATCATGAACTCTTAACCAGCACTGTAGATAATTCAACCTATCCAACTCAGACTATTATTTATAGTGAAAAAGGTCAGGAGGAACATAAAAACACTCGCAAAATAGTTTGGGGAGGAGATGTTAATTTAGGTCGGCGTCAGCATTATGTTAGTAAAAATATGGGGGTTGAAAATGCAATACAAACTAATATTTTAAATAAAGCAGATCTTAGTATTATCAATCTTGAATGTGTTGTATCAGTATTACGTCAACAAGGTGTTAATAAAGGTGAGGGTGGACCTTATTACTATCGTGCTAGACCTGAAATGGTTAAAATTTTAACAGAGTCAGGAGTGGATGTTGTTACTTGTGCTAATAACCATAGTGGAGACTATGGCATGGATGCACTAGCTCAACAGGAAGAGCTGTTAAAAGAGGTGGGTATAGAGTGTGTCGGTGCAGGTAAAACTTTAGAAGAAGCTCTTCTGCCAAGATATATTGATTTGGATGGTGTCAAAGTTGCAATTTTTGCTTCTGATACAACAATGAAATATTTTGCAGCATCTAGTAAGTCTGCAGGCATTAGCTACATACCTGTAACGGAAACTGAAACATGGATTAAAAGATACAAAAAACCTCTTATAGAGGCAAAAGCTAATGCCGATATCATTCTGTTTGCAATTCATTGGGGGGCTAATGAACGAGAAGAACCAATAGAAGCTGAGAGAAGATTAGGCCGAATTTTAATAGATCTTGGAGTAGATGCAGTATTAGGTACCTCGGCCCACAAACTTCAAGGTACTGAAATATATAAGGGCAAGCCTATAATTTATGATGCTGGTGATTTATTGCTAGATTCAATTGGAAGAGTTAGAGACACTGGGTTGTTTGAAATGCAAGTTTCTGAAAAAGGTGTTCATTCAGTCGTTTTCCATCCACTAGTTCAAAAATTTGGACATACTATAACTCCAAACTTACAAACTAAAATTAGTATATCTGAAAGATATGCAGAGAAGTGTCTAAAACTAAACAACAAAGTAACTATTAATACCAAGGATGGTGTTTGCAGTTTACTAGATGCAAATATAACAACAAACAAAAAGTTATTGCCATTTATAAAAGATAAATATGATTTAGAAGTCTTAAACCAATCCAAGTACAAAACTTTGCCAAAAGATTTGATAGTTGATGAAGTGCCAACTGATGCAAAAATACCTCCTATTAGTTTTGGTTCTCTAAAACTAGTGGGTGTTCGAATTTATCCAAAAGTTATTACTCAAAGAACTATGTTATGGGTTGAGTCCTACTGGGAGTGTGTAGAATCAGTTGATACTGATTTATGTATTGATTTTCAAGCTCATCCAGCATTTAATTCGGAAATGTCTCCTTGGGGAGTGGGTATGCACCATGAGTTATGTGATTGGCAGATACCGACATCGCAGTGCAAAGTAGGCAAGATTTACCGTGATTATTATGGATTACGTCCCTCCTATATGGCGGCTTGGGATAACGTTCCTTTAGTATTAAAAGTAAGGTTGTTAGCTACAGATGATTATAATTATAAAAATAATAATTTCATAACCCTTCCTATCCATATTGAATTAGACCATCCAAGTAAGGCGCCATTTGATATTAAAAGAGCTAAGAATCATACTAATACAAATTTGATACGCACTAATAAAAAGGCATCATCAAAGGTGACTCCTAGAGAGCAACATTTTGTTTTCTTTAATAATAATCTTTTAGAAAACTACGCAGGTATTGAAAGTGCAGCATTAAAAAGAAGTAAACTTTTTATTGAAAAGTTGAATATAAAGCCTGTTTTTTTAACTATGGCTTATAATCTAACTATAGATGAAACTATCGAAGATCTAAAAAAAATAAACAAAGTTCCAGAATCCTTTAAACACGTCAATCTTTATCAGTTTTATCAACTTGAAAGTTCAACTAAATTGATAGAGTTTTCACCCGAGGTATCTAATAAACAAATTAAACGGAAGGTGGAAGTTTTTAAGAATGGTAAAAAATGTATTACTAAATTCTATAATTTAAAGACTGGTCTTGTCTCTTATATACACTACCATGACGATAATGGAGAACGCTATAGATTAGATAACTTCGATCCTAAGGGGTTTTTATCTAGAGTATGCGTGTTTAAGCCTCAATCTAAAGAGAGAATTTCAGAGTTCTTTTATCGTGCAGATGGAACGCTATGTTTTCAAAAGTTTTTTATTCAAAAGGATGGGAAGAACTTATTAAATAAAATTATTATCCATGATGAGTATGGTATTCCGACAACAGTGTTCGATAGTCATGAAGATTTTATAAAGTATCTACTTGAGTTTTACTTTAATAATTATCAATCTAGCGATCAGGTTAATGTAATTGTTGATAGAAATGTACGATTAATTGACAGTATAAGAAGTAAAGTAACACCACTATTGAAAATGGTTCCGGTATCACATACTTCACACTTAAAAGAGCCTTTGAATATGCAGAGTGACTTCAGAAGTTACTATTTTAGAAATATGAAAGAACAAGATGGTGTGATTATATTAACTGAACAACAAAGACAGGATATCATTACAAGATGCCGAGACTTTAATAATACTTATTGCATCCCACATGTCGTAGATTACTTCCCACAGCGAGTGAATTTTAATAAGCGGATACCTAATAAGGTAGTAGCGGTAGGGCGTTATAGACCAGAAAAAAACCATGTTTTTATGATTAATGTATTCGCAAAAGTAGTTAAGAAAATACCAACTGCGACATTAGATATATATGGCTATGGCCCTTTAGAGGGAAAATTAAAGCAACTTATCAAAGAGCTTGGCATGGATGAGCATATCACTATCAATCCATTTACCAGAAATATTTATGACAAGTTTTCAAAGGCTAGACTTTCACTCTTAACAAGTCACTATGAGGCTTTCTCGCTTGTTGTCATGGAGAGCTTAGCTTGTGGTTGTCCAGTTGTGTCTAATGATATTCGATATGGACCGTCTACGATGATAGATGATGGAAAAAATGGTTATCTGATAGACAAAGATGATGAATCCGCTTTTGTAGATAAAGTTGTAAAAGTGTTAAAGGATGAAAATTTGAATGCTGAACTTTCAAAAAATGCTTATGAGAGCTCACAACGTTTTAGTGACGATAATGTTGCTCCTATATGGCAGAGTTTTATTGAAAAAATAACTGAGTAAGGTTTGTAACACTGAAAGACCCCATGATTTACTTAATGATATGACACCCGCTGAATACAGACAGGTGGCTTAATTATTCTACGATGATGTTGTGTTAAGAATGGGGTATTTCCATAGGGCTATATAAGTAGGAGAGAGAAGAGGGTAGTTTAAAAATTAACAGACACAAAAAAGCCTCAAGTATAAATACTTGAGGCTGAAACTTTGTTTTAAAAACCAGTTTTAAAATATGGCGCAGCGGACGGGACTCGAACCCGCGACCCCCGGCGTGACAGGCCGGTATTCTAACCAACTGAACTACCGCTGCTTAGGTCGCTTTAGAATATTTAGCCACTTTCTAAAGGAAGTGATTTTTCTAAAATATGGTGGGTGATGACAGGCTCGAACTGCCGACATTCTGCGTGTAAGGCAGACGCTCTACCAACTGAGCTAATCACCCTGAGCTATTCAAAACGGTTATCTATATCGTCTGAATGTAGGAGCGTATTATATACATAATTTCCTAGGTGTCAAATATATTTTAAAATTTTCTTCGATTATTAGGTTTCTGGCTCCTTTTGCTAGGGTAGGCCTGGCCTTAAGTAAGCTTTCCATCGAAATTATAACCAATCAAAGGAGTTATTTTTCGATTTTGGAGGGTCAAGTCAGAGGGTTATCAAGCTTTGGGGCAACTATGGTAAACTAAGCCACAATAAAACAATTTAATGAATAATCCTTTTTATGCTTATTTAACTATTATTAGAAACCTTATAAATAAAGAGATGTCCCATGAATAATGCAGATAATCCAACTCGCGTAGTCATTGACCTTGATGGCAGCTTAGATGAGCTGGATGACGATGATATTACCCTCCCAGATTTGGTCAGTACCCCAGACATACCTATTATTGAGACGCCGAGGGTTGAACAGCTAGAGCCTGAAGAAGTAATTCCAGCCTTAAGCACAGAACCTAAACCGCAGCCGGCTGCGCCTACTGTTACGCCAACACCTACAGAAGCTACTAGACCGCAAGCGACTGAACTACAGCAAGCTACTGAAGAGTCTGAAGGTAAAAAGAAGGGCAGTTGGTTCTCCCGTATGAAGTCAGGTCTTACCAAGTCTCGTAAGAACCTAGCGGAAGGTGTGGCCAATATCTTGATCGGTGGTAAAGAGATTGATGATGAGCTGCTTGAGGAAGTTGAAGACCAGCTATTGGTCGCCGATATTGGGGTAGAAGCTACCGATAAGATTATTAAGAGTCTGACAGAACAAACCGCCCGTGGTGATTTGATCTACTCGCATTCTTTGTATAAAGCCTTGCAAAAAGAGTTGGTTGAAATCCTAGAACCTAAAGTTGCGCCTTTAATCATTGATACCACCAAAAAGCCGTTTGTGATTTTGGTAGTAGGGGTAAATGGTGTGGGTAAAACTACTACCATTGGTAAGCTGGCCAAGCGCTTACAAGCTGAAGGTAAGTCAGTGATGTTAGCAGCTGGTGATACCTTTAGAGCTGCGGCTACTGAACAGCTGCAAGTGTGGGGTGAGCGCAATAATATTCCTGTAGTGGCTCAAGGTCATGGTGCTGACAGTGCTTCAGTGGTGTTTGATGCCATGCAGTCAGCGAAAGCAAAAAACATTGATGTGTTGATTGCCGATACTGCGGGTCGTTTGCAGAATAAAACGCACTTAATGGCTGAGCTTGAAAAAGTGGTACGAATCATGCGTAAATCTGATCCCACTGCACCGCATGAAGGTATGATTGTACTCGATGCAGGTACCGGTCAGAATGCTATCAATCAGGTAAAACTGTTTAATGAGGTGGTGCCGTTAACGGGTATTACCATTACTAAGCTTGATGGAACGGCCAAAGGCGGTGTGGTATTTAACATTGCCAATACCACAGACATTCCAATCCGCTATATCGGAGTGGGCGAGTCTATTGATGACTTACGTGCCTTTAGTCCGAAGCAGTTTGTGGCCGCATTGTTTGAAACTGATGAATAATAGGCTTACGTCTATCTCAAAAAGTAAGCTTTAATCTTAAAAAAATGGCATCATAAGGTGCCATTTTTTTGTTTGAGGACCGTGATAATGATTGTTACCATCACTCAGTTTGCACAGTACAGATTGCTACTCATTGCGTCTGATTTGGCCTCCGAGTCGCCAAAATTACTCAGCTTAGATTGGCTAGCAAATGATCAAGAGTGGTCTGAATCAAAATCAATACATCCCCTGAAAAAGCACTACAAACTCAGTGACGAAGACTTTCAGTTTATTGATAAAAATAGCCTAAGCAAAAAAAATCCAATTGAGGCATTGTTATTAAACACCATCACTCAACTAGAGCAATATTTTGCCAGCGAGCTTCATCAGTTTGATATAGCACTTGATTTATCATTAGGAACTCCTTTCCAGCAAAGTGTCTGGCGCGCTCTGCAGAAAATCCCTTATGGGCAGACCATCAGCTATGCTCAATTGGCTCAAAATATCAATAAACCGACAGCTTACCGCGCGGTGGCCAACGCCAATGGCAAAAATCCATTTAGTATTATCATCCCTTGTCATCGAGTAGTGGCTAGCGATGGAAGTTTGGGTGGTTATACCGGGGGATTGGATAAAAAGCGTACCTTACTTAGTATTGAGAAAGAAGGATAACTGTATTCGCCTGTTCAATATTTTATTAACAATTTTGTTAAAGATAGTTTTTACTGCTACATTAAAATGAATGAAACCGATAACTAATCTTAAGGCGTTATGACTACAGTGCTAAATAGTGACGACCCAAATACAGAACAAATTAACCCTCAAAAAAAAGCCAATAATGCAGAGCAACATGCAGAGGGAGAGCATCGAGGCGTAAATCTGAAAAATCAGATCAAACGTCAAAAAGAATGGGTGTATCTTAGCCATTACCTCGCGATCGAAGGCTTGGACCCAGTACATATTATCTCAGGTAAAGATGATGGTAATGAACCGGATTTTACCCTTGTGTTCTGTGAAAACGATCAAATGGTTTACATTGGGGTTGAATTGACTACCATACCAAGACTTCGGACACAGATGAACGATACCGGACTCATAACTAAGCGTTGGTACTGGCAAGCTTTAAATTTAGTAGCCAAGCAAAATATGGAGCGACATATAAATGAGGGTGAAAACAATTATTTAATTGCTGAGCGTTTCAAAAAACCTATGAAAACCGCTTATATGCCTCAGGACAAATTTAGGGAGTCTAGAAAGGGGAGGAGTATCTCTATTATTACTCAAAAAGATGTGGATGAAGTAATGAAAAAGAAACAATCCAAAACCAAATCTTATCATAATAGAAGACAGTTGAATGAATTGTGGTTATTAATTCACACTGATAAATATCAGCCGGATATCATACTTTCGCTTGAGAGAAGTGAGCAAATAGGGGGTGATTTACCTTTAACGCATAACAGTGATTTTGATAAGGTTCAAATTACCTGCTATCCAAGTTATAGAATGCTAAATGTGCAAAAGCTAAATAAGTTATAACCCTATTTTGGTAATTCTTTATGACTAACCTTTATTAAAGCCTAAGGAGGATCTTTTATGGCGTCAATTATTATATAAAAGACAATAGGCTAATGTGTAAAAATGAATTAAGATGAATCTACTTAATATCCCATTTAAGACAAAGAAGAGAAAACAGCATGGAAGCGCAAACTTTAATTAATGAGTATGAATTACCATTTCAACTTTACGACGTATTAGACACCGAAAAATTATGTCAGCATCCCAAATTTGCTGAACATTCACGCCAAACCTTCGATGCCACTATCGATACCGCCAAAAAAATCGCCACTGATTTATTTCTACCTCATAACACCATCGCTGACAAGGATGAGCCTAAGTTCGATGGCCAAAAAGTCAGCATGATTAAAGAGGTAAAGGTTGCCTTCGACGCTTTTAGAGAGTCGGGGTTTATTGCCGGGCGTTATAACTTTGAAGAGGGTGGCATGCAGCTGCCAGAGACCGTAATGACCGCGCTAAGTGGTTATTTTATGGCGGCAAACCCAGCTACCACAGCCTATCCCTTTTTGACTTCAGCGGCCATCAATGTGTTGACTCACTTTGCCGATGATACAATAAAAAAAGCCTTTATCCCGCGCATGTTAACCGGTGAATTTACTGGAACGATGGCGTTGACTGAGCCTCATGCAGGCTCGTCATTGGCAGATATTCGGACCACAGCCACCAAGCAAGAGGATGACACTTATCGTATCCGTGGCAGTAAAATTTATATCTCAGGCGGCGATCATGAGCTGTCAGATAATATTGTGCATTTGGTATTGGCCAAAGTTCCGGGTGGGCCGGCAGGGGTAAAAGGCATTTCCTTATTTGTGGTTCCCAAATACCGTTTGGACGAGCAAGGTCAAGTTGCCGAGCGTAATGACGTACATTTAGCGGGTTTAATTCACAAGCTAGGCTATCGTGGCACCACTTCGACTGCTTTGAGCTTTGGTGATAAGAATGAGTGTGTCGGCTATCTGATCGGTGAGGAGCACTTTGGTCTTCGCTATAT
Source organism: Psychrobacter sp. UBA3962 (assembly GCF_002385225.1). Taxonomy (GTDB): domain Bacteria; phylum Pseudomonadota; class Gammaproteobacteria; order Pseudomonadales; family Moraxellaceae; genus Psychrobacter. The sequence continues at coordinate 21,409 of NZ_DGDC01000019.1, read as the reverse complement.
GTTTAAGATGATGAATGAAGCCCGTATCGCGGTGGGCTTTGGGGCGGCAATGATAGGTTATCGTGGCTATCAGTATTCGTTGGCCTATGCTAAAGATCGGTTACAAGGACGTGTCGCACCAAATTTAAGACCAGAAGATGACGCTGCACCAATTATCGAGCATGGCGATGTGAAGCGGATGCTGTTGGCCCAAAAGGCGTATAGCGAAGGTGGGATATCTCTGTGTTTGTATGGTTCAAACTTAATTGATCGCATTAATACCTGTGACGATGAGACCCAAAAGCAAGAATTGGCTGAGCTATTGGATTTGTTGACCCCAGTATTAAAAGCGTGGCCGTCAGAGTATGGTCCTAAAGCCAATGATTTAGGCATTCAAGTATTGGGCGGTGCAGGCTATACCAGAGAATACCAAGCGGAGCAGTTTTGGCGTGATAACCGCCTAAATCCCATTCACGAAGGCACTAATGGCATTCAAGCCCTGGATTTAACCTTCCGTAAACTATGGCAAAATCAGGGCCTGGGGTTAAAAGTACTACAGCAAGAAATAACTCGAGATTTAACGGCCATTACCACCCCACAAACCGTCAAACTCGCCAAAAAATTAACGGTTTATATTGAACAGTTGCAACCCTTATTGCAGCATGTGGGTCAAACCTTAACCACACCGCAGGTGGCCACCTTAACTGCCAATGCTCAAGCGCTGATGAATGTATTTGCCACTATTATCATAAGCTGGATTTGGATCCGTCAAGCCAGCAAAGCCGAGCAATTATTGGCGCTCACTGAAGATAGCGATAAACAAAACTTTTATCACGGCAAAATACAGGCTGCAAAATACTTTATCGATTGGGAATTACCGCTTATTCAACGCGATATTGGACTATTAACCAATGACAATTCAGTGTGTAGCGATATGCAGCCACAGTGGTTCTAACTGCTTTAAATTGACTATCTGTTAAATGTATAACGATTATCTGTCAATTGGATAACCCTGAGTTTAATAGCCCTTAATCTCATAGCATTCAACATAAAAACCCAACTAAGCTGAGTATCAAAATGGAATTTGAAACCAATAAAACCGTCGCAAACGTTTTAAATAAACGCATTTTAATTACAGGCGGCGCTTCAGGTATTGGCGCAGCCAGCGCACGGCTATTGGCCAGTCGCGGTGCCAAAGTAGTCATTGCTGATTTGGCTGAGGATTTGGGCCAGGCTTTAGCAGAACAAGCTCAGGCGTCAGGCCAAACGATAAGCTTTATGAAAGTAGACGTCACTCAAGCTGCTGAAGTTGAAGCGTTATTTGCTTATGCACTGAAGCAATTGGGAGGCCTTGATGTGGTCATCAATAATGCGGGGGTTGATCATCCGCCAGCGCCGCTACACCAGTTAACAGAGGACGACTTTGATCGCTGCATGGCGGTAAATGTGAAAGGGGTTTGGCACTGTATGCGCGCTGCTATTGCTTGCCTGAGCCCTAATGGTGGTGGTCAAGTGATTAACGTAGCCTCTATTGCCGGCCTACGCTCAGCCCCCATGCTGTCGGCTTACAGTGCCTCAAAGCATGCGGTAATTGGCCTGACCAAATCAGCAGCGATTGAGTATGCCCGTGCCAATATAAGGTTTAATGCTGTCTGCCCAAGCTTTATCGATACGCCTATGGTACGCAACAGCATGCTTAATATGAGTGAAAAGCAGCAACAAGCTCTACTTAAAGCCAGCCCTATGCGGCGACTGGGTAAGGTTGAAGAGATTGCCAGTGCGATTGCTTGGCTGGCCAGTGATGAGAGCACCTTCATGAATGGTCATAGCTTAACGTTAGATGGGGGTATGTTAGCATAACCATGCCGCATCTTGCCTGCAACGTGTATTTATCTACTAAAAAGGAATTTTTTATGAAAGACTTATTTGATTTAACTGGAAAAGTGGCGCTGGTAACCGGTGCTAGTCGTGGCATTGGTGAAGCCATCGCCCGTTTATTGGCTGCTTATGGCGCAGAAGTCATTGTTTCTAGTCGCAAAATAGATGCGTGTCAGGCAGTGGCTGATAGTATCGTAGCAGACGGGGGTAAAGCCACGGCTTACGCCTGTCATGTCGGCGAAATGTCTCAGATTGAGGCCATATTTGAGCACATCAAAAATGAGTTTGGTCGTATTGATATCTTAGTCAACAATGCCGCTGCCAATCCTTATTATGGTCATATCTTGGACACCGATCTGGCTGCGTTCGATAAGACGGTTGACGTAAATATTCGGGGTTATTTCTTTATGTCGACAGCGGCTGGCAAGATGATGCGCGAGCAGGGCGGTGGGGTTATTTTAAACACTGCATCGGTAAACGGGGTAAGCCCAGGTGACAAGCAAGGCATCTATTCAATTACCAAAGCGGCAGTCATCAGTATGACCAAAGCTTTTGCCAAAGAGTGTGGCCCTGATAATATTCGAGTCAATGCATTACTGCCAGGACTAACCGATACCAAGTTTGCCTCAGCGCTCACCTCAAATGACAAAGTGCTTAACATGGCACTGGCAATGATACCGTTAAAGCGGGTGGCACAGCCCTCCGAGATGGCAGGCACGGTATTATACTTGGTGTCCGATGCTTCAAGCTATACCACAGGCGCTTGTATCAATGTGGATGGCGGTTTATTAACCTAGCATAAATATTGCTTGTTATATAAAAAGGCTAATGCTAAAGCAAAGACCTTCACTACTTAAGGTGGTGAGGGTCTTTTTTTATGTTCAATGTTCTTTAGGCTAGGAATTTTTATTTACCCTAAATTAAACAAAGGTTTAGCGCTTGTGCAGAACCGTTTATTAAGCGATCTAAAACAAAACAGTCTTTGTGTTTACCAAAAAGCACAGTTCAACAACACGAGATAATAAAAAAACTTTTGATTTTTCATTAGGATAGATAGCAAAGCAGAATAACTATTTATTTAAAAGTTTTATAAGATTTTACTCAAACCCACCTGCCAGCGGACGCCAGCATGACAACCTTAAAGCTCAGTATTAATAATAAAAGCTATCAATTCGAAGACCTTGATCCCCGAACTACTTTACTTGATCTCTGTCGCCATCAGTTACAAATTACTGGTCCTAAAAAAGGCTGTGATCATGGCCAATGTGGGGCTTGTACCATTTTAATTAATGGTCAACGGGTTAACTCTTGTCTTACTCTAGCAGTCATGCATGAAGGAGACGAGATTACTACCATTGAAGGCATTGGTTTACCGGAAACGCTTTCTGATTTACAAAAAGCGTTTTTAAGAAATGATGCCTTTCAGTGTGGATATTGCACCCCTGGTCAAATTTGTTCAGCTACAGCTCTTATAGAAGAGATAAAGCAAAACTGGCCCAGCTATGTCACCGAAGACTTAACTCAGCCAAATGCGTTGATGGCTCATGAGATAGCGGAGCGTATGAGTGGCAATATTTGTCGCTGCTCAGCTTACCCCAATATTATTAAAGCGATTACTGAAGTTCTTGAAAAACAAATCCAACAAAATCAGCAACCGCAGAACCAGGTCGACTTCTCGAACGAGGCATTATCTTCAGCAGTGACTGATATCTGGTCACCACCGCCTAGTGAAGCTCAATTGAAATCTCCGCCCGCCCAAACAGATCAACATTCTAATAGCCCCAACCCTAATACTGCCAATCGCCCACAACCAACAGGAATAAACTCATGAAACGATTTGAATATTTCCGTGCCAATGAGCTAAAGCCTGCTTGCGTGGAAGCCAGTACCGAAGGGGCTGCCTTTATTGGTGGCGGTACTAACTTAATTGACTTAATGAAGTTTGAAATTGAGACCCCTATTAAATTAGTCGATATTACCCAACTTGAATTAAAACAAATCGAATCAACCCCTGAAGGCGGACTACGCATAGGGGCTTTAGTAACCAACAGTGATTTGGCCGCTCATCCTCAAGTCATTAACAATTATCCCGTGCTATCACGCGCAATCCTAGCGGGAGCTTCTGGTCAGCTGCGTAACAAAGCGACCACTGGTGGCAACTTCTTACAGCGTACCCGCTGCTTTTATTTCTATCAGACTGATAGCGCTTGTAATAAGCGTGAGCCAGGCAGTGGCTGTCCTGCTATCGGCGGTGAAAATCGGGGATTGGCTATCTTAGGTACTAGCGAGCATTGTATCGCTCAGCATCCCTCAGACATGGCAGTAGCCATGCGATTATTAGATGCCACATTACAAACCCAAAAAGCAGATGGCTCTACCCGTAGTATCGAAATTAAAGACTTTTACCAACTGCCCGGTGACACTCCACATATTGAAACGGTATTAGAGCCAGGTGAGTTAATTACTCATGTGGTATTACCACCGCCGATCAAAGGCATGCACACTTACGATAAGATTCGTGATCGTGCCTCATATGCTTTCGCTTTGGTGTCAGCCGCTGCTGTTATTGATGTCGATGAGGACGGTATGTTAACCAGCGTAAGATTGGCTTTTGGCGGTATCGGCTCTCAGCCTTGGCGTAATGAAGCAGTTGAAGCCAGTCTTGAAGGTAGTAAAGGCAGTGTGCCTGATATCGTTAAAGCGGCAAATATCTTATTAGCAGATGCCCAAGGACAGGGTCAGAATGACTTTAAAATTGCCTTAACTCGTCGATTACTAAAACAAATTATTGAGCGTGCTGTAAACGCTAAGGATGCATAATCATGGCTGCTTTTGATACAGATATCTTGGGTTCTGAACCTACCAAAAGAATGATGATGAACGGGCCTGTTGAGACCCTTTTTGATAAGACTTCAAGTAAGCTGGTTGGTAAACCTGTTGCCCGAGTGGATGGCTCGCTTAAGGTCAGTGGCCAAGCCCCTTATTCTGCAGAATTCTATAAAGACAATAGGCTGTTTGGCGTCTTAGTTGGGGCGACTATTAGCAACGGTAAAGTGACCAACATTGATACCGAGTCAGTGGCTGATATCCCAGGGGTGATCAAAGTGGTTACTGATGCTAAGCATTTCTTACGTAACTCACAGCAGGGCGGCAAGATGAAAGCGCCGACCCAAGGGGCAATAGACATCGCTTATCATGGCCAACCCATAGCAATAGTTGTTGGGGAAACCTTTGAGGCGGCTACGGAGGGCGCTAAAGCCTTAGTGGTGAGCTATGAAGATGAGACCGATGAAGCGGCTTTAGACTTTAAACAACAGCTGAAAAACGCTCATGAAGTCAATGAGAAGGAAGGTTCTGATAAAAATAGCAAACAGGGTGACCCTGAGAAAGGGTTGCAGCAATCTGCAGTGACTTTGGACCGAGTCTATACCACCCCCAATCAAAGCAACTCACCAATGGAGCCGCACAGCAGCTTGGCATATTGGGAAGACGATAAACTGATCATTTATACCTCAAACCAGATGGTAGCCTTTAGCCAAAAGCAAATTGCCGACGCATTAGAGATCGACAATGACAACGTGAATGTTATTTCTCGCTATGTAGGAGGCGGTTTTGGCAGTAAGTTAGGGATTTCTCCTGAATCAATAGCTGCTGCCATTGCAGCCAAAGAGCTAGACAGACCAGTACTGGTAATGATGACCCGTCCGCAAGTGATGGAAGCGACCGTTCGCCGCTCTAATACCCGCCAGCGTATTGCTTTAGGCTGTGATGAAAATGGGGTATTGAACACTATTATTCATGACAGCATATCGAGTAACTTGCCTAATGAGAGCTTCTTTGAACCGGCTGGCTTGTCTACCCATTACTTATATCGTGGTGAGAACCGTAGGGTGAGTTATCAACAGGTCGATATGAACTGGACGCTATCAGGTTCGATGCGTGCTCCTGGTGAAGCAGTTGGTCAAATAGCCTTAGAGTGTGCTATGGATGAACTAGCCTGCCAGTTGGGTATTGACCCTATCGAGCTTCGCCGCCGTAATGAACCTGAAGAAGATCCTTCACAACAAATTCCTTTTTCAACCAGACAGCTATTGGCTTGTTTGGAGCAAGGATCTAAAGCTTTTGGATGGGAAGAAAAACACAGTAGCGAACCTGCCAGCCGTTTAGAAGGCGATTGGTGGATTGGTACTGGTATGGCTGTGGCCTCAAGAGGCAACCAACTTATGCCATCTGAAGCACGGGCTACCTTGCAATTAGACCCTACCAAGACCTTAGGGGTAAAAGCAGTCATCGAATCAGATATGACTGATATTGGTACCGGCTCTTATACCGTGTTCTCACAAGTGGCTGCTGATCTATTAGGCCTGCCAATTGATCATATCGATATGCAACTTGGGGATAGTCGTTTTCCCTCTAGTCCTGGGTCAGGCGGTAGCTTTGGGGCGGCCAGTGCCGGAAGTAGTATTTACCTAGCTTGTGCCGAGCTTAGAGAGCAGATCGCTAAACGAGTGGGCTTACATGCCGATACGATTCAATTGGGTGAAGGTCAAGTATCCAAAACCGGTGAACATCAGGCTGGCGTGGCTGAACTTGCAGTAGAAGCTGGTAAAAAGGTTTTGGATGCCTTAGTAGACAAAGTAGAGGATGCCACTGAAAAAGTAGGCTTATCAGTTTCAATGAAAGGTTCTGACAATATTGATCCTGAGCAATATGACTTTAGTGACTCTGCAACTTATCCTTTGGTAGATATTATCAGCCAACTAGAGAATCAAAAGTTAAGCGCTAAAGGACAGATTGCCCCAGGTAAAAATGGGAAGTCGCATCGTCAAGCTTGTTATGGGGCCAACTTTGCTGAGGTTGCAGTACATCGTGTCACTGGTGAAATCCGAGTAAAAAATATGACCGGTGCTTTCACTGCTGGCCGTATTCTTAACCATAACTTAGCCACCTCTCAGTGTTATGGCGGCATGGTGTTCGGTATTGGTGCTGCATTAATGGAAGAGGTCATACATGATAAACGTGACGGTAGACTGTGCAATCATGATTTAGCAGAATACCATCTTCCGGTGAATGCCGATGTGCCTCAGCTTGAAGTGATTTTGGTGGAAGAAGATGACCCTTATACCAATCCTATGCACATTAAAGGTATCGGTGAGACTGCTATTTCAGGAGCGGCTGCTGCCATTGCCAATGCCATCTATAATGCAGTAGGGGTAAGGGTTTATGATTTCCCTATTACCTTAGATAAGCTCATTGACCAATTGCCAGATTAAGATAAGGCCTCTTATGAATAATGTCTCTGACATACTAAAACTTGCTGATCAAGCTCAAAGTGAGCAGATTGAGGCGGTCTTAGCGACTGTGGTCCATACTGAAGGTTCTGCTTATCGCAAGGCAGGAGCAATGATGTTGATCTGCGCTGATGGCCGATCAGCAGGGATGATTAGTGGGGGGTGCCTTGAGCCACACATTATCAAAAAGGCTTTTTGGCTAACTCGTCAAGGGCCAATAGTTCAGGTATACCAAACAGGCGACGATATTGATGATAGTGATAAACAATCGTCATGGGAAGATAACAGTGGCTCAAGCAACAAGGATCAAGATAATCACTCTTTTGATACTGAGCTTGAGCTTAATTTTGGTATTGGCTGCAATGGCCGGATACACGTATTGTTTGAGAGGCTGGCTACTGCTTTGCCTTTACTTCAGAGCCTGAAACAAGTCCGTCAAAGCGGTAATCCGCAAAGTGTGGCTACTTTGGTTCGTTACCAACTTAGTGGTTATGAAAGGTCGGGTTCTGATGATTCACATCCGCCTATTGGTTTACACGTGAATTTAGATCAGTCAGCGATAACTGAGAGGGCGGTGTATTTTAATGAAGTCAGTGAACCCGTTAAAGGTAATCCGATACTTAACCATGCGGTAAGTACCCTATGCTCAGAGCCTTATGTACATAAAAAACCACAGTTTGTCACTCTGCAAGGGCTGCTAAATAATCAGCTGCAGCATAGAGTTCAGACACAGTGGTTGGTGCGCCGTTTACAGCCCCAGATTAAGTTGCTGATTTGTGGGGCCGGAAACGATGTAATGCCTTTAGTAACGATGGCCAAAATGCAAGATTGGCACGTTACCGTTATAGATAGCCGGAGTCATTATGCTACTCGTTCTCGGTTTATGCAGGTTGATAAAGTACTGTGTCTGCCTTTAGAGGACAGTGAAACACTTATTGAGCTTAGTCGTAATGCAGCAGTAGCAGTAATGTCTCATAGTCTGACTCAAGATAGAGCTCGACTTAAAGTATTGCTTGCCAATCCACCTGCCTATTTGGGCCAATTGGGAACAAAGTACCGTACCGAGCGTTTGATTGATGAGATTACCGAAGCGTATGAGGGTAATGTCGATGAGCTTCAGGCCGGTATTGAGCAGTTACATTATCCAATTGGTTATAAGCTTGGTGGAGAGGGGCCAGAAGCCTTAGCTTTAGGTATCATAGCGCAAATCAATGCAGTTATGCACGAGGTAGACCTAAGTACTGTAAACTCAGGGAATATAATTAGTAAACAGCCTGCGAATCGCTCACAAGTTGATTCACCTCAGGCTGCTAACGCACGATTTGAAGTGTTTAATTAATGATAAAGCAAAAAGTTGGCAATAAAGACCTAAACTTACCGCAACAATCTCATGCTGTGATTATATTGGCTAGCGGATTAAGTCAGCGTTTAGGTCAACCCAAACAGTTATTGAAGAAGCAGTCTCAACCGCTGCTTGAAGTAATGACAAACCTAGCCCTGGCCACCAATCCCAGTACCATTTTATTGGTTGTCGCTAGCTCACAGAGTAAAACTATCCAATTAAGCCAGACCTTAGCGGCACAGCATGATGTGGTGATGCCTGTCATAAATACCCATCCTGAACAAGGTATGGCTCACAGTTTAAGTTTGGCGATTACTCAGTTAAACCGTGAGGTGGCGAATGGCTTAGCGATACAGCGGGTAATAATATTAGGGGTCGATCAAGTTTTACTCGACGTTGATCATCTAAGTAATTTGTTGGCCGGTTTTAATGCCGATAAAAATACAGAGAAGCCCGGCTACCCTAAATCTAGTGATTGCAAGAAAGTGATCGCTAGTAGTTATTCTAGTTCGTACAAGATTTTGGAAAACGAATCATCCCATATTGAATGTCTAATAACTGACCCTTCAAATACTGACATTTCAGATAATGAACAACAGATTATCGGTCTGCCTATCAATATTGACTACCAACTATTAACTCAATGGCAGCCAATACTTAACGGCGATAAGGGACTGCGTTATTTAATTAGAGGTTTATCCAGTAAGGATCTGAGCGTGGTTGATAATATCAAGCTTAGTCTCGATATTGATACCCTTGAGCAGTTACAGTTTGCGATAGAGCAGGGCTGGCTTGACCCATAAAAATCCCGCCAATAGTTTGGCGGGGTTTTTTTATAGCTGATGTCTTAATAATAGAGCTGTCTTTTATCGCTTTATATATCTTCGCGGTAAATAGACTTATGACAGCTGCTCTAAAATCTCATCGGGGAAATCAACGTTGGTATGCACGTCTTGTACATCATCCAAGTCTTCAAGCATATCAATCATCTTCATCACTTTTTCAGCATCTTCAAGATTATCGATTAACGCTGTGGTTGAAGGTGACATGGTCACTTCCGCATTGCTAGATTCAAATCCTGCTTCGGTTAAGGCGTCCTTAACGGCACCAAAGTTTTCTGGTTCAGTGATGACCAATAAGCTTTCCCCATCGTTTTCGATATCGACAGCGCCAGCGTCTAAGGCCACCATCATAATGTCATCTTCTAATGACACATCATCGAAGATAATCTCACCACGTTTGGTGAAGAGATAGGCCACTGACCCTGAAGTCCCTAAGTTACCATCAAACTTAGTAAACGCATGACGCACTTCACTCACAGTACGGTTTACGTTATCGGTCATGGTTTCAACCAATACCGCCACACCGCCAATGCCATAACCTTCATAAGTCAGCTCATCCATTTCGCCGCCTTCAGAGTTACCGGCGCCACGCTCGATTGCACGTTGGATGGTGTCTTTGGTCATGTTGGCCGACAGGGCTTTTTCTACTGCTGCCCGTAATCGAGGGTTAGTTTCTGGATCTGGTTCACCTTGCTTGGTTGCTGATACAAGCTCACGAATAATCTTGGTGAAGATTTTGCCACGCTTGGCATCCTCTTTGGCCTTCTTGTGCTTAATATTTGCCCATTTAGAATGACCTGCCATAATGTGTTTGTCCTTATCAATTACGTTAAACAAATTAATTGTCAAATACGACGTTAATTTTATAGTGGCCTAAGGGCGGTATGGTTGTAGAAATAGGCCAACCACAGCCCCTTAAAGCCGCTGAGCTAAAGATTTATAAAATTTGTATTATAGGCTGATTAGACTTCTTTTCTAAAGCTAGCTAATTATAGCAGAAATATCTATTTTGATTTCAGTCCTAGTTTAGGACCGATAAAGCCATAAAGTAAGTCACTAAGGGCTACGGTATTACCGATAATATTCTGTATATTAAATTAACTGTGGCTGAAACAAAGTTGAGGGAATAGCTAACATTGTTAATCGAATCACGTATAATGAGTCTCCATTATAGACTAGCCACCCGTATTTATGAAAAAACTATCCTCAAATACGCTAAATCACCTACGTGATCGTATCCATATTATTATTGAAGGAACGGATACGCCTTTAGGTAAGTTATTTGATATTGTTCTGCTGATTGCCATTGCTACCAGTGTGGCAGTGGTAATGCTCGATAGTGTGCTGTATCTACGATTGCAATTTGGTACAGTCTTCTTTTATGCAGAATGGTTCTTCACCATTTTATTCACTATTGAGTATTTACTGCGATTGTTCTCGGCGCCAAACCGAGTACGTTACGTTTTCAGCTTCTTTGGTATAGTGGATTTACTGTCAGTATTGCCAAGCTATCTAAGCTTGATATTCGGCGGAGTTCAATACCTGATCGTGGTTCGTATCCTACGTATCTTACGGGTATTTAGGGTTCTTAAGCTCAAGTCTTACATGCAGCAAGCAGGATTTTTGGCCGCAGCGCTTAGAACCAGCCAGCAAAAAATTACGGTTTTCTTCTTGTCATTGGTGCTGCTGGTTATGATTTTCGGCTCGGTCATTTATGTGGTCGAAGGACCGGAGAATGGCTTCACCAGTATCCCAGTATCTATCTACTGGGCGACGGTTACGCTGACCACGGTAGGTTACGGGGATATGTCGCCCAAGACCCCTTTAGGTCAGTTTATAGCGACCATGGTGATGATGACCGGTTACTCCATTATTGCGGTACCAACTGGTATCTTTACCTCAGAGCTTGCCAAAAGTATGCGACCTCAGTTGCACCCTGTCACTTGCCCTAATTGTGGCAAGTTTGGTCATGCCGCTGGTGCTCAGTTTTGTGATCGATGTGGTCACGAGCTACATATTTAATTTTCGGTTATAATTTATAGACACTGCTGTCTTAATCTCTTTATGGGTTAAATAAAATAACAATGCCTAATCTACTAAGAAAGTCTTTTAATGTTGTCAATCGTGTTCGTCATACTGCCAGTGTTGCCGGGTTATCCGCGTTAAGGGTTGCCAAAGGGGAGCGACCTGATGCGGTGATGTTACGTGAGACCTTTGAGCAGTTGGGCACTACTTATATCAAAATTGGTCAGTTTATTGCCAGCACGCCCTCATTATTCCCCCGTGATTATGTGATTGCTTTTCAAGGGTGTCTTGATCAAACCACGCCTTTGCCTTATAGCTACATTGAGCAAGTGCTAAAAGAAGAGCTGCTAACTGAGGGTCAAAGCTTAGAAGATTTATTTAGCAAAGTTGAAAAAGAGCCTTTGGCGTCGGCAAGTATTGCTCAGGTACATGCGGCAACTTTGCCTGATGGGCGCGAAGTGGTGCTAAAAGTCCAAAAACCTGATGTTGAAGTCATTATGCAGACCGACCTTGGTGTGCTGCACGGCGTTACCAAGCTTATGGAAAAACTAATGCCACAAATGCGTTTTGCGAGCATCTCACCTATTATCGATGAGATTCGTATTCGGATGATGGCGGAAACAGATTTTATTGCTGAAGCGTCTAATATCCGAGATTTTCAGCAATTCTTGCAAATGACAGGCAATACCAAAGTAGTGGCGCCAGAAGTGGTGGAAGAGCTCACTACCAAGCGGGTGCTGACCATGAGTCGTCTGCATGGTATTTCTATGGTAGATGAAGTGGCGATGCGTCAATATTGTGACGATCCCGCTCAAGTCATGGCCGATACTTTAAATACTTGGTTTGCAAGCCTTATGTTCTGTAACAGCTTCCATGCTGACTTACACGCTGGCAACCTGATGCTGTTAAAAGATGGCCGAATCGGCTTTATCGACTTTGGTATCGTCGGTAAGCTTGCGCCAGAGAGTTGGCAGGCGTGTATGGGAATGATGCAAGCACTGCAAGACAATGATTATGTCACTATGGCCAGTTGTATGATTGATATGGGGATGACCCATGAGCGTGATAAGGTCGATCAAGCGCAATTGGCTGGCGACTTGGCTAAGATGATTACCCGTATTATGGCTGAAGACAAAACCTATACAAGTGGTAAGCCCTTCAATAGTAAAGAGCAGGCGGATGAGCTTAACAAAATGATGTTAGAGATTGTCGAGGTCGGCAAGCGTCATGGTATTCATTTCCCTCGTGACTTTGCTTTGTTGACTAAGCAGATGCTTTATTTTGACCGTTTTATGCGCACTTTAGCCCCTGATATGGACATGTTTAGTGATGCCAGGGTGAGTCTATTAGGCAGCGACTTTAAGCAATAGAAGCTAAGTATTACAAGCTGAGTAGTAATAGACCAATACATATTTGCGATTTGAGTAGACACTTAACAATAAGTGGTGGTTATGATAACTAAATTACCTCTATGGATTTTAATCGGTGGAGCGGTTCTAGCCTTTAGTGCTGGCTGTGTAAATATTATCGCTTTAAGTGGCTTTACCAATCTTTCTGTGTCCCATGTGACCGGTAACGTTAGCCTCTTTTCTTCAGCCATCGCTCGCCTTGATTGGTCCGCTATCTTTTTTATTGGGGCATCGCTACTGTCTTTTTTGGCCGGCTCCATATTAAGTGGTTATCTAATAGGGCAGCGCTCATTAAAATTAGGTCGTCGATATGGACTGGCCTTATTTATTGAAGCCAGTTTATTATTCTGCAGTTTTTTATTGTTCTTTCAGCACGTATATTGGGGTCAGCTATTAGCCGCTATGGCCTGTGGTCTACAAAACTCAATGGTAGCGACTTATAGTGGCGCGGTAATTCGTACCACGCACTTAACTGGTCTTACCTCAGATATGGGGGCTGCCATCGGTAACTGGCTGGCGGGCCGTCCTGTGAATAAAATGATGTTGGGGTTTCAAACCATCATTTGGTACAGCTTCTGTGGCGGCGGTGTGGTGGGGGCTTTCGGTTACTTTGCCTTAGGTTATACGGCCATGTTAATTCCAGTGGGAATCGTATTAACGGCAGCACTGCTATATCAAATTACTTCAAATAGACTGCCTGAAATGCGTCAGGAATAAGCTTGTCTTTTTAAAGCTTACATCAGTTGAGCTTGCCATAATTTAATGGCGAAGGTGATAAATAATAATCCCACTAAGCTCATGCTCGATACGATTAATAAAGGGTATTGGCTAAATTTTCGCGCCAACCCCTGACCTGCGAAGGCCAAAATACTAAGATAGACGAAGCTAATGCACTGCAAAATTATTGCCAATAACAAAAAGGTCAGTAAAGGGTGCGGGTAATTCGGGTCTACAAATTGAACAAAAAACGATAAGAAGAATAAAATGGCTTTAGGATTGGTTAAGCTCAGTATCATCGCCCGATAAAAGTAGTTTTGATGAGTGGTTGGGACACTTAGTTTCGGGCTAGCTCCTGCCAATACTGCGCGCTGGGTAAAAGTGTTATAAGCGCCGATCAATAGCTTCACCCCAAGATACATTAGGTATAAGCCGCCCACTAATTTTATGGCATTAAACAGAGAAGGGTACAGCTTTAGCACACTGCCAGCACCAAATACGGTGATTAAGATTAATATACCGTCGCCGACGAAGATACCGGCTATGGCTCGATAACCTTTGCCGACACCTTGTGAAGCTGCGACTGATAAACAGTAAAGGCTGTTAGGGCCTGGCAATAATATAATGGCGATGGTGCCAAGAATATAAGCTGTAAGGTCAGTTATCCCGTACATGAAGGCTCCTATCGCCTATTAGTATTTAACCGCTGACTAGGTGTAAGCCAGTTATCAAGTGTAAGCTGATTATTATAGTTAATTTTGTTTATCTTGCATCAAAATTTAACTCTCTTTTTAAGTTATTCTGGCAGTTTGTAGGGATTAGAGACTAGCTTAGCGTAGTGCTTAAGCAGTTACTTAAATAATTAATTAAACTACTGCTTAAACTATTAACTGATAATACCCCGGTTAAATACCTCACGTAGCTCAAAGCTGGTATGAACCTGACTGACCCCTTCAATACGGTTCAAGCGGTGTAATAAAAACTCCTCATAGTGGGCCATATCTCGGACCACCACTTTTAGCAAATAGTCTTCACTCCGACCAGTGACAATGCTACAGCTCACTACCTCATCAAAACTTTGAATCTTATCTTCAAACTGGGCAAATCGCTCTGCGGTATGTCTATCCATGCTCACGGCAATATATATGGCCAGACTATACCCCAACTTTTGTGGGTTTACTTCGGTGTGATAGCCGGTGATGATGCCACTTTGCTCTAAGCGTTTGATGCGCCTAGCACAAGGGGTAGGGGATAAATGAACTGCTTCGGCAATATTAGTGATACTCATACGCGCATCTTGTTGCAACAGTACTAAAATCTGACGGTCGATACTATCAATCTCGAAGTGGTCCGGATGGTTTGAGTCAGTGGAACGGATAATTGTAGTCATTAATAGAGATTCCTACTTAGATAATAGTGTATTTAGCTAATTAATATCCATTTTATAGATTTTAACACTAATATTGGTCAAAATTCAGGCTCATTTTGCAGTATTATTTTCAATATACTTTGTTATGATATTCAGTATAGATTAATATATAAAGCAGCCAACAAGGACTAGCTATATAATATTTATTAAGTTTGTATTTATTAAGTCTGTGGTACCTAGCTGTTAATTGTAATTAAAAAAATCAGACCAATGAGGGCAATCCATGAGTCAAGTTACTAACCAATCCCCAACTGTTGAACCAAAAATCAAGCCAAAGTTCGATGCTTTTGACTTTCGTAAATATCAACCTTTTGCGTTTGCACCGAATCTACCAGATCGTACTTGGCCGAATAAAACTATTGAAAAAGCTCCAATGTGGGCCAGTGTGGATCTGCGTGATGGTAACCAAGCTCTGATTGATCCCATGACCCTTGAACAAAAAATGCAGTTTTTTAAACTGTTGGTTGAAGTGGGTTTTAAAGAAATTGAAATTGGTTTTCCGTCAGCGGCACAAGTTGAGTTCGATTTTGCTCGTAAATTGATTGAAGAAGGTCATATTCCTGATGACGTCACTATCCAAGTGTTGGTCCAAGCGCGTGAGCATCTAATTGAGCGTACTTTTGAGGCGTTACAAGGGGCCCGTCGTGCGGTAGTCCACGTTTACAACTCAACCAGTAAAGTGCAGCGTGATAAAGTTTATGCCAAAGACTTAGAAGAGATTAAAGAGATCGCAGTAAAAGGCGCGAAGATGCTTCAAGACCATGCCGCTAAGTATCCTGATACTGAGTGGGTCTTTGAGTACTCTCCAGAGAGCTTTAGCCAAACTGAGCCAGATTTTGCTGTCAAAGTAGTTGACGCGGTCAATGAAGTTTGGAAGCCAGAAGAAGGTCAGCAAGTTATCATCAACTTGCCAGCGACTGTCGAATCCTCTATGCCTAACGTCTATGCTGACCAAGTAGAATATTTCTGTCGCAATGTGAAAAACCGCGAACACATCATTGTTAGCTTGCACACCCATAATGACCGCGGTAGTGCCGTGGCAGCCGCTGAGCTTGGCGTGCTAGCAGGGGCAGATCGTATTGAAGGCACCTTATTAGGTAATGGTGAGCGTACGGGTAACATGGACATCATGATTATGGCCATGAACCTTTATAGCCAAGGTGTTGACCCAGAGCTTGATTTAAGTGACATGAGCCGTATCGTGCAAGTGGTCAGTGAGTGTAATAATTTACCGGTACATCCGCGCCATCCTTATGTCGGTGAGTTGGTATTTACCGCCTTTAGTGGCTCACACCAGGATGCCATTAAGAAGTCGCTTGACTATAATGAGAAAAATAGTGAATTGACGCAGAATATCTGGGATGTGGCCTATCTACCGATTGATCCGGCACACATTGGTCGAAGCTATCAAGACGTGGTCCGTATTAATAGTCAGTCAGGTAAAGGCGGTGTGGCGTATATCCTACAGCGCAACTATGGCTTCAACTTACCACGTTGGATGCAGATTGACTTTAGCCGCGTGGTACAACAAAAGGCGGAAGATGCCGCTCGTGAGCTGAAAAACGAAGAGATCTTAGAAGCCTTTGAAAACACCTATCTAAACAATTCAGGCTATGAGTTATTAGACCATAACATCAATAACAAAGGGGGTGAGGTCGAATTTAACGGTCAAGTTACCTTAAATGGTGAGACAATCGATATCTCTGGTCATGGTAATGGTCCGCTGTCGTCCTTTATCGATGGGGTAGCCCGTTATACTGGTAAAAAGCTACACATTATCAACTACTCAGAGCACGCGATTAGTCCCGAGTTTACTCAGGGTGATGACGATGAGGGTCAAAGTGATAAAACCAATGCGAAAGCTGCGGCCTATATCCAGCTAAACGTTGATGGTGAGATTTACTCTGGCATTGGTACTCATACCAGTACCGTATCAGCGATGCTAAAAGGCGCATTATCAGCATTGTCTCAAGCGTTTTAAGTTGATTTAAGCTTAAGCCTACTGGTAAACACTAGGCCTGCTATTCATAGTCAACTTTCATAAAAAAAGACCTGTCTAAGACAGGTCTTTTTTTGTATATACAGTTTCTATTTTGACCAAATAGCTTTGTGCTTTTGAAGCAGCTCTTCCTCAGTCTCAATACGCTCAGGATCTGGGATAATACAGTCAATTGGGCAAACCTTGTCACAGGTCGGCTCGTCATAAAAGCCCACGCACTCTGTACAAAGGTCGGGGTCAATAACATAAGTCTTTTGCCCTTTTTGATCATAGCTAATGGCCTCGTTAGGGCATTCAGGCTCGCAGATGTCACAGTTAATGCACTCAGAGGTAATCTTTAGTGCCATGGTCGTCTCCTAAAGGGTTACAGATTAATACTCGCCTAAAATCCAACCACTGATATAGGCAAAGTACTCACGGAACCAAGCATTGTATCGGGTCTCTAATGGGGTAGGGCTTGCCATTGTCACCAGATTGGTATAGCCCTGATGCTCAGCAATGGCTTTGGAGCGGGGTATATGAAAGTCACTGGTCACAATAGCGATTGGATCGTCTAATGTGATCCCTTTATCGGTTAGGATTTTTTGACTGAATAAAAAGTTCTCTTCAGTACTGGTGCTTTTTTTCTCTTGATAAATGTCATCAAGTGGGATGCCATATAGCGCATATAAATACTGGGCCATGGCTTCGCCTTCGCTACGAGTTTCACCGATACCCACACCACCACTGGTAATGACAATGGCTTCTGGCTGCTCTCGAATTAAAGGCACCGCCGTATCAAGCCGGCTAGCTAAGGTAGGCGTGGGTAGGCCATCTTGGATACCTCCGCCTAAGATAATAATAGCATCCACTTTTTCAAAAGCTTCGTTAGGCTGTCTAATATGGCTGTGCAGGGTAAAGGCAAATACTAAAAAGCTGACAAGCCAAATGCCAAATGCCACCCAAAGCGCTTTCCAAATCTTGCGTAAATAATGATATTTACTGAGGAGCTTCTGGATCTTACGCCAAAGAATACCATGGGCAATAAATACCATGCCTAGTAAAAACGGCACAACAGTACCGAAATTAATTTTATCAGCAGCGATTAAAAAAGTGCAGTCAATAACTAGGATTAAACCGACAGTTATTAACAGGAATCTTAAAAAATTTGGCATAACTATGGGTTACGGTGAGAATTAACTGGGTATTATAACGTTAAATAATAAATATTGGGGCTAAGCGACATTTTTGTTACTTTATTTTGGCATATAAAAAAGCTTGGCTGCTAGACAGCCAAGCTTTTAAACGTCCTTGCTTAATTTTGTGTCCCTGGTTATGGATAGGGGTTCCCTATTTAACTAGACTTCCAGTTATGAATAACCAGTTAGGGATAGAAAGTTATAACATAGAGGTTAATAACTTTATTTTAATAAGTTAATGACTGATTAACCTTGACCGACAGCGGTACAGTTTTGGAAAGCACTGTCATTAGAAGGGGTGTTTATATTGATTGCTTGCGCAAAAGGTGACTCTTCAGAAGGGACACTGGCAGTCAACGTATAGCCTTGTGTTGAGTTAAAGGCAACGGCTGTTTCATTGGTATTGGCTGGATCAAGTTGTAATTACTGAGTGTTACCCTCTACTTCGAAAGAGGCTTGAGTGGGAGTACCAGATTGATTAATGGCGTAATTAACAGTGACTTGTTTGCCCTGATCGCATTGATAGTTGGCACTGACCTGATGAGGAGAAGTGGTGGCTTGATCGGGAGCAGTTTCAGCAAATGCTGGCGCGCCAAGAACTGTTGAGATACCAAATAATGCGATTGCTAATTTTTTCATAATAAAACTCTTTATATTTTAGTGAATTAAAATGCGCATCACCTCTTTATTAAGCATGGCTGTTTTGCCGTTTATCTAAATATCTACCTATGTATTCACTCATAGCCTAACCACTTGGGCACGGCGACTCTTTATTATCAAAGCGTCTTGTTTCATCTTTTAGAAGTAACTCTAAATGCCGTACATAAATGTTTAGATAAACCTGCTTGTGATGGCAATAAAAATATTAAGAGTTCTTGCCGCGTCTCTGTACTCAAGCTTTGTAAGGTTGCGTTAATTGCAGGAATAATAACTTATTGGATTATTTAAATCGGGGGCGCTGTGTAATCAGCGCCCCCTAATGTTGTCGTAATGCTTCAGATAAGGACATTTATTTTAAAATGTTGCCATAAAATATTGAACCATATCAGACAGTTAACCTCAAAATAACTGACTGAGACAAAGCAGTTAGCTAAATATCGGCTGTTTTACATTTTTCATAACCAAGGCAAACTGTAACACCTCACGATCAATGTCCTTAAACGGATTAATAATTTGTGCTGTCCATCCCGAACCCAATGCGGCTTCTATAGGATTGCCTTTTTTGTCCCACATTTGCTCAAGCGTATAGGTCAAGTTGCCTTTAGGGGTCATTATCTCTATTGTGTCGCCAACCTCAAGTTTGTTTTTAATCTCTAAAGTAAGTCGGTCATCAGTGATATTAGTTACCTCAGCGACAAACTGCTGCTGATCAGTTTTTGAAGCCCCGTATTCATAGTTTTGATAATCGCTGTGAACGTGACGACGTAAGAAGCCTTCCGTGTAGCCGCGGTTGGCTAGCCCATCTAAAGCTCCGATTAATGACTCATCAAACGGCTTGCCTGCGACCGCATCATCAATGGCTTGGCGATACACTTGAGCAGTACGGGCCACATAATAGTGCGACTTAGTACGGCCTTCAATTTTTAAAGAGTGTACGCCCATAGCGGTCAGCTCAGGCACCAATTCGACGGCGCGCAGGTCTTTGGAGTTCATGATATAAGTGCCATGCTCATCTTCATACATGGCCATCAACTCACCTGGACGGTTTTGTTCTTCTAGTAACACCACTTCATCGCTTGGCGCTTGCACATAATCATCACCCATAACCACGTCACCGTTAAGATTGACGGTTTCGATTTGTTTTGAGTCGGCATTTTGTTTGGAGTCAGTATTAGCGGGGTTAAATTGCTGTACTTCATTTTGAACAGGCACGATATCACCGGTGACGTTCTCTTCAGCTTTATAAGTGTTGTAACTCCAGCGGCAAGCATTGGTACAGGTGCCTTGGTTGGCATCACGTTTGTTGATATAACCTGACAATAAGCAACGTCCAGAGTAGGCCATGCATAGCGCACCATGCACGAATACTTCAATCTCCATGCCGGGTACTTCATCGATGATTTGCTTAATCTCTTTTAGCGACAATTCGCGAGAAACGATGACGCGGCTTACTCCCATTTGCTTCCAGAATTTAACCGTTGCCCAGTTAACGGCGTTGGCCTGTACTGACAAATGAATTTCCATCTCTGGGAAGTTTTCACGCACCATCATAATCATGCCAGCATCTGACATAATTAAAGCATCAGGCTCCATTTCAATGACGGGACGGATATCTTCGATAAAGGTTTTAAGCTTGGCATTATGGGCCTGAATATTGACCACCACATAAAACTTCTTGCCTAAGCTATGCGCATATTCAATGCCGCGGCGTAGGTTGTCTTCATCAAAATCATTGTTACGCACGCGCAGGCTGTAGCGTGCCTGACCGGCATATACCGCATCCGCACCATAAGCAAAAGCATACTGCATGTTCTTAAAAGTACCAGCAGGGCAAAGTAGCTCTGGAGTGCGCGGCGTTTGAGGGTTTTGATTTGATTGAGTCATGACATTACCTATATTTTGGCCAGCCCTAATTATTAGCTGGCTTTGGCTTTGTATGTGAGTTGATAAAGTGTGGAAGCAGATTATATGCTTAGGAGCTGGGCGTATTATAAGCTATATACTCTCATCATTAAACGTATGCAGGCTAAGAAGCGTCTATAGAAATAAAAAAGAAAGTCAGTTTTATGCTGACTTTCTTTCAAGGTAATTGATTATTTGCTTAGATCAATCAGATCATCAATCGTTACTTAGCATTAAGCTTAGTTTTGTACAAAGATATCAGCTTTTCAAACTGTTCGGGGGTTAGCACTCCGCGAGCATTTTTTATGCAGTTTCGGCGAAGTTCCATATGAGCCATTTCGGTATCACTGATTCGGCGCATTAGTGGGGTAGTGATATCATCATCAGCTCCTTCAATGAGCGCAATTCGCAATTGTCCGCGTAGCGCCTTTTCATTGGCTTGTAGCGCCATACGCTGCTTCATAACTGCTTTACGATAAGTAGCAAACGCTTCAACTTGCGGAGGCGTAAGTTCTAATTGCTTTTCATGGGTCATAATAAAAGGCATAAGCTCGATAATAGGAAAGCTACTGTCTGCGTCTACACTAAGGCCTTTGTCTTCAACAGGTTGGATTAGACTTGTTAAGGTAGTGGCTGGCAAGGCAGTATCTTCGACTACTTGCTTTTGTACCGAGTGGCTAGTGGTTGGAGAAGTTTGACAAGCGGTTAATAATAATCCTGAAAATACTATGGCTAGTGCTAATGCCAGTCAGTTAAGG
>NZ_DGDC01000040.1 GCF_002385225.1 Psychrobacter sp. UBA3962 | reverse complement strand
TTTATGGGGCTATGACTATATCTTACTCGAGTAATGTAGCAGCCGTTTTATTATAAATACACAAACTAATAGTTCAGGCTGTTATTATAGACACTATGGTTATATTATATAAAATTCGATGAATTCTTCAGTGTCTTAATCTAAGTGGCAGTATGTCTATAAACCTAAAAAATCTTCTCAATCCTAAAGTAGTTTTGCTACGTGGCACACTGTTTTTGTTGGCGCTATTTATATTCCTTCTCGCTATAAAAACGCTTTATACCATCACCCACACCATCAAGTTATCCGATGTTTTGGCTGCCATAGAACAGATTCCTAATGTAGATATCTTTTTAGCCTTGTTGGTAGTGGCCTTTGGCTATCTGGTGCTGACGCTATACGACATGCTTGCATTGAGACATATGCATATTAATTTGCCCTTTAAGAAGGTCGCTTTTACCTCTTTTACCGCTTATGCCATTGGTCATACTATTGGCTTGGCTATTTTATCGGCCTCTGGAGTGCGCTTTAGGATGTATGGGGTAAATAAGGTAAAGGCTGAGAGCATTGCCAATGTGGTTTGGTTGGTATCTATGGCTTTTACTTTTGGTATTACGACCTTGGTAGCCCTATCGCTGACTTTACACCCTGAAGCGACAGTAACTATGATGGGACAGCTGGATATGCAGCTTTCTGAACTGTCGATAGATATCCCAAATCTACTGCATAATGCCTCAGTAATTCGTGGTCTCGGCATTAGTCTACTGGCTATAGTGGCAGGTTTGCTGGTTTGGTCGGGTAGTCAAGGTCGGCATATTCAAATACGCGGTTGGCGCTTTGATTTACCTCCTGCGGCGATGATTATTAAACAAATCATCATCTCAATTATTGACTTGGCAAGTGTGGCATTTGTTCTATATCTGCTGCTACCCCATGATGCTGGAATAGGTTACTTTACTGTCTTCGCAGCCTTTGTTCAGTCAATGATATTGGCAATTTTGAGTCATGTTCCGGGCGGGTTGGGCGTGTTTGAGTTGACGATGATGGCCTCATTACCCACAGTAGATAAGACTTATTTATTGGCGGTATTGTTGGTATTTAGACTGTTATATTACTTATTGCCGTTCTTCTTAGCACTGGTGTTTTTCTTTGGACATGAGATTTGGCTACGCTGGTTAAGAAAACCGTAATGCCCGTTTAATCTAATAGCTAGTGACTTATATCTAGTAAAAAATAAAACAGGCAGCTTATTAAGCTGCCTGTTTTTTTATATCTGTTTTTATAGAAGTATTATTGCTGAGTTCTAAGTGCTCAAGATTTACTCAGCCAAGGTGTTGGTACTATGGTTGCCCTTGTCAGCTGCGTTTTTTACTGGGATAGCAGGACTAAATTGTTCTGAGGTTGGAGCAACTCCCTTCGCAGCATGCT
This sequence comes from Psychrobacter sp. UBA3962, assembly GCF_002385225.1. GTDB lineage: Bacteria > Pseudomonadota > Gammaproteobacteria > Pseudomonadales > Moraxellaceae > Psychrobacter. The sequence goes on along the minus strand of NZ_DGDC01000040.1, from coordinate 27,041 downwards.
CTTCTTTTAAGGAGGCCGCTACTTCAGGTGGCATGTAGTTTTCATCATGCTTAGCAAGGACTTCACTGGCCACAAATACTTCGCCTTGCATTTCACCGGTAGCAACTACCCCTGAGTTTTCAGCGAATAAGTCAGGTAAGATGCCTTGATAACTGACAGGAACCGAAGCGTTGAAGTCAGTAATGGCAAATTGAACCTTTAAATCATCATTGGGATCACGACGCACACTGTCTTTTACCACCATGCCCCCAGCACGGATGCGTTTGTTTTGTGGCGCTTCACCAGCAGCAATGGCAGAGGGGTCAAAGTAATAGTCGGTTTGTTGGCCAATAGCATAGATAACCAACAGGACTGCGATAATGGCACCTGCCAAAGTGGCAGCGACCCAAATTAGTTTTTTACGACGCACAGCATTCATAAAATTGCCTTTAATTTTTAAATCTCAAGAAATAATGAGATTACTATAAAAAGTTTAAAACGCTTGTCGCTTTAAGCCAGTAAATAAAAGCGTAGCAGCTTACCAAGTTTAATTGCGAAGTTTAATTACGTTTGGTTTTTTGTTTACGCTGCTGCTGACGGGCATGTTGAATTTTTAGCTCTTTAATGAGACGACGGCGTTGATTGAGGCTATAAAAGATAAAGCCGATGATAGCGAGCACAGTAATACCCCAGGTACTCCATACATAGGGCCCATGTTCGCCCATGGCTATAAACTCTTGGAAGCTATAAAAGTAGGGTTGCACAATGGCACTCCTTTATTGGCTAATGATCAGGTTGGGTTGCGTCCTATTTAGACGTACGCACATACTCTTTGACCCAAGCTTTATTTTGATCACGGCGTAGAATTAGGGTGTTAGTACGGTATATGGCTAAGGCGCCGACCATAAAATAAGTCCCCAGAATCATCAATAATAAAGGCGCTAACATATCGATAGACATCTTAGGGGCCTCGGTGATGGTCAGAGTCGTACCTTGGTGTAAAGTGTTCCACCAGTTTACCGAATACTTAATAATAGGCAGGTTTACAGCACCGACAATAGACAGGATGGCTGCAGCCTTTCCTCGGTTTGGAGTGTGTTCAAAAGCGGCAAACAAGGCCATTACCCCAGCATATAAGAATGCCAAAATAAGCATTGAGGTTAAACGAGCGTCCCATACCCAGAAGGTTCCCCAAGTTGGTTTGGCCCAAATAGATCCCGTCAATAAGCTCAGAACACATAGCATAAAACCAATGGGTGCAATGGCTTGGGCTACCAAGTTTGCAGTTTTGATACGCCACACTAAGAAGATTACTCCCAATACCGCTAGGGCGAAATAAATCGACAAAGCAATACTGGCAGCTGGCACATGGATAAAGATAATGCGATAGCTGTTACCTTGCAGATAATCCGGAGGGGCAAAACCGAGGCCCCATATGCTGCCTATCGCAATCATAATAATCGCTATACCAGCAAGCCACTTAACCCAAGGAGAGAAAATTCTAAAGAACTCTCGAGTCCCAACAGTGGCCAAAAATCCTTGCCACAGGCGAGAAAAGAAGCCAGGGGTTTGAGGTGATGAATTAGCATTTGGCATAATAAAACGACCTTGTAAGCCACGGTGTGAGCAAAAAAGTGCTTATATAAATGTCAAAGCACGCGGATCAATAAGGCTACGTAAAGCAGTAGCGCCACTCAGTAAATAACTACCGACGGCTCAGCATTTTTAGCCGAGCCTGATAAATCTTATGGCGTCTAATCTTAACAGCCGCTTAGTAAATAACAGAAATTGGAAGTAAAAATATTTTATAACCAGTAGCAGGTAATAGCTGAGACTATTATAACAAATATTGACCTTAGTTAAGCCAAGCCATTTTCAAAGTCATGGCGATAGCCCAAGGCATAACCAGTACTGAAATAATACTGCCTGCTGCTAGAAGGGCCAATATCGGCAGGCCATTAAGACCAGTAGCATATAAGTCTACAGCGCCTGTGGCAAATATAAGCACAGGGAGTTGCATTGGTAACGCAATTAACGGCACTAATACAGCGCCATTTTTTAAAGATAGAGTTAAGCTACTGGCTATTGCGGACAGCATCAATAACATGGGGCTGCCCACCAAGATGGAGACCAACAGGGCACCAGCTTCTCCCCAAGACAGACCAAATAAAGGCACCGCTAATAAGCTAAGCAAAGCCACCAAACCACTGCTAAATATCCAATGAATGGTAAGACGAATCAGTACCCAAAAGGGCAGGGAGGTCCTTGAAACCACCAGCTGGGCTAGAGTGCCGTTGTCCATGGCCGGTTTAAACAATCCATCCACGCCCATAACCAGGGATAATAAAGCGGCTATCCACACTGCCGGCACGCCCAAGCGATGTAGTAGCTGTGGTTCACTGCCTACAGCCAATGGGAATAGAGTGATAATCACCAAAAATAAAACCAGCGGATACAGCCATTGAACAGCGCCTTGCTGTTTTACCTGCCATTCTCGCTGCCAAAGCTCCTTACCCGCTATACCAATAGGAGCCGCTATATTTGCTAAAGGCTTAGGAGTGGGTGCTGTCATTACAGTACTCCCTTATTCTTTGATGGCGAGTCCTCATAGTCAGTTAAAGCTTCTTTATACAAATTATCTAAGCCATCCAAATCATCTAAGCCATCCAGCTCATCTTGTGAATAATGCGGTAAATAATCAGATAGATTTAACGACTTGGTGGCCACCTCTACGCTTTGGTGACTGGTCATTAATACCGCTCCACCACTGTTCGCAAAGTCTTGTAGCCGTTTTTGTAACCGCGCTACCATGCTGACATCAAGCGCAGTAAAAGGTTCGTCTAGCAGCCATAATGGGGTTTGCTGTATGGTCATTAAATATAATCTGGCCAAAGTGACTCGGCGGGTTTGACCGGCAGAGAGTTGGTTACTGCCCATGTTCTCAAAGCCTGATAGATCCACCCAGTCTAAAGCCGTCTCAATTTGTTCTGCGGAAGGTCGAATGCCATAGAGATTTAATAAAAAGGTTAGGTTTTGTTTTACCGTTAAATTGGGATGAATGCCCAGTTGATGTGAGACATATAACGGCGCAACTGGTAAAGTAGGTTGGCCTTGATATAAAACCTGCCCTTCCAGTAAAGGCAGTAGTCCTGCCAGCTGCATAAGCAGCGTAGTTTTACCGGTACCATTGGCACCCACAAGGTGACAAATCTCACCACTCGATAAGGTGAGTCCCACCCTTTCACACAAGGGGAAATCCCCTCGCTGAATGGTAATGTCTTGCAGGGACAGTATCGCAGGAGCATCAAGGGAGGACTGAGAATTAGGGTGGCTTTTGGAATGCATGATAACCTAGTTTATAAAGGGTGGTATGAGGCAGCTTTTATTAATTTATTTCTTGAACCAGCATTTGTCTTAATGCTATTGCAATAAGCACAGTCCACCGTCATATATAGTTAATGTTTTAATATAACATAGTATATCAAACCTCAGCCCACAACTAACGTATTGTCCTTATTATGAGCTCACAAAAAAAACCGTCTTTTTGGCAACGACTAAAATACTTATTAACTGCTGAAGAAAATAGCATTAAAAGTCAAACTGATAACGATCAGCCTCAGCCGCCACAACAAAAGCGCGATACTGATAATTACAATAAGAACCAAAAACAACACTCTGAAAGTCGAGATAACTTTAAATCATCGACGAAAAGTGATCAGTCAACCAGTCACGGTAGAGAAGCAGACTATCCAGAGAGCGTGTCTGAGGAGGCTTCAGTGAAATTCATCAGTTTGTCTAACTTAGACGAGGTGGACAATATGAATCAGGGCAGCGCTTCGGAACAAAGCTCAGAAAATCCAATAACCGATAGTATTTTAGATTTTTTGGAAGCCAGTGATCTTAGTTATCACTATCACGAGCCTACTGCCGAAAGTGACTTTAACGACCCTGAACAAGACCCAGCTGATGTGCCGTCTGGTAACCAAACTCAAAAATACCAAGGCAGTATCCGTAAAAGAAACGTCCATCACATTTCAATGGCAATGCGTTACTATCAAGAAGGGGCAAGTAACGACACGGCTGATACTGATGAGGATTCATCACGGGATATACAGTCAGCTGGAGACAGCGGCGAAGTAGAGTGGGGCTGCGTTATTCGGGTTCATGAGCATACTCAATTGGTGGCCTTCTATGGGGTATTGCCTTTTCACTTGCCGGAGTCACATTTACAGGCAGGAATGATGCTGGCCACTCAGCTCAACTATGACATGATGCTAGGCTGTGTAGAGATTGATATCCGAGACGGTGAGATAAGATTTAAAAACTCTTTAGATCTTGAACCTATCATTAATGCCAACGGCGGATTTGTGCCACCTACGGTAATTAGTTATCTATTGAAAGGGGTAATGGCGATGACGGCCTCGTTTGCGCCTTTATTTAGCGACCTTCTAGCCAGCGACCCGCAAGATTTTGAACTAGATACCTTGTTAGAAGAACTGAACAGGGCTCAAATGGATAAGACCTTTTTTTTACCCACTCGGATTTGGCAGTGATAGTTGGTGACAATAAAGGTTAATAGTAAATCTAATAGTTATCAGAATAAGTTAAAGTTATTATGCTAAAAGTTGCCTTCTCTCCCATTTTTCTTTACCAAGTGCCAGAAAAGCATCGTTTTCCCATGCAAAAATATCGGCTAATACCAGAGCGATTGATACAAGAGGGCACGCTGAGTGAAGCCAATTTCTTCGCGCCCAAAAAGTTGACCGAGGCAGAGATTCTAACCACGCACACCGCCGAGTATTGGGAGAAGCTAAAGACTCAGACTCTATCGCGTAAAGAAGCTCGGGCCATAGGCTTTGAGATGACCCCTGAATTGGTCGAGCGGGGTAGGTATATTGCTCATGCCACCTATGAGTGCGCTTTGTATGCTAAGCAGTATGGGGTATCTTTGAATGTCGCAGGGGGTACGCACCACTCCTTTGCCGATCATGGTGAAGGATTTTGTGTGTTCAACGATGTGTGTATAGCCAGCAATTTGTTATTAAATAGAGGCGAGGCGCAAAGAATACTAATCGTTGATTTGGATGTGCACCAAGGTAACGGCAATGCCAGTATTATGGCGGATGAGCCGAGAGTGTTTGTGTTTAGTATGCATGGAGAGAAGAACTATCCATTTCGAAAGCCACCTTCAGATTTAGACATTGAGCTACCCAATGACACTGATGATGAAACTTATCTGGCCCAGCTAAAGCAGACACTACCCCAATTAATTGCAGCACATAAGCCGGATCTAATTTTTTATCAGTCGGCAGTGGATGTGTTGGCCACAGATAAGCTGGGCAAGCTGTCTTTAACTCCAGAAGGTTGTAAACAACGCGACGACTTTGTATTACGTCAAGCCAGAGATAATAATATTCCCGTCGCGGTAGTGATGGGTGGGGGCTATTCTGAGGATGTTGAAGATGTGGTAGAAGCCCACTGCAATACCTTTAGACTGGCCAAGCAATTGTTTTTTGATTAGCCGAGTCTTAGTCTAGTACTGATTTATTTCGCTGAATGGTTCGCCTATGAAAAGTCAGGCTTCTCCACCGTGACACTGTCATTGACTGGCAGTAAGACAATAAATCGGGTCCGGCCGTTATAGGTGTCGGTGCGGATACGGCCATTGTGAGCCTCAACAATCTGAGACACTAAGGACAATCCTAATCCAGAGCCTTTTCTTTGCTGTTGTAAGCGGACAAAAGGACTGAAAATTTCATTACGCTTGTCCAATGGAATCCCTTTGCCTTGGTCAATAACGGCCAATACCACGAAGTTAGGCTCAATGACGGGCTCAGCTTTTGGTCGACGTAGGCGCTTAGTAAAACCGATATCATTGGATTTTGAGGAATCCGCTTTTGATTTATTATTGCCTTTGTCTTGTTTCTTGGAAGTCGCTTGAGCTGTGGTCGATAAAGGTTGATTCTCACCCTCTGAAGTAGCTAATTCCGTGCTGCCATTTTGATCTTCAACCTCTAAATGGCTTAAGGCGTCTGCTTCCGTCTCACTAGTAACATTCTCGATAGCCACAGACTCTGCTTCTAAAGACGGGTTTAATTCTTTATTAGCCTCACTCTTAGCGGCTTCAATTTGATCTAATAGCTGCTTCGGTGGATAGAGTGCCTCTTCTTGTGCAACCACGCCATATAAGTGCACTTCAATAGGCGGCTCGCCATGAATTAAAGCATTGTTTAATAGATTTCGAATCAAATGGATTAGTAACTTAGGTTGACCTTCAATGACTATGGATTTGCCATACAAAGTGGCTTCAGGATAGTGCTGACATTCTTGGCTAATTAGCTCATAAAAATCAAAACGCTCATTGGTCTGTGCTGCATGACCTGCATCAAGGCGGCTGACCAATAAGATACTCTCTACCAAGTCATTTAAGCCGGTTAAGTCACGATTGACGGCTTGAGCTCTTTTGTGGAATTTAGCGCGAGTTTCCTCCGACATTTCATTGGCCAGCATCTCCATCATTTCAATTTGCAGACGAATTCGGGTGATGGGGGTGCGAAGTTCGTGTGAGGCATGGGCCAGTAATAAACTGTTGGCATCGATAAGTTGCTCAATCTTCTGCGCCGCTTGGTTGAAGCCTCGAGCTAGGCTAGCAATTTCATCGGTACCTTTGGAAGGCACGCGAACACTAAAGTTACCTTCCCCCAGCTGAGCCATTTGCTTGCTCATTTGGTTTATACGCCAAGTCATCGAGTGCGCAATCCAGCCTAGAACGATCGACATAAGGGCAAGAAGCGCAATAGTACCGGTAAAGATATTTAATACTGCCCATAACTCTGAGCGTTTTGGAGGGTTGCGTGGCTCATACAATAGAGTATAGCCGCGGTCACTCATCGCTTGGACGTTGACCTGATCTGAAGAAAAAAACGCCGGCAATAGACGCGAGATTAAGGAGGGATCATCAGGAAGCTGTTTGGGCAAATCACTATCATCGGTTTGAATCAGTAAGTTACCATTACGATCATAGAGCCCCATCTTCGCTTGCAGCGACTCATCAAAGACATCAAAGCTTCTTTTGATAACGGCCAACATGAATCTAGCTTGCAGAAGCTCGTTCATGGTTGTGGCATTATCAAGTTCATCCACGAAAGGGTCAATTTGGCTAACAATTTGCTTAGCAAGCACTTCCCAGCGGGCATCGGCTGAGTTGTTGTGCACTAGGTTCATTAGAGTAACCATGCCAGCAGCGAATAGCACTAGAGTTAGCACCACACTGAGAAAAAGCTTACTAAAGACGGAAGACGAAAAGTTAAATCGAGGACGACGAATCATAGAAGTGTCTAATGTAAATTAAGCCTGCTAAAAATAAGATAGCGATTCAACTTGATGATTAAATTGAATCGCTAAATGTTTAATGCAGTAAGCCCGTATCGTTATACTTGGTCAGTGGCAAACTGATAACCCACACCACGAACGGTAATAATACGTTTTGGCTGGCGAGGATTGTCTTCGATTAAAGCTCTCAAGCGAGAGATGTGTACATCTATAGCACGATCAATGTTGTCTGAGCTGTCATCGTTAGGCATAGCTTGCCATAATTGCTCACGATTTAATACTTTGCCGGCGTGAGTAGCAAAATAATGCAGCAATTGGAACTGATGCGTGGTCAAACGCACTGGCTTATCATCAATGGTCACTTCATGGCTGTCTGGAAAGACACTTAAACGACCAAAAGTTAAGCTGTCTGATTGACTGTCTGCTTGATTTGGCTGCTCATGACGGCGCAACACGGCACGGATACGTGCCAGTAACTCACGCGGCTCAAAAGGCTTGGAGATATAGTCATCAGCACCCATCTCTAAGCCCAACACGCGGTCTGTGGTATCGCCTTTGGCGGTCAGCATCACAATAGGCACTTTATTGGTTTGACTGTTTTTGCTACCGCGAATCTTCTGACAGACTTGCATGCCATCCATATCCGGTAGCATTAAGTCTAAGATAATCAAATCAATGGCGCGCTCTTTGGCATCTAGAATATCCAGACCTTCTTGACCAGTAGAAGCGTGATGAACTTCATAATAGTTCATCGTTAAATAATCGCTAATCAGTTCCGCTAAATCTGGATCATCTTCAATTATTAGTATTTGTTTGCTCATAATAATCCTTAAAATATTCAATAATTTATTTAATAAGTGGTTATGGTTTTATTCGATTAACTCAGTATTGAGTGGGTATGTCATTAATAAATTAAGTACAAGCACTACTAGTCAGTAATCTGATTGTTATTTTACTGGTATTTTACTGACCCGTTATTTCACTGAGTCTTCCTATAGACAGTAGATAAAACAGCTCAATACTTAATCTTAATACAGGTAATAGGCGTTAAATACAGATATCAGCTTTCATATTTAATCCCACTCCATGCTTAAGCTTGCTTTAAGCGGTATTATAACTATATTCGCTAGTCCCTGCCTATCTTAACAATACACAGTTTGTTACTTTTAATCTCTATTGTTACACAGCCTATTACTCTGAAACCAAAGGCTATGGGTTTTATAATATAAATGTCCAGACTATTGTAATAGCAATAAACAGTTTATCATTGAAATCCAAGGGATATGGCTATCCCTATGTTGATGATCGTTAGGTGTTTTGCTAGTTGTGTTAGCATACTGTGCATAATTACAGAGGATTAAATATTTTATAACTGCCTTAACCTCCTCGGTAAAAAGGCAATATTTACACAAAGTAATGACTCGTTGCTGTAATAATGGGCTATTATTTTATTTTTAATAATTTAAATTTAAAGTGGATAGGTAACTTATGTCTATGGCACCAAATAATACTCGCTCTAATACTGTGACAGCAGTAAAACCGAATAAGTGGTCTTCTGCGGTAAAGATTTTTCATTGGGGTAGTGTACTGCTGCTTATTGTTGTCTGGGGGATGATAACGCTACATAAGGGCTCATCAGCAGGGGATACCTATTTAGATTTACACCGAGCCTTTGGGGTCAGCTTATTGTTCTGGATGATTGCTAGGGTAATCAGTCGTATTGTTAGCCCAACACCTGCTAGCGTACCTATGCCAAAATGGCAGACTGCAGTGTCGCATCTGACCCATTTACTACTTTATGTGTTGTTATTTGCTATGCCGTTATCAGGTATCTTAATGACTTGGTATGGGGGAAGAAGTATTGATATGTTTGGTCTATTTCAGTTGCCAAGTATTTTGGCCACCGACCGAGGTCAGGCACGATTTTTTAATAACCTGCATACTGATGTGATTTGGCCAACCTTATTAGTATTTACGGCCTTACATATCTTAGGGGCATTACAGCATCAATTCATCAAAAAAGACAATATTATGTCGCGGATTAAATAGCTTTTTATATAGATTATATCGGCCGCTATCTTTATTGATACGCTGCAATCATTGATACTTAGTAAAAGCATAAAAAAATCGCCCATTGGCGATTTTTTTATTACAAGTTGTGCTAAGGCTTACTTAGCATCGGGTAGGTTGATGTTCATCTCTAACACGTCAAGGTTGTCTTCATGACGGTGATTGATGTTCACATCATTAATCTGTACGCCGTTGACATACTTATTCACCACTTCAAGAATTTCACGCTTCATTTTCTCAATGCGGTCAGCGGTAAGGCGAGAGTTTAGGCGGTTTTCACTGGCAACAATAACTTTAAGTCGCTCAGTCGCTGTGTTGGCGCTACCAGAGGTTTTGGTCTCTGTGCCAAACAAGCTACTCCAAAATCCTTTTTTTCTAGACATACTTAACCCCCAAACCAGCGTTGTAAGAAACTTTTCTTCTTAACATCAATATGACGTAACGGTCTTTCTTCACCTAAGAAGCGTGCAACGATATCATCGTAGCACTGACCCGCTACTGAATCCTGATAGTGAATAACAGGCTCACCGTGGTTAGAAGCTTCAAGGACACTATTACTTTCTGGTACTACGCCAAGTAAAGGCACCTTCAAGATATCGTTAGAAATGGTATCGATATCCATCATTTCTTTTGCGGCAGCGCGTTCAGGGTTATAACGGTTGATAACCAAGTGTTCGCGGACGGTACCAGTGCCTTCTTCTACTTTTTTAGTGCGGCTTTGTAGCACACCAATAATGCGATCAGAGTCACGTACTGAAGAGATTTCAGGGTTGGTAACAATAATGGCTTCATCTGCATGATACATGGCAAGCTGCGCACCACGCTCAATACCCGCTGGCGAGTCACAAATGATGTAGTCAAATTGCTTTGATAACTCTTCTATAACTTCAGCAACCCCTTCATCGGTTAGGGCATCTTTATCTCTGGTTTGGCTGGCAGGAAGAATATATAGATTATCTAACTGCTTGTCTTTAACCAAAGCTTGCTGTAAGCGGGCGTTTCCTGAGATGACATCAACGAAATCATAAACAATGCGGTTTTCACAGCCCATAAGCAAGTCAAGGTTACGCAAACCCACATCAAAGTCGATGACCACTGTTTTGTAACCACGTAATGCTAAGCCTGCGGCAAAAGAAGCACTGGTCGTCGTTTTGCCGACACCGCCTTTACCTGAGGTAATTACAACGATTTTTGCCACTACGGCATACTCCTATAAATCTGAAAGTGGACAATGATTTGCCCATAACTAAAATAAGATGGGTTAGGTCGTGCGGTTAAACTCTCAGCTTCTTATAATGAAAAAGCCTGTACAGCACAACTCAGCCAATAAAGTCAAATTTTGTGCCATTAGATTATCACAGATAACATTGAAGTAACAGCATTCGCTTGATTATAAAGGGGTAAGCAGGGTTATGTTTGTGAATTTAATGCAAGTTTTTATTTCTATTTTCTTACTGGGTACGTCTTGTTCATCTAATTTAGGACAAATTTTAAGGCCGGATTGGTAGTTTTAATAAGCTCTCATTGTAAACTGGAAGTTGGCCTCTGAATTATAGAGGCCACTGCCTAGCTGATAGCTATTTATCACTTTATCATTGGTTTAGCTGTCTTTTATAATTTCAAATACTAAGCCTTGACCTTCCACAAATCTAACCTGAACCGGCTTATCGATCATCTCAGCTGGAATACTGTCATGCAAACAATAGGTGCCGGCGACAGAGACCAGTGAAGGGTTAAAGCGTTGACAGAAAATTCTAGCGTCTTTATCGCCCGTAGCACCAGCCACCAAGCGACCTTGTGCTCGGCCATAAACATGTAAGCTATTATCAGTGATGGCTTCAGCCCCATTATTGACACTATCGGTCAATACCAAATCGCCTCCCACATGATTAATGCTTTGCCCTGAACGTAGCATTTGATCATAAAACAACGTGGTCATCGCGTCAGCTTCAGCGAAACTTGTCTCCTCAGTAGACACTGCTGCCTCATTAACTGGGCTTTGTGCCTGGGCAGGGCTGACTGTTTTACTGCCTTCCTCATTGTCCGTAGTTACCGTGGCGTTAACTGTAGTCTGAGGGATGGAAGCTGCAGCAGCGGTCTGTTTTTTGGTGGGTCTAAGTAGCTCAATACGTTTTCCATCGCCAGGGAAAATAGCCAAGCGTAATGCCTTGGCTGCTTCGTCAAGGATGCCAGTGACTACCCCGATAGGCTGGAGCCCCCAAGACCAAAGAAGGTCCACTAAGGCGTCCAAGTCTTGTTCCACATCACTATCGATAATGACGGGGATTTGGCTGTTTTTATTACTCAAATTAGCGGCCAAATAAGCGTCAATCTCACTATGATCGGCTGTTTCAAGCTTGATGCGAGTAAAAGTCAGCATCTTGCCATACATTTTTAATGACGGAGTAACCTCTGTAGCGGCAGTCATAACAAATCCTTAAAGAAAAAATAGCAAAGTTTTTAATAAGTTGTGAGTCTTGTTGGGGAATAATTAGTGTCTTTTTTATGATGTTGTTGTTAGCACTGATTATTATAATAATACGCTATAGATGCAAGTATTCTTGATGCTTCCATTGTTGAACTTTAACTTGTTTCTCAAATGCACCCAAAGCATCCACTACTATACTGTTCACCAAAGCATCTAGCTCTGGATTTTGTAAGTCGATATTCGCCACTGCTTTTGCAACTTCATCCATGATGGCATCTGTAATGTGGCTTTGAGTTAGGTGTGAAAATAAGGTCTGAGTAATGTTCTCACCGATATTTTGACTAATGCTATGTAATTGCCCTTCAATCAGACCTCCTGCTATGGGAATCATACGAAGATAGCGTCTTAATTCAGGGGTGTTGTTTAAGGCTTCTTGAACTGCGACCCCGACCTGTATCGATAGCTCATGCGTAGCTTGGCTTTGTGCCATCTGCCTAAGCTGGGGTCCAAGCTCTTGTTTTAGTATAGACGATAACATAGCCTGAATTTGCGGACGATTTTTATTAAAAGTTTCATCGATAAAACGCTGATTGGCCTGCTCATCGGCAAATTGTTGACGCAAGTTATCTGTGGCGGTCAAGATAACGCGGTCTGACAATTCCTCAAATACCAAGTCATAATAAAACTTACCCCGATTAATCCATTTTTGGGGCAAAACTTGGTAGCCGAGCTGATATAGCTTACGTCCAATGAAAAATGCCCGTAACAATCGTAAGGCACGAAACTGTGGGAAGCAGCCCAGCACTTCATACCAATGGGCAAAAGGGAAGAAAAACCAGCGGCTGTATCGCTTACCCAATATGGATAAAAACCAACGGAACACCAATTCTGCAATTAGAAATATAGTAAAAAAGCCACCCAATACCCGCAAAGGGTGATGAATGTTTTCTACGTAAAACTGTAAATGTTCGGACAGGTTTACCCACTCAGCAACCTGGCCCATGAACTTACTCATTAATAGCAAGTCGAGGCTGATAATACTTAGGTCAATCACGATGACCAGCAGCATTATAATGTCATACCCCAAAGCCAATCTCGTCGCCGTTTTACTTCTTAAGGGGTTCTCTGGTTGGCCCTGACTATTGTTGGGGTGCTCAGGGCCGTTATCAGAACTGTCTAAGAGTACATTGCTATTGGTATTATAAGGGTCTGTCATCTGCTGCTATGCCTTTAGAGTAAAAGGGCCTTAAGCCTTGAGTAGGTAATGAATGAGTAAGGGGTGAGCACAATTTATAAAACCAAGATGGCAAAGCCATAAATCATTATAAATGATTGAATCTATAAAGATTTAGGCGAGTTTTCAAAATCGGCTTTCATGCGTGAGATTTGCTCATCCTTATTTTTCCACACTTCATCCAACCAAGCATACATGGTTTGCTTCATAGCCTCATCATTGTTGTAGTCGCCTTCCTCAATAGCGTCGAATAACTCTTGCGGGATATCAATATGCTGCACATGAACCCCTAGGCGTTTGACATTACCTTTCCATAAATCAGTATAAGACGGACTGCCATCGGGATAGACGATGGTCATGTCCAAGATACCATCGATTTGAGGTCCTAAGGCTTGAATGGCTAAAGAGATGCCACCGGCTTTCGGCTTTAATAGGTTTTTATAAGGGGAGTTTTGAGCCTCACGCTTTTTGGGCGTAAAACGCGTGCCCTCTAAATAGTTAAGTAAGGCAAAAGGTTTGTCCTTGAGTAATTCGCAAGCCCGCTTCGCCTCTAATATATCTCTATCTTTTAGGCTGGGGTTCTTGGCGATTTCCTCTTTAGAATGGCGCTTCATCATGGGGAAGTCTAAGAAGTAGAAGGCTTGACCAATAAAAGGAATATAAATTAAGTTGTATTTAGTAAAGAAGCGAGTCAGAGGCAGGCGATCTTGGCTAATATATTGCACGATACTGGTATCGACCCAAGACAAATGATTACTGATTAACAGATATTGCTTATCCTCTTCGAGATCATCGGGTAGGTCAATACGCCAGTCTCGCTTGGGCAGTACGCTATCTATAAGTAAATTATTGGTATTAATCCAATGCTTAGCAATTTTGATGACTTTTTTGTCGGCAACGCTAGAACCGGTAGCTACTTTGGTAGCACCTAGTAACCATAAGGGTATGCCATAAGTTAGGGTGTTGGTGCCGATCACCCCAGCTGCAGTAGCAAAAGAAGCGGCTTTACCGACAATGGGTGCTTTGGCATGTACGTTCTGATATATGTTTTTTATTTTGTTTTTCATAAAAAAGACCATGTAGGGTGTTCAAATAGCATAAATGGATGGTAGCTCTGTTGCCAAGGTTACTTGTATTGGCTTAAATTAAAAAGCTAAGCATAAGGGTATCCAAGGCTTTAAAGCACATGACTGTATGAAATAGTACTAAGGTTTTAGTCAATACAGTTTACGATTGTAAACCACGCCATACCCTGATAACAACATTAAGTACCAATATTAAATGTCAGTATTAAGTGCAAGGTTCAATTAAATAGGGAGTATTTTTTCTGCGCTATTAGCATTGTGTCATATAGTGCATAGATGTCATACATCAAAACCACAAAATATTACATAGCATAAGATAGAAAACGGCATAATATTCTATGAAACATTTGCTAACTTTATTAAGTGAATCTTTCTACTATAATTATTGTAATACAATTATTAAACCAATTTTATGACCTCGCGATGGCTTATCGTTTCTTTTAAATAATATAGAGTCAAATTTTTAAGTCTCTATTTAAGGATATAAAAGCCGGCTCGGTAAGGTAGAATAAAAAGGGTAAAAATAGACTTTCTATAAATAAGTAGATAGGTTTGGCAAATAACCAATTAACAAGTTTGAATTTTAAGGATTGAATATGAATAATAAATTAATGATTGCAGCTCTAGCTTCCTCTCTTGCTTTAGTAGGTTGTGCTACAGACCCAGTAACTGGTCAACAGACTATTCATAAAGGCGCTCTAGGCGCTCTAGGTGGTGCTGCTGCTGGTGCTGGTATTTCTAAAGTTACTGGTGGTGACAAAACAGGCCGTGATGCTGCGATTGGTGCAGTTCTAGGTGGTGCTATCGGTACTTACATGGAAAATCAGCAAAGACAGCTTGAAAGAGACATGGCAGGTACTGGGGTAGAAGTTAAGCATGATGGTCAAGGTAACATTGATCTAATTATGCCTGGTAACATTACTTTTGCTCATGACAGCACTAACATCAACCCATCTTTCTACAATACGTTAGACAAGTTGGCTTCTACTATGACTCAGTATGACCAAACTACAGTTACTGTAATGGGTCACACTGATAGCGTTGGTAACCCAACTTATAACCAAGGTTTATCACAGCGCCGTGCTCAGTCAGTAGCTGGTTACCTACAAAATCGTGGTGTTGCAAGCTACCGCATCCAAACTTTAGGTTATGGTCAGAGCCAGCCAATTGCTAATAACAACACTGAGCAAGGTAGAATGCAAAACCGCCGTGTTGAGATTAAATTGAATGCTCCACAAAACTTAAGATAATTATTGCTTTAAGGTGATTTTTGATTAAGCGCTAAGCTTATATTAATAATTAACTTTAAGTATTATGGCTATGGATTTACCATAGCTCATGAAGATAAGCCGACCTAGTGTCGGCTTATCTTTTTGTCTAGTGTTTTTATAGCCAAGTTTTATAGCCAAAGATGGTAACTATCCCCTAAAATAGTACAACTGTTTAAGGATTTGGGATTTGGCACAATATAAACCCGATAACTAAAAGCACTTTATGAGAAGCCGACCCAGCTAATAGGATACAAGCGACACAGCCATGTTCGATAAAAGAGTACAAACTCAGCCGACAGTAAGCTTATACTCTAAGATTGAGTCCTTATTGAATGAAGCGCAGATAGAGCTGAAGATAACGCGTAAGCGGGTTAAGAATATTAACTTTCGACTTAAGCTTTATCAGCTTTCGGTCTCCGCGCCCCATTATGCTAGTGATAAAGATTTAATCATGGCGTTAAGCAAGCGTCTCGACTGGGCAATCAATCAACACGCGCAGTTATTAAAGCGTCAGCAGCAAGGGGCATCTTCTCAAGGCTCCAAATCAGAGAGTACTTTACAGCCGGTTAAGCTTTGGGGTAAGTCGCAGGAAGTGATTATGGGTGAGGCAGAGCGAATCGAATGGTATCGCCGTGAGCTACATCAAGTCATGCCTGATCTATTTGCCAAATGGCAGCCTATAGTTGGTGCTTATGCCACCGAGACCTGGATAAAAAAGATGACTACCCGATGGGGCAGCTGCAATACTCGGGCTAAGCGAGTCTGGCTTTCGGTTTATTTGCCAGCTTTTCCGATTGAGTGTACCGAATATGTGATAGTGCATGAGCTGTGTCATTTACACCACGCCAACCACAGTGCCACCTTTTGGCAGGAGGTAAAACGTGCGATGCCGGATTATAAACACTGGCATGATAGGTTGGCTGGCAAGTCAGGTGAGGTTGACTAGGTTTCCCTATAATTAAAATTAAAACTGTAGCTATATAGTCAAAACTATAGTTAAAAGCCCCTCTAAGAATATTAGAGGGGCTTTTTCTATGCTTCAGCAAATAATAAATAAGAAGTAGCAGCCGATAGTAATCAACTAGTGATTAACTTTACTTATGCTTGTGATTTAAGGTTTTTCTTATCTGTCTCAAAAGCAGCCTTAAAAATGTTGCCTAACAAATTAACATCATCGACGCGGGCATAATTTAGACGGGTAATAAAGGCAATACGGCGGTGTGGTCCTTCTTCAGTTAGCGGTATAGTGGCTACCTGATTGTTTTGACGGTGTACTTGATTCAAGGCCATTTCTGGGATTAAAGTGGTTCCCATGCCCGCCAAAGCCATTTGAATTAAGGTGTTGAGGCTGGCCTCTGAGAAGTTAGACTTAAATTCATCACGGTCAAAGGAGCAAACCGTTAACGCATGATCGGTTAAACAATGACCTTCGCCCAGCAGCATAAGGTTGGCCTTACTAAGTTGATCTGATGAGATGGTTTCAAGTTCAGCCAAAGGATTGTCTTTTGGGAAAATAGCGAAAAAGTCTTCTTGCCAAAACTCAAAAGTATGCAGTCCATCTACCGCATAAGGCAGCGCAATAATGGCGGTATCAATATGACCATAACGCACTTGCTCAATTAAACGTTCGGTCTGTTGCTCCACAACTGTCATTCGGAAATTGGGGTACTGAGCTTTTAACTCGGGTAATACTTTGGGTAATAAATAAGGGGCAATGGTGGGAATCATTCCCACAGTCATCGGATACGCAAGTGGGGTCTGATGGCTTTGAGCTCGAGTGGTTAAGTCATTGATTTCAGAAAAAACACGTTGAGCACGAACTAAAATCTCCTCCCCAATGGGCGTGATTAGCACCTGTTTATTATTACGCTCAAAAATCTGAGTATCGAGTTGTTTTTCTAGCTCAGCAATACCTAGGCTTAACGCTGATTGTGAGATATTGCACTCTTCTGCCGCCCTTTTGAAATGGCGATGTTTGGCAACAGCCAACGCAAATTCTAATTGTCTTAAAGTAATCATGGGAAATCTCTTTTATTTTATATAAATCTAAAGTGGCGGCTTGGATTGTTGTTGCTAATAAAAATACTTATCTGATTAGTAGCTAACGGTCTAACTATCTACCTAATTAACTAACTAAAGGTCTGTCTAATCTAACCAATAAGTGAAATTTTTTTGTCTTAATTTTTATTAGACTCAGCTCTATTTATAATAATAACAGGTCATAAAGAGCTTGGTCTATGTTTTATTAAACAAAACATCAAGTTATAATCTTTAAATTAGATTAATTGTAGCTGTTTGCTATAATAGCAGTTGTAGTTAGCAAGGAGCGAAGCTAAGAGTGTTATAGGTAGGGGGTTAGCCCGTATATAAATATGGTTATATCATTGATTATTTCAACTACGGGCTACATAAAATTACTACTACCCACCATAATCACCAACGTCACAGTAATGTAACGGCGGTATGATAGCTTAAGCTTCATAAACAGCTAAAGTTTATATAGATTTTAAAAAAATAGTCTAATCATTTAATTTGGTTATTTAAAAACAATTACTTTGTTAAACCCACCAATAAAAAGGAGCCAAAAAATGGCGTCAATTATTAATCAAGAAATCCCTGAGTTTTCAGCTGAAGCGTTTGTAAACGGTGAATTCAAAACCATTACTTCAGAAGACGTAAAAGGCAAATGGGCTATCTTCATGTTCTACCCAGCAGACTTTACTTTCGTTTGCCCAACTGAACTAGAAGACATGGCAGGTCAGTATGAAGAGCTTAAAGGCCTAGGTGTAGAAGTATACTCAGTATCAACTGACACTCACTTCACGCACAAAGCATGGCATGATTCTTCAGAAGCTATTGGTAAAGTAACTTTCCCAATGATCGGTGACCCAACGGGCCGTATCACTCGTGGCTTCAACGTAATGATTGAAGAAGAAGGTCTAGCAGAACGCGGTACGTTCGTAGTAGATCCAGACGGTAAAATCCAAGTTGCTGAAATCCATGCTGGCGGTATCGGCCGTAGTGCAAAAGATCTAGTTCGCAAAGTAAAAGCAGCTCAGTACGTTCGTGAAAACGACGGTGAAGTATGTCCAGCTGCTTGGGAACAAGGTCAAGAAACACTTAAGCCAAGCCTAGACCTAGTAGGTAAAATCTAATTAACCGCTAATTATTTAATAAATAGCAAGTTAGTTTAGATAGACAATAAAAAACCCCGCTATTAACTTAGCGGGGTTTTTTTATGGCTTGCAGATTTTGATAACTGCCTTTTTAGATATCAATATCTACGGTATTAGAGCTATTGGCTTGATTGGTAATTTTTTTGGTATCAATCTCTTTGGTGACTTCAAGCACAGTGGTCTGATTGGCTTTGTCCAAGTATTTTTGTGCTTTATCCACTTCATGAGTCAATGAATCAACCGTGGTTTTCATGTTATCAAGCGCTTTCACTTTATAGTCGCTGATCATGTCCATAGTCTCATAGATATTGTTAAACGCACTTTGTAGCTTATCAAGCTCAATGGTGCTGTTACTGGCCTGCTCATGAATCTCAGTTGACTGACGCTTCATCATGGCTGAAGTGGATTCGATTAAACTACTGGTAGTTTTGTTCAGCGCACTGATTTGATCTAATACCAGTTTTTGATTGGTCATGGCCTGGGCCACTACGACTGCTGTACGTAAGGCAGAAACTGTGGTTGTGGTGGCACGGTCAACCCCTTTAATAAGCTCTAGGTTGTTTTTGCGAATGGTATCTAGCGCTAAATAGCCCTGCACGTTTACTGCCAATTGAGTTAAAAAGTCAGTATTTTTTTGACGCACATAAAACAGCATCTCTTCTTTGATGATACGAGCCTTTTCAGGATCAGTCGCTTCAATCTCGTAGATTTTCTTCTCTAGCTGTTCATCAATTTTTTTGCCCACATAAATATACTGACGAATGGACTGCATTAAGTTCCACATATTAACTTTTTCTTGCTCAATCATGGCATTATCTTTGAGCAGTTCATCTTTACCATTATAAAGACTGGTAACGACCGCATTAATATGAGACTGGGCAGATTCATACTGACGGAAGTAGTCTTGGACTTTATTGCCCATAGGAATTAGGCCAAAAAGTTTACGCGAGCTGGTCAGCTGTTTTTTGCTTGGGTCTAAGTCTTCCACAATACCGCGTAGCTCAGTTAAAGATTTGGCGATAGGGGAGTTATCAAATAAACCTTTATCTAAACTCTTGGCTGGCAACTCCAGCATACGGTTTGAGACTTGCGCCGATTCTCGGATTTCTTGGTTACCCAAGTTGTGAATAGATTGTACGTTTTGCTTAAACTCGCTACTTTGTACCGGATTGTTGAGCACATGACTAACGAAAGCATCCACCTTGGCATCTAGCTCAGGAATTTGATTGGGATCAAGCTTTACTATTTGATCTGCTTCACTGGTCGGCACTTCTTTTACCGGCTCGGGTGGGGTTAAGCTGATAGAGGGGGTGCTAGCACTTTCTGGAGGCGTTAATTCTTGCATAAGAGGTCCTTATAGTTGTTGTAGTTTATTTTGATCAATAAGTTCATTCAGGCAGTGGCTTTATAAAGTAAGTGGTGCTTAATAAGTAAACTATCGACTTATGAAATAAAGTAGCCACTAAATAAAGCCCTATTAAATAAATAGTACAAGAAAGCAGCAGGCGATGATATTGATTATAAGTAAATAATGTTAAGTGTTGAGTGAAGTTAACAATAAAACTTAGCAATATAAATAACCCATAAAAAAACCACCAATCTGCTGCTGCAAATTGATGGTATCGTTTATAACTGTCACTCTAATGCTACTTTGGGAAAGAGAAATTGATTTAAATCATCAACAACGCTTTCCTAAGCAGATTATTTTTTACGTGTTGGGCCAAGTAGCATACCCATCTGACGACCTTCCATCTTAGGATGTTGCTCGACATTTGAGATTTCAGCTGTATCTTCGATGATACGCTCAAGCTGTTGACGGCCAAGGTCTTGGTGAGCCATCTCACGACCACGGAAACGGATGGTTACTTTAACCTTGTCCTGATCTTCCAAGAAACTGATAATTTTACGCAGTTTTACTTGGTAATCCGCTTCGTCAGTATTTGGGCGAAGTTTCATCTCTTTAAGCTGAGTTTGCTTTTGGTTTTTCTTAGCTTCTTTCGCCTTTTGTTTTTGGTCATACAAGTAACGCTTGTAGTCCATAATCTTACAAACAGGCGGTTTAGCATCCGGTACCAATTCAACCAAATCTAGATTGTCATCACGAGCCGCTTTACGGGCAGTTTCAATATCGACAACGCCCATTTGTTCGCCGTCTTCTTTCACTAAGCGAACTTCTTTTTGCTGGATCTCTTCGTTGATGTTCAAACGGTTTGACTGTTTAATAGGTATTACTCCTCATCAGTTTTTGTTTTTAGTCGCCCCTTTTGGGCAACAGCTTTCTGTACTAATTCAATGAAGTCAGCCACAGACATTACGCCTAGGTTCTCGCCTTCACGAGTCCGCACGTTAACTTGTCCTGACTCAACTTCTTTATCCCCTAATACTAGCATATAGGGGATACGTTCTAATGTTCTTTCTCGTATCTTAAATCCAATTTTTTCATTACGCAAGTCACTAATAACACGTATGCCCGCATTTTGTAGCTCAGCGACCACATTTTCACAGGCTTCACGTTGTTTGTCAGTGATGTTCATCACTACTACTTGTTGCGGGGCAAGCCAAACCGGCATCCAGCCCGCATAGTGCTCAATAAGCATACCGATAAAGCGCTCAAATGATCCTAAGATAGCGCGGTGTAGCATGACTGGAACATCACGTTCGCCTTGCTCATTAATATAGTGAGCTTCCAAGCGATTTGGTAAGTTGAAGTCTAGCTGTAAAGTACCACACTGCCAAACACGGCCGATAGAATCACGCAAACTAAATTCAATCTTCGGACCATAAAACGCGCCTTCGCCTTCTTGTAGTTCCCACTCAAGACCCGCGGCATCTAGAGCATCAGCTAGTGCTTTTTCAGCAGCATCCCAAAGCTCATCTGCACCGACACGTTTTTCAGGGCGAGTAGAAAGCTTCATTTCAATGTTCTCAAAGCCAAAGTCTTTATAAACATCAAGGGTAAGTTTGATAAAGTCAGAGGCTTCTTTACCAATTTGAGCATTGGTACAGAAAATATGCGCGTCATCTTGGGTAAAGCCGCGGACCCGCATAATACCATGCAGGGCACCTGATGGCTCATTACGGTGACAAGAGCCAAACTCTGCTAAGCGTAGTGGTAAATCACGATATGAGCGTAAACCTTGGTTAAATACTTGCACGTGGCAAGGGCAGTTCATGGGCTTAATGGCATAGTCACGGTTTTCACTACTGGTGGTAAACATGTTCTCAGCATAGTTTTCCCAGTGACCAGATTTTTCCCATAAGCTTCTGTCCACAATTTGTGGTGTCTTAATTTCTTTATAGCCATTATCCTGCTGAATCTTGCGCATATACTGCTCAAGCACTTGATAAATGGTCCAGCCATTTGGGTGCCAAAATACCATGCCAGGGGCTTGCTCTTGTAAATGGAACAAGTCTAGAGCTTTACCAATCTTACGATGGTCACGTTTTTCAGCTTCTTCGATACGCTCGATATAAGCTTTTAAGTCTTTTTTATCTGCCCAAGCTGTACCGTAAATACGTTGTAGCTGCTCGTTTTTGGCATCACCACGCCAGTAAGCGCCACTCATTTTCATCAGTTTAAATACTTTCAAAAAGCGAGTGTTTGGGACGTGAGGACCACGACACATATCGACATATTCTTGGTGATGATATAGACCCAGCTCTTTTTCTTCTGGCATGTCTTCAATAAGTTTTAACTTATAGTCCTCACCACGCTCTTCGAATATTTTGATGGCTTCATCGCGAGGGGTCATTTTTTTGATAACGTCATAGTTTTGCTTGATCAGCTCAGCCATACGTTTTTCAATCGCGGCCATGTCTTCTGGGGTAAAAGGCTTTTCACTGAAGATGTCATAATAAAAGCCATCTTCAATAACCGGGCCGATAACCATTTTTACATTAGGATACAGCTGCTTCACCGCGTGGCCTAACAAGTGTGCGGTAGAGTGACGAATGATATCCACGCCGTCTTTGTCTTTTGCGGTCACAATTTCAACACTTGCGTCTTGGGTAATAGGGTCGCTCGCATCCACAAGCTTACCATCTACACGTCCAGCAATCGTTGCTTTAGCAAGGCCTGGACCAATACTTTCAGCCACTTGCATCACTGTTGTCGCACCGTCGAACTCTTTTACACTGCCGTCAGGTAAAGTAATTGCAACCATAATCTCAAATCCAAATAATCTATAACGCAAATAAAGAACTCATCACCATTATAATTGTGATGAAAATAATAAACACAACCGTTAGTATAAACTCTAACAGAAAAAACCGACTAAAAAGTCGGTGTGTAGCCTTGTCATTACTTCTATTATAAAGGATTTTTCAGAGGTTTTTGTAGCTAATCCTTCAGCACTTGCAAATAAAGGGTATATATCCCAAAAATCTTACTATAATTTGGCTATGACTGGAGCAAAGCTAAAACAAACCTATATATAAGGTCACTAAAAAAGCCCCTACTGCCAAGGCATATAATAAATAACGTGTGCCATTACCAACCGGGTAGTGCATGTCATGCAAGATATAATAGAGCCTATGGGCGCCATGCCACATAAACAAAAACACCAATACTGAGAATAAGACTAAAAAGACCCAATGCGTGATCCAGCCATGAGCGTTCTCATAAAAACTACTGGGGTCGCCCAACACTCCAAAGGGTAATAAAAGACAGATAACCACAACCATAGGGGCGAGAGCCAGCGCTGCTGCTGTGCCACCCCCTGAAAAGATGCCCCAAAAGATTGGCTTTAGATGTTTGTTACTCATGATGCTCTCCTTTTATATAGAAGGGTGATTTTTTCGACTACATCAATGCTTTGATTACGAAGAACACAATAAGCGCCACTACTGCAAAGGCAACCCAACTGCCAGCGATCATCTTTTTATCTTCGACAAACTTCTCACCGACTTGAATGGGCATGGCTTTTGGCATGGCCTTAAACCATTCCACACTATTAAATAGTGCCGCAATAATCGCAATTATATTGAGAAGGACCACAATAGGATTGCGTTGAAAACTAACCCAGGTCGCCCAAGCTTCAGGAGAGCTGGCAAGGGCTGAAATACACCAAAAAAAGTTAAGCGCAGCAAGCATAACTGGAATACAAGTCAGTTCGCGCAGCATGTATTTTTTATAGAAAGGAGTTTGGAGATACCAGTGGTCAGACTGTTTTGCGACATACGGTTTTCTAGCCATGACTAAGACTCCTCTTGTTGTTTTTTATTACTACTGATTAAGTCCATAGCCCAGTAACCAACCCCTTGTGCTTTGGCTTGCTGGATAGCGCCTGCAGGATCAACCTGTTTCGGGCACACATCAGAGCAGTAACCGACGAAGGTACACGGCCAGATACCGTTTTCTTCATTGAGCATTTTGAAGCGAATTTTTGCCCCCTCATCACGGCTATCAAGATTGTAACGGTGGGCTAATGCAGAAGCGGCAGGTCCTAAAAAGTCTGCATTAAGTCCGACTTGAGGGCAGGCTTGATAGCAGAGCATACAGTTGATACACATGGTGTATTGTTTGTATTTAGCCAATTGTTTTGGGGTTTGAAGGTTTTCTTTATCCCTCAAAGCACGTGGGTTTTTACTAATAATATAAGGACTAACGGATTCAAGTTTTTTGATAAATGGCTCGGTATCTACCACTAAGTCCTTTTCAATCGGGAAGTTATCCATCGCCCCTATAACAATATCTCCAAACCCTTCAGAGTGAGCCTTGTTAGCTGGTGCTTTATTGACTGCTTTTTTATTAACGTAGTCACGTACGAAGGTAGAGCAGGCAAGCTTAGGCTCGCCATTGACGACCATACCGCATGAGCCACAGACTTCCATTCTACATGACCATCGATAAGCAAGCTCTGGACGCAGATTGTCTTTAATAACCCCCAGCGCATCAAGAATAGACATATCATAAGTCCATTCAATCTCGAACGTTTCTGGCCAAGGTTTATCATCTTCATCGGGGCGATAGCGCATGACTGTAATTTTGACAGTATTGCTTGCTGAGGTATCAGGATTGCTTTCTTGGTTAATAGGTTGGCTGCTATTTAGTTTAGAGTGGCTATTCATATTGCTTTTCTCCTCCAGACTCACCCGCAGCACCATAAGCCCGTGTGGCTGGTTGTGACTTAGTAATTAAAACATCGCTATATTTAATTTCTGGTTCTGTGTCTGGTTGATAAAAAGCAAGAGTGTGTTTGAGATAGTGCTCGTCGTCACGCTCTGGATAATCAAGTCGCTGATGTGAGCCCCGCGACTCTTTACGAGCGCTAGCGCTATAAATCATGCTTTCCGCCACATCTAATAGATAACCTAGCTCAATGGTTGTGAGCCAGTCAGTATTAAAGGTCGAGCTATGGTCTGTGACTTTCACATTCTTATAGCGTTCTTTAAGCTTTTTGATACCGGCAATGGCAATTTCTGAATTTTCAGCGCTGCGATAGATCCCAACGTTTTCTTCCATCATTCTGCCGAGATCGTTACGGATATCGGCAGGTTTTTCGGTACCATTAGTCCGATTTAATAGCTCTGCATAGGGTTTAAAAGCTTGCTTAGCCAACTGTTCAAAATCTGATGCAGAAACAGAGTTTTGATTAGACTGGGCATGTAGCAAAGCGTTTTCACCAGCTACTTTACCGAACACGCACAGCTCTGTTAAAGAGTTTGAGCCTAAACGGTTTGCACCATGCAAGCCAACAGAAGCACATTCACCGACCGCAAATAATCCTGGTATACGAGTTTGGCAATGACGGTCTGTTTCAATACCGCCCATAGTGTAGTGAACGGTTGCGCGGACAGGAATCGGTTCGTATACGGGGTCAACACCAACGAACTTTTTGGCAAGTGATCTAATAAAGGGCAAGCGTTCATTAATATAGTCCTCGCCCAGGTGGCGCAAGTCGAGATGAACGGCGGGACCTCTTGGTGTATCGATGGTACGACCTGCCTTCCATTCATGATAAAAAGCTTGTGATAGACGATCGCGTGGACCAAGCTCCATGTACTTGTTTTTTGGCTCGCCGACAGGTGTCTCAGGACCCAAACCATAATCTTGAAGATAGCGATAGCCGTCTTTATTAACTAAGATGCCTCCTTCACCACGGCAACCTTCTGTCATTAAGATTCCAGAACCCGGCAACCCAGTAGGGTGATATTGCACAAACTCCATATCACGTAGGGGTACGCCATGGCGATAGGCCAATGCCATACCATCCCCTGTGACAATGCCACCATTGGTATTAAAGGTATAGATTCGGCCTGCGCCGCCTGTAGCGATAATCACACTTTTAGCTTGTACCGCTACCGTTTTACCATTTAATAAGTCGTAGCAAAGCACACCCTCAAGCTGTTTTTGCTGAACTTGTTCATCAGTCGAATCCATTATCAAATCTAAAGCAAAGTGTTCATCCAGGCGCTTAATATTGGGATACTGTATTGAAGTCTGAAATAGGGTATGCAGAATATGAAAACCGGTCTTATCTGACGCAAACCAAGTGCGTGGAATCTTCATGCCTCCAAAGCGGCGCACATTTGCCCGCCCATTGGGCAGGCGTGACCAAGGGCAACCCCAATGCTCGAGTTGAATCATCTCCTCTGTGGCGTGTTCAACAAAATACTCAACCACATCTTGTTCACACAACCAATCCCCACCGGATACCGTGTCATTGAAGTGATTTTCCAAAGAGTCATCATCACGAACGACTCCAGCAGCGCCGCCCTCAGCAGCAACAGTGTGACTACGCATTGGGTACACTTTTGAAATTAACATTACCTCAGTATCGGGCGCACTACGGGCAATTTCGATGGCAGCACGAAGGCCGGCGCCCCCAGCACCAATAATTGCCACATCTGTTTTGACTACTTGCATCTGGACCCCTTAAACATTTTTAGTCGAATATCTCGGCTATTGCCATAACCTTAACTTATGGATGAGATATCACGACGCATAACGTATGAAGCTGCATTGATATTTATTTTAAGATTAAATTATGACACTTATAATAGTTATTTTAGCAAATCCACAGGTTTAATAGGGGATTGATTGACCTTTTATTCTCAATATAGGCGATAAACTGTCATCATAAATAAGTAGCTATTCAGCTATCTTGGTTACTACCTATCTTTTTATTTGTATGCTGAGTGGTCTATATAGAAAATAGCCCTTGACGGTCAGTAAAAAAGCTATATAATACGTCGTTCTGTTGAGGCAGGGAGTAATTGGGAAGGTTTGGAAAATAAACAAATTCAAACAAAACGAAAAAACTTCTTGACAATGTAACAAAACCGCGTATAATACGCACCTCATCGGGACAACGAGATTAGAAGCTTAATTGGTTTTAAATCTTAGTTCTGATAACAGATTAAAATAAAAGCTTGACAGAATACAAATTAATGATATACTGGATGGCTCGCTACTAAGGCTAACACTTCTTCAAATTGAAGATTAAATTATCCTTTTATAGCACA
>NZ_DGDC01000001.1 GCF_002385225.1 Psychrobacter sp. UBA3962 | reverse complement strand
CAGTTATTACTGTTCTCGCCATGGCTTGAGTTTCCCTATATTTTGTTGATATATAGGATTAAAATAATGCTTTATCTGTATTTTTCAAATTCGGGACACGCCCTAGTATTAGTCTATATTAAAAATCTTTGGTTAAAATAAAAAGAGTTAACATAGACTATGCGCCTATATTAACTCTTCTCAGATACCAATCCGTAGTCAAAATGTAAACAATCTTTAGTTTTATAGTAAGTTATAGGCCTTTTAAAGCTTAAGTCTTACAAAGATTGTCCACAGTGTGACTTATGAATTAAGCAGCTTATTTATTTCTCTTTTTTACGGCCGTGACGCTTACGCTCACTTTCAGTCAAATACTTCTTACGTAGACGAATTGACTTAGGTGTTACTTCAACCAGTTCATCATCTTCGATAAATTCAAGCGCCTGCTCTAGAGTGAACTTAATGGGTGGAACTAAAGTTAAAGCTTCATCGGTACCACTGGCACGTACGTTGGTTAACTGCTTAGCGGTAGTTGGGTTAACAACCATGTCATCGCTACGTGAGTTAAGACCCACAATCATACCTTCATAGACTTCAAGTTGAGGCTCAGCAAAAAGCTTACCACGCTTCTGAAGGTTAAATAAGGCATAGCCCAGACAAACACCGTTTGCCATTGATACTAATACGCCATTCACACGGCCACCCACATCACCCACTTTCTGCGGACCATAATGTGAGAAACTTGAGGTTAAGATACCTGTACCAGAAGTCAATGTCATGAATTCAGAACGGAAGCCAATTAGACCACGTGCTGGCATCACAGCTTCAATACGCATACGACCTTTACCATCAAGTTGCATGTCGGTCATTTCACCTTTACGAAGACCCACTTGCTCCATGATGGTGCCTTGGTGCTGCTCTTCTACATCAAAGATTACGTTTTCGTACGGCTCTTGAAGCTTACCGTCAACTTCTTTAACGATAACTTCTGGGCGTGAAACTGCTAATTCATAGCCTTCACGACGCATATTTTCGATCAATACAGATAAATGAAGCTCACCACGACCAGAAACTTTGAATTTCTCAGCTGACTCAGTGTCTTCTACACGCAAGGCGACGTTATGAATAAGCTCGCGCTCTAAACGTTCACGGATATTACGTGAAGTCACAAATTTACCTTCACGACCCGCGAAAGGTGAGTTATTCACTTGGAAAGTCATAGAAACGGTTGGCTCATCCACTGTTAATGGTGGTAAAGCTTCAACATGGTTAGGATCACAAATAGTATCAGAGATATTTAGAGCATCAATACCTGTAATACAGATAATATCACCAGCCTGTGCTTCTTCAACATCAATACGATCTAGACCATGATAGCCCATGATTTTAAGGATACGACCGTTGCGAGTCTTACCGTCTTTATCAATAACGGTAACTGGAGTATTGGTTGAAATACGACCACGCTCAATACGGCCAACACCAATAACCCCTACGAAGTTATTATAGTCTAGGCTTGAAATCTGCATACGGAATGGCGCATCCGCATCCACTTGTGGTGGTTCAACTTTATCCACGATAGTTTCAAATAATGGGGTCATATCATCAGCTAGGTTATCGGCATCTAAACCAGCAATACCATTAAGGGCTGAAGCATAAACAACGTTAAAATCTAGTTGTTCATCACTGGCACCCAAGTTGTCAAATAGATCAAATATCTGATCCATTACCCAATCAGGACGAGAACCAGGACGGTCAATCTTGTTAATCACAACAATAGGTTTCAAGCCTTGCTCGAACGCTTTTTGGGTAACAAATCGAGTTTGTGGCATAGGGCCATCAATAGCATCTACTACCAGTAGTACGCAGTCAACCATAGACATTACACGTTCTACTTCCCCACCAAAGTCGGCGTGACCTGGGGTATCTACAATATTAATGCGGTATTCAATATCTGTTTTAGGATGTCGCCATTTAATGGCTGTGTTTTTTGCAAGAATCGTAATACCACGTTCCTGCTCAATTGCGCCTGAATCCATTGCGCGTTCCGCAATATTTGCACGATCGTCGAAGGTACCAGATTGATGTAATAATGTATCAACTAAGGTTGTTTTACCATGGTCGACGTGAGCAATAATAGCGATATTGCGTAAATTTTGTATTTCATTAGACATATTTTAAAGACTCAATATTTTTCGGGTAATAATCAGTAACTCTTTTCACGCTCGCAGTATAACACCATTATATTACAGTTGATTAACTGATTTTATAAATGCTTCAAGAAAAATGTAAAGGTTACTCAAGGTATATAACAAAAAAAAGCCACCAATTTGGCAGCTTTTTTTTAAATAACTACTAAAACATACTCAAGATATTATTGAACGTTCATATCTTTAGTTTGGTCAACAGTCATGGTTTTGTTACCAGTGATAACAGCATACACACGACGGTTCATTGCGCGACCTTCTTCAGTATCGTTTGGCGCGATTGGACGGTCATAACCGTAACCAACAGTGCTTAGACGGTTAGGAGCTACGCCGAATTCGTTAGTTAGCATAGTCTTAACTGCGATAGCACGGGCTTCAGATAGACGCTGGTTGTAGCGAGCTGATGGACCAGTCTTAGAAGCGTGACCTTCGATGCTAGCTGATGAGTTTGGATACTCACGCATTTTTTCTGCTACTTTAGCAATTTCTGGCTTGTACTGCTCTTTGATAACTGATTTGTCGTTATCGAAGAATACACGTAGTTCCATTTTCAGTTCGTCATCGATCTGAACTTGTACTGGACAACCAGTTTCGTCAACTACTACGTTAGCTGGAGTGTTTGGACATTGGTCTAGGCTATCGATTACGCCATCACCATCACTGTCTTGGTCAGCTTCAACAACGATTACTGGAGTTGGTTCAACAGTCGCTAATGGAGCAGCTACTGCAGGCGCTAAGTGACCGCCTAGAACTACTTCTAGACCCGCTAGAGCCATACCGTCCCATAGGTTGTGATCAAAGTTGTGGATAGCACGAGCTTCACCACGTAGGCTTAATGCATCGTTGATACGGTACATAGCACCTAGACCTAGGTTACCGATAGTATCTTTAGTTTCAGCTCTTTCGCTACCATCAGGACGGTTTACTTTAATTTTCTGCTGACCTGCACCGATTAAAGCGTATGGACGGAAAGCAGTGTCACGGTAGCCAGAGAACTCATCAAAGCCCACTAGGAAGTTACCAGTGATCATTTCACGCTCAGCGTCACCAAATTTGTTACCATCTCTACCAATAGCATCAGAGTCTGTAACACCATATTCAACTTGGAATTGAGTTGATGGGGTTAGCTCGATACCTAGAGCAGCACCAGTATATAGATCATCTTCTTGATAAAAACCAAGTTTTTCTTGGTTGTCATCGTCTTGAGCTTCAGTGTAGTGGTAACCCAGTAAGATTGGGCTCACAGTTACACCAGCAGTTGCCATCATTGGCGCTGCAGCAGCGGCAATTAAAGCCAAAGTAATTTTGTTAAGTTTCATAAACTTCCTCCAAGGGACGGTTTGTGTGCAAAAAACACTTAATATCTCTAATTTGTAATACTCGGTTCATTAAAAAAATCAACCAAGCACCAATTTATACTTTCGCATAATAGCTTATATATAAATTAATTTATTTACAACATATTTTTGTGACCCAGTCATCTAGTACACATAAAAATCACATAAACTACTTGCTAATTACATTGTAATCAATTAATCGGTAATTAACCTAAGTTAATCACAATCTAATCAGTACACTAATCTTTTTATGTGATTTAATGATATGTAATCAAATATAACTAAATGTGATACACAACTAACTAATGCTAATTCTAATACATATCCTTAAATACTTCTATCCTTAACCCCTAGTTTTTCACCAAATGTAACAAAATTTGACAATAGGTTATATATTGGCACAAATACCAAGCTATCACTGGGCTGAGCCGAAATCGTTTCATTTTGATACTATGAGGCTTACCTATAATGTCGTTTCCTATTGTTAAGTTACTTAATCAAAGCGCTCAAAAATCCTTTGACAATCTTAAACTTAACCCAAACAAAATAGGTCAAAATAAGGGCTTTACTTTAATAGAATTATTACTAACCCTATTGTTACTTATCATTTTAACTTCAATAGCGTTGCCCTCTTTTATTAGCACATTAAAAAGCTGGGAAGCCAAAGAGGTACGTGATCAAATAATAGGTGCCTTTCGTACTGCCAAAGCTCAAAGCTTTATGCAGCGTCAAAACAGCATAATGTGTTTAGCAGATGCGCACTATCGTTGCCATAATCAGGCTAAAGAATATGTTTTAATTTTTACTGATAGCGACAACAACCATCAATTTGACCCAGCAGTCAATAAATTAATTTTAAAACAACCCCTGAACTTGGATTATGGCAGGGTATATCTCAGAGCAGGTCGACGCCACTATATTAAGTTTTTTGGAGACAGTGGGTTACCTCGTGGACATTTTGGCCACATTAAATACTGTCCTAATGACCACCTAACCGACAATATGTATCAAATCTCTCTCAACCAACAAGGCAACTATCGATTCAAGCCTTACAGCGTTAAAAAGACAGGTTGCCCTTGAGCATTCTGATAATGCTAAGTCTATTCCTATTGACCTTGCATTGCCTGTTTCATAGCCTGAACTGCTTTTTCAAGTCCCATAAATACGCTATCTGCGATTAAGGCATGCCCGATATTGAGCTCATAAATTCCTGGGATACTGGCAATAGGATAGACGTTATCCCGAGTAAGACCATGACCAGCATTAACAATAAAATTGTCTTGTACCGATAAAGCATAGGCTGTGGCATTTTGAATCCTTTGTAATTCGTGTGCAGTGGCGGCGCTGTCTTCTGCTAACGCTGCTTGTGAATACTGACCCGTATGTAGCTCTACAGCATCAGCCGCGCAAGCCATAGCCGCATCTATTTGCTTCGCCTCAGGGTCAACAAATAAAGAAACCTTTATACCTACCTCATGCAAGGCTGCTATATAGCCTTTAAGATGATCTTGCTGAGAGGGCACATCTAAACCGCCTTCTGTGGTGAGCTCTTCCCGCTTCTCTGGTACCAAACATACCCATTCAGGTTTTACCTTGAGTGCAATATTAAGCATCTCTTCAGTGGTGGCCATCTCTAAGTTCATACGCGTATTCAATAACGGTTTCATGCGATAAACGTCTTCATCTACAATGTGACGTCTATCTTCTCGTAAGTGAAGGGTGATGCCATCTGCGCCCGCTTGCTCACAAAGCAGCGCCGCTTCAATAGGGTCTGGATAGTTAACCCCTCGGGCTTGACGTAAGGTAGCCACATGATCGATGTTAACGCCTAATAACGGGGAGTTTGAAGAGGACTGCACCATTTTATTCATAAGAATTCACCCTAAAGAACTGATAAAAATAACTGATATCTCGATAAGCATTCATAACTGACTCCAATCCTAATATAAGGGCTTTATAAGAGTCAGGACCTCTCTATCATACCTTATTGATAGCGATAAAACTGTTGCCATAAAATACGGCTCTGTAAGGGCTGATAATCAAATAAGTGATCAATAAGTTGGCGATGAATATGGGTCCAATTGTCAATAGTAGGTTCACTGATCCCAGCCTGCATGGCAAGAATTGTCTCTCCTTTGATGGACGACTGTCGCATAAAAGCTGAGGGTCGGCGTTGGCCAAAGTTAGAGGGTGAGGCCAAAGCTGCGGCTGCGGATGGGCGATTGGTTTGAGCATTAGAAACGCTCTGCTGCTCTGACTCATTGACTAAAGACTTAACCCAGCCTCTATCTGGCGCAAAATAGTAAGACTGATCTTTTTCAATCAGTTGCTGCTCACTGTCTTGCTCAAGATCGATCGCGAAACCAAGCTCACTGAACAAAACTTGCTCATAACCGCGCAGCACAAGCTTTAGTTCCACCGGGCTTAATGACTGCTGCAGCTGAGTTATGGTATGAGCGTATCGCGCATAGACAATAGGCATACTGTCTTCGACTGGCAATAGCTTTAAAGTGATTTCATTGACATACAAAGCGGCATATTGTTGTTGCCCCATTAAACTGGGGACCGTTTCGACGATATTCACCTGTTGTAGGGTTTTTAAAGATTTTTTCCCTGTTGCAAACAGCATCAACGGGGCAAACTGTGGAATCCCTTTTTTACCAACGCCATGTAAGATTCCATGCTCTTCGGTAAATAAGTAATAGATACTTCTTTTTTCTTGATAGGGGCGCTGGTGTAAACTATACGCATGTAGGGGTTCATTACGCAACGTTTTTATCCATCCTCTAGTCCAAAGACAGGTCCAAAACTGGACTCAGCGCCCTATTTTCTACTTTGTAACCTTAATAAGCTTAACTATTAATATCCTAAACTGGTTAAGGCACGGGCATCATCTGACCACCCTTGTTTCACTTTAACCCATAAGTTGAGCATAATTTTACGCTCGAATAAGGCTTCCATATCTTCGCGCGCGGCGATACCCACCTGTTTGATACGACTGCCTTTGTCCCCAATAATAATGGCTTTTTGACCATTACGCTCAACGAAAATAGTGGCATCGATGAAGGTCACTGCTTTACGCTTACGGCCTGTTTTAGGATCAATATGAGCCGGCTCATCTTTGAACTCATCGATCTGAACCGTTAAATCATAAGGAACCTCATCCCCAGATTGACGCATGATTTTCTCGCGAATAATTTCACTGGCTAAGAAGCGCTCGCTGCGATCTGTAATTTGCTCAGTATCATAGATGGGAGCGCCTTGAGGCAAATGTGAGCGAATCACTTGTTGTAAACGTTCTAAATTCTGATTTTTTAGGGCAGAAACCGGAACGATATCCGCAAAATCAAAGTTCTCATGATAAGTTTCAATTAAAGGCAAGATTGACCCTTTATCCTTGATGGTGTCCGCTTTATTAATAACCAATACCACAGGGGTGTCGGTCTCGCCAATTTTTTCAAGGGTTAATAAATCGTCTTCACGCCACTGCTCGCCATCTACCACAAATAGTACCAAGTCCACATCGACTAAAGCGGAAAAAGCAGCCTTATTCATACGCTCGTTAATAAGGCGTACTTCATTACTGTGAATACCAGGGGTATCAACAAATACCGCCTGCATCTCTTCATTGGATAAAATACCATGAATGCGATGACGGGTGGTTTGCGGCTTACGTGAAGTAATAGATAATTTTTGTCCTAACATGTGATTCATTAGGGTTGATTTACCGACGTTGGGACGACCAACGATGGCCACATAGCCAGCTCGATAATCTTCAGGCAACGATTCACCTTCAAAGAAGCTGTCTAATAAAGCGTCAGTAGCCTCATTTGATTCATTGTCTAAAGGTTGGTTTTCTTGTGGTGCGTTTGACATATGTCTGTTTATCCGATGTTATCTTCTGAAACTTCTTGAATTAAGAGGCTTAAGGTTTTAATTTAATAATACGATCACTAACGAGCTTATTTAGCTGGTTAATCATCTTCTCTGCTGTCTTTTGTTCCGCAATACGGCGACTCTCACCCGACTCAACTACAGGAGTGGTTTGAGGGACTTCAACCTCACAGCGTACAATAAAAATTTGATTAGGGGCATTGCCTTGGGTTTCTAATAATTCATAGTTAGGAAGGTCATACTTATGACCTTGTAGCCACTCTTGTAGTCGGCTTTTGGCGTCTTTTAGCACCCGTTGATCGTTCACATTATCTATCAGTTCAGCAAACCAACTTAGAACACAAGCCTTAACCACATCAACACTTTGACTGTCTAAATAAATGGCACCAATTAAAGACTCAACCGTATCTGCCAATATTGATGCTCGCTCACGACCCCCGCCTTTACGCTCTCCTATCCCCAAGATCAGATGCGAAGATAAGTTAAGCTTTTGTGCCACGATAACCAGTGATTCTTGACGAACCAAAGTGGCCCGCATGCGCGTTAACCGACCTTCATCTTGATTGGGATACTGATAATATAATGCTTCACCAATAATCATCCCTAGCAACGCATCTCCTAAAAACTCCAATCGCTCATAGTTAATTTTGCCATCATAAGAGCGGTGGGTTAAAGCCAGTTTTGCCAAAGTGGTGTCTTTGAAACTATAGCCCAAGGCTTTTTGCAAACTGGGTAAACCTTTCTCAAAGTTTGTATAGCGTTGTTTGGGGAGCTGCTTACTAGAAGAGGCTATCTCAGCAACTTCTGTTATCTTCTCGCTATCACCGCTTTCTTTTTTAAAAACTTTTGGCATATTATTTCGGCATATTAAAAACTATTACTGCACTCAAGGGGGCGTCAGAAACAGCTATGTATATTAATAAAAGGGATTAAATTAAGGTATTGAAGTTTACGGCATTTTAATTAAGATTAGGACTTGCTTCGGTGCTTCAAATCTATTTCAAACAAATAGAGCTTTAAAAGATGTGACGCACCGCTTGCTACAATCTTATTTAGTCAATGGCACGGTTATGGCTAAAGGTCGGCAAGTTAGACAAACCAGGTTTTTTGTGCATCCACACATAAACCGCTTTACCTGCCAAGTTCTCATCAGGAACGTAGCCCCAATAGCGACCATCTTCACTGCGGTCTGAGTTATCACCCATTACGAAGTAATTACCTTCAGGAACTTTTACGCTCCAGCTACCGTCATACTCTATAGGTTGCTGTAAAAAATCTGAGTATTCAGCACGCACTAAATCAGGAGATAAGTAACGGCGTAAGTAAGTATGCTCACCCAACTTTTCCTGGAAATATCGCGCACCACTCTCTTCACTTTGTGCCACCATAGCCGCATTTTCGGGGGATAAATCCCACTCACGGCTAGGATCACTACTTTTAACTGGCGTATAAAGTTGATTGGTTAGTGCCTCATCTGCCGTAAATTTTACTTGATCACTCGGTACTGGTTGCCCATTTACCGATAGCTGACCCTTATTAAAGCTAACTTCATCACCAGGTAAGCCAATGATACGCTTGATGTAATAAATTTTCGGATTTTCAGGGTAACGGAATACCACCACATCGCCGTGTTGTGGCTCACCTATATTGATTACTTTATTATAAGTTAAGGGTAAGCGGATACCATAAGCGTACTTATTTACCGCCACAAAATCGCCAGTGTAGAGAGTAGGTACCATCGATGAAGAAGGAATATTAAATGGTTCAACAATAAACGAGCGCACTACCAATACGATTGCCAACACTGGAAAGTAATCATGAGCCCAACCGATTAAAACGTTCTCCTTAGAGGACTGAGTAGACTTTTGAGAGATCGATTGATTGGCCAATCTTTTGGCTTCACGATATTCACGCTCAGCCTGCTTAACAGGCATAGGGGCATCAATCACACTAATCGTCTCTAAATCCTGGTCACTGTTCTCATGGAATATATTGTGCTCAGATAAGGTCTGAATATAAGCCGCTTTTTTATTCGCTAAATTATCTTGCGCTGCTTGAAGCTCTTTTGAGTTACCTGTTTTAGCCTTCTTGTGTTGCTTCAGCCAAAGCTTATCAAGCAGCCATATCACCCCAAGAATCAAGGTTACTGGCACTAAAATTAAATTAAAATCAAAGTCCATACTGCTGCCTTAACCGCTTTGTTATTATGCCAAGCTTACTAAAAAGCTAATCACTTAAAGTCTTGGCCAGTTGTTTTTTATTTAAATTATAGAGTTTGAATTATAGGGCTTAGAGACTAAGCCCTTAAAATCGATTTTGCCTGGATAAGCTTATTGGTTATCCACTTGCAACACGGCTAAGAAGGCTTCTTGTGGAATCTCCACACTACCCACTTGCTTCATACGTTTTTTACCCTCTTTTTGCTTCGATAGTAGTTTCTTCTTACGAGAAACGTCACCACCATAACACTTAGCAAGAACGTCTTTACGCATCGCTTTAACCGTACTACGCGCAATAATCTGACTGCCAATAGCCGCCTGAATCGCCACATCAAACATCTGTCTTGGAATCAGCTCTTTCATCTTCTCTACCAGCTGATTACCACGATAGCGCGCTTGCTCTTGGTGACAAATCATGGCTAGAGCATCTACTTTATCGCCGTTGATTAACACGTCTACTTTAACCAGTTTGTCCACTTCATAGCGGTCAAACTCATAGTCTAATGAGGCAAACCCACGTGACACTGATTTTAAACGGTCAAAGAAGTCCATTACCACTTCACCAAGCGGAATATCAAAAACCAGTTGCACTTGTTTACCCATAAAGCGCATGTCCACTTGAACCCCACGGCGCTCCATACATAAGGTCATCACGTTACCTAGATAGTCTTGTGGTACAAGAATCTGACAACGCGCAATCGGCTCTCGGAACTCTTCCACGAAACCAGGATCTGGTAACTTAGAAGGGTTATCCACCAGCATAACCTCACCGTTTTTCTTTTTAATCTCGTAGATTACAGAGGGGGCTGTGGTAATCAGATCAAGATTGTATTCACGCTCTAAACGCTCTTGAATAATCTCCATGTGCAACATACCAAGGAAACCACAACGGAAACCAAAGCCTAGAGCATCTGAAGTATCTGGCTCAAAAAATAAAGCTGAGTCATTAATCTGCAGTTTTTGTAGTGCTTCACGGAACTTCTCAAAGTCGCCTGAATCTACTGGAAATAAACCGGCATAAACCTGCGGCGTGATTTGTTTAAATCCTGGGATAAGTTCAACGTCCGGAGTCTTAGCGTGAGTAATGGTATCCCCCACTGGCGCCCCATGGATGTCTTTGATCCCTGCGATAACAAAGCCCACTTCCCCTGCCTCTAACTTACCTGTCTCTAAAGGCTTAGGAGTAAAGACACCAATAGAGGTCACTAAATGAGATTCCATGGTCGACTTAATTAAGATTTTATCCCCACTTTTGATGCTACCTTGGCGCACACGCACCAAAGAAACCACACCTAAGTAGTTATCAAACCAAGAGTCAATAATTAATGCTTGTAATGGTGCCTCTCGGTCTCCCGTTGGAGCAGGAATGCGCTCTACTAAAGCTTCTAACAGCTCATCAACGCCTAGACCTGATTTGGCAGAAACGCGGGGGGCATCCATTGCCTCAATGCCAATAATGTCTTCAATCTCTTGAATCACTCGCTCAGGCTCAACTTGCGGTAAGTCAATTTTGTTCAGTACCGGCAATACTTCAAGGCCTAAGTCCACAGCGGTATAGCAGTTTGCTACCGACTGAGCCTCAACACCTTGAGCAGCATCCACAACCAGTAGAGCCCCTTCACAAGCGGCCAATGAGCGCGAGACTTCATAAGAGAAATCCACGTGGCCTGGGGTATCAATGAAATTAAGCTGATAACGCTCGCCATTAGGGTGATCATAATACAAGGTCACTGACTGCGCTTTAATAGTAATACCACGCTCACGCTCAATATCCATTGAGTCTAAGACTTGGGCCTGCATTTCACGATCCTGCAGCGCACCACAAGTCTGAATAAAGCGATCAGCCAAGGTTGATTTACCATGGTCAATATGGGCGATGATTGAGAAATTTCGAATATTTGATAATGCGGTCACGTCTTGCGGCTACCTAGTTGTTGAGTTCATTAGTGAAAAATGAAGTAAAAAATATATTAAGGTCATCTATTCTATCAGCTTTAAGTTAGCTTGTAAGTGATAGAAATGCAATGCTGATTGACACAGGTCAAAACTGAGTTTTTGAGCGTTATTGTCAGCGTAAATCTCATTTAACTTTTAAACTATTAGCCAAAGTATTGGCCAAACCGTTAGCAGCTAACTAAGTTATTCAATAGAGAATACCAACAAAACGAAGAGACATAAAAAAAGCCAACTACTTAGCTTAATAGGGCAAAGTAATCGGCTATTTTAGGCGCTAATGGCCAAATATATGGTGGCGATGAAGAGACTTGAACTCTTGACCTCACGATTATGAGTCGTGCGCTCTAACCAGCTGAGCTACATCGCCATTTGAGGGCGGTATTATCCCTAAAACATTATAAGCCGTCAACCCCTAAATGCAAAAAAACTGAAAATATTTTCAAATTAAGGGGGAATCTCTGCTATTTCATTAGCAAGTGGCTATTATATACGCTTTTTTGTAGTAAGCATAAAAGATTTTTGGTAAACCGATAAGCCGGGTTCTGTCGTGAACGATCATTCATCTAGGCGTATCGTTGCCAATACGCTCGAGCAACCTACCCGTGTCCCCTGCAGGCGACAAGTAATGGACACCTATTTGGTCTTGCTACGCGTGGAGTTTACCTTGCCATGAACTGTTGCCAGCCATGCGGTGCGCTCTTACCGCACCCTTTCACCCTTACCTCACACTTTACAGCTAGGCTGTAGAGCTTAATTGAGGCGGTCTCCTCTCTGCTGCACTTGTCGTCGGGTTACCCCGCCCAGCCGTTAGCTGGCACGCTGCCTTATGTAGCCCGGACTTTCCTCCCTTCTGCAAAAGCAAAACGGCGATCGTCTGGTTTACCAAGTCGCACATTATAACAGACCAAAAAAAATATGATAGAAGAAGTTACCAACTATATGAAAAATTGCAGAAGCCTAATATAAGAAAAACAGCAACGACTTGCTGTCATTGCTGTTTTTTATACTATAGCTGTTTCTAACACAGCTATATCTAAAGCTTTAAACTAAGCTTTAAATAAAAATCTTATCTACGCTCACATTTAACAGCATATTCAGTACCGTCTGCCCAAGTTAGGCGCATGATACCTAGATCATCTTTGGTATGCCAATCATAAGTAACGTTTTGACTGGCGTTATTTACATAGCGTGAGCCAGAACCTGCTGTTGCAATGTCCATAACTACGGTCTGGTTATTCCAATTGGCTTTAGGTAAGCTTGCGTTGATTGTTGCTTGCTCGCCATCAATTGAGTATTTGGCTTGTATGGTAGCGTCGTCTTCACAAACAAACTGCTCTGGTGCCATACGGTCATAAGCTTTATTAGTAGTTGCACCTGGCGCAGTGGTGGTTGGGCTAGTAGCACAAGCGGCCATAACTAAGCTTAGAGGTAATAAAGTTAGTAGCTTTTTCATAATGAGACTCCAGAAATTATTTTAATTAAAACGATAAATTTTAATTAGACGGATAAGAAAAAGAGCAATTAATATCAAGGTGTTGTATAGAAAATTGCCCCAAAGTAATCAATTAAGTAATTAGTCTGGTTCTATTATAATTGACCTCACATCACTGTCTGTTACCTCTTGTCACGTCTATTAGTATTCTCTTCATGGTTTTGAGTAATTTTTGTAACAATCACATCACCCATTTTAGAGTTATCTCTTTTTAAGGCTACCCATTGAACAGAGAATAGGCGATAGCTGTAACTGCCTTACTGTCTTACTGCTACTAGTAGCCATACTTTATTTGTAGCTGCTCAAGAGCTTGCTCTAGATTCTTAATACGCTTACTAACTTTACTGGCTTTGGCTGGTAACTCAATCAAATAACTTCGCGCCTCTTTTTCGCTGGTGAAGTTTAAATTATCCCCACTACGCAGCTTGTCAAAATCATCTTGATATTTTTTTAGACGCTCTTGCTCGATACCTAGCTGTTTATTCAACGAGTAGTACTGACGACCATCGGCATTAATACGCTCTAGCTTAGCGGTAACATTGGCGGGACACACCGGACTCATTTGCGACCCTCTGCGGCCAATTTGATAAGCATTGGTCTCATTACAATACTGCTTCAGGCCTTCCTTACGACTTTGCTCCCAAGCCTTATAATCTGCAGCTACCCCTACCTTGGCACAAGCTTTATTGTGATTATTTAAGTAATCAGGTGTCCTGCCTGCCGCGCCATCAGCAAAGCCAATGGCTTGCCAATTGCCCGTCATACATTCCTGTTTTGATAAGGTGGCACACCCCGTTAATCCAAAAAATGCGGCAGTCACTATTAACAAAGTAGATCTTATTCTCACAATGACACTGCTCCCTTTGTGAATCCGGCCAGAAGAACGGGGATTTCCCTATCTTCTGGCCGGTAGGGTTAATCTAGGTTATTCCCCATTAACGTTTATTTTTACGGCTTAATTCTCACTAGCTTTTGGTTAAGTCTATAGCAGTGATACCTGTTGATGCCTCCTCTTTTAAAGTATATTTCAGTACTGTATACCCTACGACACCAGAGATAATAGAGCCTAAAATAATACCCAAACGCGGATCAAATCCTTCGGTTACTCCACCAAAGGCTAGGCCACTAATGAATAAGCTCATCGTGAAGCCCACCCCACAAAGTA
Organism: Psychrobacter sp. UBA3962; assembly: GCF_002385225.1. Classification (GTDB taxonomy): domain Bacteria; phylum Pseudomonadota; class Gammaproteobacteria; order Pseudomonadales; family Moraxellaceae; genus Psychrobacter. Next base: position 2,253 of record NZ_DGDC01000001.1, on the reverse strand, counting down.
GAGACACCCCATAGATCTGTTTAAAGTTAGTACCACTCGGCAATGACGCCATACCTGCCTTAATAATGCCCCAAGTCATTAGCATAATACCCACCTGCTTACCGATAAATAAGCCGGCGGCGATACCAAAGGGTACCGAGTGAAATAACTGGGCAAATCCTGCGCCTTGTAGTGAGATACCGGCGTTGGCAAAAGCGAATAGCGGTAAAATCGCAAAAGCTACCGTGCCATGTAAGTCATGCTCTAAATCTTCAAGGGGCGAATGCTCAGGGTCATCTGTGTTCACCATAGGAATGAATAACGCCAATAATACGCCTGCCAAAGTGGCATGAACGCCAGATTTAAGCACTGCAATCCACATAATTATTCCAAAGAATAAATAAGGAGTAATTGCCGTGACATTGCGCTTATTAAGCAAATATAGAAAGGGCAAACATATCCCGGCCACTGCTAACGACAGCAAAGATAAATCACTGGTATAGAATAGAGCAATAATTAAAATGGCCCCAATATCATCAAAAATAGCGATAGATACTAAGAATATTTTTAGTGAGTTGGGAACTCGACTGCCCAATAAGCTTAAAATACCAATGGCAAAGGCAATATCAGTGGCAGCAGGGATGGCCCAGCCTGCTAAATAATCGGGGTTATTGTGGTTAAACGCCACATACACCAAAGCGGGTACGATCATGCCGCCGATCGCAGCTGCTGCCGGCAATATAATTTGCTTAATATTCGACAGCTCGCCAATTAATACTTCTCGTTTTAGCTCTAGACCCACTAAAAAGAAGAATACCGCCATCAGCCCATCATTAATCCAATGATGAGCGTCTTTATCAATAATAAGGTTTCCAACCTGCACCACCACTGGGGCATGAATAAAAGACTCATACCAGTGGTTTAGAGGCGAGTTAGCGACAATCATCGCCGCAATGGCAGCGATGGCCAATACAATGCCCCCTGCCGCCTCATACTCAAAGAATTTTTTTAGTTTTTGAAACACCATGCTTCCTCACTGTCTTGCTAATGGGCCAAGCTATAACCCACCAAACTATTTAATTTATTAATTTGTCTTTATACATTTCACATTTATGGTAGCAGAAAAGTGTGCTATATCGAGATAAAATTTAAAATCTAAAAACAGCCAGTTTTTACCTCTATCTTCCTTATTTAATAAAGCGCTAGGTTTTATCAATACCTGAAATCCCTGCCACTAAATCAGTAACCCAACACTCGCTCACTTTCACTGCGTGTTATAATTCGCGCTTTGATTTAACACAGCCTAACGGTCGTTCTCGTCCCTTTTACTCACCCTTTATATTTAGATTTAGATCTAGCTAAGCCTTCTATGCCCTTAGCCTAGTTTTTGGACATCACTTATGGATTTTTCCTTAACCCTTGAAGTTATTTTGATGTTAACCGCAGTGGCAGCTGTTGCCGGCTTTATTGATGCCATTGCTGGTGGGGGCGGACTACTGACCATTCCAGCTATGCTACTGGCCAATATCCCGCCTGTTTTAACTCTAGGCACCAATAAACTACAGGCGGCTTCTGGCGCCTTGACCGCCTCTATCACTATGATAAGAAAAGGGGTGGTCTCCCCCTCAAAGATGAAATTGGCCATTGCAGGTGCTTTTATAGGATCCGTTCTAGGTACCATCGCCGTACAGATGTCTCCCCCTGACATGCTAGAAAAACTTATCCCGTTCTTGATTGCGGCTATTGGTATCTATACCTTATTTGCGCCAAGTTTGGGCGAAGTGGAAGCGGAGCCTAGGGTATCAGAGTCTACTTGGCAACGAGTGGTCGCCCCTTTAATTGGGTTTTATGATGGCTATGTCGGCCCAGGCACCGGTATGTTTTTTGCTCTAGGCAATGTGGCCTTACGTGGTAGACAAATCATTGCTGCCACTGGGGCGGCCAAAGTATTAAATCTATCTACCAACATTGCCTCCCTTATCTTCTTCATTATCGGTGGTAATGTGCTGTGGAAAGTAGGCCTAGCGATGATGGTCGGACAAACCATAGGCGCTTATGCAGGCTCACATATGGTGGTAAAAGGCGGTAGCAAAATTATTCGCCCAGTAATTGTTCTGGTTTGTTTGGCCATGGTTACCAAATATATGATGGGCTAAATAGCCAGTTATCGCTATTTTCCGTTTTAATATAAGCCCCTCTGACACATATTGGGTAAAAGATATTAAGTAACGAATATAAAAAAAGCCCCAATAAATGAACTGACCCCCAAATGTT
>NZ_DGDC01000035.1:17568-44006 GCF_002385225.1 Psychrobacter sp. UBA3962 | reverse complement strand
ATTTTGTGGAATTGGTATTAGCAGATAGCCACTTTTTTTCTTTTATCTCATAATATCTTCTTGTCTGGATATTTGGGCTAGAGTTGTTTTTTAAGACGGAAGGGTACTTGGCACGCTAGTCACTATCGGTGTATTCGGGAATATAGAGTTCTTTAAAGTCGTTGCTATCTGAGCCATTAATAATATCAGAGCCCAGTGCATATACTGTACCGCCAGAGCCATCAGGATTGCCAAAAGCAGCAGCATCAGCTAGGTTACTTATACTCACCAACAATAAGCCACTTAATATAAGTCTAGTAAGGTCCATCTTATGCTCTGTATTAAGTTTCAAAATAAATATGGGTTTAGCATCATGTTTTATTATAGAGTTTTAAGGTATTGGCTGTTATTGTGAAATGTAATAGATAAAAAGAGGTTTAAGAGTTAGGATTGATTTGAGCCAGAGTTAACGACAAAACTTACTAAGTAATGAAAAAGCCCCTTAAGTTATGACTTATGGGGCTTTTTCGTGGTTAGAGTTTGAGTATGACTAACTGAATCAGCTAAGCTGGGTTGAAGTATTATCAAAGCTTTCAGGATGAACTTTATCCCCTAAGATTTTATTGCCCACCACACCAGAGGTGATAGAACCACTCACGTTGACTAAAGTACGCATCATATCGATAAGCGGTTCGATAGAGATTAATAACCCGGCCAGCTCTAACGGCATACCTAAGGTGGATAAGACAATAATCGCAGCAAAAGTTGCCCCACCACCAACGCCTGCCACACCAAATGAGGCAATCATGGAAACACCAACCACTGAGGCGATAAAGCCGATAGACCAAGGTTCAATCCCCATAGTTGGGGCAATCATCATGGCTAACATAGCAGGGTAGACACCGGCACAGCCATTTTGGCCAATGGTTGAGCCAAAGGAAGCTGAGAAGTTAGCGATAGGTTTGGCAATGCCTAATTTATTTACCTGAGCATCAATACTTAAAGGAATCGTTGCTGCTGAACTGCGAGAAGTGAAAGCAAAAGTTAATACTGGCGCAATCTTCTTAAAGTGTTCAATAGGCGATCTGCCGGTTAGCATGATAATGAAGGCGTGGACAATTAGCATGATAAATAAGGCCACGTAAGATGCCACTAAGAACTTCGCCAATTGCCAGATTGCATCCGCATCTGTGGTAACGATAACTTTAATCATTAACGCTAAGATACCGTATGGTGTTAAGCGAATAATGAAACGCACTAAAGCCATAATCCAGCTTTGCAGAACATCAATACCGCGAATAATGATGGCCCCTTTTTCTGGGTCATTTTTATTAACCGTCAGTGCTGCAATTCCCATCAAGCTGGCTACTACCACAGCCGAAATCATAGAGGTGCTGGCAAGTTCAGCAAAAGTGCCTCCCATACTGGTCGGGATAAAGCTTAATATCAGGCCTGGAATAGTAAGATCAGCGACATCTCCACTACGCTCAATAATATTTTGACCACGCGCAATCTCCATCTCTCCGGCAACAATTGAGCTGGCATCTAGATGAAATAGATTGGCAATAATAGCGCCATCTAAAGCAGCAATACCGGTTGTAATAAGTAGAGTGCTGATAATCCAAAAGCTCATTGAGCCAATCATGGAAGCTTTCTCAAGGCGAGCGATGGCTGCTAGTATCGAGATGAATACTAAAGGCATAGCAATCATTTTTAATAGATTCACATAGCCGTTACCAATGATATTTACCCAAGGTAAGAAGCTTTCAGTATCGACATTTAACGCCGATAAGATAAGCCCGTAGACTACTCCTAAAAATAACCCTAAAAATACACTACGACTCAGTGAGTCGCTCTGACGGTGATATCGCCATAATCCGTATAGCAAGGCTATAAATATGACTACCAGCAATAGTAATAGCATGAGGAACTCCGCGCAGAAAGAAAACGTACCATTATCCTGATTTTTAATAAAAGGTCTAACAGTTAATCTTCAACTAGTTATTCCTATTGGTTATAAGCAGAGTTACCTTAAGTTAGTTTTTAGAGTCAAATGACTGAATCAGATAAGTGAAATAAATGAGCCTGTTTTTACATTAAGTGCTTGACCCTATTTAAAAGTTATTTTAGAATCTGTATCACTGTACTAGAACAAAGAAACAATCTATTGAAAAGTTTATTGAAGACAGGGTGCATCTAATGATCGAAATTAAAAATAGCTATGGGTTACATGCGTCAACTTTACCTAACAAAGAGGGCTTATTTGGTGAGTTTGGCGGAAAAATTGCCCATCCTGAGTTGGCCAAAGCTTTGGATGAGCTTGAAGCGGGCTTTCACGAGATTATCAAAGAAGATGATTTTATTGCTGAGATGAAAAGGCTACGTGAGACCTATGTCGGTCGACCGAGTCCTATTTATCATGCTAAACGTTTGTCAGAGCATTGCGGCGGCGCTCAGATTTATCTTAAACGTGAAGACTTAAACCACACTGGGGCGCATAAGATAAACCATTGTTTGGGTGAAGTGTTGCTAGCAAAAAAACTTGGTAAGAAAAAAGTCATTGCAGAAACCGGCGCAGGGCAGCACGGGGTAGCACTGGCGACAGCTGCAGCTTTAATGGGCTTAGAGTGTGAAATTCACATGGGGGTGGTAGATATTAAAAAAGAGCACCCTAATGTCAGTCGCATGAAAATCTTGGGTGCGAAACTGGTTCCTGTATCACAAGGAGCAGGTACGCTAAAAGAAGCCGTTGATAGTGCTTTTGAAGCCTACTTGAACGATATCGAAAATAGCATGTTTGCTATTGGTTCTGTTTTAGGACCCGCTCCTTATCCTGAGATGGTGGGTTATTTTCAGTCGGTAATCGGACATGAAGCACGAGAGCAGTTCTTGAAGGCAACCGGAAAACTGCCAAATAAAGTGGTGGCTTGTGTCGGTGGTGGCTCAAACGCCATGGGCATGTTCAGTGGCTTTATGGATGACGAAAGTGTAGAGAAAGTAGGGGTGGAGCCGGCAGGTGAAGGTTTAGATACGCCCAATCATGCGGCAACCATGAGCAAAGGGGTTAAAGGTGAGATTCAAGGCTTCAAGTGTTATGTCTTGCTGGATGAAAAAGGCGAGCCGGCTCCCGTCCATTCTATTGCTTCTGGTTTAGACTATCCTGGTGTTGGCCCTCAGCACTCGCATTTACGTGACAGTAATTTAGCCACTTATGAGGCCGTAACGGATAAAGAATGTCTAGATGCCTTTATGGCCTTATCACGTATGGAAGGAATTATTCCAGCACTAGAGTCTTCTCACGCTGTGGCCTATGCTATGAAAATTGCGAAAGATATGTCTAGCGACGAGGCAATTTTAGTGAACTTATCGGGTCGCGGAGATAAAGACATAGATTTTGTTTTAGATAAAGTGACGCTTTAACCTTAGCGATAACCTGTTTTTCAAAAGATGGACTCTTATAGCCTGCCAGCAACACTGGTGGGCTATTTTAGTTAATACTCTTTAGTTTGTTATCTTTAGACTAAAAATTTAGACTTAAAAAGTTGCAGGAAAGTTGAGGTAAAGAATTTATAACACTCAATATTAGGAATAATTGGTCAAAACAGGCATAATATAGGGCTTGAGTTTTTTTAACTCATAACTTGGGTTTTTAAATTCATAAATAAGAAGTATGACTCTGTGCACCATTATGCAAGATATTGATGCAACATATTGAGTTAGACGTATTAGTTTACAGAGTGTGCATGCCGCACAGTCTGTAGAGTTAACCTAACTATTTATTAAAGCTGTTAAAGATACGCCGCTTTAAACACGTTATTTGCTAAGAGAAATAGGAAGCAACATGAAAACATATATTACAGGGACAGGTCTATATATTCCGCCATATAGCATCAGTAATGAAGAGCTTGTTGAATCGTTTAATCAGTATGTTGACAATTACAATAGTCAATACGCCATCGAAATCGAAGCGGGTACCCGAGAGGCATTAGAGCCCTCATCAGCTGAGTTTATCGAGAAGGTTTCTGGTATCAAGTCACGTTATGTGATGGAAAAGTCAGGCATTCTAGACCCCAATGTTATGACCCCCCTTATTCCTGCTCGTAAATTGGGTGAAGAATTATCGGTAATGGCTGAAATGGGTGTTGACGCCTTGCAGCAAGCTTTAAATGAGGCAGGTATTGAAGCCAGTGATTTGGATGGCATTATCGTGGCTTGTTCGAATTTACCGCGTGCCTATCCTGCCTTGGCCATTGAGATACAGGATGCCATTGGTATGGTAGGCGGCTTTGCTTATGATATGAACGTGGCTTGTAGTGCAGCAACTTTTGGTATCGCCCAAGCGGTAGGGTCTATTAAAGGCGGGCTAGGCACTAAGATTGCCGTAGTTAACGTTGAAATTACCACCGCGCATCTTAACTGGCGTAACCGTGACAGCCACTTTATCTTTGGGGATGTGGCCACTGCTTCTATTATTGAAGCTTCTGATACCCCAAAAGGCTTTGAAATTATTGATAGTAAACTATTTACTCAGTTTTCAACCAATATTAAAAACGAATACGGTTTCTTGGACAGAGGTGAATATTTAGCTGCTGAAGCTGAGCTTTATGGGGATTTACAAGATCCAATTTCCGATAAGCTATTCTTACAAAATGGCCGCAAAGTATTCCGTGAAGTCTGTCCAAAAGTTTCGGAGCTTATCAGTGAGCATCTAGCAGAAAATAACCTACCTGCCAATGAAGTCAAAATGATGTGGTTGCACCAAGCCAATATCAATATGATTAATCTGATTTTGCGAAGTGTGGTGGGCAAAGATGCAGATCCCTCTATCACGCCAACCGTCATTGATGAATTTGGCAATACCAGCTCAGCCAGTCCTGTTATTGTATTCCATCGCTTCAAGGACCAACTACAATCAGGTGATTTGGGTGTGATGTGTTCCTTTGGTGCCGGTTACTCAATTGGCTCCGTCTTGCTTAGAAAGGTTTAGTTCCACTCTTGGGATAAGCCGGTTAATTTTAGATAAATTGAGCAGAGCTTCTTATAAAGACAGGTTGCCCTTTAGATAGAGTAAAGGTTGGCAAATGATCTTAAGAGAAGCCTGCTTAATTGGTTAGGCTTATATTTGAAGAGACTAGTCTCGGTATTGTGCTTAAAATTTGCTATAATTAGCCACCTTATTTTTACAGTAAACTTTTACCAAAAAAATTAGTTCCTATTTTTAGTTATTAATAATTCATTCAATCGTTAATATCGTTTATAACCAAACTCAAGAAAAGATAACTTATGAAAGACTCGTTACGAGAACGCTTAGATCAGATGGTAGATCGCTATGAAGAAGTAACAGCGCTGCTTTCTGACCCCGATGTCATCAGTGATAACAACAAGTTTCGTGAGCTCTCAATGGAGCACAATGATTTGACCGAAATCACGACTTTGTGGCAGCGTTACCTTCAGGCTGAAACTGATAAAAAAGATGCTGAAGAGATGCTAAATGATGCAGCTGACCCTGATATGAAGGCGATGATGCAAGAAGAGATTGAAACGGCTGCTGCTGATATCGAAGAGATGGAAGAAGAGCTTAACGTTATGATGCTACCTAAAGATCCTAACGATAAAGTACCTGCTTTCTTAGAGATTCGTGCGGGAACCGGCGGTGATGAAGCCGCTATTTTCTCAGGCGATTTATTTCGTATGTATGAGCGTTATGCCTCCTCTCAGGGCTGGACCATTGAAATATTGTCTGCCAACGAAGGGGAGCATGGGGGCTATAAAGAAATCATTACTCGTGTTTCGGGTAATGACGTTTACGGCCGCTTAAAGTTTGAGTCTGGTGCACACCGCGTACAACGTGTTCCTGAAACAGAAAGCCAGGGCCGCGTTCATACTTCAGCCTGTACTGTGGCGGTCATGCCAGAGGTTAAAATTGATGATACGGTTGAGCTAAACCCAGCAGATATCCGCATGGATACTTTCCGCTCAAGTGGGGCGGGTGGTCAGCACGTTAACACCACCGACTCTGCTGTACGTTTAACGCATATTCCAACCGGTGTGGTTGCTGAGTGTCAACAAGAACGAAGCCAACATAAAAACCGCGCCAAAGCGATGCAGATGCTAATTGCCCGTATCCAACAAGCCAAAGTACAAGAGCAAGTGGATACTGCAGATGCTCTACGCCGCAACTTAGTAGGTAGTGGAGATCGCAGTGAGCGTATCCGTACTTACAACTTCCCTCAAGGTCGTATGACCGATCACCGTATTAACCTAACATTGTACAAGTTAGACGCTATTATGGAAGGGGATTTAGATGAGCTGTTAGATGCTCTAACCCGTGAGCACCAAGCCGACTTGATGGCCAGTGTGAGTGGAGAGTAATGCTCTAAGCGTTGAAAACTTAGAACAATATCTTCTTTAGCTGTTTTATAAAATCATTGTCATAAATAATTTGAGAATCTTATGTCTAATCAAAATAATCAAGAACAAGCCACATCAATCGATGAAACCAATGACCTTATCGCTCAGCGTCAAGCTAAGCTAGATGAGATTGCTGCCTCGGGTAAAGTGGCTTATCCAAACCAGTTCAAACGTACTGATTATGCTGAGGATTTACAAAAGCAGTTTGAAGATATCTCTAAAGAAGAAATCGAAGAAAAAGTAGCTAAAGGCGATAAGACTCAAGTAAATGTAGCGGGTCGTGTCATGCTAAACCGCGGTGCCTTCATTGTTATCCAAGACATGACAGGCCGTATTCAGTTATATGTAGCCCGTAAAGAGCTTGATGAGGACTCTCTAGCATTAATTAAATCTCTAGACCTAGGCGATATTGTTGGGGTTTCTGGATATATTGGTCGATCAGGCAAAGGCGATTTATATGTTCATATTGAACAGATTACTTTATTGACTAAGTCGCTACGTCCAATGCCCAATAAGTTCCATGGCTTGGCAGATACTGAGGCCCGTTATCGCAACCGTCATTTAGATTTAATGACCAATGAAGATAGCCGTAACACCTTCATGATCCGTAGTCAGGTAGTGAGCGGTATCCGTAAATTTATGCTAAATGAGCGCTTTATGGAAGTCGAAACGCCAATGATGCATCCCATCCCAGGTGGGGCAGTAGCCCGTCCATTTGTGACGCATCACAACGCTTTAGACATGCCATTATATTTGCGTATTGCCCCAGAATTATACTTAAAACGTTTGGTTGTGGGCGGCTTTGAGCGTGTGTTCGAGATTAACCGTAGCTTCCGTAATGAAGGCGTGTCAACCCGTCATAACCCTGAATTCACTATGATTGAGTTCTATCAAGCCTATGCAGACTATAAAGACTTGATGGATTTAACTGAGCGCTTATTTAACGAATTAGCGATGGATATTTTAGGGACAACTGAGCTTACCTATCAAGGTGAGACCATCAGTTTTGAAGCTCCTTTTGCTCGCTTAAGCATGAAAGATGCGATTGCTCAGTACGCTGAAAACTTCGATATGAGCAAAATTGATGACCGTGATTATTTAGCGGATTATGCTCAAAACGTATTAAAGCAGCAAGTAAAAGAAGGCTTTGGTGTTGGTAAGTTACAAACCATTATCTTTGAAGAAACTGCTGAGCATAAACTGCGTCAGCCAACTTTCATCACTGAGTATCCAGCAGAGACTTCGCCGCTAGCCCGCCGTAATGATGAGAACCCAGAAATCACCGATCGTTTTGAGCTATTCATCGGCGGACGTGAAATTGCAAACGGCTTTAGCGAGCTTAACGATCCTGCAGACCAAGCGGAACGCTTCCACAATCAAGTGGCAGAAAAAGAAGCTGGTGATGATGAAGCTATGCACTTTGATGCTGACTATATTGAAGCCTTATCTTATGGTTTACCGCCTACAGCGGGTGAGGGCATTGGTATCGACCGTTTAGTTATGCTATTTACTGATGCGGCCAGTATTCGTGATGTCATTTTATTCCCGCACATGCGCATGAAACATTAAGCTAAACCTTAATTTTATATCAAGATTTATGCCTTAAAGTAACGATATATAGGACTGCCTAGAGTGCAGTCCTATATTTTTTTCAATGCCATCAACATAAGTGCAACAGAACCAAAAAAACGGTATAGTAATAACCATTCAAAAACTATTACTTATAATACAGTTCAGCTAAGCACTAAAGTAATTCAAGAGTATCCTAGACCTCTTATTTGCTCTGTATAAAAAATTGGAGTTTCCTCGAAGTCTATGTCAAATAATAAACCGCATGCAGAACAAGTACCAAGCTTTGACTGGAGCGCTATGCTCCATCGTACCTTTTTATCAGTTTATTTAAACACTAATGATCCTTTAGTAGGTCAAGAAAAGTTTGATTACGCCTTCAAAATTGGTAATCAGTTGTTATATGTCATGACGCATGAACAGATGGTTACAGTGGAAAGTCCTAATGTGGCAAAGTCTATGCTGGCTGAAATAAGACAGCAGGCCGCGACTCATATTAATAAGCGTTTTGAGCAGTTAGTGAGTGATATGGATTTACCCGTAGTAGAGGATACTCAAGATGTACAGAATATCCATTATGTTGGGCTTACCTCTCTAACACTGGTGCACCAAAATAAAGGTTATCAGATAGAGCATGAGTATGGCAGCAGCTTTTTTCAAGAAAAAGATGCCCTTGATTTAGATGATCAAACTAAGGTTTTACAGCTATTTAGTTTAAACAGCTTTTATCAACTGGTACAGCTGCTGCAGACCCCAAATGATTTATTAAGTTATTTTGATTATCACTTAACTCAGCTGGTCAATCGCAATGACTTTCAAGGGGAGCTAGCGCTGGCACAACAATTTTTAAATAGCCCTAATTTTTATCACAGAGCAGTAGCTGTTCAACAAAAGCTGGTTGAAATAGGATTGCTAGAAAAGGTTGAAACTCGACTAACCAACATTATTAATCAGAATGGTCCGCAGTTATCTGAGCCATTAAAAGAGTTGACTCAAAAGCTGCAGTCTCATGCAACTATTTTCCAAAAATTACTAAATGGGGCTACCAAACGTCGTCATGAGGCAGGTGAGACTATCCCTCTTGAAGAGGTGAGGATTTTAGTCGCTGAGTCTATGTATACTCGATTGAGTATCATTGAAGAGATGATGGATTACGAAAACAGATCCAGAGAAGAGTGCCTGAATGGTTATCTTTGTCATCAGCATTCTTACAATGACTTTGGCAATCATTATGTCATTGTGGTCTATGGTTTAGATCAGCAAGCTCAGTACTCAAAGCAGTGGCTACAGCACAATTATCAAAGCTTACTATCAGACATGAATGCTCAGCTTCAAAACCCAGCCATGCAAGAATACTTTATTTTAGGGTTTGATATGTCTAATGATGATGGGAAAGGTAATGTCACTGTTGTGATGGATGTTTATCATCAATCAGGCTCAGTATTGGCTGATAGTATCGGATAGTGAAAGCGTTGTAGTATCAGTAGTAAGTCATAAGTAATAAGTAATCAAAATAATTAATAGGTAAACCAACTGGGACACCTAAAATAAGCCCAAGTCTTAGTCATTAGTTTGGGTCAAATTTTTGTTTGCTTTTTTAAGTTTTTAAATTATATGTCATAGGTTTGGTTGTCTATTATGTCGCAGCAATATCAAGTTTTAGCACGTAAATATCGCCCAAAGAACTTCCATGAGTTGGTAGGGCAGACCCATGTGTCTAAAGCACTTATTAACGCCATTGATCATAATAGGTTACACCATGCTTATTTATTTACTGGGACTCGAGGGGTGGGTAAAACCACTATTGCCCGTATTTTGTCTAAATGCTTAAACTGTGAAACTGGGATTACCAGTACGCCGTGCGGTGTGTGCAGTAGCTGTGTGGCAATTGATCAAGGTCGCTTTATTGACCTTATTGAGATTGACGCGGCTTCGCGTACCAAAGTTGAGGACACCCGAGAGCTTATCGATAATGTACCCTACGCGCCTACTCAAGGTCGCTATAAAGTTTATTTGATTGACGAAGTGCACATGCTGTCTACGCACAGCTTTAATGCGCTATTAAAAACTTTGGAAGAGCCTCCTTCGCATGTCAAATTCCTATTGGCCACAACAGATCCGCAAAAGTTACCGATTACTATTATTAGTCGCTGCTTGCAGTTTGTGCTCCGTCCTTTACCACAGCAAGCGCTAAGCGATCATATTGCTAATTTACTGACTCAAGAAGGTATTGCATTTACTCAGCCAGCACTTTGGCAGTTGGCTAATGCTGCCAAAGGCTCGGTGCGTGATGCGTTGTCTTTAACTGACCAAGCGATTGCTTTTGGTCAAGGAGCGTTAACCGATGAGACGGTTAATGATATGCTGGGGTTAATTGATAATGCAGACTTGGTGCAGCTGCTGCTTGATATTTATCATGGAGATACAGAGTCAGTCTCTGCTCATATTGAGCAAATGCGGGCACAGATGGTCGATGCTGGCAGTATGTTTGATGGACTTGCAGAGCTGTTACATCAAATCGCCATGGTGCAGCTATTACCAAGTGTGGCATTAAACGTTAATGACAAGCAAGCGGATCAAATTAAACAGTTAGCGAATATCATCAATGCCGATGTGTTACAGCTTTACTATCAAATTATTATCCAAGGCCGCGAGCAAATTAAGTTGGCCAATACCCCGCTGCAAGCGTTAGAGATGTGCTTACTGCGGTTATTGGCATTTAGGCCACTGGCTATAAATGAGGTGCCTACGCCTACAATTTCTGATTCGCAACCAATTACAGTTGCAGAGTCAAGAAACCAAGCAGCTGCATCACAGCAGGCTGAACCTGAAGCTGAGGTTTCTGATCCAGAGCCACTGGCTCAAGAGATGGATACTGACATTACTAATGAAGATAATGAGTCAGTTTTAGCTGTTGAGACAGAAGTAGAAGTTGCCATTGATACAGAAATGGCCATTGATGCGCCTACACCTGACAGCTTGGTTGCCGACAGTATCGATCAGACTGAAAACTATGAAGATAACTTAAATTACGTAAGTAGCTTGGATTCTGGGTCAGGACAAGTGGAGAATAATCTCCCAAATTTAGAGGATTCTGCAAAGAGTAATACAGATAATATTGATTTTGAGTCTGATTCTCAATTAAATCCTTTATTTACAGACCAAAGTCATTTAAAATCTCCTGTTTCGCATAACAATACTGACTCTATTCAGTCAGTCGATGCGGAATCGGACGGTATAACAATTGAACAACAGGCGTTTTTAGAGACAAATGAGAACCCTTCTGAGCCAAGTCAGGCCCTCTCTACGTCGCCAACTGAACAATCTTCTAAAAGCGAAATAAATTCACCGCTTTCAGATGAGGACCCACGCTCATTATTAAAGTGTGCTCCGGTAGAGTTGGTAGGAGAGTGGACACCTGAGAAATGGGACTACTGGTTACAGACTGCTAGGGAATCTGGTGCATTGGCTTATGATCAGCTTGCCATGGCTAGACAAGGGGTAATGACAGGTGAAATCTCTGGTGAGAGTGTCTTCAAAGTTGCCTTTGATACTAAGAATATGCAAAGTATTTTTAAGCATTTAGCCAACCATTTGAATCAGCAATTTGGGGCGCAAGTATCGATTGCTGTCGACACTTCGCTTAACTCTGATAATGAAGATTTTCTTCCTCAAAATAGACAGAAGTTACGAGAAGTTAAAGCCAAAGACTATGCCAAACAGTTGCTTACTAATAGCCCAGTTATGCAAAGGCTAATCCATGATTTTAAAGGGGAAATAGTCAATTTGAAGCTTTTAACTGACGTTGAATAGTCTTTTTTCTATTGCCTATGTCTGCTGCAATGTTTCTACAATCAGTTTTCACAAAAAGTAAACTTAAAAATTGGAAATACTTTACATTTGTCTGTAATTTCTCAACATTTGTCTGTTTAAATAAGTTATACTATGCTACTTACTTTATATGTTAGGTGTTCAGAATGATGTTAGACAATTTAAGAGGCATGGCGGTATTCGCCAGTGTTGTCGGCCATGGTTCATTCAGTGGGGCAGCTAGACAGCTAGGTATCACCACCAGTGCTGTAAGCCAACAAATCAGATCGCTTGAGAGAGACTTAGGCGTAGTATTACTACATAGATCTACTCGTAAGCTGAGTTTAACAGAAGCGGGTGCTAGCTTCTATGAGTCTGCCAAAGATGTGGTTGCTGCAGCAGATCAAGGTCGTATTAAAGTTAACCAACTACGTGATGAATTAGCAGGTAGTTTAAGAATTGCAACCACTCCTGAGTTAGGGGTTAATCATATCCTTCCAGCCTTATCTACTTGGATGTCTGCTCATGATGATTTAAGCATTCACTTCCTAGCTGATAACCACTATATTGATATGATTGATGAGCGTGCTGACATCGCTATCCGTATGAGTCCACAGATTAAAGACAGCTCTGTGGCCACTTATCCGCTAGCTGAAGTTAAGCAAATGTTGGTAGCTTCACCACACTACTTAAGACAGCATGAGAAGATTACTAAGCCAAAAGACTTAGTCAATCATCAGCTTATCAGTATTGACTTGATGAAAGATCCAAGTACTTTGGACTTTAATAGTATTGAAACTGGTAAAAAGAATCGCGTCAAAGTTCCTTCTAGAATTCAAACCAATAATGTCTTCTTAGCAACTACTTTAGCCAAAGAAGGTCATGGTTTAGTGCGTGTTATGTCGCTTGATGTTCAAAAAGAATTGGCTTCTGGTGAGCTGGTAGAAGTAATTCCTGAATATGCCTTACCGCATTTCGTTTTATATGCGGTTACCTTAGATCGTGAGCAACAACCTGCAAAAATTACGCGTTGTCTTGAAGTTCTGAAAAAGCACTTTCATGCTGCAGCATAATTAAAACCTTAAAATATTTTCTAACTTTAAGGCTTACGCTAAAGTAGTGTTGATGGTATATAATTAATATACTAAGACACTACTTCAGCGTATTTTTTTTGCTCCTATGTTTTTGATTAACCAAGAATTTTGATGTACTTAAATGCGCTATCTGCCAGTTATATTATGAGGTTGTTTACAACAGATTATGGAAAATAGACTAATTAATCCTTTAGAGCGTCAAGATGATGTGGTGGATAGCAATATTCGCCCAGGAACACTGGCAGAGTATATTGGTCAGCCAGTGGTACGTGAGCAGATGGAAGTTTTCATCGAGGCGGCGCGACGGAGAAAAGAAGCCTTAGACCATACTCTAATCTTTGGTCCTCCTGGTTTAGGTAAGACCACATTGGCCAATATTATTGCTCGTGAAATGGGTGGGAATCTAAGATCTACCTCAGGCCCAGTACTGGAGCGAGCTGGCGATTTAGCGGCCATGCTGACCAACCTCGAAGAGGGGGATGTGTTATTTATTGATGAGATTCATCGCTTAAGCCCTGTTATCGAAGAGATCCTGTATCCAGCAATGGAAGATTTTCAGTTGGATATTATGATTGGAGAAGGACCAGCGGCGCGCTCTATTAAGCTGGATTTGCCTCCCTTTACTTTGGTAGCAGCGACGACACGAGCGGGTCTATTGACCTCTCCATTACGCGATAGATTTGGTATTGTTCAGCGTTTAGAGTTTTATAATATCGAAGATTTGACCACTATTGTGAGTCGCTCGGCACGTTTGATGAATGTTGAAATGACAGCAGAGGGTGCGGTTGAAGTTGCCAGACGCTCTCGCGGTACTCCGCGTATTGCTAACCGTTTATTACGCCGAGTTCGAGATTATGCAGAAGTAAAATCAAACGGTAAGGTAACCGGCGATATCGCTGACAGTGCTCTAGATATGTTGGCGGTAGATAGACGCGGTTTGGACCATTTAGACAGACGTTATATTGAAATGGTTCATGCCCGCTTCGATGGAGGACCTGCTGGTGTAGAAGCGATTGCCGCTGCAATGGCTGAAGATAGAGGTACCTTAGAAGACGTGATTGAGCCTTATCTAATTCAGCAAGGTTATGTACTAAGGACCGCACGAGGTCGGGTATTGACTCAAATGGCCATTGATCAACTGTGATTCACCTATTTTAAAAAGCTATCTCAAATAATTTTAAGTGCAAGTTATTAGGCTTGCACTTTTTTATTCTAAAACTCTCAGTAAATGTTTCTTATATTTATACTTTTACTTTGGTCATTTGAGTAGGAGTATCTACTATTTGAGATTTTTTATATTGATATTTACCCACTGCCATTATAGTTAAACCGCCAATCACTATTAGCAATAGAACTAGCACAGGGTTTTTCCAAAGGGGTGTTTTGCTTTGCCCAGCTTCCGAGCTACTTGATGCATTACTCTTATCCATATCTAAAAAACCAAAGTTAACAAACGGTCTAGAGGGAGCTTGTACGGGTTCTGGAGCTACTTTTAAGCGTTTACGACTGAGATAAATATCTGAAATTTTTGCCAATTGTAATAACCAACGTTGATAAGGTAAGAAAATATTAGGTATTTCAGCAAAGATTAAAACCTCACTGTTATTAGCATTATCAACAATAAGCTGACTATTGTTAGCCGAGGTATTCTTGATTAAAGTAGCCTGATGGGTGCGACCAATAACCTTAGCGTAATGAGGTATTTGTTGTGTAGGTTTAGAAGCGCTTAAATCTGGCTGCTTATAGCCAGTTATCTCATGCCAAGTACTATCAAAATTAGGCAGTTCATAAGCTAAAATAGAATTATTTGTTTGATTATCCCAGTGATCTTTTGTGCGGTTTAGCTGAAAGAACTGCGGCTGCAACCCAAACCAGCAGTCTATTTCTTGGGCATCTAATTGGGCGTAATCTGCTAGTATAGCAATCTCTCGTAAGCAAAGTAGGCTCAAAGCCCCTAATAAAGGACGGACTTGATTGCCTGATAATTGAGTTTGATCACCAAGTTTTTGACACACCCTTTTTTGTATTTCAGTTGATCCAAAGAGAATATCATTAATAGCATGACCCTGTTGATAAGCTGCACTAATGGTTTTTAGATTAAAAGCGTTATATTTTCGTAGGTCTTTAATTTGACTGCGCCGGAATAGCTTTTTTAATACAGCCTCTCCACCCTGTTGTTGGTGGTAAGCCATCAGCCCACTAATAATAGCCTGAATGCCATTTTCAATTAGTACTCGGGCTTGAGGTATGGAAATGTTCCCTATATCTGCAAATATAGAATCGATTGGTAAAGTATCTTCAAATAGAAAATCATAAAGTGACACGCGGGTGGGTAAAAGAGCTGTCATAAGACCTACTACTATGAATTAATTGTAGTTATCATAAGGGTGATTTACGTCAGTTACAACCTTCCATTGCAGTTAGGTTGCCCAAACACTTCTAAATGTAATCTTTAATAATCTAATAATAAGGCTCATAAACCATGCCAAGTTTAAAAATATTTGAGAAGCTAACTTCTAGAATCGTTGTTAATATTGCCAAGCAAACCTTAACCTTGACTCTTCCTAATAAGCAAGGTAACTCTGACAGCCATGAATTTATCATCTCAACGGCAAAAAATGGAATAGGCAGTCAAGAGGGCAGTGGTTGTACGCCCTTAGGAAAGCACTTTATTGCAGAGAAAATAGGGGGGAATACTCCGATTAATAGTGTTTTTGTGGGTAGAGTGCCAACTGGTGAGATATATGATGAGCAGCTAGGTAAAGAGTATCCCAATCGTGACTGGATTTTAAGTCGTATTCTTTGGTTGAGTGGCTGTGAAGAGGGTCGCAATAAGGGAGAGAATGATCAAGGCTGCTGTGATACCTATCAACGCTATATTTATATTCATGGAACTCCCGATACAGAGCCTATGGGGACACCGCTGTCACATGGCTGTGTGCGTATGCGCAATGATGAGTTGGTGTGGCTATTTGATCAAGTAGAGGAGGGAACGCCCGTTGAGATCGTTGCAGGTTAATCGACCATAGTGTTTAAAATACTCTGTGATACCTAATAAAAAAGCTTGCTGTTAGCGGAGGACTAAGAGCAAGCTTTTTAGTTACTACTTAATAGACTGAACTTTTTACCAAAATTTTGGAGCATCTTTTACTTGTTTTAGACTCTCTGCGCACTCCAAAGCAGCATGTGTTTCTTGGGCAGTAAAATAACCAACCGCAAACCAAGCTGCAGGGTCAGACTCTGTCTTTTGTCTATAAAAATATTGACCTACGATATCATCGTTATATTCACCTAAAATCTCTTGAGCGGGCTCTAGGTATTGCAAGAAAGCTTTGGTTTTTTTCTTTTTATACATAGGGCTGACAAATTCACTAATGTAACGCAGGCTTTTTAGACGTTTTCTCACATCGTGCTGTGCTTCAATGTTTAATGAGGCAAAGTTTTCACTGGCTTTGCTAATCTTTTTATATAACGATTCTAGAATTTTGACAATCTGCTGCTTAGCATTACCTGGGTTTATTGGCTTATCCTTTTTAGCAGGACTCATTGTGAATTCTATTAATTCGAGCAATGTTATTTGAAAATCAGGGGCTCTAAGGGCATCAATAGGTTTGATTTTAATGGCTTCACGTTCTGATGACCAATCTACATAAGGAGCCCCTTTGCTCTCTAACATAGGCTGGGTTCTTGTTTGTAGTAGCTCATGGTCACGGTATTCGCCTAATAAACCAAAGGTTTGTTTTAAGATGGGTCCCCATTCAGGGTTTAACTGTGACGAAAAATCACTAAAGAATTTTAAAGCAGTGCGCAATCTTCTGATACCTACTCGCAGCTGATGCACATGATTACCATCGGTACTACCTGCAGCTATGGCGCTAACATTGGGTAGAATTTGAAGCATGCAGTTATGAATCACTGCCCGTATAAACTTAGGTTGGCTCATTTTTTTATCTAAAGTCAGTTTCTTTAAATCAGCTTTAGTGGCGTCAGCATGCTCTTTACCTGCCAACATTAAGCCACCTCGTTCTGCTTTAGTAACCGTTGATAAACATAGGTTATAACGCTTTGCCCAGGTTTTAGCCACTTCGAATAAGAAAGAGACATCACCTTCAATAAGTTCAAACTCAAGCTCTAAGATAGGCTTACTAATTTGTGAGTCTTCGCCATGAATGACAAAGCCTTCATCATAAGCCATTTCTACCAGTCCTGTTTCACTTCTGATTAGTCGAGTAGTGCGTTCAATATCAGTAATATAAAGACGGTTTAATTTATCAGAAACCTGCTCTTCACTCGAGCTTAGAATCATCTTTTCTATACCTAGATCTTCATAAACAGAGAGATCAGGGTATAGGGCATCGGCTTGGATAGCCTCATTGACTTGAGCTTCATCGAGAATGTTATTTTGCTCACCTCGAGAAGCCATGCCATCCCCATTAGACTTTAAAGTCTGTACCCAGGTATCGCCTTCTTTACGTATTCTAAGAGCCATGCCGGATTGGGCTAGTATATTGTCAACGGTATCATAATAGTGTGCAGCTAATTGAGTAGTATTTGATGATTTGATTTTAGCTTGACGCATAAGGGAGTCAACTTTATATTCGGGTACTAAAAACTTCAGCTCAATTTCTTGCATGATTTTTCCTCGAGTTTTAACTCATAAAAGGGTATATAAGTGCTTATTTTGATTATTTTTTTTAATCTAAGGCATTATAAATAATCGGTACGATATATACTCAATATCCTAGGATATGTTAAGAATAATAACAAGCGGATTAACGTGACAGATTGATGACATAAATAGGGGAAGAGGAAGGGGAATAGAAGATAGGTCATTCTTAATCTTATAGGTCGCTCTTAATATTAATAGTGCATCACATTAACAAGCTTGGAGTTATTTAAGCCAATAAAAAAGTCGCCCTAACCGAAGTTAGAGCGACTTTTTATTCAATGATGAACTAAGAATCTTTTATAAAGAAGTCTTAGAACTGGTTCATTGTGTTTTTCTCACCGCCAGCTTTAAGTGCGTTTTCACCAGAGAAGATCTCTTTGTGATCGTCACCTAAGTCTGAACCAGCCATTGCTTGGTGCTTAACGCAAGAGATACCTTCACGGATTTCTTTACGTTGTACGCCAGCTGCATAAGCAAGCATGCCGTCTTCACCGAAGTAGCCTTTAGCAAGTTCGTGAACGCTAAGAGCAGTAGTGTGGTAAGTAGGTAGAGTGATTAAGTGATGGAATACACCTGCTTCACGTGACGCATCTTTCTGGAAGTTCTTCGCAGCTTGGTCAGCAGCAGCGTCTAATTCAGTGCCATCATAGTCAGCACTCATCAAGTTGTTCTTGTCGTATGCTGATACGTCTTTACCTTCTTCTTCCCACTTAGCGATAACTTGCTTACGGAAGTTTAGAGTCCAGTTGAACGATGGGCTGTTGTTGTATACAAGTTTCGCTTCCGGGCGTTCTTCTTTAATACGGTCAACCATCATTTTGATGTGCTCAACGTCTGGAGTAGGTGTTTCGATCCATAGAAGATCAGCACCGTTTTCTAGAGCAGTTACACAGTCAAGTACAACGCGGTCGATGTTAGTTTCTTCACGGAACTGGTATAGACCGTTTGGTAGACGAACTGGGCGAACTAGTTTACCATCACGCTTTAATAGTACATCGTTTTCTTTAGCGTCAGCGATGTCGATTTCTTCAACGTCGATGAAGTCGATGTATTTAGAAGCTAAGTCACCTGGTTGCTCAGATACTGGGATTTTCTGAGTTAGTGAAGCACCTTCTGAGTCAGTACGAGCAACGATAACACCGTCGTCAACACCAAGCTCTAAGAACGCATAACGGATAGCGTTTAGTTTAGAGATGAAGTCTTCATGTGGTACAGTTACTTTACCAGCTTGGTGACCACACTGCTTAGCGTCTGATACTTGGTTTTCAATCTGGATAGCACAAGCACCAGCTTCGATCATAGCTTTAGTTAGTAGGTAAGTTGCTTCTTCGTTACCGAAACCTGCGTCGATGTCAGCAATGATTGGCACAACGTGTGAATCAAAGTTGTTGATTTTTTCTTCGATTTCAGTAGTATCTTGACCTGCTTCTTTAGCAGCGTTTAGCTCACGGAAGTAATCGTTTAGTACTTTAGCGTCTGCTTGACGTAAGAAAGTGTAGATTTCTTCAATAAGAGCAGGAACTGTAGTTTTTTCGTGCATTGATTGGTCAGGTAAAGGACCTAGCTCTGAACGAAGTGCTGCAACCATCCAACCTGATAGGTAGATGTAAGTTTTTGAAGTAGTACCAAAGTATTTTTTCTTAGCGTACATAGTTTGTTGAGCAACAAAACCATGCCATGCACCTAGAGACTGAGTGTACTGTGAATGATCAGCGTCGTATTCGGCCATGTCTTTACGCATGATAGCAGCAGTGTATTTGGCGATATCAAGACCAGTTTTGAAACGGTTTTGAACCATCATACGTGCAGCATCAGATTCACTGATGTTCTGCCAGTTGCCATGTTTTGCTTTGATTTCACGGATATGGTCAATAGCTGACTTATAAGTTGACATCAATTGTCTCCTTGATTGGGATGGGTTAGGTGAAATAAACACTTCTACTATTTGTTTTTTTAACTAAAACTACTAAAGAAGTCTTTATTTAACTCGCTTTTTAATGCTAGGCGATAGCTACTGTAGCAATAACTCCAGCATAAATTTGAGTACATTGTAAGTATTCGTTTCTTAAGCCATCTTTCTAATCTTCCATGAAGCTTATTGAGATTGACTTAAGTTGTAGTGTAATAACACTTGCCCTTAACACTTGATAAACACTATAACCACATTAGCTGAATTTATCTAGTTTATGACGGTTATCTTGGGTATTTATTTAAATTATAGTATAATGGATATAAAGGCTTAAAGGGGGTTTTGGCCCCTTTTATAGATACTATATAGGCCTTGAACAATAGAGTATTTGAATAAGTTTGATTGCCGCTGACTGGATAAAAATTAGCGATTGCTCCCCTTACTTCAATACTCTTTTTTAATATAGCTAATTTTTATGTCATCAAAGTTACTTACTAAGAGTCAAAATAAAAGTCATGATTTCAGGTTTGTTTCATCTTAAGTCCAAATAGCTTTAACAATTGGGTTGTAAATATAGACCTGAAAAGTACCCATAGGGTTAATGGCAAAAAGTGCGGTTGAATATGACTTTTAATAGACAGTCTTAGAAGTACTCATCACAGAGAGTGTTATGAATTTACAAAGGGTTGATTTAAATCTACTGGTTAATTTAGATGTGCTACTGCGAGAAAAAAACGTCACCCGTGCAGCAGAGCAGTTGGGCATAACTCAGCCTGCAATGAGTAACATCCTACGTCGTTTGCGTAAATTATTTAACGATCCGTTGTTGGTGCGCTCATCTGAAGGTATGACCCCCACAGAACGGGCATTAGAGTTGCAGCCTCGCGTTCGTGAGATTCTTGCTGAGCTTTCACAATTACTAGAGCCGCGTACAGAGTTTAGACCCTATACCACCTCTCGAGTGTTTAGAATCATGACCTCGGATTATGCCGAAGCGACCTTGGTACCTCGTTTGGTCAAAGCGCTACGCTCGGAAGCCCCCAATGTCATTTTAGACTTTTTAACCCCTTCTGATGTCTCTTATAGAGATATGGAGCAGGGCAGAGTGGACTTGGCCATTAACCGATTTAATGAAATACCACAAAGCTTCCACCAGGTTTTGGTATGGCGAGATACTTTTAGTTGTTTATTATCAGCTGAGAGCCCCTATGCCAATCGTTTTAATCTAAAAAACTATTTAAAAGCCCAGCACGTTTGGGTTTCAAAGACAGGTATGGGCGTTGGTTTTGGGGTAAACCCAGATAAGTCAGGTGGTCTAGGATCAATCGACCAGGCCCTGCAACGCTTAGGTCAAAAGCGTCAAATCAGTGTATTCACTCGTCACTATCAGATGCCAGCCATGCTTGCTGCGAATAAAGACTTAATTGCTACGTTACCCACTCGAGTCGCACGGATGCAAGCCAATAATGACAAAATTTTATTAAAAGAGCCGCCTTTCTTTATCCCAGAGTTTGAGTTGACGATGGCTTGGTCTCCTTTATTACAGCATCATCCTGCACACAGATGGTTACGTCAGTTAATCATGCACGTGGCTCGTCAAGTAGTGGCTGATGAAGAGGCTAGTGAAGATGAAGTGCATAAAATAAGCCATTTATTCTAAGTAAAACAAATAGTTACCTATTAAGTTGTTTTAACATAGAGCGCACAGTTATTTACATCCTGACAAAGCTAAAAGGCTTTTTAGTTGTTATGCTAGTAAGCGTCAAATAAAAAAGAGTGGCTAATTATCACCATAATTAAAAAGCTCATTCGCAATAAAATTACTAGCATAATATATATAAGGATATCCCTATGTCAGACATAACAACTATAAACCCAACCAATGGCGAGAAAATCACTTCATATGACTATATGAGTGACTCTGAAGTGAATGGCATTATTGATGCTTCTCATGAAGCATTTTTAAAATGGAGAGAAGAAACTCCAGAAAATAGAGCCAAAGTCATTCGTTCAATTGGTGAAAAGTTGGCGGAATATAAAGAAGAATTGGCCCGTTTAATGACCGAAGAGCGGGGTAAGACTTACAAACATAGTTTGCAGGAAGTAGACCTTTGTAAAAGCATATGTGACTTTACAGCTGATAAAGGAATTGAAGCTTTAGCAGATGATGTTCGTGATATTGAAGGCATTAAAAAGGGTATCGTAACTTATCAACCCATCGGCATTATCTATGGTATTCAGCCATGGAACTATCCTGCGTATCAGGTTATCCGCTATACCATTGCAAACCTAATGGCTGGCAACAGTATTTTATTAAAGCATGCTTCTAATGTGACTGGTTCAGGCTTACTTATCGAGAAGATTTTGCATGAGGCAGGTTTGCCTAAAGATTTGTTCAGAGCATTAATCATTAGTCATGATCAATCAGAGCAAATTATTGAAAATGACAAAGTCCGCGGAGTTACCTTAACAGGTAGTGATAAGGCAGGGGCGGTTGTAGCACAGCAAGCCGCTAAAGTTCTGAAGAAAACAGTAATGGAGCTGGGTTCAAACGACGCTTTTATTGTACTTGAAGATGCTGATTTAGAATTGGCTGCAGCAACGTGTGCTCACGCTAGATTATATAATAACGGCGAAACTTGTGTGGCTGCCAAACGCTTCGTAGTAGTAGATTCTGTGTATGATAAATTCCGAGAGCTACTCATTGAGAAGTTTAAGGGCTATACGGTAGGCGACCCAATGCAGGAGTCTACTGATGTGGGTCCTATGTCTAGCACCAAGCAGCGTGATACTCTGCAAAAGCAAATGCAAGAGAGTATCGATAAAGGGGCGAAGATCGCTTATAGCAGCGAGCTTGATTCAAACTTGCCTAAAGAGGGCGCTTTCCATCCCTTAGTTATTTTAGAGAATATTACTGAAGACCAGCCTGCTTATAAAGATGAGTTATTTGGTCCTGTTGCTTCTTTAATTCGTGCTAAAGATGAAGAAGATGCCTTCCGTATCGCCAATGACAGCCGCTATGGTCTAGGTGGTGGTGTATTCTCAAAAGATGAAGACAAAGCCATTCGTTTAGCGACAAAATACTTCGATACCGGTATGGTCTACATCAATGGTTATAGCTTAGTTCAGCCAGGGCTACCCTTTGGTGGTGTGAAAAATTCTGGCTTTGGTCGTGAACATGGCGGCTTTGGTATCAAAGAGTTTGTTAACGTTAAAGCGTTACACGTGGTAGGTAAAGCTCCTGCTTAATCCTTAATGGCAATTATGATGGTAACGAGCATGACAACAATAATTATGCGAAAAACCATCGTGATTGTATGATTAACGGTTTGCTATAATTTTGAATAAATCAAAAGGCTCTCAGCATTTAATGCTGAGAGCCTTTTTTGTGATTTTTCACTTTGTAATATAGCCAAGTAGTAAACAGAAAGTTAAAAGCTTTTTTAAATCCGCCAATCCGCGTTTTATTTTGTTAGAATTCAAATCATTATCTTTAGTTGGTAAATTGCTATCTTTAATAGATAATTGTTCTTTGATTAATAGTTGTTCCCCTTTTTAGCTTTACTGAGATTCCTAATAATGACCCCTGTTCAAAAGCGAGCCCAAGTTAGTAGACAGTTTATTAGTCTAGTAAAAAGTCATATCTTAGTCATTTTAATATTGGTGTTGTGGCAGCTGTGTGTGTCATTAGAGCTTATTCCTGATTACTTATTACCCTCACCATTGCAAATAGTTGAAGCTTTTATTGAAGATTTTCCCTTATTAATGGAGCATGCCAAGTACACTTTGGCGACTGCTTTTATCGGAACAGCAATTGGTCTTATAATCAGTTTTTTGCTATCGATAATTATGGATTTATCGAAGACCATGAGAGAGCTTATTTACCCTGTCATTTTATTGAACCAAACTATTCCCACTATTGCCATTGCCCCTTTATTGATTATCTGGTTGGGATATGGAATTACTCCCAAAGTAGTTTTGGTGGTTTTGGCAGTGTTCTTTCCGATAACCATTGCTCTGGTAGATGGCTATCAGTCGGTAAGTCGTGAGCATTTGAACCTTTTTAAGTCTATGAAAGCTTCGAAATATCAGCTATATCGACACTTAAAGATTCCTTCAGCTATGGGGTCTTTTTTTACCGGTCTAAAAGTGGCTCTATCCTATGCTCTAATTTCAGCCGTTATTGCTGAATGGCTAGGGGGGTATCACGGGCTAGGGGTGTATATGACACGGGTACGTAAGTCTTATGACTTAGACAGTATGTTTGCGGTGATTTTTTTGATTAGTTTCCTAACTATTTTGCTTATTGGATTGGTGAAATGGTTGGAGAGGCGGGTGCTACGTCATAACTATTTATAAAATAACCTTTTCTAAAATAACTTTACAGAGGATTTATAGTGGAGATTTTAAGCTCAAGTCGTATTAAGACCAGCGCTGTTTATTCCATCGTGGTGTTGTCGTTATTGGCAATTATGGCGATAAGCTTAGCGGCTTGCCAACCAAAATCAGAGAGTGCCAAACAAGCAGACGAGGGTCTAACCGAAGTGGTTATCTCGTTAGATTGGGTGCCCAATACCAACCACACCGGTCTATATGTGGCACAAGAAAAGGGATATTTTAAAGACCAAGGCTTGGCGGTGAAAATTGTTCAACCTAGTGAAGACAGTGCTTCAACCCTAGTGGCCAATAATAGAGCAGATTTTGGGGTCTATTTTCAGTCAAATATGACTTCAAGATTGGCAAAAGAGGTGCCCATTACTGCTGTAGCCGCCATATTACAGCATAATCCAGCGGGTCTATTGAGTTTAAAATCACTGGGAGCAAAGTCGCCAAAAGACTTAAATGGTAAGCGTTATTCTACTTGGGAAGACCCTATTGATGATGCGACTGTGGCTCATATTGTGGGCGGTGACTTAGTAAAAATACCAGGGGAAGCTACAGATGCTACGGTTGCGCTAAGAATGAATCAGTTTGACTATATTCTTGCCTACTATGGTTGGGATGGCATTCACGCACAGCTACAAAATGTGGAAACTAACTTCTTTTTCCTAAAAGACTATGAGCCAGTCTTTGATTATTATGCGCCAGTAATTATCACCAATAATAAACTCCTAGAAACCAAGCCTGAGCTCGTGAAAAAGACTTTAGCTGCTATGAAGCAGGGCTATATTTATGCAGCCAAGAATCCTGAAGAAAGTGCAGAAATCTTGGTGAAGCATGCCCCTGAAACCAATAAAGAGCTAGCGCTGGCGAGCCAAAAATACATCTCTACTCAATATCTAGATGAAGAGGGCGACTGGGGTAAGTTTGATTATGATCGTTGGGATAGATTTTATGACTGGGTTTATAAAAAGGGTCTGTTAGAAAAACCACTTCCTCCTCAAGCTGGTGTTACTAACGACTATCTATAATAGTGTTTGATTTATTTAAAACCTATTATATGAACCAATGCCCAACAAAGTGAGTGGTATCAATAATGGATAAGGTACTTGTTTTAAAAGAGATCAACCATGCCTTTGACCAAAAGCCTATATTTGAGAATTTAAATATGGCTGTGGCAAAAAATGATGTGGTGAGCATTGTTGGTGCCAGCGGTGTTGGTAAGACCACCCTGTTTAATATTGCAGCCGGTTTGCTAACACCGACTTCAGGGGAGGTTTGGATAAATGGGGTTGAGACCACAGGTCAGGCAGGCACGGTAGGCTATATGCTCCAAAAAGACCTACTATTACCCTTTAAGAGTGTGTTCGATAACATTGCTCTGCCGTTAACGCTAAAGGGTTATAGTAAGGCAAAAATTGAGGAAATTGTGAGACCACAACTGACTCACTTTGGTCTTCAGGGATTGGAGCAACAGTACCCTCAGACCTTATCTGGTGGTCAACGACAGCGAGCGGCTTTATTGCGTACTTATTTAAGCGATAATCCCATTATGTTACTCGATGAGCCGTTCTC
The DNA here is from genome assembly GCF_002385225.1 of Psychrobacter sp. UBA3962. Classification (GTDB taxonomy): domain Bacteria; phylum Pseudomonadota; class Gammaproteobacteria; order Pseudomonadales; family Moraxellaceae; genus Psychrobacter. The sequence goes on along the minus strand of NZ_DGDC01000035.1, from coordinate 18,610 downwards.
TGCTTTAGATTTCGTGACCAAAGATGAGATGTACCACTGGTTTAATCAACTGCAAAAACGCTTAGAATTAACCTGCCTAATCATTACTCATGACATTGATGAAGCAATTTATCTCTCTGATCATCTATATGTGTTAAAAGGGGAGCCGGCTCAGCTAACCGAACACTTTGTTATTCCTAAGCATCAGGGTTTTTTGGATAGCCAAGAGTATTTGGTTTTAAAAAAACAAATCTTAACCGCAATTCAAAGCCCTTAGTTCTTAAGGTATTGGATCAATCATTTCACGTAACCTCACTCTATAAATTATGAGCAGACTAACCGCCAGCTAAAAGGATTTAATAATGTTTGGTATCGACAATTATTGGGGCTTTTTGGCGGCAGGCGTGTTGCTGAATTTAACTCCAGGCGCAGATAGCTTGTATATTATTATGCGTAGCATCTCACAAGGACCACAAGCGGGCGTGTTCTCAGCTTTGGGCATTGTTTCTGGCATCTTAGTGCATACCTTGCTAGCGGCATTGGGGTTGTCTGTATTGTTGGCGAGTTACCCACTGGCTTTTACTGTGGTCAAATTCATAGGAGCACTGTATCTATGTTATTTGGGGATAAGGCTTTTATGGCCCAAACAGAGTACTCAAGTTTCTGAGCACCTGCCTAAAGACGTTATGTCTGAGGTAAAGCTGGGCCTGAAACACGGGATAAATCGGTGGCAAATTTATAAGCAAGGCATATTAACCAATGTGCTTAATCCCAAGGTGGCTTTATTTTTCTTAGCTTTTTTTCCGCAATTTATTGACACTAATTATGACCATGCGATGCTGTCGTTTTCCTTGCTTGGATTAAGTTTTGCGATCACAAGTTTAGTGTGGTGTGTCAGTTTGGCACTATTGGCAGCACGATTTAGTGAGCAATTAAGACAGAATCCAAGTATTGAAGCTTGGCTCAATAAGATCAGTGGTGTGGTATTTATTGCTTTGGGACTAAGGTTGATGAGCGCTAAGCTTTAAAAACTTAAATAAACTTTAAATAAAAAAGCCCAAAT
>NZ_DGDC01000035.1:0-17424 GCF_002385225.1 Psychrobacter sp. UBA3962 | reverse complement strand
ATTTGGGCTTTTTTATTTAACATTAATCGGTTATGGTCATAGCTATTAGCTATCTAACCAAAGTTTTAGCGGCAACTCAGGTAGGAAGGCCGTTGCTGCTGTTTGCTCACTGATAGCATCAAGATTCAATACGCCCTGAGAAATCAGTAGGATGGTCCAAGGCAGTACTTGATGTTCAAGTTTCTGGACGCGGGCTTGCAGTGCTTCAGCAGACTCACTGTGATCAACTGCAAGCATAGCCTGAGTCAATACTTGGCCGGCATCTAGCTCAGCAGTCACAATGTGTACGCTACAGCCATGATGCATATCGCTAGACTCTAGAACACGCTGATGAGTATCTAGCCCTTTATATTTTGGTAGCAGTGAAGGGTGTAGATTGATCATTGGCGCAGGCGAGCCACTAATAAACTCATCACTTAGTACTCGCATAAAGCCTGCCAATACTACCAAATCAGGTTGCCACTCATTCAGCTGAGCGCTGGCATGACGCTCAAAGGTTTTGATTCCCATACGTTTGCCAGCATTTTCACCTTCAGTAATATGAGAAAATACTGCTGTTGTTATGCCGGCTTGTTGTGCTCGAGTCACCGCATAAGCTTCTTTGACATTACTAATGACACCAACAATCTCGATAGGCAAGCTACCTGAGTTCATGGCATCAATAAGTACTTGAAGGTTGCTACCACTGCCTGAAACTAAAACAGCAACCTTTAAGGGTTTTTGCGACAATTTTTGTGAATCAGTCATGTTACGAGTACACCACTGCATCATCAGTACGAGCGATAATTTCACCGAAGATGAAGGCTTTCTCACCGTCATCATTTAAGATACTAACAGCTTGCTCAGCTACTTCAGCTGGCACCACAACCACGAAACCCACGCCACAGTTGAAGGTACGGTACATCTCAGACTGCTCAATATTACCGTGTTTTTGAAGCCAGTTAAATAACTCAGGCATCTCCCAGCTTTGGGTATCAATTTTAGCTGCTAAATTCTCTGGTAATACGCGAGGTAAGTTTTCGGTAAAGCCGCCACCAGTAATATGTGACATAGCATGTAGCTTGCTATTACCTAGGGCTTTTTGTAATGCTTGGATAGATCTTACATAGATTTTAGTAGGGGCCATTAGCGCATCAGCAATTGGCTGACCGTCTAAGGTTTCGTCAGAGTTAGCAATATCTACGCCACTAACTTCGATGACCTTACGGATTAGAGAATAACCATTTGAGTGAGCACCACTAGAAGCGATACCGATAAGGACATCACCTTCTGCAACATTGTCACCAGTAATAACTTCAGACTCTTCAACCACGCCCACACAGAAACCAGCTAAGTCATAATCTTCATCTTGGTACATGCCTGGCATTTCAGCGGTTTCACCACCGATTAGAGCACAGTTAGACTGTTTACAGCCTTCACCGATACCGCCCACAACTGAGGCTGCAGTATTCACATCTAATTTACCAGTAGCATAGTAATCCAAGAAGAATAAAGGCTCAGCACCACAAACCAATAGATCGTTGACACACATAGCTACTAAGTCGATACCAATAGTGTCATGACGGTCTAATTGAAGAGCAAGCTTAAGCTTAGTGCCCACACCATCTGTTCCTGAAACTAATAAAGGCGACTTATAGCCTGTTGGAATACGGCATAACGCGCCAAATCCACCAAGACCGCCAACAACTTCAGGACGAGTGGTTGATTTAGCAATAGATTTAATGCGTTGAACTAGGGCATCACCTGCATCAATATCTACACCAGCATCTTTATAGCTTAGTGAAGTTGGCTTGTCTTGAGTTGACGAGTTAGCAGATGCATTAGAATTTGGATGGCTCATGGTAGCAGCAGACCTTAATAAGCGAATGTGAGAATAAAATAATAGAAGGTTCAGATAAAAACTGTGTGCTCAAATTAGTAAAGCAAATTAGGTTAAATTACTAGTAAGTAGCAAACAGCAGTTCTCTGGTGGCATTATACGCAAAAACGCAGGGCTCGCAAAATTTAACGCGTATTAATTAAGGATAAAAACAAAAAATGACTAAAATTTAGTTAATGATTACGCTGTTGTGGATTATTATAGAATTAATTTTGACTTATTATTTTGTTTTTACAGTTAAATTATTTTTTTGTGTCAAAAACAATACCCTTCTTTCCTACCTGAAGCTTTTTGAATTATAGAGAATATTATCTATGCAAGTTGCAAGAATTGACCCATTTTTTAAGCGTTTATTCGCTGTTGTAGCCATAGGGATAGGTTTATGGCTTATATATTTGCTAATTCCTGTTATTTTGCCTTTTTTAACTGCATTTATATTGGCTTACCTTCTTAATCCCATTGTGGCACGTTTAGCTCGTATTATGCCTAGGTGGCTATCGATCTTGATTGTTTATACCGCCATTATTTTGGGGTTTGGGGTTTTATTATGGTGGCTACTGCCTACGCTATGGACGCAAATTGAGTCCGCGTGGGAGTACTTTCCAAGATTGGTTGAATGGTATAACAGTGATATTCGTGTTTGGGTTAATGATAATAGCCGCTTTAATTTGCCTGTCTTAGAGTCGCAAATTGTCTCTGATACTTTGGTTGAGTATCTCAACAAAAACTATAATGTAGCCGATGCTCAGTCATTTTTGATGTACATCATGAACTCAGGGCTAACCGTTATAAATAATACTGGTCTTGTGGTCTTAGTGCCTATCTTAACCTTTTATTTCTTATTTAACTGGAACGAGCGCCTGCAAACTTGGAAAGCAGCTTTACCTGCAACTAGCTCAAAGAAAATTATTGAGATCGCTCGTGATTGTGACAAAGCTTTGATGGCTTTCATTAAAGGCCAGTTGCTGGTCATGATATTGCTAGGGGTCGTCTATGCGGTACAGTTACAGCTTATTGGGTTAGAACTTGGCTTGATTATTGGTATGGTGGCAGGTATTGCCAGTTTCGTGCCTTATTTGGGCTTTGGTATTGGTTTTATTGCGGCCATCATTGCAGGGTTATTCCAGTTTGGTATGGACTGGTTACAGCTTGGGCTTATTGCGGGTGCGTTTATGGTAGGGCAGGCGGTAGAAGGTTATATTCTACAGCCTTTACTGCTGGGAGATAAAATCGGACTTTCTCCTTTATGGGTTATCTTTGCAGTGCTGGCAGGGGCAAGTTTGCTAGGCTTTGTTGGAATGTTAATTGCGCTCCCGGTTTCAGCCATTATTAATGTTTTATTCCGTCATGCTTACGCGGCTTACCAGAACACAGATTGGTATAAGGGCAGAAAGCAGTATAAGTTATTTGAGTAAGTGTCAGTAAGCAGATAACAAAGTGTTTGTCAGGGTTTACTGGCTTATTGCAGGGTAATGTCATATTATTGTTCATAAAATTGTGATATAAATAAACGTTACAAAGTTATATCGAGCCGAGATACTAGCCTGATGACAAATCAATTAAGTTTAAATCTAGAAGTAAGGAGAGATGCTAGCCTGAGCGATTTTTCGGGACCGGGCTGGTCGACTTTAATCGATGCTGTTCGTCAACTGCATGTTGGCTTAATTGGACAGATGTACATTTATGGTAGTGCTGCTACTGGTAAGACTCACTTACTTTCCGCTATTTGCGAATCTTATATGGAGATGGATAAGACTGCGATCTGTCTGTCTTTAAAAGAACTGGTCAACACTGATGTAGGAGTTTTGGCTTCACTGGAAAGTTTTGACTTGGTGGCCATTGATGATTTGGAAGCCATTCGCAATAGTCGTGTCTGGCAAGAGGCCATCTTCCATTTGATTAATCGTAGCCGTGAAGGTCAGGGGCAATTAATTTTTGCCGCGAAAACACCGGCCACTGACTTACCCTTTGAGTTACCTGACTTATTGACTCGATTAATTCAGTCACCAGCGTTTAGAGTGCCAGAAGGGCATGATATTGCAGATAGAAAAGCTATGCTTGAGTCGGTAATGCGTAGACGGGGTTGGCAGTTTGACCCTCGCATCACCGAGCATTTGCTAAATGAAGGGCCACACCGTATTGGCGGTATGCTTGATATCTTAAATGTTATCCAGCCTTTATTCTCTAATCTAAATCGCTCTCACGTGTCTAAAGCTGTGATTAATCAGGCCATTACTATGATTGATGAGCAAACACTTATGGCGGAGCTTGAGGATATTAACCAAGAAGCTCACGAGGATTTCTTAACTAAGTCAGAAGAGAGTAACCCTTATCGCGATAATATGACTCTGAATTTTTAAAAAATTATCAGACCATCTTTAAATTGTAATTTTTTCCAGTTATGCTACGGCATATTTTTACTATTTTTATTAAAACTAATACTCACTTAATTCCAATATTCTTTAAGGCTAGCTCATGACTGATACAACCCACAAGCCCCTGCTAAATAAACTGCTAACTGTCGCAGGTATTGGCTTATTCTCAGTATCATTGGCACATGCTGATGTGACTTTAAAAGTTGATGACAATATCAAAGTAACGGTTTTAAATGGTAAGCAGTACAACACCAGCTTATTTCAGCCTTTACAACAGACCTTTGTGTTACAGCCAGGCAAACACGTAATTACTGCTAAATATGATCGTCTATATGATGATTTACCTGGCGATAATCATGATTACTTGCGTTCTGGTAATGTGACGGTTACTGCTGACTTACAAGACAATCAAACTTATCGTTTGGCCATGCCAGGTCAGCCAGAGAGATATCAGGAAGCCCAAAAATATGCTAAAGCTCCAACTTTAGCGGTAATGAAAGGCTCAACTGTAATTGCGCAGACCAGCGGCGCTGTTGAAGAGGGTGGTTTGTTCTCAGGACTGTCTTCTTTATTTGGTAGTAATGATGCTCAAGTAGAAAACCAAAAAGCGATTGCTGCGGTTAATGGCTCATCAACCACTTCAATTAAGGCCATCTCTCCAGTAGAAACTACTAGTAATAGTGCCAAGGGTGATACTTTAGATAACTTTATGCAGCTTTGGTTACAAGCGACTCCTGATGAGCGTGAAAAAATTCGTCAGTGGATTCAAAAGTAATCCCTATTTTGACCTTGCGTCATTGAGCTATAAATATACGATAATAGCTGTACCATTGTCTTTGAAACCCGTCAGGTTGCTGGCGGGTTTTTTGTTGGCTTAATTAAGAAGATAAAAGAGCCGACTAATAAAAGATAAAGTTACAGGCAAACGCTAAAATGGCATAAAGCTTTTACAATCTGGCATAGTTTTAATATATTTATTTTGATAGTATATTACCAATTGCATAGGACTACTGTGCATGATAGTGGTTAAGTTAAATAAATCAATTATAAATAAGGATTTTATTATGGCACATTTACGTTTAGGTGATGATGCTCCAAACTTTGACGCCCCAACTACAGATGGTGATATTAACTTTTATGAGTGGGCAGGTGACAACTGGGTAGTATTCTTCTCACATCCAGCTGACTTCACTCCAGTATGTACTACAGAATTAGGTCGTGCTGCTGCTTTAAATGGTGAGTTCCAAAAGCGTGGTGTTAAGCCAATTTGTATCTCTGTAGATGACGTAGAAGATCACAAAGCGTGGGCGAGTGATATCGGCGAAACTCAAGGTACTGAGTTAAACTTCCCAATTATTGGTGATGAGAATAAGAAAGTAGCCGAATTATATGACATGATTCACCCTAATGCGGCAACTACTCACACAGTACGTAGCGTGTTTATTATCGACCCAAAAAAGAAAGTACGTTTGATTCTAACTTACCCAGCAAGCGTTGGCCGTAACTTTGATGAAATCCTACGTGCTATTGATGCGTTACAATTAACAGATGAGTATAACGTAGCTACGCCAGTAGATTGGAAAGATGGTGATGACGTTATTATTCCACCAAGCATCAAAACCGAAGATATTTCAGAAAAAGACTATCCAAAAGGCTTCACTGAGATTAAACCTTACTTACGTATCACTCCTCAGCCAAATAAATAAGGTGAGGTTTTGAGTTTAAGGTTTAAATCAGAAACTTAGCCAGAAATTTAGTAAGTTATAAAAGCTCCCTTAACTCAAGTTGTGGGAGCTTTTTTTATCGGCTTATTTATTATTGGCTTATCGTGCTAAAAATGATTTATTAACAAATATTGATATGGTGTTATTGCTTCAGTTTGATATGATAAAAGACGAAGCAGGGATAACTACAATTATATCCACCAAAGATAAAATTAAATCAAAGGGAGTTTGAAATGAAAAAATTATACTTAACTCGTATGGCGCCTAATCCACGTAAAGTGGTTCTTCTTTTACAAGCTAAGGGTATAGATATTGATGACATTGATGATATCGATGTGATTGATATTGATATGGCAAAGGGCGAGCATTTAACGGAAGAGTTCCGCAAAATAAATCCTTTACAGCTATTGCCGGTATTGGTGCTTCAAGATGGTACCGTACTCAATGATTCTCAAGCTATCTGTGAGTACTTAGATAGGGTCTATGGGGAGCGTTCTGTGATGGGCAATGATGTGGTGCAACGGGCTCAGGTATGCTCGATAAGAAGGGTTGCCGAGTTTGAAGTGTTGTATAACTTTATGCTTGCCTTTCAGCACAGTCATCCCTCAAAAGCGCATCGAGTGGATCAAGTTCCCGAATTTGCCTCTAAGTCTATTGCCAGAGCCGAAAAAGCACTGCCATATTTCAATGATATTTTGAAAGACAAAGATTATCTAGTGGGCAATCAATTAAGTTATGCCGATATTGTGTTCTATATTGGCCTTGATTTTGGGCGAGTTCTTAAATTTGATCCCACTGCTCATGGTGAGGGTATAGCGCGCTTCTATAACTCAATGAATGAGCGATTTGGCTTTAAGAAGTAAGGAATAATATGCTGTCTGCAAAAGGTCTATTTACGGTTATGGTCACGAGTAGTCTACTGTTAGTGGGCTGTCAAAATACCGATCCTGTAACCTCCCATTCTAGCGCTCCTCAGAGGAGCACTATGGCAAATGCTGAAAACAAGTTGACGCTGAATGCTGCTAGCTTGGCCAACTACCATTGGCAACTGCTGGCTGCAAAGGATAAACACGGTCAATCTTTATCGATATTAGAAACTATTAAAGATCAAGTGAATCTTAGCTTCTATGTGGATAAAAGTGCCAATCGTGCCAGCTTTACAGTAGGGTGTAATGGTATGGGTGCTGACTTTACGGTATCCAACCAGACCCTAAAAATGGGCGATATTATCAGTACTGAAATGTATTGCCAAGAAGTAGACCAAGCAGAGAGATTGATGGCTCAATTAATGCGCGGTAATAGTAAGCTCTCTATTGAAAGCCCTAAACAATCAACTACGACTCAGCCTCTATTAACTCAACAGTTGGCCACTGGAGAGGTGTTAGTTTGGAAGGGTACTGCAACCCCAGAAGCTAAGTATCAACAAAAAGGCGATATCGTATTTTGGGAGGTCAATCATCAGCTACAGGGCTGTCCAAATCCTAATCAAAAGGGTTGCTTGAAAGTGAGGCCTGTTTATTATGATGAACAAGGTATTAAAACAGGGGTTGGTGATTGGCAGATCTTTGTTGACAAGATTGAGGGCTATAATCATGACAGCGGTATCGACACTGTGCTGCGTTTAAAGCGTTTTACGGTTGATCCAATAGACGTCAAGGGAAAGCAGTTTGTCTATGTGTTAGATCAAATTATAGAAAGCTCTGTGGCTAACTAAAGCTAGGTCGATCGTTAAAGCTAATAAGGTAATAAAGAGCTGTTAGCTAATTTGAGCTATCTGAATAATATAAATAGAACAATAAAAAATCGCCTATAGCACCTATAGGCGATTATCTTTTGTAAAGCTGAGTCTACTTTAGCCCAGCCAAGTCTTCTTCAGTCAAACGCCAACGTCCTTTTTTCTTAGAGGCACCGCGGCCTCGTAGGGTGGTATTCATAAGAAGCTTGTTCATAGAATGACTTGAATGCGCGTGGCAGATGGCGCAAGCAAGACCATCGGCGGCATCTTGTTGTGGGGTGACATCCAACTTTAAGATGCGACAAACCATTTCTTGTACTTGTACTTTATCGGCGGCTCCATAGCCACAGACCGCTTGTTTGATTTGTCTGGCAGTATATTCAGAAACTTCTAAGTCTAAGGCAACCAAAGCTGCGATGGCTGCACCGCGGGCTTGACCTAACTTAAGAGCAGAGTCGGGGTTTTCAGCCATAAATACCTGCTCAACAGCAGCATGAATAGGCTCGTCAGAATATTTTTGATGATATTGGGTAATACGAGTTATCCCATTAAATATGCGTTTTAAACGTTCTGGCATCTCTTTGGTGTCGGTTCTGATAGTACCGGCATCCAAATAACGCAAGGTATCCCCTTTTTGATGAATAATACCGTAACCTGTCATTCTAGAGCCGGGGTCAATACCAATAATAATCGCCATAATAAATCAAATTATCCTAAGGGTTATAAAGATTTGTGCTGCTGAATCTTGTTTAATTGAGGTTAAATTTCAGTATTATTCCTCAACAAAATTCATTTAAGATTTGATAGTATAGCAAGCCATCCCCATATATCTAATACATATTAAATTTTAGTTATTTCCCAAATCAAAATAGGACGACACATTATGGGTCAATTAGTTGGCTTAGCCATCGTATGGTTTATTATTGAAATGCTACTGTGGTACTTAGTGGCACAATTTATCAGTGGCTGGTGGGTATTTTTCTGGTTTATCATAGCTGCTGTAATTGGGCTTAGCTTAATACGTCGTGGTATGACCACTTTAAACCCTATGGCACAACAGATGAAAGCAGGCGGCATGATGAATCCTGCTATGCGCCCACCTGAAAATACCATTATTAAGACAGTAGCTATGGCAGTAGGGGGCCTATTACTACTAATTCCTGGTCTACTATCAGATATTTTAGCACTGTTGGTAGTCCTACCTCCTGTGCAGAAAAAACTAAAAGATATGGCCAATAATTACGTCATGAATAACCAACAAAAAATGATGGAAATGATGGCAAAACAGATGGGTGGACAAATGGGCGGTCAAAATCCATTTGGTGGTATGGGTGCTGGCGGTAATCCATTTGGGGGTCAAAATCCTTTCGGTGGCCAAAACCCATTCAATAATCAGCCAGGCTCTAAAAATGCAAATCCATTTGGTAATGGGTTTAAGAAAAGCACTACGGTAGATGGTTCGGCGAAACCAGTTATCAAAGATGTAAAAAAATTAGAGAAACCTGCCAATGATGAATAGTAGGCTTCCAAAGATTTTTGAATAACTGACTGGTTTGTCCAAGCAATAAAAAAACCCTTCTACTTGAGTAAAAGGGTTTTTTATTGCTTATAACTTCTTATAACTTATTGCTTTATTGAATAATATTTAAAACACATAAAAATAAGGAAGTTATAAGGTACCATAAAATTTAGAACCGAAGTGCCGCTGTTGGATGGGGACCCATGAACCGTGAAGTTCAGGGCGGATGTGTCACTGTCTCTTAAGGTTTCCTGAGTCACTGCAAGCAGTGCAGGCATACACAATGAAACAATAGATAGCACATCCATTTAGTGCATTATCGGCTCAGGGAATAACATCCACTGGCGAACACTTCAGAGTCTCTAAATACTAACCAATTTTTTATGAACTTGCAAACCTAAAGCTATATTAGTTTGTTAATAATATGAATAAGTTAGCAACTGAGCCTACCATATGTGTGTCTAACTTAAATTTCAATGTAGAGGAGGTGGCTAATATTGCTATGGAATTATTAAGGCTGAGCCCTTATATAATAGGCGTTCACAATCTTACATTATAGTTAAACTGGTGAGTGTGTTAGAATTAGAGGGTCAATTTTGATATTAATTTTAATAGTTTTGTATATTTGATTTAATTTTATAATCTTTAATATTCTAATTTTTCTTGAAATATTGCAATACAAATGGAGATAAAGTCAATGGTAGCAGCTGATAAAAACAAAAAAATCCCACACGTTCTGATGATTTTAGATGGCTTTGGATATCGTGAGGATGAGCAGGACAATGCGATCGCTGCTGCCACCACGCCTAATCTAGACAGAATCAATAGTACCTATCCCCATGGTTTAATTTCAGGCTCAGGTGAGGATGTTGGGTTACCTGAAGGTCAATTTGGTAACTCAGAAGTAGGTCACATGAACTTAGGGGCAGGTCGAGTGTTGTTTCAGGATTCTACTCGTATCTCTCGTGATATCAAAAACCGTGATTTCTATAAAAATCCTGAGTTGTTAGAAGCTATCGAAGCGGTAAAAGAGTCTGATAGCAATCTTCATATTATGGGTCTATTGTCAGATGGTGGGGTGCATGCTCATCAGGATCATATTGAAGCCATGTGTCATGCTGCCGTTGTGCATGGTGCAAAAGGGGTGTATGTTCACTGCTTTTTAGATGGTCGTGATACGCCACCAAAATCTGCTGATAAATATATCAAACGCTTAAAAGAGTTCTTGGCAAATTTAAATGCCTATTATGAAAGCAACGTACAGATTGCCAGTATCATCGGTCGTTACTATGCGATGGACCGTGACAATCGTTGGGATAGAGTAGAGAAGGCTTATAACCTATTAACCTTGGGTGAGTCAGAAAGAATGGCGACACGAGCAGATGGTGCAGTTCAAGCCGCTTATAAGTCTCGTGAAACAGATGAGTTTGTGAGTCCAACTACGGTTATTGAACATGGTGAGACACCAACGACCATCAATGACAATGATGCCGTTATCTTTATGAACTTCCGTGCGGATAGAGCGCGTGAGCTGGCTCAAGCTTTCATCTTACCCGATCATGAGTTTTCAGGATTTGCTCGTAAGAAGCAGCCTAATCTTTCAGCCTTTGTCATGATGACTCACTACTCTGATGAGTTGGCTGCTAATCCAAAAACTTCAGTGGCTTATAAGCCAACAAAATTACATAACACCTTAGGTGAGTACTTACAGAATAATGGAAAAACTCAACTAAGAATTGCAGAAACTGAGAAATTTGCTCATGTTACGTTTTTCTTCAGTGGTGGCAAAGAAGATGAGTTTACAGGCGAATCTCGTATTCTAATTCCCTCTCCTGATGTTGAAACTTATGACTTAAAACCAGAGATGAGTGCTCCGGAAGTAACCAAAAACTTAGTAGAGGCGATTGAGTCTGGCAAGTATGATGTTTTGGTAGTGAACTATGCAAACGGCGATATGGTTGGTCATACCGGTAGTTTTGAAGCTGCAGTAAAAGCGGTAGAAGCATTGGATGTGGCGATCGGTGAGGTTTCAGAAGCGGTTATTAAGGCCGGTGGCCATATGTTAATTACTGCAGACCATGGTAATTGTGAACAGATGCAAGATTATGAAAGTGGTCAGGTGCATACTCAGCATACCACCGAACATGTGCCTTTGATTTACGTTGGTGATAAAAAAGTGACAGTCCGTGAAGGCGGTAAATTAAGTGATGTGGCCCCAACCATCTTAGATCTAATGGGTCTTGAAGTGCCGAAAGAGATGACTGGTATCAACTTGTTAGAAGCTAAATAGCCAGTCAAGATTAGCCTAGTTAAGGTCTGCCTAGTCAAGACCAACCTAGGAGTTAAAATCTCTTAACTACCACTGATAGTAGAGCATACGATGCAATTTGATTCTTCTCAAAACTTATCAAAAAATAAGGAGTCTATAACTCCTAGCAAGTTTTGGCTAGCCATGTTTAAGGGGCATAAACTTAGTCAGGTGGCTGGGTTTACGCTGTTATCCTTAACGCTTTCTATCAGTGGTTGCTCTTCCATGGGACAGCCACAGACTTCTACCGTTGATAACGGAGCTACTAAATCTGTCATTTTGGAGACGGGGTCAAATGCTCAGCCCAGCTCAGAAGCGGCAAAAAAGCTGAATGATTTAGCAGTTAGTGCTAAAAAATCTGAAGACGCCTGTGTAGATGACTGCGGCGATGTGGATGCTATTGCTCATCTTGATGAAGAGATAGAAAGTTATGAAGACATAGATGCGCAGCCAGCCCTTATCGATATAGAAGAAGATGATATTGATGATGAAATTGAAGGTGAAAGGTTAGGGGTAGAGCATGTTCCTTTAAATGCCATATCACCTCAGACGCTACAAGCTTTTGTGGAGGTCATCGATGTTATACGTCATGACTATGTGAAACCTGTCAATGATGAAATGCTTTTTCAGCAAGCCATAACCGGTATGTTAGAAAAGCTAGATAAGCACGCTGAATATTTAACCCCAGAGAGTTACGATAATCTACGTAGTTTCACTGATGGGGAAATAGCCCAAGTGGGATTGGTGGTAAAATATAATTCTAATCAGCAGGTGTGGGAGGTCAGCTCTGTCTTAAGCCAGTCTTCTGCTCAGCAAGCTGGAATAAAGATCGGTGATAGATTATTACGCATTAAAAATGCGGAACTCACCTCAGATATGACAGAGCAGGATGTACAGCAACTACTTTCTGGTATTGCCGGCTCTCAAGTTGAAGTAACCGTAGTGAATGCCCAAGGAGGGACGCGGCGCAATATAACTTTGCAACGTAATCTCGCCGCTAATAATGAATTGTCTGTGACCGTAAAAAACAGTATTGCCATAATCCGCTTACCTGTTTTTCAAAACGGTTCTAAAGATCAATTGATTAGCGCCTTAAAGCAAACTGGGTCAGCGGTAACTGGTGTGGTTATTGATGTGCGTAATAATCCAGGCGGGGTGTTATCCTCTGCAATTGACATTGCTAGTTTGTTTATTAAAGAAGGGGACCTGATTCAGGTAAGAAGCCGTACCAATCATGGTCAGCTGATTAAGCCCAAAGGAAAACCTTATCTTTCTGATTTACCAGTAATTATCTTACAAAACCGTTACTCTGCTTCTGCCGCGGAAGTGCTGGCAAGCAGTTTTAAAAGCAACAAGCGGGCAAAAATTGTGGGTGAGCAAAGCTTTGGTAAAGGCACCGTACAAGAGGTGGTGCCCCTTGAGTCTGGTGGAGGTATCAAGCTTACGGTTGCAGAATACCGCAGTGCGAAAGGTGAGCTTATAGATGGGGTTGGGGTGAAGCCTGATATGGTTCTAGCCCATGATGGTTCGGATTGGCAACAAACTGCCGTGAATCTTTTGTTATCTCAAGACAGACCCTTTGGAATTAAATTTGATACAAAGTTTGATGATGATGGCAGCATGCTTAATGATTACTAGTTACAGAGTAAATTACTGATTGTTAAATAAATATTTTGATAGAAAAAGAGAGCTTCTGGTAAGCTCTCTTTTTTATTGATAAACGCAGTTAAGGCTGCACATTATTGTTGACTTTTAACATTCAGGCTTACGGGGTAATCAAACCATGACGCATGGCTAAGTGGGTGAGTTTCACATCACTGTCGACCCCAACCTTTTCAAAGATACGATAGCGATAAGTGTTGACCGTTTTTACACTAACAAAAAGCTGATCAGCGATTTGTTGCGGACTTTGACAGTTTACCACCATCATAGCAACCTGTTTTTCTCTTTCACTTAGTCTATCAAAAGGCGATTCTTCATTGTCTGTCAGTAGCATATCAGCCAGCTGTTCTGCCACGTCACTACTAAAGTACTTACTGCCTTGATAAACCTTTTTGATGGCTTTAATCATTTCGGCTAAAGGGGTACCTTTAGTGATATAGCCATTGACCCCTGCTTTTAATAGCATCGAAGGATAAGGCTGTGAGGAGACACTACTAACCGCTAAAATTTTTACTTTTTCATCAAATTGGCGTAAGCGTTTTGTGGCTTCAACTCCGCCAATATTTGGCATATTTACATCCAGTAAGACCACATCTGGGCTGAGTGCTTTAACCATTCTAATAGCAGCTTCACCACTGTCAGCTTCACCGATAACCTCAATTTCAGGGTCATCTGCCAACATTCTACTTATGCCCATTCTAACCAAGTCGTGGTCATCAACCACCAAAACTTTAATCATATTATTTTCCCAAGAGAACGCACAAAATTATAGTATGAGTAATTTTATGTTGCTGTAGCGTAAAAGAAATGTTTTGAATTGACACCATACCTTAATCCCATCGCTTTAAGTGGAATTAACACTTAACGACTAAGATTAATGATGTTAAGATAATTAACATATTGGCTGTATTTGGTATTAGTATGGTGTTTAAGTTTATAAATTAGTACTAATGTTTGTAAATTTAATGACTTCTAGTACTAAAAAGGTACTTCATAAATCCTAATATAACAAAGCTTTTAATCGCAGTGGATAATTGGTAATTTTTTTATATCTGTTTCAATGCACTCCATTGTCAATGGATTTAGCTTCTAGGTCAATAACATCATACCTTTAAATTAACCGCATGGTTAATTATTCTTTTTTACGCTATTTTACGACTCAAGTGGGATGAAATATGAGCATAAATAAATCTTTCAACAAATCTTTTATCTTTGTTTGCATCGCATTGGGTCTGGGTACCGCAAGCTCTGTCTCAAATGCTGCTTTAACTATTGTGGAACCAAGCAAAACAGGCAACTCACAAGTCCAGTGGGGTAATGCTGGTGGTTTATCAGAAGCCCGCAGTATTATGTACTCTAATCCAGGGGTGACTACTAACACCACTCGTTCTTTTTCTACTTCTACCAATAATTTCTCAAGCTCTCCAGGTTTCGTTGACAGACTACCTATTTCAGCGGCTTCAAGAGGGGTCGTCGTTTTAGACGTAGCAACTGGACAGCCTTTGTATGAAAAGAACGCTGATGTGGCTCGTCCAATAGCTTCTATTACTAAGATTATGACGGCTATGGTGGTTTTAGATGCCGGTCTTGATATGCGAGAAGAGATTAAGCTTGATCCAGAAGATTTCGTAGGTCCTAAGCGTGCTAGTTCTCGTTTGAAAGCTGGTGACCGTATGAACCGTGCAGAACTGCTATTAATGACCCTAATGAAGTCTGAGAACCCAGCTGCTAAATCTCTAGCCAGAAACTATCCAGGTGGCTATGATGCTTTCATGCGTGCAATGAACGCTAAAGCCCGTTCATTAGGTATGAATACTGCTTTCTTTGGTGATCCTACTGGTCTAGATAAGCGTAATGTGGCCTCTCCAATGGACTTAACTAAGATGGTTAAAGCTGCTGGTGAATATGAAGTGATCCGCCGCTTCTCAACGACTAAAAACTATGACTTCTTTGTAGCAAACTATAGCGATGGTAACCGTACCTATCCTGCTAATAACACTAGTAAGCTAGTTCGTAGTGGCACTTATCCAATTGGTATCTCAAAAACTGGCTTTATTAATGAAGCGGGTCAATGTGTGGTAATGGAAACCCAAGTTAACAACCGTCCAGCGATTATTGTTATTTTAGGTGCTGATAGCTCTAATACGCGCTGGAACGATGCAGAGAACATTCTACATAATTTAGCTTTACGTCGTACTATTTAATAGCCAACTTATTTTTATATCCCGTTGTTTCTACTGAAATAATATAGTACTCACAAAAAAAGATTGCTCTAAGAGCAATCTTTTTTTGTTTATTAGAGACTATAATTTAAGAGGCGTGTTGCATGCATAAAGTTGCATAAGGCACTGCTTCTAATCTCTTTTCTTCGATATCTTCACCACAAACTGTACATTCGCCATAGGTGCCATTTTCAATACGACTTAACGCATTTTTAACATAGGTAAGCCCTTGTTTGGCCTCAACCAATAGCGTTTTGCGCATCTCATTATCCCGCATAGAAATGGCTTGGTCATCCCAATGTTCATTTAAATCATCTTGAGGGTTGTAAATATGATCTTCAATTTTATCGATACGGTTTTGATATTCTTGTTGTAGCTCCAGTAGGCGCTCTTTAGCGGCAGAAAAATCTCTACTCATTGTAATCTCCTTAAGTAAATATAATTGTATAGGGGTTATTAACCTCTTTATTATTGCTTTGTTTATATCTTCTATATTAGCACTTATCCAATAATAAATCTTTGTATTGCCCTAAATAATAGAACGACAGATTTAATAAATCCCCAATAATAATAGGCAGAAACAGAGGCGAAAATAGGCTGGAAAATATGGTAGAATTCTCCCACCATTTTTTCTTCAAACCTAAAATAGAAGTGTAAGCCAATTTTGACTTCTAATTATAATTAAGTAAGGGTAAATACATGAATTTCGCTAGAATGGAAAACCAAGATTTAACTGGAAAAACTGTGTTGATTCGTGAAGATTTAAACGTGCCAATTCAAAATGGAGAAATCTCTAATGATGCGCGTTTACAGTCAAGTTTACCCACCATTAAGCTAGCCCTCGAAAAAGGCGCAGCCGTTCTGGTTTGCTCACACTTATGTCGCCCAACAGAAGGGGAGTTTGAAGAGAAGTACTCTATGCAGCCTGTAGCGGATTATTTAAGTGAGCATCTAGGCCTGACTGTACGCTTAAACAAAGATTATGCTGAACAGGATGTATCTATTCAGCCAGGGGAAGTGGTGTTATTAGAAAACGTTCGCTTTAACGTTGGTGAAAAGAACAACACAGAAGCTCTATCACAGCGTTATGCTGATCTATGTGATGTGTTCGTTATGGATGCATTCGGTACAGCTCACAGAGCTCAAGCTTCTACTGAAGGGGTAATCCAAGCTGCTGCCAAAGCTGGAAAAGTGGTGTGTGCGGGTCCTTTACTAGCTGCAGAATTAGATGCGTTAGACAAAGCCTTACACGCACCAAAAAAACCCCTAGTGGCCATTGTTGGCGGTTCTAAAGTATCTACTAAACTAGACGTATTGATCAGTTTAGCAAAAATTTGTGACCAAATTATCGTCGGTGGCGGTATTGCTAATACCTTTATCGCAGCAAAAGGTCATTCAGTAGGGGCTTCATTATATGAAGCAGATATGATTGAAACGGCCAAACAAATCATGACTCAAACTGAGATTTTATTGCCACAGAACGTGGTAGTGGCTGATAAGAATCAAATCAACTTTGACGACTTTATTAACTCATTACAAACGGCAACTCCAGTTGTAAAAAGCATTGACTCAGTTTCTGAAAATGAAATGATTTTAGATGTGGCAGCTGAAGGGGCAGAGCATATCTTTAACGCTGTTAAGGATGCAGCGACTATCTTGTGGAATGGCCCTGTTGGCGTGTTTGAAGTAGATGCCTTTGCAGAAGGGACTCGACTACTGTCTGAAGCAGTAAAAGACAGTAACGGTTTCTCGATTGCAGGGGGAGGCGATACCTTGGCTGCTATTCATAAGTTCCAAGTAGAAGACGGTGTAAGCTATATGTCTACAGGTGGTGGTGCCTTCTTAGAGTTTGTGGAAGGTAAAGTACTGCCTGCCGTTGCCGCTTTAGAAAAATACAGTGCTAAGTAATAATTATTTATTAACTAAGCTTATTACTGGGAATGATTGCTTATATCGTTGAGATAAATATAGCCTACGCCAGGGAAATACCCCCATATTTA
>NZ_DGDC01000036.1 GCF_002385225.1 Psychrobacter sp. UBA3962 | reverse complement strand
CAAATTAGGGACACGCCCTAATAATACTTTGATTCAGTAAGTCTTTATAGCCCTCTAAAGTCTGACCATAATTACTCGTGTTAATCAATTCTGCCATAGTTTCATCTTTCATGATGTGCAGTCCTTGAAGACATCTTAAGTAGTCCATTATTAAATCTAGTATACATGAGTTATATTTAACTAACCCTAAAAGCAAACTAAAATTTATTTATACCTACTACATTAATTCAATTTAGTTATGTGTTTATTTAATTTCAAAGCGTTTATTGCTAATAACTAAAAGCAGAGCTGTTATCGTAGTGAATAAAAATGCTACTTAAGATTCGAATAAATATTATCTAACTCTCAAAGCATCAATAACGGCGCGTAGCGCAGGTGACACATTGTGATGCGGATAATATAGATGAAAACCACTAAAGGTATGACTGAACTCTCGCAATACATGAATGAGTTGGCCACTTTTTAGTTCCTCTTTGACCATATCAATGGGCACATAACCAATGCCTAGTCCTCGTTTTGCTGCATCAATCACTGAATAATCAGTCGAAAATACCCATTGCCCTTGCGTCTTTAACTTATAGGGCTGGCCATCAATCACAAAATCCCAATGATACATACCACCATTCATAAATCGATAGCCCAAACAGTTGTGATCGTTCAAATCTACTGGGGTTTTAGGAAAGCCAAACTCGTGGAAATAGTCCGGTGAACCTACTACAGCAATCTCCTCGTCATAGTCGATACGCACCGATATCATGCCGTCAGTAATCAAGCTACCAAAGCGTACACCTGCATCAAATTTTGTACTGATAATATCAGACAGAGCCGTATCGCTTATCAACTCCAACTCAATATCAGGATAAAGCTGCTTGAACTTAGCCAATTTAGGTAAAAGGACTTTATCAATAGCGTATTGACTAGCACTGATGCGCACCAACCCCGCAGGCGTTTCTCGAAAATGCTTGAGTTCATCTAATTTCTTATCTAATGAGCCGAAACTCTGCTCAGCGGTTACAAATAACGCTTCACCTGCGTGTGTCAAAGACAAACTGCGTGTGGTTCTCGTAAATAGCTGTAGCCCTAAGCGTTGCTCTAATAATTTGATGGAGCGGCTCAATGCGGATTGTGATATTCCAAGTTTGATAGCAGCTTTAGTAAAACTGCTTTCTTGAGCAACCAATAAGAAAGCATGCAGCTCATTATAATTTTCTTGTTGTCGCATATTTAGAACCTGAGTGAATAAATAAAAGCTAAAAAATAGGTATTATCACTGGAATTGTAGCAGTATAAGATAATCTCATAACCACAAAGAATAGATTACAAAAAGCTTTGCTTGGTTTATAACACTACTATTTCTGCAAACACAATATAAGTAATCATCAGATACGTTATTGTCTGTCATTACAAAGGATAACCAATGACTGCATTATCAATAATAAAAAAGCTTAGCTTAGGATTACTTGTCAGTTCAACCCTCTTTGGAGCGAATCATATGGCACAGGCAAACACATCCATCCTACCCCTTACACAAAAATGGGATAAAACCTTTGCTAAAAGTGACAGCGTCACCCATCAAAAGGTAACGTTCAAAAACCGTTATGGCCTCACTCTCGCAGCAGATCTTTATATACCAAAAACTTATAAGGGCAAAAAGCTGGCGGCATTGGCTGTTAGTGGGCCTTTTGGTGCTGTGAAAGAACAAGCATCAGGACTATATGCCCAGAAAATGGCAGAGCAGGGTTTTGTTACTATCGCCTTCGACCCTTCGTATACAGGTGAAAGCAGCGGTCAACCTAGAAATGTAGCCTCTCCAGATATCAATACTGAAGACTTTAGTGCAGCGATAGATTACTTAGGGTTACGTCCTGAAGTCGATAGAGATCGGATTGGCGTTATTGGTATTTGCGGCTGGGGTGGCATGGGTCTGAATGCGGCTGCGATGGATACACGTATTAAAGCGGTCGCCACGACCAGCATGTACGATATGAGCCGTGCAATGGGACATGGCGTAGGTAATGGCACTGATCGCTATGACGCTAACGATCGTCAAGCCGTGTTAAAACACCTTAATCAACAACGCTGGGTAGATGCAGAGAAAGGAAAACCTGCAACGGCCAATCATGACCTCAATGTAGACGATAATGGCAAAGTGACCACGGCGGATCGAATTTTGCCCGAAACCTTGGACAATAACCCGAACCCTGTACAAAAAGAATTTTTCGATTACTACCGGACAGATAGAGGTTTCCATAAAAATTCAGTGAACTCAAGCGGAGCATGGACGGCTACGATGCCCTTGTCATTTATGAATATGCCACTGCTGAGCTATATTGATGAGATATCTCCGCGTCCCATTTTAATTATTGCTGGTGAAAACGCACACTCTCGATATTTCAGCGAAACTGCTTATCAAAAAGCCAAAGAACCCAAAGAACTACTCATCCTGCCTAATACTAACCATGTCGATTTGTACGATCGCATAGATAAAATTCCTTTTGACAAATTAACAGAATTTTTTCGCACAAATCTGAAATAAAAGTAGAGCAACTAATGAAGCATAACAACAACCGGCTAAGTGATGGCCGGTTGTTCATTTATGTTTAGGGGGACTTCTTTAGCCCGCTCTATCACTTTAAAAACTGACGTTTTAAATATATTAATATCGAGAATAGGTATGTTAAACACCAAAGAAAGTGAAGTAATTGAAGAGCAGCCTGCTTACTGGAGCGGGGTTTTCGCCATGACACTGTGCGTTTTTACTTTAATTGCTTCAGAGTTTATGCCGGTAAGTTTGTTAACTCCGATTACAGCAGATCTCAACATCAGTGAAGGCATGGTGGGTCAAGGTATTGCCATTTCAGGTGCTTTTGCAGTTATCACAAGTTTGACGATCTCTCGTATAGCAAGAAGCATGAATCGTAAAACACTATTGTTGCTTTTAACTGCAATGATGGCTGTATCAGGTGTCATTATTGCGTTGGCACAGAATTATACGGTTTATATGGTAGGTCGAGCGTTAATTGGTATAGTGATCGGTGGCTTCTGGTCAATGTCAGCGGCGACGGCTATGCGCTTAGTACCAAGCTCAGATGTACCCCGAGCAATGGCAATTTTTAACAGCGGTAACGCACTGGCAATGGTTATTGCAGCCCCTATGGGCAGTTATCTCGGCTCAGTCATTGGTTGGCGTGGTGCGTTTCTTTGTCTGGTTCCTATCGCTATACTGGCGCTTTTTTGGCAGTGGATTAGTTTACCCTCCCTGCAAGTTACGATCGATCACTCAGCAAAGCAACCTACTATTTTGGGCTTATTACGTAATCCTATAGTGACGATTGGCATGCTCGCAGTCAGTTTGTTTTTTATGGGGCAATTCTCACTTTATACCTATGTAAGACCTTTCTTAGAGACCATTACCCAAGTTGATACTTCTACTCTATCTCTGATTTTACTTGGTATTGGGGCGATGGGTTTTATTGGAACCTGTGTCATTACTATATTTCTAGATCGCCGTTTTTACGCAACCTTAATTATTATTCCAATTATCATGGCAGCTATTGCAGTGATGTTCACATTATTTGGAACATCACTCATGATTGTGTCTGTACTATTTGGCATCTGGGGACTTTTAGGCACAGCGGCCCCCGTAGGTTGGTGGAGCTGGCTTGCTCGAACGCTTCCAGAAAATGCTGAAGCTGGTGGCGGATTGATGGTGGCTGTCATTCAACTTGCTATTGCGGTGGGTTCAACATTGGGCGGGGTCTTATTTGATCATAAGGGTTATCAAGTAACGTTTATAGCGAGTGCTATTATTTTAATGATTTCTGCGTTTTTAACCTCGCGATTGGCCAAAAAGCAACTACTTTAGAGGATTTTGACAGATGAATGTGAAGATCCATATGATTGTTATTATAATGATACTTGGTGTTATGTCAGCCTTAAGCGCTTGTGCTGATAATCAAAATCGTACACCAGACTCACCCATTGGGCATGAAAGTTTGACACAAAATACAAGCCACAATAGTACAGAGCAGCCGATATTAGAAAAGAAGCAGATGAATATGTGGATGACAGTTGATGGACATCGTTTTGAAGTAACTTTTGAGGACAATGCGACTGCGCATGCGTTTGCAGCACAATTGCCCTTAACATTAAATATGGAAGATTTGCACAGTAACGAAAAGTACGCTCAGTTACCAAATGCATTGCCAACGAATGCCAGTCGTGCCAATACCATTTATAATGGTGACATCATGTTATATGGCTCATCAACGTTAGTGGTGTTTTATAAGAATTTCTCTTCATCATATTCCTATACACGCATTGGTAAAGTGAATCAACCTGATAAGTTAGCTGATAGGCTTGGACAAGATAATGTGCAAGTTGAATTTAGTCTTAACTGACTTTAATTGATACCTACACTCTTCCAATAAGAGTCACGCTCGAAAGCATTATTTGATTAGCTGTACTGCCGCTATAATCAAGAAAAAATTGTATTAGGGGTGTTTAGTGTGAAAAGGTTGGCAATGCTAGCGGTAAAAGGTTTTATTTCAGTAACAGCCACTGCATCTAATTGGGTGCAAGTTGCACAAAGCAAGAATACAATATTCTATATTGATAAAGACTCAATAATAAGTTCTGGAAGTTATAAACAGGCATTTTTCAAGCGAGCTTACCATGATGTTCAGACATCATCTGATATAAAGTACGACTCAACGGTGCAATTAGATCAGATTGATTGTAAGAGCCAACCTATGCGACTTAGATCATTGTCAATAATATTTAGGCTTAATGATGAAGTAGCTTTCAGCATTGATAGCCCTTCTAAATGGATAATAGCTTATCCAGACACAACTGGTGAAGAAATAGCCAACTATTTGTGTTCCCACTAAAAATATTATAATGAGGGTTTAAGCAGAAAGGATTAACTTCTGCTATCAGACGTTTTAAAAACAGCGTTGTTAAGTTTTTCGAAATACTGAGAAAGTCCAATTACGCCTAATAGTGATTATGTTAAACCACTAAGTTAAAAGAAGCCATAAATTAATAATAACAAAGGCCACCAATTTTCGGTGGCCTTTTTTTACCTCAAATTTAAAGTTTAATATAAAGGCTAATTAGTACTGACAATCACTGTTTTTAATATGAATATCTTTAGAGTGACTTTATTTACTATTTACCTAAACGGCCTATTAATTAGACACCCACCATTCTGGCCACCCAATAGCCTCTAACAAGCAACATAGCAGGCAGTTCACCATTTTCTGTTACGATTTTCACACGAGGCAACTACGTCCAAACCTTAATAAATACCACAATCTTTGTTATGGTAGTAACAATGACAAAAAACCAAGGACGTTTGTCATCTTATCCCTACGGTCGTGCTAATAAGCCACTTGGGGATATCTCTTCTAACAACAGCTCAAATTATTCCCTAATAAGTGCTCTCTGTAGCCAATGAGACCTTGTTTAGTGAATACATTATTAGCCCCCTCAATCAATAATAACTTTTATAAAAAATAAGTTAATAAATAGAAAAGGAAGCCACTATGAGTGATATATTCAATGTAAAAGACAAGTTAACGGTCGCAGGCAAAGACCATGCCTATTACAGCCTCCCCAAACTTGCTGAAAAATACCCCAATATCAATACCCTACCTTACAGCATGAAAATTGTGCTAGAAAACTTACTGCGCAATGAAGACGGCGGACAATCTGTCGGTGAAAATCACATTGAAGCCGTAGCCAACTGGGATGCCGGTGCCGAAGCGTCAAAAGAGATTGCGTTTATGCCAGCCCGTGTGGTACTACAAGACTTCACAGGTGTGCCCTCTGTTGTCGACCTGGCCGCTATGCGCGATGCGGTAGTCAAACTGGGTGGTAAAGCGGAACAAATTAACCCGTTTATTCCCAGTGAACTAGTGGTCGACCATTCGGTACAGGTTGATGTCTATGGTCGTGAAGACTCTTTAGACTTAAACGAAAAAATCGAATTTAAGCGCAATAACGAGCGTTATGAGTTCTTGCACTGGGGTAAAAACGCATTTAAAAACTTCGTAGTAGTACCGCCAGCTACAGGTATCGTGCACCAAGTTAACTTAGAGTATTTGGCGCGTGTGGTCATGGCCAGTGAGCAAAATGGCGAATGGACCGCTTATCCCGATACCGTGTTCGGTACTGACAGCCACACCACCATGATTAATGGTATTGGTGTCTTAGGTTGGGGTGTGGGCGGTATTGAAGCCGAAGCTGCTATGCTAGGCCAGCCTTCATCAATGCTTATCCCACAAGTTGTTGGTTTTGAAATGACAGGTAAGCTACAAGAAGGTGTGACCGCAACTGACCTAGTATTACGTGTGGTTGAAATGCTACGTGCTCACGGTGTGGTCGGTAAGTTCGTTGAGTTCTATGGTGAAGGTCTACACAATATGCCATTGGCGGATCGTGCAACGATTGCCAACATGTCACCTGAATATGGCGCAACCTGTGGTATCTTCCCGATTGACCAGATGGCAATTGATTATCTGCGTCTGTCAGGCCGTGATGAAGCTCAAATTGAGTTGGTTGAAAAATACGCCAAAGCGCAAGGGTTATGGCACGATAGCAATACCCCAGCTGCGACCTATTCTAGCAATCTGCATTTAGACTTATCCTCTGTACAGCCTGCTCTAGCCGGTCCAAACTTACCACAGCAGCGTATTAATTTATCTGATATGCATACACGTTTTGGTGAAACGCTACATGCGATGACCAAAGACCGTAAATCAGAAGTAGAAGGTAAAGTACGCTTTGATCAAGAAGGCGGGGAACAAGAGCAAGCCGATCGTTTGTCTGCTAAACCTGACGTATTCTCAACGATTAGCATCAATGATCAAGAACATGATCTGCATGATGGTTCTGTGGTCATCGCTGCAATTACTTCTTGTACCAATACCTCTAACCCTGCGGTTATGATTGGTGCAGGCTTAGTGGCCAAAAAAGCCGCTGCTAAAGGCTTAACCGCCAAACCTTGGGTTAAAACCTCATTGGCACCGGGCTCTAAAGTAGTGACTGATTATCTAGAAAAATCACAACTAATGGACGAGCTTGAAAAAATTGGCTTCTATCTAGTGGGTTATGGGTGTACCACCTGTATTGGTAACTCAGGTCCTTTATTAGAATCTGTGCAAAAAGGCATTGAAGAAAAAGACCTAGTAGCCGCTGCGGTACTATCTGGTAACCGTAACTTCGAGGGTCGTATTCACTCCCATGTGAAAGCGAGCTACTTAGCGTCACCACCTCTAGTCGTGGCCTATGCCCTTGCCGGTACCGTAAATATCGACTTAACTAAAGATCCTATCGGCCAAGACCCAGAAGGCAATGATGTATTCTTAAAAGACATCTGGCCTACGTCGGAAGAGATTAATGAGCTGATTGCCAATAACATCGATGCCGATATGTTCCGCAAAAACTACGGTAAAGTGTTTGACGGTAGCGCAGCTTGGAATGCCATTAGCTCAGCAGATAGCCAACTCTATCCCTGGAGTGAAGCGTCAACGTACATCAAAAACCCACCTTTCTTTGATGACATGACGATGGAGCCAGAAGGCATTAAAGATATTGAAAATGCTCGCATTTTAGGCTTATTTGGTGACTCAATTACCACCGACCACATCTCTCCTGCCGGTAATATTGCTCCTGATTCACCAGCGGGTAAATACTTGCAAGAACGCGGAGTGATGCAAGAAGACTTTAACAGTTATGGTTCACGCCGTGGTAATGATGCAATCATGACCAGGGGTACTTTTGCCAACATCCGTATCAAAAACAAAATGATGGGTGGCAAAGAAGGCGGCTATACGTATTACTTCAGCGGTGATAAAGCGACCTTACAGGATGGTGAGGAAATGGCCATCTATGATGCTGCAATGAAGTACAAACAAGAACAGCGTCCTTTGGTGGTACTCGGTGGTGAAGAATATGGGTCAGGTTCAAGCCGTGACTGGGCAGCCAAAGGTACTATCCTACTGGGTGTCAAAGCGGTATTGACCAGCTCATTTGAGCGTATTCACCGTTCTAACCTAGTCGGTATGGGTGTCCTGCCATTAACCTTCAAAAAAGGCGAAAATGCAGAAACCTATAATCTAGACGGTTCAGAAGTGTTAAGCATCACCGGGCTTGAAAACGGCGAAAGCAAAACTGCGACAGTTACTGCCACACGTGCTGATGGCAGTACAGAAAGCTTTGAGGTGAATGTGATGCTACAGACGCCAAAAGAGCGTGAGTATGTGCGTCATGGCGGCGTATTACATTATGTGTTGCGTCAGCTTGCCGCAGAAAATGTGGCCTAACGCCTGATACTTTCATGATTTCATAGTACATAATTTTATAACAGCAAAAAGCCCAACCAATTGGTTGGGCTTTTTTTATGCACTCAAAAACTCATCTATCAAATCAAATAACACGTCTATTTCTTCGATGGTATTGTAGTGTAGACAACCGGCACGGATCACACCACCGTCTTCCATAATACTCAACTGTTCGCATAGGCCTTGCGCATAGAAGTTACCAGCACCGACCCCCACGACTCGCTTAGCACAGAAGTCTGCAAACTCTGCAGGCGTTCCTTTGGGCAGTCTAAAGGCAAAGGTTGGACTACGCCTTTCTACGCTTTTTTTACCATAGAGCGTTACCCCTTCGATCGCTTTTAACTTATCTAAGAAATGTGCAGACAAGGTTTGCTCATAAGCTTTGATATTATCAAAGGCAGTCTCTAAACGATTACGTAAAGTGTTATCTGCTGACTCTTGACCTGATAAAGAGGCCAAGTACTCAATGGCAGCGGTCATACCTGCTAGACCTTCAAAGTTCTGAGTGCCCTGCTCCCAACGGTTCGGGGCAACTTCAGTCGCGGGCTCTACTTTATAAGGGATTAACCCCTCTAGATGTTCAGTTTTGGCATAAATGGCCGCCACATGAGGTCCGGTAAATTTATAAGCAGACAATACCAAAAAGTCACAATCTAAATGTTGAACATCAAGGCTAAAGTGAGGGGCATAATGCACCGCATCAATAAAGATTAAGGCCCCTACTGACTTTGCCATCTCAACAATACGCTTGGCATCGAGCACACTTCCTAGGGTGTTAGAGGCGTGAGTAAAAGCAATCAACTTAGTGTTGTTATTAATTTTGCTGGCCAGCTCATCGTAGTCAATCTCAAAAGTCGTCTCATCAACGGCTATCTGATGTACCGTTACCCCTTTGTCTTTGGCAATGTGCTGCCACGAAGACACATTAGAATAGTGGTCAGCGGCGGTGACGATAATTTCATCATCTGGCTGCCAGTCACGTCCTATGGCACGGCTAAAGTTAAACATCAGCATCGTCGCTGAGCCACCAAATGAAATAGTATCGGCTGAGGGGGCATTCACCAACGCTGCCACAGCCTCTCTAGCCTGCTGCATGACTTCGGTGGTTTTAACCCCAGAAAAGAAATTGGAGCCTAAGTTGGCATTATAAAACGCAAAATAATCACGTATTGCATTAAGGGTGGTTTCGGTGGTTTGCGACCCGCCTGGCCCATCAAAAAAGATAGGTGTTTTACCTTCTACGCTTTGATTGAGCGCAGGAAACTGTTGGCGAATGGCGTTAATATCAAGTGGCATAAGCAATCCTTGTTATGCATTTAAAAGACAGCGACTTGAGCCGCTACTTAATTTTGTCACCGGTGATGACAAACATATCAAAATAGCCGGTTTCTTGATTGGCCTGTACATCATTGGCGCTGTGCCAAAAAAGCGCATCGTTTAATACTAGAAACTCACCCTCTTTAAATAGGTGATCCAGCATAGGTTTGCTGTCTTGCGTTTCATGCACATACAGCTCACCACCGGTTAAATTTTCATAATTAACGAAGAACATACCAATACGATTAAACCCATCTTGATGCACCCCTTCTGGTGCAATAGCAATGGTTTGGTTGGGCTTAGCACGCATACGTAGCTGATGCACCTCAACCTCTGTGTCTACAGGAAGTTCCGCATTGCTGTAAAACTGAGCAAACATCTCTTGAAAAGCATTGCTTTCATAGCAAGACGCTTCAATATCAGGATAGTCGCGCGCGATATCGCCCTGAAACTTATTCAGTTCACTAGATTGCTTAAAGGGCCGGTAAGGCAATTTATTGACTTTATTGCCACTGAAAGTAAAAGCGCTATAACGACGCAAACGATAATCGCCGTCTTTATACTCGTTTTCGGGAATATTCAAAAAAGAAGGGGCCAACTGTTGAACGTTGGTTTCAGAGAGCTTACCAAGTTTTAAATAAAAGGGAGTAGTCATAATCATCCTTGTCATAACTTATAGTTTGAATGATTATAAATAAAAAGAAACAATAAAGCCAACATCAAAAATAAACAACTAAGTGTTTACAGGAAAGGCAATAAAAAACCCAACCAAAACAAATTTTTAGGCTGGGTCATTTGATTTCATTAGTTAGTTGGCTGGTCAGTTAGCCATTCGGGGCATTAATGCCCTGTCCACACAGCTTGTCGCTTTTCAATAAAAGCATCAATGCCTTCTGCCACATCTTTCGCCATCATATTATCGACCATGACTTGGCTGGCATAGTCATAAGCGTCTGGCAGGCTCATGCTTAGCTGGTTATAAAACATCTGCTTACCGGTGGCTGTGGCCACAGGAGATTTGCCGATAATGGCTTGGATCAACGCCTGCAGTTCATTGTCTAGTTGCTCAGGCTCTGCCACTCGGTTAATTAAACCTTGTGCCACCGCTGTCTCGGCATCGATAAACTCACCGGTAATCAGCATTTCAAAAGCCTGTTTGGGAGATAGATTGCGACTGACCGCTACTGCAGGCGTGGAACAAAACAGCCCCACATTAATGCCTGATGTGGCAAACTTGGCGGTAGTCGAGGCCACTGCTAAATCACACGAGGCCACCAATTGGCACCCTGCTGCGGTAGCAATGCCTTGCACTTTGGCAATGACAACTTGTGGCATGCGGTTTAGGGTCAGCATCATCTGACTACACTGATTAAAAAGATCCTGATGAAATTCTCTCTCAGAATGGGCGCGCATCTCTTTTAGGTTGTGACCGGCACAAAACGCTTTGCCTTCTGCCGCAATCACCACCACTCGGATAGACTTGTCTTTTTCAATTTCATCCAGCTCTTTTTGCAGCGCAGTAAGCAAGGCCACCGATAAAGCATTAAATTGTTTGGGGTTGTTTAAGGTCAGGGTCACCACACCGCTATTATCACTGCTGTCCTGACGGATAACTAACGGATCTGGTTGTGTGGCTACTGAGGTATTCGTTGCGGTTTGCTGTGTCATATCTCATCCTTGATATATTATTTAAAATGAAAAACCTCTTAAAATAGAAAAAAGCCTCTTAAAATAAAAGAAGCTTCCCTTAAAGTATAGGATTTAGCGCTTAAATTAAACCGCTATTTTTAGTAACTCACTATTTTTAGTAACTTACTATGACTCGCTAACTATGCTTATCAAACAAGGAGGTCCAACGGTTCACTGCATATAGCGCGTACGGCCAAAAGCAGGTATTAATAATATCGTGAATACTCAGCCGTAGATGTTCGCCAGTAATATTTGGGTAGTTATGACTTAAGTCTAAATACTCGCCTAAAAGCGCAAAGAAGGTAGCCACCAGCAGCGCAATATTAAGCCGGGTTAGGTGGCGTTGCACAAAGGGTCGTGTTACCAACAGGCTAAATAAAAACACCCCTATGCCGACATAGATATGCAGAGAATCTCGATCTAATCCCGTAAAATCAGTGACATATATTTTAAACTGTTGAAACCCAACCAATTTTGACTCCAAACTTATTACGCAACAAATGCTGTACCGTCTTTCAAGACTCTAAACCACCCAAAGTAAAGCCTTAGTATAGGCGACAAAACTAACGGTAGGGTTAGGCTTTGTTGGTGTTGTTTGTCTTAATGAAATACTAGTTAAGCTAATTTAAACTGTGCTATATAAAAAAACCGCGACTGGTTTGAGCTCATCGCGGTTTTGATTATTGGGCTAATTAAAAAAGAAAACGCTTAGTAACCCTTAAATCTGCCACTCAACAAAGTTCTTCAAGAGCTGTAGCCCATCTTTATGGCTCTTTTCAGGGTGAAACTGAGTAGCAAAAAGATTGTCTTTTAGGATACTGGCACAAAAGGGCTGGCCGTAATCACAGACAGCAGCTGTTAACGAACTGTCTTCAGGGGCACAGTAATAGCTGTGTACAAAGTAAAAATGCGCATGCTCATCAATTCCCTGCCAAAGGGGATGACTGCGATCCATACCAGAGATGGTGTTCCAACCCATATGTGGAATCTTAATGGTCGCTCCCTGCTCATCTGTCCAACTTGGATCAAACTTTTTGACCTGACCGGAAACGATGTCTAAGCATTGAGTATGCTCAAACTCCAATGATTCGGTAAACAGGGCCTGCATACCGACACAAATGGCCATGACCGGCTTGTTAAACGCAGCTTCTTGCACTACCTTATCGATGCCCTGCTCGCGCATTTGAGCCATACAATCGCGCATTGCCCCAACGCCTGGGAATACGATTTTATCCGCCGCACGAATGATCTTAGGATCATTGGTAATCGACACCTCAGCCCCCACTGCCGATAATGCCTTGCTGGCAGAATGCAGGTTGCCCATGCCGTAGTCTAAAAGTGCGATTTTGGTCATAAATTGGTCTCTTTGGCTTATTGGTTTTTACTATATAACTCAATAAATTATAAACGGCTTTTATGACTTTGGGGGACTAAATTTAATTGCCATAAAAAAAGACCGGAAGCTTTACGCCTCCAGTCTCTATTTCTAGTCTTTTAACTATTTAGCTTAGCTTTTTACGAAGCAAAGTATTTACGAGGCAGACTATAACGCTTCTTTGGTAGACGGCAATGTATTTAGCGCACGCTCATCGTATTCACACGCCATACGTAAGGCACGGGCAAAAGCCTTAAAGGTACATTCGATTTGGTGATGACTGTTTTTGCCTTTTAAGTTATCTAGGTGTACGGTCATCCAAGCGTGGTTTACAAAACCGAAGAAGAATTCGCTGAATAAGTCCACATCAAAGCTGCCCACGTGTGAGCGTGTAAAAGGAATGTCCATGTGCAGACCTGGGCGACCCGAGATGTCTACCACCGCACGGGTTAATGACTCATCTAATGGCGCATAGAAGTGGCCATAGCGACGAATGCCCTTTTTGTCACCCAAAGCTTTGGCAAACGCCTGACCTAAGGTAATTCCGGTATCTTCCACACTGTGGTGGTCATCGATATAAGTGTCGCCCTTACAAGTGATGTCTAGATCAAAAAGTCCGTGACGTTTGATTTGGTCTAGCATGTGATCTAAAAAAGGCACACCTGTGTCAATTTTACCCTGACCTGTCCCATCTAGGTTGACAGTCACACTCACTTGAGTCTCGGCAGTATTACGCTCTACGCTGGCAACACGATTGGGACGATTGGCTGGATTTAAATTTATTTCAGTAGTCATGGCAGTAAGGCTCACTAATAAATAATTGGCTCGTTAATAATTGGTTGGTTAATAAAAGAACAATACCCGTTAACAGTCGCTAAATAGCGATAAAAACAACAAACATCACTTGATGATAGCAAAGGTAATACTTTTAAGCCATATATGGCCCCTTTAAACGCAGATAGTTTGCTAAAATACTGATATAAATTTAATTTAAGCCCCTTTTTATTTAAACTCACAGTTCAACCTCTGGGAGGTTTGTATGCCATTAGAAGCTGTTGCCATTAATTCTTTTGACGCGCCTATTATGCGCGAGACCACTCATGACGGTGAGCTGCGTGAGCGTATTGCCAAGCTCTATACTGCTGAAAATGCCAATATAGGCGACCTAAAAGATAGCGAGTCGGTGCTGGCTCTTTTTGAGACCGCTTTTAAACGGGGTGCCCTGATGTATGTGGGTATGTTTAATGATAAGCCCATTGCCGTTATTGGCTGCTTTGATGATGGTCAGACCGATACCAAGCGTCTGCAGTATTTGGCAATGCATCCTGAAAACGTTAATCGCGGCATCGATGCCAAGTTTATTAAAATGGTATATGATAAAGAGATTAAAAAAGGGGTTCGTCAATTTATGCCTGTTGACGAGCAAGTTCATAGAATTATGAGCGAATATGAATTAATTCGGGTAAAATAGCGGCTAATTCTGAATATTCGACCTTTATTTCATATTATTTCAACTATTTTTATTTATTTTCAGAAAAAGGGTTGACAGGTCATCAAATATTTAGTTTAATAGCGACCTCATAAAGACGGCTCGATAGCTCAGTTGGTAGAGCAAAGGATTGAAAATCCTTGTGTCGGCAGTTCGATTCTGCCTCGAGCCACCATCTTTATACCGAATACTGCTTAACAGCATAAATAACCCTCGAGCTAATTTAGTTTGAGGGTTTTTTTATGGTTGTGATTTTTTATCGTTATAAGTTTATAACCTAAACCTACTCTAAGTGACAAAATCAGGTTAACCCTTTTGTTAACTTATCTACACGCCCTTCTGTTAATACGTATCCCTAACACGCTCATCATCTAGCCTTTTAATAGCCCTTCGCTAGCCTTCAGGTTACAGAGTCGGTATTTACTGCTGGCTTTTGGCAGCTATACTGTTTAGACAAGTGTCCTTTTTTGTCTATAAATCTGCTATCTACAAATCTGCAATGTGGATGTTGTTATGCGTGAATTTGACTACAGCCTAGACTATAAATCGCTAAACTTACGCGAGCACCCAGAGCTATACCGCGTGGGCCGTGGTGAGCAAGGGGTTCTATTAGTTGAGCCTTATAAGTCCGAAATCCTACCACATTGGCGCTTTGCCACCCCTGACGTTGCTACTGAGAGCAGTGATAAAATTTATCAGATGTTCTTGGATTATTTAGAGCAAGGTGATTTTGTGGGTGCCGATATGGCGCGCAAGTTTTTGCAGATGGGCTATACCCGTGCCCGCCGTTATGCCAATCATAAGGGCGGCAAAAAATATAAAGGCCCCGTGCCTGACGATAAAAAAGGCCAAAGTGGTTCGCATGGCCGAGAAGAGTTACCTCGGGATGATGAAGATCCAATCAAAGCCGAGTCGGCTAGAATATTTAAACAGAAATGGGATTTATGTCGAGCCAACGACACTTATCTTGAGATGAAAAAAGCACATCGCGAAAAATACAAAGACGTAGATTAATTTAACCTTTATTTATAACTCTCTATATTTATAACCCTTTAGCTTTACGAGATAACTATGACTGCTGTAAAAAAAGAACTGCTTATTTTTGATCTGGATGGCACCTTAATCGATAGTGTGCCTGATTTGGCACAAGCCACGAATGATATGCTTACCACCTTATGTAAATCTACCTATCCTATCGAGACCGTCCGCAATTGGGTGGGCAATGGGTCACGGATGTTGATAGAACGGGCGCTGGTTGGCTCTGTAGAGGTCGCAGAGGGTCAGTTAAGCAAAGAGGAGGCTGACCACGCTGAAAAGGTATTCTTCGACGCTTACGCCAAAGTAAGTGGCGACAATACCGTTGCCTACCCTAATGTAAGCGAGGGCCTAAAAAAATTAAAGCAAGCGGGCTTTACCCTAGCATTGGTTACTAATAAACCGAGCCAGTTTGTGCCAAAAATTCTAGAGTCTTTTGGCTGGAGTGAGTTATTTACCGAAGTGCTGGGTGGCGACAGCCTACCCGCTAAGAAACCAGATCCTGAGCCCCTGCGTCATGTTTGTCGCACCTTACAGATTGCCCCAGAGTATGCGGTAATGATTGGCGACTCAAAAAATGACATTTTTGCCGGTCAAAACGCCAATATTGACACACTAGGTCTGTCTTACGGTTATAATTACGGCCAAGATATTCGTGAGCTAAAGCCAACCGCAGCCTTTGATGACTTTCAAAGCTTGGTGGATTGGGTAATCGCTGAGTATACCTAGTCACAAACAGCTTACAGGCTCTAAGATGACCATACAATTCCATTATTCGTTAAGGCAACACCATGACCCACACCCCTCCTGCTGATTTATTACAAAAAGCCAAACATTGGCGCGAAGACATTGCGTTTACTCAAGAGGTGCTCGGAGCGCCGATGCACTTCACCACCACTTGGGGTATCTTCTCTCCAGAGAAGCTAGATGCTGGCAGCTTGATGCTACTGGATCATGTTGACTTTCAAGTGGATGATGACTCAATTGATTTAGGATGTGGTTATGGGGTGCTGGGCATGGCTGCAGCCAGAGAATGTCCTCAAGGCCAACATACCCTTATTGATAAGGACTTTATGGCGGTTGAATATGCGCGCCGTAACTGTGAAAAAAATGGTCTAACCAATGTGGACGTCCATTTATCAAACGGCTTCAATCACGTTGATCCCAACAAAGACTTCAGCCTAGTAATGTCTAACCTGCCCGCCAAAGTAGGTAAAGAGCAGCATTATCTATATTTGTTAGATGCTTATAGCAAAATGCGTAGCGGTGGCCGCTTTTATGTGGTGACCATTAACGGTCTGCGTCAATTTATGAAACGCGCTTTCACCGAAGTCTTTGGCAATGCTGATAAAGTAAAACAAGGTAAAACCTACACCATTACCCGAGCGATTAAAGAATAACGGCAACTGTTTATAATTTCAGTTTGGTTAAAACCTATTAAAAAGAGCCCCGACTTGCTGAAAGTCGGGGCTCTTATTTTTGCTAACCTTTTGTATTTTATTATTAAATAAACAACAACCGCTGTCTTTAATTTAGCCCTGAATTTAACCCTGGCGTTTAATCAAATAAAAGCCCAAGGCTGCACTGCCAATGATGGGCAACAATACCATCAATAACGGTGATGCCCCAGTGGCTAAGGCCACAAAGCTGGTTAAATCTTGGATATAGCTAAACAGCAAACCAAAGATTAAAGCCACCACAATACGCAGGCCCAAGCTATGCGTGCGCAGTGAACCAAACACAAAAGAACAGGCCACAATCACTAGCGATAAAATAGCAAATGGCGATAGCAGTTTTTGCCAAAAAGCCACTTCATGCTCTAATGAGCGGGTGCCTTGCGAAGCATTAAAACGCTTATGATCATACAATTGAGTCAGGGACAAATCTTCAGCACGACGGGTCAATAAATACACTGAGCTGGGCGATATCGGCAGATTAATCACATCATCTGATTGATTCTGTTTGGACACCAAAGGCTCATTATTTAACACAATTTCCTGTGACTGTCTGACATTGCTCGAAACTGCCTGGCTTGATTCGGCACTGCTCTCTGCCTCAGACGCCTCTTTTGTGGCTTCAATCTCTTCAGATTGAGTAATAGCCGCCCGTTCTGCTAGCTTTAAAGTAGTAACGTCTTCTAATTTCCACTGATAGTTAATCAGCTCTTTTTCTGCTTTGGTCAAATCTTGCAAGCTGGCTTGAGTTTGCTCATTGGCCTTAGGCAGATAGATACCGCCCGACGCTTTAGACACCGCCGTTAAGTTATTGTTTTCATCTAAATGCCAGCGCTTTACTTTACCGATATTGCCATTGGCGTCTGCATAGTCGATATAGATGATATTGTGACCCATGCCTTCTTGCTGCGCCTTTTCGCCGACAGCAGGCGCATTTTGTAAGGTCCAGTAGCCATTGACTGACGCGAGTAAAGCGGTATCAGGCTTGCGAATCTGATTCGCTTTTAAATTAGACTCAGGCAAAACATATTGGTTGATCGCCAGCGCCAATATGACGAATATGAACGCGGGTTGTAACACCCAGCCGACAATACGATTAATACTTAATCCGGCCGCCCTCATCACAATAAGCTCAGAGTTATTGGCCAATAAGCCCAAGCCAACGACAGCTCCTAATAAGGCGCCTGTGGGGGTAAACTGCTCTAAAAAATAGGGCGATTTATAAAAAATGTAGGTCAAGGCCTCAAAGTAGGTATAGCTGTCTGAGATGTCTTCTAATTCTGCCAAGTAGGCAAAGATCATCTGCAGTGCCCACAGCCCTATCACCGCAAATAGCATGGCAAATAGGGCATTTTTTTTGACATAGCGCGAGATAATCTTGCCTGAGTTTACGCCAGTTAAGGTTTTGGAGTCGCCAGACTTCATAGGATTCATGATCGGCCTCCATTATCAAAAGTATTATTAGAATTAGTAGCCAACTTGCGTTGACCGAGTCTGAAACGTACCCTGTGATGAATTCGACTCGCCCAGTTAAGATAGAGTGCCAACACCATAAAACTGATAATAGCCAAAGGATAACTCCAAACAGAGACAGAGCCTTTAGTTACTGAGTTTTTCAGCGAAATAACTACCAAGGCACAGCTGGCATAAATAATAATTGCCGGTAACAGCCTCAACCAACGCCCCTGTCTAGGCCGAACTTGGGCTAGAGGAACCGCCAACATCGGTGCCAAAATAATCAACCAAGGCAAAGATAAGCGATAGCCAAGCTCTGCTTGAGCCGCTAGGATTTGTTGCTGATCAGGCTTTTGAGTAGTCACTGGCGCTTTGTCTGTTGACGCTGCGTTTAGGTCAATGACTGGCGCTGCTTGACCGGTAGCGGCTTGCCACAATACCGGTAAGCTTTGAGTGGTGACATTATCATCGGTAATAATGTCTCTTGGCGGTTGATTGATACTAATGCGATAACGCTCAAAACTAACTTGGTTATACACCAAGCTGTCCGCCCCCACTTCATAACGTCGGCCTTGGAATAAATCTAGCTGGGTGGTATCCGCTTGATCACTTCCCACGACTTGTACCGCTCGTTTTGCCAACACAATCACATCCCGCTCAGCTTTACTGGGATCATTCGCTTCTTTTGAAGCTGCTGAGGCAACCGGCTTAGTCAATTCAGTGATGGTTTTATCTGCTTTAGGAGATAAAGTAGGCGCCTCGGCCTGGGCACCCTGTGTCTCATCGACAGCGGTTTCGCTAACACTAGGCGGGTTAGATTTTGCCCCCTCACTTTGACTTCCGGTTTGCACCAGTATCACATCTTGCAACTCGGTGCGATCTTCGTTCATGCTCCCCACATATAGGTGGTAGTCGTTACTGCTAATAAAAGACTGGGGACGAATCAAATCAAAAGCACTGCTTAATGACTGCTGCTGCCAGATATTGTCAGAATTTCTAACTCCCCAAGGTTTGCCGTATAAAGACAAGCCTGCCTCTAAAACAAACAATAATAAAATAAAGGGAATCATTAATCGGGCCAAACGACCTCGTGAGATGCCACTGCCATTCAACACGGCCATTTCTTGGTCCACATACAGTCGACCAAATACCAACATCAACCCGATAAAAAAGGACAGAGGCAAGACCAGCTCTAAGAAGTAAGGCAGGTTATAGCCAATAATGGCAAACAACAAACCCACATCAAGGCGCCCTTCAGCGGCAATACCAAAGTAGCGGATCATTCTTCCGCCCAGTAGTAATACCACCAAAAACCCCAACACCAAGGCGGTCGTTGAGGCAACTTGTCGGGTCATGTATCGGCGTAAAATCACAGGCAAACTCAAATTAGATTAGAGGAATGAAACAACGGTTTAACCCCGTATACAGCTATAAATAAGACAGCCATAGCTAAAGGGAGCTATTATGACCGCCATTATTTCAGCAAATCATAAAGGATTATGCTAGAAATTAGGAAATATATTGGGCTTCATTAACAAAGCACATACATCAATGGGTCACAGAGTATCGTTTGGCAATAAAACACTGACAACCAAGCTCTATTATAATCTTAACACCGGTAATGGGGGTAGTCGCTATAATGGCTAGGCTCAAATCTAGGCTAGATCAACAATAAATCCAGACTCAATATAAAAAAATGACGTTAATTTATCAGTGGACTTTAGAGGGTAACTAAAACCCACAAAGTCAGGCGCATAAGGTCTATCTATCCTAGCATGGTTCTGACGTTTTTAGAGGGGCAATAGTCCTCTATCTGCCCATAATCTAGGCCAATATGTTAGACTATGCGATAGGCTCAATGCCTATATCATCGTGAGCCAGACAAACAGCTATCCTCATTAACGATTATGGGTTTATGCCCTTAATAACTCTAAAATTAAAACAACAGTAATGCTTAGGGTTATGGCTAAAGCTGCTTACCCAAAGCATTTTTTAAAGCCCTGAGTCACTGTCAAAATACACTATAAAAACAAACTCATCACATAACACATAGGAATGATTATGAGCTTAACTCTTTCAGTATCTAAAACTTTACCAAAGCTGGCCTCAAAAAAACTACTAAAAAAGGCGCCCGCTAATAACGATATCCAAAGCCATTGTTTGGCTGTGTTGGTAGATGACGAAGCCAACCTAATAGGCAACTTCAAAGGCTTAGAAGCCTATCAGCAACGTATCGAAGATTTAATCGCTGTTTCTGACTTCAGTGGTAAGCTGGGTGAAACGGTAGCAGACTTTGCTCTGGCAGCCGATGCCAAAAAAGCGCCGTTACAACTTTTATTAGTGGGCGTGGGCAAACCTGAGAAAATCAACTCAGCTTCTATCCAAAAGATTGCGACTGCGCTTTATAAGAATACTCAGAAGCGCGTGACTAACTTAGCCGTGGCTATTGGAGATGATCTATCTGATGAAAGCCTACAGCAACTGGCCTTAGAGTTACTAAACGCCAGCTACCGTTTTGACAAATATAAGTCTGAAACCACTGAGCCTAAACTTTCTGAAGTCACTTTGGTTTCAGCCAGTGTTGAGCAAGCCACTATCGACTATGTGGCGGCGGTTCACAGTGGTCAATCTTTGGCCCGTGATGTGGCCAATGAGCCAGGTAATATTTGCTTCCCAG
This sequence comes from Psychrobacter sp. UBA3962, assembly GCF_002385225.1. Taxonomy (GTDB): domain Bacteria; phylum Pseudomonadota; class Gammaproteobacteria; order Pseudomonadales; family Moraxellaceae; genus Psychrobacter. Next base: position 3,193 of record NZ_DGDC01000036.1, on the reverse strand, counting down.
TTTATATGGCTGACCAAGCCAAAGCGCTGGCCAAAGCTTACCCAGACTTACTGAAAGTGACGGTATTGGGCGAAAGCGAAATGGAAGAGCTGGGCATGAACTGCTTCTTGTCAGTGTCTCGCGGCTCTGTACGTGAAGGTCAATTGGTTATCCTTGAGTACCAAGGCCAAAACCAAGCCATTACCACTAGCAGCTCAAACAGCTTTGCAGATACCTTAGCCAACAATATCAAAGCTGTGGCCGATAAGTTGCCGAAAAAAGCAGCCAAAGCTAAAAAGGCAGAAGCCGATGCTGAATCGGTAGAAGAAGCCTTTGACGCTCCTATCGTATTAGTGGGTAAAGGCGTAACCTTTGACTCAGGCGGTATCTCAATCAAGCCAGGTGCGGCGATGGATGAGATGAAATTCGACATGGGCGGTTCAGCTTCTGTATTAGGGACCATGAAAGCTTTATGTGAAGCGCGTCTGCCTATTAACGTAGTGGGCGCCTTAGCTTGTGCTGAGAATATGCCTTCAGGGGAAGCAACTCGCCCAGGTGATATCGTGAAAGCGATGAACGGTAAGAGCGTCGAAATTCTAAATACCGATGCAGAAGGCCGTTTGGTTCTAGCGGATACGCTATGCTACGTTCAGCGTTATAACCCACGTGCCATCATCGATGTGGCCACTTTAACAGGCGCTTGTGTGATTGCCTTAGGCCACGTGCGTTCAGCGGTATTCAGTAACGATGAAGACGTATTGTTTGAACTAGAAAACGCCAGTGATCAATCAGGTGACCTAATTTGGCACATGCCTCTTGATGATGAATATCAAAGCCAGTTGGACTCTCCTATTGCCGATATCCAAAACATTGGTGGCCGCGCCGCTGGAGCAGTAACGGCTGCTTGCTTCTTGTCTCGCTTCATCGAAGAGGGTCAAGCCTGGGCTCACTTAGACATCGCAGGCACTGCTTGGAACTCAGGTAAAGAAAAAGGCGCAACAGGCCGTCCTGTTCCTTTATTCATGCAGTATCTAAAAAATATGTCTCAGCAGTAATCTGACTGCCAGACGTATAAAAGCTACTTATGCAAATTAGTTTTTATGTCCTCGGTGAGCGTTATATGCAACAAGACGCCACCGCAGTAAGCACCGCCTCAGCCGTTGATGCTGAGGCGGTGCTAAACTTTGTGTGTCGATTGACCCAGACCGTTTTGAATAAAAGCGAATACAGCTTAGTCATCGTTGACGATCAAACAAATCGACTTCAGGCATTAGACGAGCAATTATGGTCTTTTGATGCCACCAGCTTTATTCCACATACGCTTATTACTGATAATCAAGTCACTGCAGAAAAACTTTCTGCCCCTGTGACCCTACTCTCTTCATTTCCCCCAAATTTCGATGGCGTGGTTCTAAATCTGGCTCCGACTGCCCTTGCTTTATCCAAAAATGGGACGTTGCCTGAGCGGGTCTTGGAAATCATCACTCCTGATGAAGTCAGTAAGCAGCAAGGCCGTGATAAATACCGAGCCTATCGCGACTTAGGCTTTGAGCTTATCTACTATCCTATTAACTAACTCTCTGTTAGTGAGTCCTGCTATTACTTAATCCTCTTATTGCTTAATTCTGATATTGCTGACTCTATTTTCTGTATAGCCTTAGAGCGTTAGCGGCCATTAGCTGGTTTTTTTGTGCTTATTATTAAAAGCAATTTATAGTTATCTGTTGCAGACGATTTCAAGTTTTGTATAATCAGGGCATAATCTGATTATGTGATAGAGCTTAGCGGAGCAGCGTTTACTATAATTTCACTGTCAATAGCTCTTAAAACTCTATCTCTCAATCAAATCATATACCCTAAAGATATTTAGGCATGGGCGCTAGGCCTTATGCCCGGTATGCTTTTATTTTTTATTTTCGTGCTGATTTATTTAAGTTAGCATTTATTTGGAGAGCTTATGAGAGCCCTTATTGACATGTACCAGCGCATCGGCTTGGTGCCTCTAATTATTATTGGGCTAGTAATTGGTATCTTAATAGGTTGGTTATTGCCTTCAGTGGGTATCGCGTTAGGCTTACTTGGTACCTTATTTGTGGGTGCGCTAAAGGCTGTGGCGCCTATTTTGGTATTCATTTTGGTCATGGCGGCAGTCAGTCAGCACCAAGGTCAAAGCCAAGTTCATGTGAAGCCTGTGTTGATCATGTACATTTTCGGCACTTTCTTGGCCGCCTTAACGGCTGTGGTAGCAAGTTTCGCCTTCCCAACCGAGCTTATTGGCCTAAACACCATTGAGGCGGTTGCTGATCAAGCCCCTCCTTCAGGGTTAAAAGAAGTGTTAACCACGCTACTTATGAACTTAGTAGACAACCCGGTTAATGCCATTGCCAGTGCCAACTATATGGGTATTTTGGCTTGGGCGTTAATCATTGGTTTTGCGTTACGTAAAGCTTCTGCCACCACCCGTACCATGGTTGCTGACTTATCAGAGGCCATCTCTAATGTGGTGCGCTTTGTTATTGCCTTTGCTCCTATTGGTATCTTAGGCTTAGTGGCCAATACCATTGCTGAAACTGGCTTTGAAGCCTTAGCAAGCTATGGCCGTCTACTGGCGGTACTGCTGGGCTCTATGCTGTTCATTGCCTTAGTCGTTAACCCTATTATTGTGGCCTTTAGTATCCGTAGAAACCCTTATCCTCTGGTGTTTACTTGCTTACGCGAGTCAGGGATTACTGCATTCTTTACCCGCTCATCAGCGGCGAACATTCCAGTCAACATGAACTTAGCCAAAAAGCTGGGCTTACATGAAGACACTTATTCAGTGACCCTACCCCTGGGGGCGACGATTAATATGGCGGGTGCTGCCATCACTATTAACGTATTAACTTTAGCTGCCGCTCATACCTTGGGTATTCCAGTGGACTTTGGTTCGGCTTTATTACTTAGTGTGGTCGCTACCATCGCTGCTACGGGTGCTTCAGGGGTGGCCGGGGGATCTTTGCTACTTATCCCACTGGCTTGTAGCTTATTTAACATCCCTAATGATATTGCAATGCAAGTTGTGGCCATTGGCTTTATCATCGGTGTGGTCCAAGACTCGGCAGAAACAGCGCTTAACTCGTCAACCGACGTATTGTTCACTGCAGCCGCTGACCCCGTTATGAAAAGCAAAACTGCTTAAGCGCTAAACAAACCTAATACCAATTCTAAAAAATAA